>CAJTZS010000094.1 GCA_910584055.1 uncultured Muribaculaceae bacterium | reverse complement strand
AAATTTGGATGTCGAGACTGAGTTATCCACACTTTCAGTGAACGTTATGGGTTGGGCTAATGCAGTTGCCTCGATATACAGGGTCTTTGAACGGCAGAAATCAGGTCATCTTGTTACCGTTACCTCTGTGGGAGGATTGCAGCCAACTCCTGTAGCCCCGTCTTATAGTGCGTCAAAGGCTTTTCAGATGAACTACACAAAATCATTGCAAAGCAAAGCGAAAGGGACGGATATTATTATAACGGAAATTCGTCCCGGTCTGGTTGATACACGAATGGCAAAAGGAGAAGGTCTGTTCTGGGTAATGCCTCTTGATAAAGTTTGCCGAAAAATAATCAAGGCTATTGACAACAAGCAAAAAAGACTTATAGTCACACGCCGATGGCGAATAATTAATTTCATTCTCAAACATTTTATGTGAACACGTATGAATAAACTACTCACAATAATGTCATTTGTCGCGTGCCTTTTATTCGCAGGCTGTAGTGACGATGAACCCGACCATGAGGCTAATCTCTTCTCTCTTGCCGTGCAGTTGGAAGGAGAAGGAGAGCTGGCAATGGGAATTCACGACTGCGAAATCATCGTGCCTGGCAATCAACAATACATAAGCATCGACATCATTGGTGACTATGACTGTTTTAGAGTCACGGCTGTTCCCGATATAGGAATGGTAACTTCCGGCGACAAACGAATTAAAATTCTGCTCACAAATAATCTTGGAGAAACTTCACAGACCGGCACCCTTGAATTTACAGTCTATAAAGGAAAGAGCTGGAATAAAGGTACTGTCACAGTTACCCAAAGGGCTCTTTCTTCCACTAAGCCGGATGAACCCGAAGAGTTGCCTGACAAATACCGCTTCAAACTCGTAAAGGCGGGATTAACACCATTTATGTATGATGATTTCCGGGTTCCCGCACCATTTGACAATCTTGCGTTTCAAATTCGGGACTATCTCGACAGATACAATCCCTTTGGGTTTCCGGAATTTGTACAGTCGTATGACTCAATCGTATGGAGTGCCGAGGGTATGCCGAATACAGTCCGTATCTATGAGCGAAAAACCGGTGACAGCAGTTCTGAGGAACATTTCACTGCCCAATGGTCATCGCATTTCTTCACACCCGGAAGTATGAAAAGCTATCTCAAGGGATACTACGATGGCAAGGTCATATATTCCGATTCGATTAGAATTGACAGATACGAGCGTGATTTCCTTTGCTTCGACTGGACTAAAGGCAGCATCTGTATAGCCAATCCCCGAAACATGGGTGTATATTGCCTCCTTGACAAGAGCCGCGAATACAGTGTCATGGATACACGTGAGATCAATGGCACACGGTATAGTGAGATTCATGCACGGAATAATAAATCTCTTCCAGACGGTGAATACCTGTCTATATCAAGAGAAGTCTTGGTAAAGCTCATGAGGGAGAATATAGGAGAAGGTGTATCTGCAAAGAATAAGATCCAGTCATTCAACTGTGTCCCGGAAGGCGTCGAGGGTGAGCTTTTCTGGGAAAACAAGACCACCAGAATATTGCTCCTTCACGAATTGCCGTCCGATACCTCTCTTGAAGAGTATTATCTTCTTATTGAGGCTAAATAATAGTTGAAAAATACGATTCAATCAATAGTAATAGGTATATCATAAGTATGAACAAGATATCAATCTCATTCTTATTTATTCTCAGTCTTTTTATGGCATCATGCAGTAACAATGATGAACCAGAAACATATCCGATTAAGTTTGGAAAAATGGACTATACAATCCGATTTGCGACAACAACCCGTATTGACTTTACAGATGGGGGAGGAAAATATGAGCTGAAAGCAAGCAACCCGGATGTGCTTGGAAGTTTCTATATAGACGGAGAAAACC
>CAJTZS010000093.1 GCA_910584055.1 uncultured Muribaculaceae bacterium | reverse complement strand
CGGCAGTAGACATAGACACATTTAGTTTGAATCAGTAAGGTAAATGGGAATTTATCTCTCATTATTATCATATACATATACAACTTAACTGAAACTTAAGGGTGCTTAATAATAAAACCGAGCGTATCCTATGATTTTATTCCTTACTTAATAGCAATAATTGAATCAAAAGTGTTATATTTGTAAATACAATTGTAATAAACCAAAATATTATGGCAAATAAGAGAGATTTCAAAAAGTCTATCGATGCAATAGGCGGAGCAGTATGCAATGAAATGATGATTGCATACTATAACGTGGAAGGTGCAGACAAGAATGCTATCGCTTCATCAATTGAAAAAGTTTTGGCCGCCGTAACCAAGGCTAAAGATAACGCAAATGTTTTTTTTGACAAAGGTGTGAAGGCTTTTGCAGATAAAGCTGAATACACGAAATCAAAAGCGGCCTTCTTCAAAGCTCTTTTCGCAAAGATTCACATGGAATTTGGAGAAGAACTGAATGCAGCTGTAAAGGAATTCAACGAAGCAATTCCCGCAGATGTAAAAAAAGCCAATAAAGAAGCTACAGCCAATTAATAGATATGAATTTGTGGGGCTACATACTTAAATGGACAGGATGGAAGGTATCCATCACCGCGCCTAAACGTGATAAGTGTGTTATATGTGTTGCTCCCCACACTTCAAACTGGGATTTTATTCTCGGTTTGTTCGCATATTATTCACTGGGAAGAAAAGCAAATTTCTTGATGAAAGAATTTTGGTTTTTCTTCCCTTTGAAATATCTGCTAAAACATATCGGCGGAATTCCTGTCCCGGCAAAGAAAACAGGAAGGAGTGTCACCCGCGAAGTGACGGAGATGTTCAAAAAGAATTCATACGTTAATCTTGCCGTCACTCCTGAAGGAACAAGAAGTAGGCGCCAACAGTGGAGAACGGGATTTCTTCATATTGCCTATGATGCGAAAGTTCCTATTCAGTTAGGAATAATTGATTATTCCAATAAAAATATAATCATAAAAGATGAATTCCATCCAACCGGAAATATAGAAAAAGATATGGAATTCGTAAAAAGTTATTATTCCGGTTGCGATAAAGCGGCAAAGTATCCCCACAAATTTACTGTATAATTTCCTCCAATATGATTTCTAAAGATCTTAATGTTTGTCTGTTTCCAATGACAATTTCATGGAATGATGTTGATGCCAACCTTGATAATCTCAAGGCATCATTAAACTCAGTGCATCCGCAGACAGATCTTGTTGTCATCCCGGAAACTTTCTCAACCGGTTTTCCAGCCGGCAAAAATCTAAATGAAATTAAAGAGATTGCCAGCAAAAATTATACACGCACAATCGATATATTAAAGGAATTGTCAAACACCAATAACTTCGCAATAGCCGGCACAATGGTCTGTCTGGACGATGATAGACTTTTTAATCGTGCATTCTTTGTAGAGCCTAATGGGGACATAACATTCGCAGACAAGAAACACCTTTTTACAATGGCAGGGGAAGACAAGATTTTTTCTGCTGGCAACAAGAGACTCAGTATAAGATACCGAGGATGGAACATAGCAATGATTGTATGCTATGATTTAAGATTCCCGGTCTGGTCGAGAAATGTCAACAACAGTTACGATATATTATTAGTTTCTGCGAACTGGCCGGAAGTGAGGATATCTGCATGGAATAAACTTCTGCCTGCAAGAGCCATTGAGAATGAATCATATGTATGTGGCGTTGACTGCACAGGAACTGACAATAATGGCTTCAACTATGACGGCTCATCAATGATAATTGACTACAAAGGAAATGAAATCGGGAAGACAGTTCTTCTTCCGGATGCAACACAACAACGCTTTATTTATGCAAGCCTTTCACGCACAAAGCTTGACTCATTCCGCGAAAAATTTCCAGCATGGCGTGATTCCGACAAATTTAAGATTTATTAATCGTCAAATTCCTTGCAGAATTTGACGATATAGGGCGTAATTTCGCCTCTTAAGTCGAGTGCAGGCACGGAAGTGCCGCGGCGTCCGCGCCCGC
>CAJTZS010000092.1 GCA_910584055.1 uncultured Muribaculaceae bacterium | reverse complement strand
GTGAACCGAATTTATTTAATTTTTAACCACGTCCATTTTTAGTGGACAGTAGTGTTGCAATATTGCAAATTTAGTAATTATCAATTGTGTGGCAAAACAATTTGACAAACTCTTTATCGTGAAGAAGCAAGCGGAGTTGCTCCTCGGTAAGGAAATGTCCTCCATCTTCGGCATAAGTATTCCAGCGCGATGAAATGGAAACAATTTCGTTGTCGGATGAAACCTCTACGGCAATGAGGGAATATCCATATGTGTCGTGAGGAAAGGCCTTTCCGGGAGCGCAGGGGACATCCCACCATTCTCCATTTTCACACAAGAAGAATCGCTTTCCAGTCGCGGCATAGGCGTTGAATTCTTCCTCAGAAATTGCTATGCTCCACGGTATCATATCCTGATGATGTTTAGCCTCTTCCCAAGAATCTACTGCGAAAACCGTATGATTGGTTTTCAACGCTGGTTCTTCGCGAGGTGTTTTCGGGCTAATACCAATTATCTCGCAGACAATGTCGGGACTGCATTCATTGAATACATTGTCGAAGAAGTTGTAACCCGGCGTTGAGTCGAGAATCCGTAGAATATTACGAACACGCTTGACATCCTCAGGATTATCGATATCAATTGAACCTTCCATATTCCAGATAAAAATGCCAACCGCAAATTTCGCGAGACTTGAGTCGAGTTCGGGGAATAGTTCGACATAGCGGTCTACCTGATCACCTGCACAGAATTCATCGAGCCACCATTTCATGTGTCGCCTATATTTCTCCTGCATACTTGTTTATATTTAGCGTGTGAACTTTACCTCGCCCCGCTCTCCGCATACATACGTGGTGGAGCCGTGTTTGATTGTAACTGTTGTTTGGGTATAGCCTTGTAATATTCCGACTCTATGCCAGATATAACCTCCATTGGGGTTATAGACGTAAACAGTCGAACCTTTCTGCACTGCATAACCTATCATTGATAACATGCACTGATTCTGTGGCGTGCGCAACCGTTAAAACATTATTACTCCAATTCATATTGTTCTCGGACAAACTGGAGATTCTCTCTATTGGTAGAAGAACCTGCTGCTTTGGGGTGAGCCGGTTTCATCTCCACTTCCTTGCCAATTTTTCCACATCCGAAAATGAATCATTATCATCTCTTTTGCCATACATATCTACATATAGCAATTTCCCTGATGATATAGATAAGCTGATGCTATATCCCTCTTCACAAGATATAACATGAAACAGAGGACCGATATCAGTGCTGTATAACTGTATCTTATATTCCTCTGCAGGGAAAATTAGATGTTCTCGCAGATTGACCGTGGATATATCCACGATGTATTTCGGCAATCGTATCATTCTGGCGAAAAGTGTCGCTATGTCTATTTTTTGTTCCCAATACTCGAGCAAAGCGTGTCTATTCAGCCTTATCCACATCTGTAATTGTAGGAACAAAAGGGTTGGAATCTTGCCACAAGCAGATATGTCATCTCCACTTTTAGCATTGAAACCGGGTATTATCTGTTGGTCGTTAATTGAAATTGCGAAAAACTTCTCGTTAATCTTCACTCTTATCTGCGCTTCTCGTCCTCCAAGGGGACATCCCACCCATAGCGGCATATCAACGCCTGTACATTTCGAGCCAAAACTATCCCAATTAGGAAAGTGACAGTCGAGATAGCCGTCCAATTCTTCTTTTGACATGCCGTTGAAATCGGCATTAAGATCCATTATGATGGGACTGTGAAGCAAAGTTTTCACTAACGAATTGGCAACTCCTCCTTCAAGCATGTCGCTCAAAGCAATTTCGCCCGATTCAAGCCAGCGCAGCAGTCCCGGACCAAATTCCTGCGTTTCCTTCACAGAGAGTTTTTTATTTCCTAAATTGGTTTCCATATAATCTAATACGATAAGGGAATTCAAGAGATAGTTAACGGAAGTTAATTTGCGGAGGGGCTGACATCTCTAAGGGATGTCTTTTCAAATAAGCGTATTGATAATCAACCTTATACAGATTAATTATTTTTAACATTGCGCTATGCCATTGTAACTATTCAGCCAAAGGAAGGCCATGACTCAGCGCCCCGTCTGATTTAGAC
>CAJTZS010000091.1 GCA_910584055.1 uncultured Muribaculaceae bacterium | reverse complement strand
TTATCGTTATTTTCCTTAAAAAATTTCACAAATTAAATTAGTTTAAACAACTTCATTGGGAGATGACTATCAAAAATAGTCGTCCCCCTTGCTTTTTATCTATAAAATCAGTAATTTTGCTCCCTGAAACGAAAAAGTTGTTCGAACAACTTCAATTAACAAATGGCCGGATGCACTTCGTTATGTTAGGGAGTAATCTGACAGATACGTCCGAATTCTCGGAAATTGTTTGACTTGCGGCCGCAGTAACGTATATCATATATTTATTATGTGTGGAATTGTAGGATATCTCGGCAACGGGAACGCTTATGATGTATTGATTAAGGGTCTTCATAGATTGGAATACAGGGGTTACGACAGTGCCGGCATAGCATTGGTGTCGCCTGACGGTAAGCTTAACGTATTCAAGGCTAAGGGAAAAGTTGAGAACCTTGAATCGATATGCAAGGATAAGGATATAGATTCAACGATCGGTATCGCTCATACACGGTGGGCCACTCATGGAGAGCCGTCCGACTGCAATGCCCATCCCCATTACAGCGAGGATGGCAATCTTGCGTTGGTGCACAACGGCACCATCGAGAATTACAAGCTCTTAAAGGATGCACTTGAGGAACATGGATGTAAATTCCATTCGGAAACCGATACAGAGGTACTTGTACAGCTTATCGAATACATAAAACTGAAAAACAGCTGCACGCTCCTCGAGGCTGTGCGGGAGGCTCTCCATCAGGTTGTGGGAGCATATGCCATAGCTGTGGTAGAGAAGAATAATCCTGATGTTATCATCGCTGCCCGTCAGAGCAGTCCGCTTGTAATTGGCATAGGTGAAGACGAAACTTTTCTTGCATCTGATGCGACACCGTTTGTTGAGTATACGAAGGATGCCGTTTATCTGAAGGATGGAGAGATAGCAGTAATCAAGAGGGGAGAGCCATTGCGGGTTCTCAATCTTGAAAACCGGGAAAGCAAGATAGATGTCAAGACTCTCGAATTGTCTATATCTCAGCTTGAGAAAGGTGGATACCCGTCGTTTATGCTAAAGGAAATCTTTGAGCAGCCGACCACGCTCCGCGAGTGTATCCGGGGGAGAGTGGTTGAGAACGGAAAGAGGGTGATCATCAGCGGAGTCAGGGACAACAAAGAGATATTCAAGAATGCACGGCGCATAGTGATAGTGGCGTGCGGCACGTCATGGCATGCCGCCCTTATAGGGAAGTATCTCATCCAGGAGATGTGTCACGTGCCGGTGGAGGTGGAATACGCAAGTGAATTCCGCTATTCTAATCCTGTGCTTGACAAGGATGATATAGTGATAGCCCTTTCCCAGAGTGGCGAGACTGCAGATACTCTCGCCGCCGTGAAGATAGCCAGGAGCATGGGGGCGTTTGTGTTCGGTATAAGCAATGCGGTTGGAAGCTCCATTCCGCGAGAAACCGACAGCGGCGCTTACATCCATGTCGGTCCGGAGATCGGGGTGGCTTCGACCAAAGCGTTCACCGGTCAGGTGATGGTGCTGACGTTGATTGCGATGGCCGTTGCGGAACTTCGTGGCACATTGACCCCCGAGCAGATAGAGAGCCTTGGAAGTGTAATATTGAAAATACCCAATCTTGTTGAGCACGTACTTAAGCTCAATGATAAGATAGAGCGGCTTTCGTTGATTTATACCTATGCCCGTAACTTCCTTTACCTCGGGCGTGGCTATAATTACCCCGTGGCGCTTGAGGGCGCCCTGAAGCTCAAGGAGATATCATACATACATGCGGAGGGTTATCCGGCGGCTGAAATGAAACACGGACCCATCGCGCTTATAGATGCAGAGATGCCATCGGTTATCGTGGCTCCGCAAGATCATCTGTATGACAAGATTGTGAGCAATGTCCAGCAGGTGAAAGCCCGCGGTGGCAGTATCATCGCCATTGTCACGGAAGGGGACAGCGTGATCCGTAATATCGCGGATCATGTGCTTGAGGTGCCTGACGTTCCTGAATGTCTGTCTCCCATCATTACGTCTATTCCTCTCCAGCTCCTTTCGTATTACATTGCCATCAACAAAGGAAAGGATGTGGACATGCCGCGTAATCTTGCCAAATCGGTGACCGTGGAGTGATGAAAAATAGATAAAATAAATTTTTAAGAAAATTTTTTACTGAAAATTTGGAGAGACTGAAAAATTGTTATAACTTTGCAGTCGATTTCGTCTGAGTCTTGTATGAGATGAGAGACGAAACTCCTGAAAGCCTCTTTAGCTCAGTTGGCCAGAGCACGTGATTTGTAATCTCGGGGTCGTTG
>CAJTZS010000090.1 GCA_910584055.1 uncultured Muribaculaceae bacterium | reverse complement strand
CAACTTCTATCAGGGTTAGGACCTTCAGACGGTCAACCTAAATCAGGAAAAGACATGTTGTCGATTCTTTGCGCCCTCGGCGATTCTGCGAGGAATAATGCCTGTGCGATAAACGGGAATTTGGTGATGTTTAAGATATTGGTTAATTTTGTAGAGACGGTAGCATCGGTTGTTGCCATAGTGATGAGATTATTATAAAATTGTTTGTATGAAAGCGTTGATTCAGAGAGTTTCCCATGCGCATGTGGATATTGAAGGGGAGAGGGTAGCCGGTATCGGTCCGGGTCTTTTGATATTTCTCGGGGTTGTTGTCGGCGACACGGTGAACGACATGGAATGGCTGGCGAGGAAATGCGCGAATATGCGTATCTTCAACGATGATGAGGGTGTGATGAACCGGAGTGTCATTGACATTGACGGAGAGGTGCTCGTTGTCAGTCAGTTCACACTCGCTGCCTCTGTGAAGAAAGGCAACCGTCCAAGCTATATTGAGGCTGCCGGACATGACCTCGCCGTGCCGATGTATGAAGCGTTCTGCGCGGAGATGGAAAAACTATTGGGGAAACCAGTAGGGCGTGGACGTTTCGGTGCCGACATGCAGGTCTCTTTGGTCAACGACGGACCGGTCACAATTATGGCAGACTCTTCTAAATAACATAAGCTTATATTCTATTCCGGGTTTGTTTATGCACAAAACAAGGTGCAGACTTTTTTATGCGGAAATAGAAAGTACATACCCTTTCTTCTTGATGTTGGTTATGGATATCGATGGGTCTTTAAGGATGCGGCGCAGGTATGTTATCTGCACGTTAAGCGCCAACGTGTTTGAATAGTTTGCATCGCCCCATATCTGCTCGAGTATATGGTCTCGCTCCACGACTTTTCCGAGATTTTCTGCCAACATCTGTAATATTTCCGTCTGGCGGACCGACAGGGAATGTGTTTCTCCGTTATACGTAACAGAGGCAAGGTTCGGACGGAAACTGGTGTTGCCGAGAATGTATTCCATCTCCTGATCGATAATACGGCTTTCGAAACGTTCGTTGATTTTTGCTATCAGCTCCTCAGGATAAAATGGCTTGGGGATATAATCGTTCCCTTTGAGAGAAAACCCGCGCAGGCGGTCAATTTTATCGGTGCGGTCTGTAAGGAAGAAAATGATAACGCGTTTATCGGTTTGCCGTATTATCCGCGCAGTTTCAAATCCATCCAGTTCCGGCATGTTGATGTCAAGCAGGATAAGGTCGGGGTGTATTTCCTTGTACGTTTCCAGTCCGATCCTACCGTTGTTGGCATATGTCACCTCATACCCCTCCGTTTCGATAAAGCGTTTCAGGAGCATGGAGTTTTTAAGGTCATCGTCAACCAGGAGTATTTTAATTGCTTTCATCATTGAGGCAGCTTGATTGTGAAACATGTCCCTTCCCCAACGGAACTGTCAACGCTTATCACCCCGCCATGGGCGTTTACAAGGAGTTTTACGTAAGTCAGTCCGAGTCCCATACCGGGGAGGTCACCCGAAGAGGCGTTACCCCGATAGAATCGTTTAAAGACATGATGCAGGTCTCTTTTTGAAATCCCATTACCGTTATCGCATATCGATATTTCTACCGTGCCGTCGCCGGTATCCGCGGAAGCTTTTATTTCCACGCTGTCTCCGGAATATTTGATTGCGTTCTCCACAAGGTTATTAAATATGTTGAACATATGAGTCCGGTCTGCCGATATTGTCAAGGATTCATCAATGTTGTTGATTATCTTCACGTCTTTTCCAGAGGGTATTGTCGTGTTATTGGCAATGGTGTCAATCAAAGCATGCAGATTGATTTCGCCGATGGCGAGAGGTATTTGCTCCACATTATTGAATGTTATGTCACGCAGTTTTGAGAAGTATGCCGACAGGTTGTCGAGGGCATTGCGTGTTTCATTCAAAAGAGTGGCCTTTAATGCATTGTCAGACATCATTTTTTCATTTCCAAGCCCGGAAACACACATTTTAAGTGTGGATACGGGGCGTTTAAGCTCATGAATCATGGTGGTGATGAAACTGTTGCGCATGTTATCGAGACGAGATAGTTTCAACACGGTTGAGATTTGCGAAACAAGGCACGCTATCAGTAAAATAGATATAAGTGAGGAGATAAGAAGAGTCTGCCACATTCCCGGCAGAATGTCAAATGGATTGATAGGGCAGACAATCGTTACGCTGCGGCCTTCGAGCTGTGAATAAGGGATTGTCATAAGCAGACAAGGACTGAATGTTGACTGATGGTTTTTCACTTCGGGATGCCACACCATACTGTCAGCGCAGTTCAGGTTTATCTTGGCTTTTATTCCTGTCTTGTTCAGAACGGAGTCTAAACCTTCAATACTGAACGGACATTTACGTTCGGTAATGACGTTTTTCGTAGCAACCCATGCCTCTTTTTCATCTTTTGCACCGGAAGCGTCAAAAACGGCGGAATCTGCCGGTTCATTCATCTGCAGTTGTGCCAATTCCATCGCCTTGTTTTTTTGTGCGTCTGTCAGGGGTGTTCCCGGTTTCAGTCCCAAAAGTTCATGAGCTGAAAACAAATAGGTGCTGATTTTGGCTGTCCGCGTTGTCTTTACCGTATCTCCATATTCCTGCTTAAGTGAAAATGTAGGTATGGTCATCACATTGTCAGTCCCTTTTTGCTTAAGCGGGTCGGCTATGGTATCCGATGATTTTTCGCGTATAACATTGTAATCGTCCACGCACTTTGCAATCCGTTCGCTCAAGTCGCGCTCATATTCAGTCAGGGAATATTCATAGCGGTTGAAGAGCCAGTAGCCCTGCATACAGAGGAAAGCAAATATGGCAATTATAGTGATTATATAGAGAGCCTTTATTCTTTTTTCCATGGTGCTAAATTACAAAAAAATCGGTTCGAGCTTCCTATGATAATCAAATAATTTACGGAACCGTAATAATTTAGTAATAATTCTGTAATGTTTGAGTAATGATTATTTTCGGTTTACGTGCCATCCGTGTCCTACCTTTGCAGTGTAAATCAAAATACACAGTTCTATGTCAAGATTCAGACTTAATAAATTCCCATTTATCAATACTTCGGTTATTTTTTAGTGGCTCCGAGGAGCCGAGTGTTTAATCC
>CAJTZS010000089.1 GCA_910584055.1 uncultured Muribaculaceae bacterium | reverse complement strand
AACACTATTATAAATATAACTTTTTAAGTACCTGAGCAACAAAAAGTTGCTCAGGATTTTGTCATGTCAGATTTTTCACCTATCTTAGTGTTGCAAATCAAAATATGTATCAAACCCGACAGACATGGCAAAGAAAGCAATAAAATCTGAGAAACTCACTCCTTTTGGAGGAATATTTGCAATGATGGAGCAATTTGACTCCACATTGTCATATGTAATTGACACAACCCTCGGTCTAAGATGCAGGCTGTATGGTTATCAATACAGCGAAATCATCCGTTCTCTCATGAGCATCTACTTCTGTGGCGGCTCATGTATTGAGGATGTCACAACTCATTTGATGCCCCATCTCTCGCTTCATCCGACACTTCGTACCTGCAGCTCTGACACTATCCTCAGAGCGATAAAGGAACTGACGCAGGAGAACATTTCATACACGTCAGATACGGGTAAGAACTACGATTTCAATACGGCTGACACCCTCAATACCTTACTGCTCAATTGTATGTGTGCAGCTGGTCAGCTGAAAGAGGGTGAGATGTATGATGTTGATTTCGACCACCAGTTCATAGAAACAGAGAAATATGATGCAAAGCATACATACAAGAAGTTCCTTGGTTATCGACCAGGTGTGGCGGTTATTGGAGATTTGATTGTCGGCATTGAGAACAGCGACGGCAACACAAACGTCCGTTTCCATCAGAAGGACACGCTGAAGAGATTCTTCGAAAGGTTTGAACAGAACAATCTTGTTATCAATCGTTTCAGAGCTGATTGCGGCTCGTGCTCTGAAGAGATCGTGGAAGAGGTTGACACCCACTGCAAGACCTTCTATATCCGTGCCAACCGCTGTAGTTCGCTCTACAATGACCTCTTCGCTCTCAGAGGCTGGAAGAGGGGAGAAATCAACGGCATTGAGTTTGAGCTGAATTCCATTCTTGTAGAGAAGTGGAAAGGCAAGACATACCGGCTTGTGATTCAAAGGCGGAAACGGATGGACGGTGAGCTTGACCTCTGGGAAGGAGAATACACATACCGCTGCATCCTGACCAACGACTACGAGCCTTCCGTAAGAGAGATTGTCGAGTTCTATAACCTCCGCGGAGGAAAGGAGCGCATCTTCGATGACATGAACAATGGTTTCGGATGGTCCAGATTGCCCAAATCCTTCATGGCAGAGAACACAGTGTTCCTTCTTCTTACAGCACTTATCCGTAACTTCTACAAGGTCATTATCCAAAGACTTGACGTAAAGAGGTTCGGACCCAATAAAACAAGTCGCATAAAAGCGTTTGTCTTCAGATTTGTCTCTGTACCAGCCAAATGGATCAGAACATCAAGGTGGTATGTGCTGAATATCTATACCTGTAATAATGCTTACGCAGATGTATTCCAGACTGATTTTGGATGACGACTACAACTTATGGGTATGATACTGCGTATTGTCTCAAGTCGCATTGTGGGGTAAGGGGGTATTGTAGGCAGAAGTGGGTATTTCAGCCTCAATTTATCTAATAATTCAGTAATGAGAGAACGTGTACACGTAAATAGGACGATGAAGGACTTAGTTGCGGATTTGAGGCTTATGAAAAGCGTATTGCTTTCTCAATACATGCCGTTCCTCTTCGCTCAGCGACAGGAAATAGGCTTTCCATCCCGGACAGAAATTGATGTGCCATCGCCAAAAACGACCCAACAATGACTTGGGTGAACGGTCGTATCGCCGCCTCAGTGGGCACTGCTGACAGTTATGTTTCTTTTCCAATACTTTATCTATTTATCTTTCGTAAAACTCTCGTGGCAAAAATAAGGATTATTTTCAGTGATCAAGCACACAGTTCATTAAAAAAGAGAGGATTTGCTAAGATTCAGAATAACGACGAGCCATCGACCCCAACGGGAGTCGAACTTCAAGTAACCGCACATGATACAATGTGCGGGTCGAAGTGCCTTCCCAATCCACGACCCCAACGGAGGTCGAACCTTTCTACAGATTATATGGTTCGACCCCGTTGGGGTCGGATGTATAGGAGTCATCTGGCCATCCGCAAGTCTTTGACATTGCGGTTAACGGGGGTGAGACCCTTTTCAGGGTCTGTTTGTTTGCACACCTTCATTCTACATAAACGGCTAAATTCAAATATTAAAAGCGTTTACATATTGCAACGTATTTATCTGTTATGCTCCTATTAAATTGTTCTATATCCTTATACTTTTCAACTAAATCCTTTATCACAGGCGCATTTAAATCGACGTTTAGGGTATATTGAACAAAAGCACGTAGCATCTCATAATTATAATTTACTCAAGTTTCGGATTTAGGTTGAGAGGATAGATTTGGGCATAAAAAAGGCTTTGAGGATTTCCGTATGTCACGGAAATTTAGTAATTTAGAGGTGCCCAAACAACTAATTACAATCACTCAAAGCCATGAGCAAAATTACAAAAATTCCATCGGAGATCCGCAACTTTTTCACGGGAAAACGAATCAATCCCGCATTTTCCAAGTTTATGACCCTCCTTGAGGGGATGAGGATTTCAGACAAAGATCTCGGAGGGAAAAAACGTGAGAACTGTCAGCTTACCAACCTTCAACTTTTCCAGATCATATTGATTCTGCCGTTTATGGCCGTCCCGGGTTTTTCTCATTATGCCGGATCGTCAATCTCGAAACTGTTCGGGGGTAAGAAGGACCTACTCTATTCGTTTATGGCCAAGGACAATATAGACTAGCAACATCATCTGGCACATCGCCTGTCATCTCATCAAGGCCGTGACCATAAGGAAAGACTATCAAAAGAGCCATCTTCCGGCAGTGCTTATTGTGGATGATTCCGACCTGCCGAAGACCGGATTGAGGATGGAGTGTATTGGCAAGATATTCTCGCACGTGTTTCAGCGGTGCATTCTCGGCTACAAGCTGCTGGCCCTGTGCTGGAGCGACGGCCGCTCTCAATTTGTCGTGGACTTCTCGATTCACGGCGAGAGAGGGAAGGTCGATGGCAAGGAACAAGGTCTTACGGCCCGGCAGCGCGAGAGGCGCTACAACCGCAAGCGTGACAGAGACTGCCAGACCGAAAAACGCAAGGAAGAGTATTTCGTATCCAAGCTTGAGCGCCTGAAGAGCATGGTGAAGAGACCATTGGAGGATTGTTCGCCGATATATATGAAGGCGTACACGAGCTCACCGTCGTGGAAAAGATCTGGTCAATCATTATTGATGTAATAGCAATCGTGGCTGAGATTTTTACCATTGACGAGAACGAATTGATGGAGCAAATTATACGGGATAACCGCAGGTTCAAGGCCATGCAACTGATCGCTCAGACTGCATAAAACCTAAATCCGAAACTTGAGTAAAATACATAACTGTAATAATCTACTACTAATCTAAAATAAAGCGATTATAAGCTATCCTTTTTC
>CAJTZS010000088.1 GCA_910584055.1 uncultured Muribaculaceae bacterium | reverse complement strand
ATCTTTGCAAAAAAATAATTGCGCAATAAATGAACAATCTATATACTAAAGATACGCTCAAGCACTATCTCCATAATCCTCTTGGAATATTGGGGATGTTTATTACCCTCTGTTATCTAATTGCGGGCATTGTCTTTTCAATAGGATTAGGTCAGCTGCAAGGAGATTCTGAAAGATTGCCATTCATATATTTCATTATAGGTTTCCCCTTAGTTATTTTGATCGCGTTTTTATTTTTGGTTATATGTCACCACGAAAAGCTTTATAGCCCACAAGATTTTTCAGATGAAGCAAATTTTGTAAAATTAACCGGTAAAGAGAGCACTGAAAAACTTAGGAAGGAGGCAGTAGAAATAATTTCCCATGGGAACAATGTCCTCAGAGAAACAAAAAATGTTACAGAAAAAGTCCATGCATTGATGCCAATAGTAGAAAATGTAGAGAAATTAGCCGTAAAAAAAATAGAGAGTATCTATGGCATTCAATTTCAAAGGGAAGTTCAGTATGTTTTAAACCGCCATCGATATATATTTGATGCTTTTGCACAAAAGGATGAGATTTTTTATATTTTTGAATGCAAATATGTAAGAAATGCCATCTCTCGTGAAAGGTTGAGGAGTGTGTTAGAGCAAATGTTACGATATAAACAGATGTTCAAAGATCAAGGTATTGCAACTAAATTTATTGTTGCATTTGTATTAGATGAATTTACCGAAAACCGTCAGCACGAAATTATGGATTTTTATTCATCAGTTGCACCTGAAATGACAGTATATGTATTTGATTTCAACAAATTAAAGGTAGAATTCTCTACAAAATCCTGAAAATGCCCAGATATACAATAGAACAACTTCAACATATGCGTGA
Source organism: uncultured Muribaculaceae bacterium (assembly GCA_910584055.1). Classification (GTDB taxonomy): domain Bacteria; phylum Bacteroidota; class Bacteroidia; order Bacteroidales; family Muribaculaceae; genus Lepagella. The sequence goes on along the minus strand of CAJTZS010000088.1, from coordinate 2,641 downwards.
GTCGGAAGACCACGTTGAGTTCAAAAAAGGGGAACACGGAAACGTATCCTATAACGGTGCGGGTAAAGACAAACCACAGGAGCGTCGCCGGTGTATCCTCGGATATGTCGCTGCTCTCTGTAACGAGGGTGGCGGTCGTATCGTCATAGGTATGCACGATGCCTATCCTCATAAGGTTATCGGCACAAAACAGTGTCTTAACGGTATCGGGCAACTTGAGAGTGACATATATCGGGATATGGGCATACGCCCCGACATCTACGAATTGTATGAGGACGAGGAAGCAAAATCCGGGCGAGTGCTTGTAATCGAGGTTCCTCCGCATCCGATTGGCAAGGTATTCAAATTCGAGGACGTAGCACTTATGCGTGTGGGAGAGGAATTGAAGCCAATGGATGACAAGACTTTCATCTCCATCATTCAGGAGCAGGAGCCTGATTTCTCGGAGCACATCTGCGAAGGTATCACCATTGATGACCTGGACAAAGAGGCAATCAAAGTGATGAAGGAAAGATACGCTGAAAAGCAGAAGAATCCAACATTTACATCATTGTCCGATGCACAGGCATTAAGCGACCTTAGGCTGATAATTGGAGATAAGGTTACGAATGCCGCGCTACTGCTGGTCGGCAAGGAAGAAGTGATTGAGCGTTTCTATCCTCAGGCAAAAGTAATGCTTGAATATCGCAATACAGAAAGCCAGATACACTTTGACAACAGAAAATCTTTCGGTCAGCCGTTCTTCCTTCTGATTGACGAGCTTTGGGAGGAAATAAATCGACGTAACGGTTCCGTGCCGGTAAGAAAAGGTCCGTACATATTCGACATTCCTTTCTTCAACGAGGACGTTATACGAGAGATTGTTAATAACGCTTTTTCTCATAGAGATTATAGATTTGGCAGTGAGATTGTAATCAAGCAATATCCTCTAAAATTCACAATCATCAATGGTGGCGGTTTTCCTCATGGCGTGTCAGTCGATAATCTTCTGACTACTCCGAGTATGCCACGAAACAGGCTCATCGCTGATGTTCTGTCCAAGACCGGTATCGTAGAACGCTCCGGCCAAGGAGTTGACAAGATATTTCTATACACGCTTTCAGAAGGGAAGCCTGCTCCGGATTACTCAAAGACTGACGAGTTCAATGTTACAGCGACATTATCAGCCACTGTGAAGGATACCGGATTCGCCCTTTATGTGCAGGATATTCAGGATGGACTGCCGGATGACAAGAAACTTACGGTGTTTGAGGTGCTTGCTCTATGTGAAATACGGGATGGAGCAAAACGACCATCTGACAAGGAGATAGCCTTAAAGCTTGAAAAACTTGGATTCATAGAGAAGCATGGCAAGACCAACGCACAATACTACATTCTACCCCGCAAATATTATGAACTGAGTGGTGATTTGGCAGCCTATTCGTTAAAGACCGATTGGGACATCAATCAGGTATGGGCTGTACTTCATCCTTTTATGGTCAAATATGGCAAGGCAAAGCGGGCTGATATAAATACCCTTATTGGAACCCATTTGTCGGAAAAGCAACTTCGTAATTTTATTGAGGAGTTGAAACAGCAGGGAAAATTGAGAGCAGAAGGAGGAAGAGGGTATGTAGTGTATTATCTTGGAGAGAACGCTTAAAGGGCGAACTAAAGGGCGAACTTTTACGCCTTATAAGCCATTTCAACTTGAAATCATCCTCTTATCATGTTGATAATTAGAACTAAACATTAACCGTCAAAGGGCGAACTAAAGGGCAAAAGGATTATAAGCATATTTTAGGAGACAAAGGGTACTCAGAAAGGAAAAGAAGGGAGCCAGAACGCAATAACGGGAACCATGCCCGGAATAATTTGGAAAGTCTGATAAGGTGGTATTATCTTTGCCAGAGAATTGTGAGGCGACCATTGCTATATCGGTTATATATACTGAGATACATGTACAACCTTGTGCTATATCCGGCGGAAAATATTTGGCGGGATTGAAAATTACACTTTATCTTTGCCGCTGTAAGGATGAAAAGAAAGTCCGGAACCAGGAGTAGGGGCTAATGCCCGGTCATGCACTACTTTTGGCTATGGATGATATTTTTCGCTGAATCGTGAACTTTTTTGGACAAAGCTTTGTTAGGAAAGTTGCGGTGGCAAATCTCGCGACCATAGCGGAGCGTCAGATTGCTCTGCCGTGACGGTTGCGCCCTTATACACCGCAGACACAACCCGCAGCCCAAGAGTGGGCTGACTCCCTATGAGCCGACCCCGAAGGGTCGGATCCGATGCACAACACTCGGAGGTGTGTGCCTGAATTTCGCAGCCGGATGCGCAATATCTTGCGAACAAATCGGTGTGCGGGTACTTACCCGAATCTTACACCGACACCGGTGCCCATATTCAGGCGTGACACTTGTGGACGCTATCGGCACACACCTACATCATACACACCCGATAGCCGACAATGTCAACCGCCGACGGGAGATTGTGCCGATTTGGTAATCTCGGAAAATTTTGTTATCTTTATGTAACGATTGAAGGCAGCGCACGCCCGAAGCGACACGTTCAGCTTTATAGACAGGAACAGGAACGATGCTCCCCGACGGATGCCATGCCCGATATTGACACTGTAACAATAATAACGAGGTAC
>CAJTZS010000087.1 GCA_910584055.1 uncultured Muribaculaceae bacterium | reverse complement strand
ACGGATTAAACACTCGGCTCCTCGGAGCCACTAAAAAATAACCGAAGTATTGAATAAGGAAATATCCGTAAAAATGCAGATAATTGACATTGTAACTACAAATACTATATTATAGCTTAGCCAAATCTTCAAACATAATTTTGAAAAGACCTCATTTAAATAGGCGTAGCTATAAATGCCACAAACGATCCCGGAAAATAGGAATGCGGCTACCATATACAAATCCCAAATCCCGTCTTTAAGAATCGAATAAATAGGATAAATCGAAGGAAATAAACAAAATGCCTCCATTATCCAGAATCTCTTAGCCGTCCATTTCATCGCTTGCTCCTTTCTTCCATTGGTTTAACATTCGCTTTGCGTTGCGGACAATCACCGGATTATCGCAATTCTCCACAAGTCTTTTGGCTGCGTCCTCGCAAAGTTCCGGAATGACATCATGGAACAGTTTGGCAGCCCAAAATATGGATTGCTCAGAAATCGACAACAATTCCTTCATTATATCCACTTCATCATGGGCTATCAGATATTTGGCGGCATTCTCAATATCCCATCTGCTGTTTGCTTGTTCCTTTTTATCTCCGTTGGCGACTGCCGCGAAATACATCGTTGATGAATTGGTGAAAAAACTAAAAGCCTCGTCGCCATCTTCATAATCTGCGTACTCATGCCATAGATTGAAAAACTCTTTTTGAGTAATCAGCTCACATTCATTTTCATTCCAAACCGGATATGATGAAATAAAATAGTAAGCCTCATCGGAGCCAAATCCACTGTCCGGATCAAGATAACGCTCTTCGCGCGGTTCTGTTCTGATCGCACGGATTACGCCACTTGATGTTGATTCAAAAAATATCGTGCCAAGTTCGCCATGATATTTTCCATAGTAATCGCCCTCGTAATTCATACCGGAGAGCAAGCGAAAACTATCTCTGAACTGCTGCAACTTCGATGGTGTCATTGTTTTGACTTTTGTTTCAGCTACGACATAAGCGTATATATATCCCGACATATGGTCAACAACTAAATTCGCCTCTATGCCTTTTTGCTTCAGCCAGTCATAAAAACAGGCGGTAATCTGTTTTAACGACGCATCGACATCTTCAGGGTCAAGCCACACTCTCGCCCGGCCTTCAAAAATGCGTTCTTTTATGCGCAAACCATACTGCGCGTTTGTATCGTAATCAAAAGTCCAATAATAATTTTCACGGAGTTTCCAATCGCCATTATTTACTTGGTCTTTTGGCAAAAAGGTTTTTATGAATTTTACCCACCATCTGCGCCAACGTGTCATATACCACGATATGCCGATAAAGATTGCAGCGAGGGCAAGCACAATGACACCTTGCAAATTACCGTCCGTTGCTACGGAATAAATAGCAAATCCGGCCATCCACCCAAGGTATATGATACCAACAAAGACAACTATGCCGACACCGATTTTCTTCAGAATGGTCTTAGCACGTTCAGGAATCCTGATTTTACCTTTGTCATATAGCCTGACGGTAAGGAAGACCACGGCAAGAATCCCAATGACGATTAACACCGCCAATGGTTTATCCGCCATTCTGCCAATAGCGGAAATCAGCACACATGCCAAACCTATCTTATACCATATCGGCTTCATTTTCACTGGCGTTTTAAGGTCAGAGGTTTACGGTTATACCATGCCTGTTTCGGCATAGTGAGTTTATCACGATTCTTTATGGCAAGGGTCATTCCTGTAAGATCCATGTAACCGGATGATAGCAAGTCATCGATCTCATTGCGTGATTTCAGAACTATTCGACCTTTCGATATACTCCATGTACCGGAATTGCGAATCTTAGGAGCTATCGCTCTTTTATCAAGGACTCTTTGCATGAATACATATGTCGAATCGTTATTTAGGTGAAGTGTATAACTCTGTTTGCCATGTTTTGCAAAATAAATGCCGGCAAGGTCATCCACTCTATAATAAGGCAATCCCGTTGTTATCACAACAAAAGGAGTCCGCTGTTTGTGGCAGGTAACACCCAGTTCCTTTATTATATCCACACTCTTGAGATCGTAATCCTGCAAATCAGGTATTTCGCTCACTAAAATTCGACCAATACAATCCGGCTTTCCCAACATTTCTCCGGCTGTCATCTTGATACGACTTTTGTAAGGGATGCCATTCACGACAAGCAACAAAGGTTCACGAAAGGAGGTCTGAATTTTCACAACCCCGCTACAATTCACAAAACCATAATCCGCAACCTCTACCGAATCCATGACACAGATACTTACAATGTCGGATGGATAAACATAGCTCAACGACTGTGCCGCATAGACCGTCGCACTGTCACTCCTCATCCGGTCAATAGAGTATGTGAATATGGAATCATGGAGAGCCACACCGTCAACCACCCATAATATTTTACGTGACATATCATCGCTCATAACATTCCTTATCGGAGCCATTGCAGCACAAAACATTATGGATGATGCTGTCACCAATACCATCCAAAGCACAATCTTATATCGGAGAGAATCTGACATTGAGGTTCTTCTACTTTATAGCGTCAATTACATACGTTGTCAGCAGGCGCTCGGTGTCCGACTCAGTCCTGACGGTCAGAATGCCGTGAGCCATTATTCCGGTACTGTATAGCAGCAGGCCTTCTACCTCCATTCTATCTTTCTTGCCTTGTATGCGTATTGAATACATCCCATCGTCCGACCCTATGGAATGTTCGATGTTATCATCGAAGTGAGTTATCTTCATATTCAACTCTTTCAGACCGTGACACATCTTCAGGAGGTCGCCGGTGATAATCATTGAGGTCGGGATTTTTCCAGATTTCAGCGGTATGCCTGTGAGATTGAAGTAAGGCAAGTTCCCGAACTGCTGTTCGATAAGATGGTTTGGGGTGCAAAGCATATCTATCGCACCGACAAGAAGCGGTCTTGTTTCTTTTTCCCATTCTTCTCTATTGCTTTCCTCAATTCCCTGTTGCTTTGCGGACATATTGATAAAAGCATCCGTTATACGTTCCTTTACAGCATCCATATTCAAAATCGAATCGGGCCGACAGTCCGCACCCAACTGGATTCTCAATACAATCGATGCTACAAAATCATTCAGTATATCTGTTTTATCATACGATTTCAACGTTTCTCCTGCCTCAGGATCGGAACATTCTACGCTGAAATCCTCCAGACTGTTGTTTGTCGTAACTACAAATCCCTTGTCGTTTTTCCCATCAACTATAAGAGAGGGCAGCAGTTTCGTGGTCGAAACCAGCGAGTCCTTCCCATGATACATCACAAGGCATGTAGTGGCACGATATCTGATAGTATCGCCCAACGTAAACTGTGGGATAATGAATATCTCCTTTGCTCCACATATGAAGCAAGTCATCAGCAGGAAAATATATAATGCTATTGTTCTCATAATCATGGATGTTATTTCCTTTTATGTTTGAACTTGATGGTTTTCTTTGCGTTGCGTTTGGGATACTTGACCTTGATTATCACCGGGTCGTCGTAGCCCTCGGCTTCGATGCGGAGAGTGGCTTCTTTCAAGGATTTGCCGTCTTTGTCTTTAAGTTCCCAGTCATTAATCCATTCGATTCTAAGTGCAGTGTCATTATCATATAAATAATCTGACGATAAAGATTCATAATCTTCTTCACCATTTTCATCAATGAATACCTTGTAAACATCTACTTCAGAGGGGCTAATCTTGTTGCCTTTTTCATCGACAAAATATAAATCAAGCATCCCACGTGGTTTTGCAGGTTCACGGGCTATAACACCTTCTATTTCACCAATAAAGTAATCTGCTTGCTCCAACGTAACATTCATTGGATTCTCAAGATTATTCACAGACACCGTAAGTGGCTTGTAGCCAATATATGAGAATTTTATCGAATCACCTAAGCATGCCTCGATTTGAAAATTCCCATCAATATCAGTGCTAATTGATTTCTTAGTATTAAGATTTTGAATGACGGTACCTATCAAAATTTCGGTTTCTTGTTTAGAGTCGCCCGGCTTTGTCCAAATTCCCGTAACACGCCCCTTTATTAACGTCGCACCAATCCGTGATTGAACTGAGATACTATCCGTAGATAATTGCGTATCGTATTGTATTTGAGCCTGCAAAGATAAAGGGCTAAACATCGCAATAGCACCGGCCGAGATTCCCGCGAGGGCTACGGCTTTACCCATGCGCTGACGCGAGCGAAGTTGCTGCTCCAAGTAGCGGACTTCGGCCTCGCATTTTGGGCACGTGCCGAGGCAGTCGCCTTTATAGCGACACTCCGACGTAACAAACTCGATGCCGTTCGCCT
>CAJTZS010000086.1 GCA_910584055.1 uncultured Muribaculaceae bacterium | reverse complement strand
ATACTCATAATATATTTGTTATTATGAGTCAACTTTTTTCAGGGAAAGACAGGTTAATAAAATGACGCGTCGTTGCATATAGCCGGATGGCGGAGCCGCTGTTGCTCGCTCCAAGTCGGGAGACTTTGCCGCTCCGCGACATGCAGCCCGAGAAAAAATATCAAGTCAGATGAATGGGAATTTAGTGTGGGGTTGTTGGTTAAAACTTCAATTGGATGTTCAGTTCCTGAACCGCAGATTTATATTCCGAATCACCGTCAGCTTCTACGCAGAGGGTAATGCCGCTCCAAAGTCGCTTCGGATCCTTGCCGAAATAATCCGGATCATATTTAAATGTGTATTCCCCCACCTGCACCGCAGGACCGGACAAGATGGTTATTCGAGGTTTCACAGGTGCATGCTGTGAACTCAACATACTCCTGTGTTCATCCACAAACACCGGGGCAAGAGTAAACGTGTCGGCATCTATACCCACATTAATCTTGATATGGCTATCGGCATTATATGGAAGCAGTTTGCCGTTGAGAGTTGCGGAAACATACTGCATTTTCTTTCCCTTTGTGGCATCATATCTCGCTTTGGTCAACTGTGCCATCTCCTCGTCATGATACCAGAATTGATCGTAAGGATTTGAACTTTCTGTCCCGTCAGGATTCCATCGGGAATAATATACCCCACCCTCCGGGCGTGGATCAACAAGCGATTTCTCAATGAATTTTGCGATGTAATCCATCGTTTCATCGCACAAGTCGAAATGTCCCTTTCCGGCATCACAAAGGAAAGATATCCGGCTGTCGGGATACATCATCCGGAAAGCGAGCGCAGGGCGCACCCGGGCTTCCCACCATTCATATTCCCCTTCAACCATCAGGCCCGGTATCCTGTCGATATTGCGTGTCCTCCCCCATTCTATGTTCTCCCGCCCGTAGCCACAGAGGTTTGTGCGAGGGGCATCCCCGTGATATGAAATGACGCAAAGCGCCCTTTCAGGATTCCATGCGGCGAAATTCCAAGGGAATGTAGCCTGCGCTGAATGCCCGAAAGGTATCACCCAAGCATCCTTTATCTCCGGATGACCCGTATTAGCAGCAAACTCTTTCATAATCCGCTCAAACCGCTCCTGACACCCCTTCTTCACATCCCAGTCCTGGGAGCCACGCTGAATGAATGCCATCGCTATCCCCAGACTGTCCATCTTGCCCGTAAACCGTTCGCTCCGGAAGAGCACTTCCTCCGTCATGTTCTGATGACAATAAAGCACCCCCTTCACCTCTTTTCCACCGCGCGGCAGCCGGAGATACGCACGCTCCCCTTCATTATCCAAGGAAACATAATCAAAAACTACCTGACCGGGATAGAGAGATTGCGCCGACACCGCAATAACAGCAGACAACAAAACCGACACCGTTACAAACCTGCGAATTTGACTCCTAAACATATTATAAGCACCTTTCCTCTTTGATTATATATTGAGGGTGTTGCTCAATTCGATTATTCGTGTTTCAAAATGTAGGGATGCACCATGGTGCATCCGCCAATCACCTTATAACTGCGGATGCTCCGGGGAGCATCCCTACATTTGAGAGTTATGCACCCCCCCTTTTATTTATAATACGATTCAGCACCACCTCCTACTTAACACCCTACCACACCCTGTTTTGTTTCTCCAACCATATGCAACCACATATAACCACATTCGGGTCTCACCACGCTGCCGGGGGGACAAGGTTGGAAAGGGCATATAGCGGAAATACTTCAACTTTTCGTATCGCTCCCGAGGCTTCCGGGTCAACATATTCAAACCGACTAAAATTCTCAAGCGAACATCTCACAGCTGATGTGAGCCCCTTCTCTCGCATGAAGATCCACAGGCTTTTCATACCACCTTTCATACCGGCTTTGACCTCAATAGGCAATACTCTTCCTTCTTTTGCCTCAATATAGTCGATCTCTGCTTGAGAATTTTTTGCAAGACGAACCCAATAATACAACTCGTGTCGCAAATTGGGAGTCTTATATCTCAACATCTCCAGACCGGCAACCATTTCTGCCAATGGTCCCTTGTTGACAAGCGAAGTGGGATCTCCTGTAAGGATTTCACTTGCAATCTTTGAAACATCCACAGATGACATATTAAGTAAACGCAATAAAAGTCCGGGATCAAGAATTAGTATTTTACGGTAACTAAAATCCGATTCACTTCCCAAGGGAAGACCATTTGCATCAGTCCTGACTGTCTGTATACAGATTCCGGAAAGCAGAAGCATTTCAAGAGCCTTCTTAACCTCCTCAGTCCTATAACCGCCACCAACTTCCGAATAAGAAAATTTTCGAGTGACCTGTATTGCCGCGCTCCGAAGGGTAAGCCTCAAAAGCACGGGATCAATCTTTTTCCTATATTTTGGGAAATCGTCTTCATAACCGCTTATTATGTCGTCTTGCACTTCCTGACACCTTAGATAATCGTGTGTCAACACCCATTTCCCTACAACCTCCGGCATGCCCCCCACAAGAAAATAAGATCTGATCAAGGACGTAAGCTTATTATGGAGCGACTCAGGTAATGGCTGGTCAGGAGATGCCTTTCGTTTATAATCAAGTAAAATAGTTTCGCCATTAGCTTCGAGATATTCATCAAAAGTCATAGGATACATATACATGCTATGAATACGCCCTACCCCGAACGTCGGCAGTTCGGCAAGAGCAAATTCGAGCAGCGAGCCAGCTGCAATTACATGCAACCCGGGCATATCCTCCTTGAAAAATCTCAGTGACATTATAGCTTCCTGACATTCCTGAATCTCATCAAAAAAAAGAAGAGTCTTTCCTGAAATTATCGGCATTGCGCACATGGCCGATATCTCGGATACGATTCGAGTAACCACAAGATTACTTTCAAACACCTTCTTATATTCTGGCTGCTTCTCAAAGTTAATCTCCACAAAATTATCGAAGGTCTCTCCGAGATGACGGACAGCAGTGGATTTACCAACTTGCCGTGCACCCCTCAACAACATAGGCTTGTGGTCTTCTCTCCTTGCCCATTGTTCCAAATACTCATCTATCAGTCTTTTAAAATACATAGTCAAAAGCACTTTAACGATTGCGAATGCAAATATAATAAAAAACAGCGTATTCACAGCAAGTTAGTAGCCATATTTGTAAAAATCCAAACAATTAAAACAGCAATTTCTGTAAAAATCCAAACAATTAAAACAGTGTTTTATGTAAAAATCCAAACAATTTCGCTACTTCCTTACTCACCCATCTTACTCCACCAACCACATCCGACCACATATAACCACATTCGGGTCTCGGTCCGCTGCCGGATGGAGGAGCGATCGTTGCTCGCATCGGTAGCAGGAACAAAGGCAAAAGTCCGCTTTATTGAGGTTAGGCGGAAACGGCGAGAGGAGCGGCAGCTGTGGCTGTCGCTCCTCTATGCAGATTAGTTATAACAGTTATTATCCGGTATTTTGGTTATAAGGAGGATCAGAGAATCACCTTGCGGACGGAAGTGCCCTGACGCACGATATAGATACCCTTCTCCGGATTGGCAACCTTCACACCCTGCAGGTTATAGTACTCTACAGGCGCATCGCTGCTGTCAACAACAATTGTCTCAACGGCAGATTCTGTACCCGAAGCCGTTACAAGATTACCATTATCAGCAACAAGTTTCAAGCCTTCATTAGAAAGAGTGAAATAAGCCGGGTTATCACAGCTATCAACAACTTTCGTACCCACTGCTGTATTTTCCGGAAGTGTAACATTAATCTCATTACCCTCTGTCACCCCCGTATTCTTTAGGAAAATACCTGCTGCAAGATGAGCATTGAATTTGTTAACTCCGGAGATTTCCGAAGAATTTCTTTGTAGATTAAAGAAATTGTTGTCTCCACAATTTTCTACAACAACATTCTGGAAAATACCCCAACCTGTATTTTTGATATTGATAATGCCATTAGGGGATTTGCTGTTATAGTTTTTTATTACTACATTTTTCAATGTCAGACCTCTATTTTCAGCCTCAATCAAAGATCTATTTTTGGTGCTATTGTTGCCATCCAAAACAATATTCTCAAAATTAAGTATTGCACCTTGCTTCATTACAAACATAATTTGGTCTCCGATTCTATAAACCAGGGAAGCATCGCTATCCTTACCCTTGATAGTCACTGTGGCTTTTTTATAAAAGTCATTATTTTTATCTTCACCGAACATCATTCTCTCTGTTACAGGTACAGCACCTGTAATTATCAACGTACATTCGTCACCTGAAGTAATTTCATCGTACGCAGCTTTGAAGGTTTCGTAACCGACACCTGTAGTCTCATTGTATACAGGTTTGTCAGCCTCCGTCTGTGCGAAAGCTGTAGTGGCAAAGAATGCCATCACGAGTGTAAGTAATGATTTTTTCATATTTTTGGTATTTAGGTTTGTTTAACTGATTATACGATGGAGAATTGTATCCATCCGAAATAAGCCGACTTTTAAGTAGCGATTTTGATTGTGAACTTTG
>CAJTZS010000085.1 GCA_910584055.1 uncultured Muribaculaceae bacterium | reverse complement strand
GAGCGGTAGGCGAGGCTCGAACTCGTGACCCTCAGCTTGGGAAGCTGATGCTCTACCAACTGAGCTACTACCGCATTTTGATGCCGAAAAAACATTAAAATTTCGATGTCACAAAATTATAAAAAATTCTTTTGGCAAGCAAATAATATTATGTTAAAATTTCAGGCAGTGTCTGGATTTGTCATGAATTCTCGGTTAAGAGATGCATTTGGCAGCTTCGAGCTGGAGGGTGTGGGAGAGGTCTTCCACGGATTCGCCCCCGAGGATGGCGGGGGCTACAAGCATTACCTCTTCAGCTATGTTGCCGTCGTCCGATTTGGCATATTTCAATAGTTCGGTGTCTGTGCTCCAGCAAAGTATGAAGTTGTAGATTATCGAGAGCATGAGGAGGTATCTCACAAGTGCGAAGAACGAACCGGAGATGCTGTCGAGCACCCCGCTGTCGAATGCACGGAAAAAAAGTCTGAGAAATCCGGTGCAGAAACTGAAAATCTCGTAAACTAAAATATAGATGATGCCGCGGGATAAAATCCCATATACATAATTGCACTCGGCCCTGGCTCCAATCGAAGGTAGGAACTGCCTGATGAACTCTTCAGCAGGCTCGCAGAATATCCTTGCGCACACCACGCCGAAGCAGAATCCGATAAGCTCGGGTATCTGCCTGAAAAAGCCTTTCCTATACCCTCTTACAATTCCAAGGGTGGCTATCAGCAGCGCGATGAGATGATAGATCATTCCCCGGTACTAACAGTTTTGAGCAAGACCACTGCGTAGGCGGATATCCCTTCTTCCCTGCCGGTGAATCCGAGTTTCTCAGTGGTAGTGGCTTTTACAGACACGTCGCTGACCGGGCATTCAAGGATTCCTGCGAGTGTTTCGCGCATCTTTTCTATATGCGGATTGATTTTCGGACGCTCGGCGCAGATTGTGATGTCTATATTCCCCATTTTATAGTCACGCTCACGCATCATGCCGCACACCTCGGCAAGAAGCTTTTTGCTGTCGGCACCTTTGTATTTCGGATCGGTATCAGGGAAATGATAACCGATATCGCGAAGAGCCAACGCGCCGAGGATGGCGTCGCAAAGTGCGTGGATCGCCACGTCGGCGTCGCTATGACCGAGCAACCCGAGCGAATGCTCGAGTTGCACGCCACATAGCCACAGTTCACGCCCTTCGACAAGGCGGTGAACGTCATATCCTTGTCCTATTCTCATCCTCTGACTATAGCATCAGTGTCTTCTGCAATCATCATCTCCTCGTCTGTCGGAATAACGACTACATGAACTTTGGAATCCTTGCCGGAAATTTCAATCTCCTCTCCGCGCACTTTATTCGCTTCGGCATTGAAAGTGACACCCATATATTCGAGTTTCTTGCAGATCTCTTCGCGGGTGCCGGTCTGGTTCTCGCCCACGCCGCCGGTGAAGACAATAATGTCTACTCCTCCGAGCACGGCAGTGTAAGCACCGATATATTTGAGGATGCGGTATTCATACATATCCATTGCGAGTTTGGCTCGTCCGTTGCCTTCGGCAATGCCGGCCTCGATGTCGCGCATGTCATTGGAAATCCCGGAAACTCCGAGCACACCGCTCTCTTTATTTATTATCTTCTGCAGACCGTTGGCATCGATTCCACGGCTTTGCATAAGATATACCAGCGCTCCCGGATCAATGTCACCGACGCGGGTGCCCATCATAAGTCCCTCTGTCGGGGTGAGTCCCATGGAGGTGTCGACGCTCTTGCCGTCGGCAATCGCCGTGATGCTGGCTCCATTGCCTATGTGGCATGTGATGATGCGCTGTTTTTCGTAGGGGAGACCCAAGAATTCACAAGCACGGCGCGATACGTAACGATGGCTTGTCCCGTGGAATCCATAACGGCGGATTCCATATTTCTCGTAGTCTTCGTAGGGGAGGGCATACATATATGCCTTCGCCGGCATTGTCTGATGGAAAGCCGTATCGAACACCGCTACCTGAGGAGTGGAGGGCATAAGTTCGGTCACAGCCTCGATACCTGTCACATTGGCAGGGTTGTGGAGGGGCGCTACAGGGTAGCATTCCTTTACCTTTTCGATAACCTCGGGGGTGATGAGCACGGATTTGTTGAAATATTCCATTCCGTGGACCACGCGGTGACCTACTGCACCGATTTCATCGAAGCTCTTGATCACCCCTTTTTCAGGATCGGTGAGAACTTTCATCACCTGTTTGATGGCCTCCTTATGGTCGGGCATCTCTACTGTGACTGTCTCTTTCGAGCCATCGGAAAGCTTGAATTTCAAGAATGAATCCGGAAGTCCGATTTTCTCTACCCCGCCTTCAGCGAGCACAGCCTTATTCTCGCTGTCAATAAGTTTATATTTCACACTGCTGCTGCCGCAGTTCAATACTAATATTTTCATTTTATAAACCTTTATCGCCGATGGCTTGGTTACATGTAACTATGATGGTGTTCACGATGTCGTCTACTGTCGCTCCGCGCGAGAGGTCGTTGACGGGGGCTGCAAGGCCTTGGAGGATAGGACCTACTGCGCCTGCTCCTGCAAGACGCTGAACGAGTTTGTATGCGATGTTGCCCACTTCGAGAGAGGGGAAGACGAGGGTGTTGGCATGACCGGCAACCGGGCTGCCGGGTGCTTTCATGCTGCCGATGGCAGGCACGATGCTGGCATCGCTCTGAAGTTCTCCGTCAATCTTGAGTTCAGGGTCCATTTTCTTTGCAAGCTCCGTGGCTTCGGTCACTTTGTCAACACGCTCGTGGCTTGCGCTACCCTTGGTGGAGAAACTGCACATTGCCACAACCGGGTCGAGCCCTGCGATGTCTTTTGTGGTCTTGGCGGTTGCTATTGCAATCTCTGCAAGTTCTTTCGCAGTGGGATCGGGCACTACGGCGCAGTCTGCAAACACGAGCATGTGGTCTTCGCCATAAGGCACATTCTCCGGCAGGAGCATGATGAATGCGCCGCTGACAACCGATATCCCGGGCTTTGTCTTCAATACCTGGAACGCAGCACGGAGCACGTGGGATGTGGGACTCAGCGCACCTGCAACCATTGCGTCGGCATCTCCTCTCTTGATCATGAGGCAACCGAGGTAGAGGTGATTACGAACGATATTGCGCGCTTCGTCGATGGTCATGCCCTTGCTTTTGCGGAGCTGAGCGAAAAGCTCGGCATAGGGTTCGGTCACTTCCACATCATCGGCATCGATGAATGTGGCGTTTTCGATATGGGGAAGTCCAAGCTCAAATGCCTTGGCAAGAATCTCGTCGCGTTTTCCAATCAGAATTACGTCGGCGATTCCCTGGGCGATCACTCTCTCTGCAGCCTGAAGCGTGCGCGGTTCAAGAGATTCGGGAAGCACGAGGCGCTGACGGTTTTCCTGCGCCTTCTTTGTAAGCCTTTCGAATAATGTCATGATATATTGATTTAAAAACTACCCCAAAGTTACAAAGATTTCATCAAAGGAGGAGGCGAATCGGGATATTTTTTAAGATAAATTTTGTAACTTTACGCCCTGAATGCGCCACGCGGATGCAATGTAACATGCGGGGCTCTCTTTTTGTATCGTAACAATGCGTATTGTAAAACGTCTATATCTTTTTATATTAAAGAGTTTTCTGCCTCTGTTCGCAATGACTTTCTTCATTGTGCTTTTTATAGTGCTGATGCAGTTCCTCTGGAAATATATCGACGACCTGGTAGGGAAGGGACTGTCTTTCTCCGTGCTTGGCGAACTCTTCTTCTATGCCGCTGTCACTCTCGTGCCTATGGCGTTGCCTCTCGCGATCCTTCTTGCCAGCCTGATGACTTTCGGAAATCTTGGAGAAAAGTCGGAGCTGACGGCTATAAAGGCTTCGGGGATATCTTTGCTCAACGTGATGAAGCCGCTCATAATACTGGTGATGGCTATTGCAGTGGGCGCTTTCTTCTTTCAGAATGATATTCTCCCCAAGGCGCAGGTGAAGATGTGGACATTGCTTTTTTCGATGAAGCAGAAATCACCGGAAGTGGAGATACCGGAAGGTGCGTTCTATGATCAGATTCCGGGATATAATCTTTATGTCAAAAGCAAGAATCCGGAGACAGGTGTGCTGTATGATGCAATGATCTATGATATCAGCAAGGGTGGAGATAATTCAACCATCCTCCTTGCGGATTCCGCACGTCTTGCATTCACTAAAGACAGCAAATACCTCTACCTGCATCTTTTCACCGGCGAGCAGTTTGAGAATCTGCGCGAACAGCGTTCTCTTGACCGTAACGTTCCGTTCCGCAGGGAATCCTTTGTAGATAAGGAGGTGCTGATACCTTTCGACGCTAATTTCAACCGTCTCGACGAAGGGGGTATGCGTAAGCAATATGTAGGTAAAAATATGGAGGAGCTGCGCCATACCATAGATTCAATCTCAGTGCGGGTGGATTCAATCGGGGCAGGATATGCCGGTGACTTGAAACGGACATCATTTCCTGGTGTGGTCCGGTCCGACTATTTCCTGAGTCTGGAGACATCGGATTCCATTGCCGCAGCAAAGGCTTCGATGCCTGTGAAACCGATGCAGCTTGACTCCCTTATCGATGCATTGAAACCCGCACAGAAAGGTGACCTATATAACAGGGCGCGTCAGATCACGGGCAGCCGTGCGGCTGAACTCGAGTTCCGGGCGATGACAATGGCAGACGAGAAACGCTCCATACGCCGCCATGAGATAGAGCTTATAAAGAAATTCACCCTGTCTGTGGCTTGTATAATATTCTTCTTTATCGGAGCGCCGTTAGGTGCGATCATACGCAAGGGCGGTCTCGGTACGCCGCTCGTGATTTCGGTATTGCTGTTCCTGTTCTACTATATTATCGACAACACCGGCTATAAGATGGCCCGTGACGGTCGTATCGAGGTATGGGCTGGGATGTGGCTTTCAACATCGGTGCTATTGCCGTTGGGCATCTTTGTGACATATAAGGCGATGAACGATTCTTCGGTGTTCAACAAAGACCTATATATCAGCCTTATCAACCGCTGGCTCGGACTGAGTGAGAAGCGGCATGTTCCGATGAAGGAAGTAATCATCAACGAGGTTTCAAAACGCCGTGCGGAAGCATTGCTCGTGAGGCTTTATGGAGAATCAAGGGTCTGGTTGCGCAGAAACGGCGGTATTATGTCTTATTTTGAATATTGGAGACGCGGGTATTCTCAAAAAGAGATTGAACGTGTAGGTGTTCTCGTTGATGAAACGGTGAACTATCTGCACGATTCACGAGACCTGAAAGTCAATTCCAAGCTTGAGAATTTCCCTGTGATTAAGCCGTTGTGGATTTATCATCCGACATCGCGCCGCTGGTTGCAACGCACCCTGGAGATAGTGTTTCCTGTAGGCGGTCTGATTTATCTGTTAAGCATCCCCTATTGCAAAAGGCTTATTAAGGAGTTTGAAGCGGTAGAAAGAACGGCATTCGAAGAGATTCGGTTAGTTAATAAACGTTAAAATTCGATATATCCAAAACTATTTTTGTCTTTATGCTGTTTTAAATAGTGAAAAGAAAGAAGATAGATTTTTGTTCATTAAGTTTAAGTTCTAACAGGTAACACTGTGAAGTTGTTTAAACTAATTTAATTTGTGAAATTTTTTAAGGAAAATAACGATAA
>CAJTZS010000084.1 GCA_910584055.1 uncultured Muribaculaceae bacterium | reverse complement strand
GACTACACGCAAGGCTTCCTTGTCAAGTTCCGGATAAACTCCACGTATAATTTCAGTTTCTCCTACGTAGCCGTCTGCTTTTATCATGAACCGTATTACAACGCGACCTTGTATTTGTGACTCATAGCATCCAGGAGGATAGACAATATGCTGCGATAGCCATTCCCACAGTTTGCTATCTCCGCCGGGGAAAGTTGGTCGGACGTCAACAATCGCATCATATACTTTATCGTTATTATCAACATCTACTATTTCTCCAACGGAAGGTATTATATCCTGCGAATTTGGAACCTCACCCTCTTTTACTCCCGATAAAACAGAGTTGGAAACAGTGTCTCCAATCGCGGGAGCCTCATCTTCCTTCTCAACTTCACCCTCCGTCCATTCAAAGGTGTCCACCATTTCCAACGGTGGCTCGCCTTGAAGTATGTAATTAGAATCACTTGGCTTTCGGTTTTCACCGCTTCCGCAACCCGAAAACACAATCATTCCTACCGAGATTCCAGCAAGCGCAATGGCTTTACCCATGCGCTGACGCGAGCAAAGTTGCTGCTCAAGGTAACGCACCTCGGCCTCGCATTTGGGGCATGTACCGAGACAGTCCCCTTTATAGCGACATTCGGATGTGACAAACTCAATGCCGTTCGCATCGGCTATCTGCCGGCGAATCTCTTTCAATATCTTGCAGGTCTGCTTCCCTCGTGCCATAGTCATTGTTTGCGGATTTGATAGGTGAATAAATCGAATCGGGTAAAGCCGAGAGCTTCAAGCGCGGCACGGCTTGCGTCGCGGTCGGCATCAATGTTAAACTCCGGTATCAGCGGTATGCGGATAATGCAGTCATTCTGCCGTCCGCTGTCGGCTATCAGCCGGAGATTGGAGAGGACAATGGAGTTGTCTTGCCCGGTATAGTTGCGGTAAATCTCGGGATTCATGTCCTTGATGTCGATGATAAGTGTATTTACCACCGGGAGCAAGGACGCGATATTGTCTGACGGAACATTGAGCGATGTTTCAATATTGATTTGCCAGCCGTTACCGCACAGTTCGCGGAAGCGTCGGATAAAATCAGACCGCAGACACGGCTCGCCGCCGCCGAATGTCACGCCGCCATTGGTGGCGAGGAAATAAAGCTCGTCAATGCGGACTTCCCGATACAGCGATTCGGGAGTATATTCCCTGAATCTGTCGCCATCGCCGAGCGACTGGGGATTGAGGCAATACCGGCAACGGAGCGGGCATCCGTGAAAAGCCACAAGCGTGGTGACGCCGTCGCCGTCGGTAGAGAGGCGATGACGCGCTATGCCGATTATTCTTGCGAGGCTCTTTTCCATTGTGCCCGGATTTATGTTGTCATTTCTTCTTTGCTATCCCATAAGTCGCTAAAGGGTAGTTCCCTGTACAAAGTTAACGATAATAATTGACTTTAAGTGTGACATTTGTCACACCCTGAGCATTTTTCGCCATATTGTGAGGATTTTATAAGTACGGATGGCCCGAAACCTCATAAAAAAGCAGTAATTTTGCATTATGGAGAAGTTCAACGCCTTTGAACATGACATTGATTTCGCATTTTGGAAGGAGATCTGCGAGAGTCAGGGCGAGCTACGGCATTACTGCCGTGGCGAATATTTCGTGCATTCCGGTGAGAACCTGAAACACTGCGGATGGATAAAGAGCGGAGGTTTCAAGCACGCGCTCACCGATAGCGAAGGTAATCTGAAAACCGTAGGCTTCGTATTCAAAAACGCTGTTCTGGCCAACTACTCCGTTATAATGTCGGGAGACCCCATGCCGACAAACATCATAGCATTGGAAGATTCCGATGTGATGGTTGTGCCTATAAAGTTTATCCGGGAATATCTGGAGTGCAATCCGGAGCTTAACCAGCGATTCGTGCAGTCCTTGTTCTCCCAAGCCTACGGAACAATACTTGACGGCTATTATTACTCACCCCTCCAACGCTACCGCCAACTGATTGAGCGATTCCCGCGCATCCTTGAACTCGTATCGTTAGGCGAAATCGCCTCATATCTGAATATCTCCCGCCGCCAGCTCCACCGATTCCGGGAGGAATCCAGAAGTCAGGCTGATTGATACTCTTGACAAATTGCCTGTTCTCGCTTGGCATATTCATCAAAATTTATTTCCTTTGCAAAGTCAAGAAGGGATTGAAGTCAGCCATTTCCATTGATTCACGACCATACCTTTATCTTTCCCTTCCGTTCCCTTTTGACCGCTTCCTACAAATAAAATCCATTTTTGTTACCTACTCGTTACCCATCGCTAATTTTACAATTGTAAATTAGTGATATGCAGCATTATATCCTGTTACTTAATTTTCAAGGGAGAAAACAATAGATCCAGAATCATTACTCATTTGTCTAATGATGGAAATCTGACACTACCGGAACTTGCTGAAAAGCTCCATCTATCACTTGGCGGCGTTAAAAAAATCGTAAGACAGCTAAAGAAGGAAGGCATACTTTCCAGCAAGGGTTCGACAAAGGCCGGGGAGTGGATTGTCAAAGAATAATCTTTAACAGTTCATTTTAAAGATTATTAGGGCGATGTCTATTGCATTAGCCAATTGATATGATTAATTTTGCATTGTCGAATGAGAGGCGAAAGTCTTAAAAGAGACAGCCGGACTGCAGAGGCTTTCCGGAACGCATAGCAAGGCAATGAAGAATGATGAAGCGAATGGGTGTGCGAGACGTGTTCAACCCTCAGACTCTATCATCTACAATTCTGAATATCACCCATTTGACTGCAATTCCGTAGAGCAAGTGAGACCACAAAAATCAAGCAGTTAGCAAATCGCTGACTGCTTTTTTATTGCCGTTGTCTGCCCTATTGGTTAAGTCAATTTGGAATTCCGTGCATATTAACCTGAATACGATTTTTACCATCATAGAGAGTTCGCATAAAGGTATTAAATTCGTCAAGCGTAAGGTCTTCTATTGCCGAACGATGGTCTGTGATGAAATCTTTACCTAAAAGTTCATACAACCGAATATTATTGTGCCAATAACCGTTGGTGCGAATGCTATTCTCGTATTGCGAAAGTAGTGCGCCCTTCACACGGTTAAACTTTTCGGGAGTGGCTCCGTCTTTCAGGAGGTTCATAAACAATTCATCTGCAAGCGCGAGCATCCGGGATGCCTGTTCCTCATTTGTCTGCAGGAAATACACCACATTCCATTTACCGGTGTTGATATCGTAGATTGAATAGGCCATAGGAGTATACACGCCGCCCTCTTTTTCTCTGAGTATCTCTATATATAATATGCCGAGAATATTGCCGACCAACGAAACCTTGACTTGGTTTTGAATGGAATTGTCAATGTTCTTACCGCTGTAAAGACCATACAGCCAATCGCCGGGTGCGGTCATTATGGTGGAGAAATTATCAACTACTTGCCCATCGGCAGTATCAATGGACGAGTGCATCGCTGGCTCTGTCGTTTTCTGTGTAGCAAGCGAAGCAATATATTGTTCAAGCAAGGGCTTGAAAGCGTCTATATCCACATTGCCGGTGAAAAGAAGGGTGTAGTCCGCCGGATTTGCAATAGATTCCTTGTATAACTCAATCATACGGTCATAATCTGCGCTCTTTAGCACATCTGCCGTTACTGTCATATTCATGGGATTGTTTCCATAGACTGCCGCATCCTTGTGTTTATTGAAGATAAATTCCGGTGATTTTTCGGCGCCCTCCAACTGCGGAAGCATGCGGGCGATTGTATTGTTGTACACCTCTTTATTCGAATTGATATTGGTGAATGCGGTGTATATCAATTCAAACAATGTTGGCAGATCTTTTACAGATGAACTTCCTTCAAAAAAATTGGTGAACTGACCTATCTCATATCCCAAAGTGGTATTTTTGCCGGTAAGATAACGGGTGATGGCCTTATTATCAAAATTAGCCCAATCCGACAGCGCCATTGCGTCACCTATCATAAGTATATTGGCAGCATCATCGGCGGAATATGCCTGCTTTCCGCCCTTCTTAAAGGCTTGGAACAATATTTCATCCTTCTTATAGTCGGTAGGTTTGACTATAACTTTCATACCGTTCGACAGAGTGAATTCAGTAGTACCGAATTTGCCTTCTATAGTCTTTGCAATTTTACCTTTTGCCGGCAAATTGGAGATAAGGGGTTCTGTGATAACCTCATCCACATACGCTTCATATTGGCGGTTCAGCACATCAATGATTAATGACAATGCCTGTTCTCTGGTGGGTAAAGCCTTACCGTCTTTTTTCTGCCGCTGAATAAGCACGACCTGATTTGTGGGCGTGATAATTTTTGCTACCGCCTGATTGTAGGCCTCTACCGGAATCCTCGTGACAGTATTGGAGAAGAAATCCTTTTCTGCTTCAATGCCCATAGCCGGGACATTGTCTTTGAATGCATTGATAAGCTCTTTGGCAAACACCGACGTATTGGTATTTTTGCGCTCATTGTATTTCTTATCGTATTGAGCTTTTCTATTTTCGACAGCTCGGTCAAGTTCAGACTGTGAGAAACCTGTACGGCAAGCCCTTACAACTATATCGAAAGCGTCTTCAAAAGCAGACACCTCATCGTCTTTGGCTATTGCGGCCACATTGAAAATCCCCTTTGTCTTTGACGGATACATATCTGCGAAATACACTCCTGCATTGGCATACCGGCAAGCAGTATCCTGTGTATGCTCAGAAAGACGAGTGTTGATCATATCGGTGATAAGGTCCTGCATCATCGCATTGATAAAGGCAATGTCGGTGTTCTGGTATTCTCTCGGAATTTTGTCGAATTTGACCTGAAAATCCATCCTGCCGGTTTTCAACTCAGAATCCTCAAATGCAAAGAACAATGGTTCTTCGTTGTCGCTCACACTGACATATTCACGAGGTGCGGCATTCTCGGGCATAGGTATTGACGAGAACATCTCCACCACCTTTTTCTCCATCTCCGAGGTGTCGAAATCACCGACAATGACAATGCCTTGTTGGTCGGGACGATACCATTTGTGGTAATAGTCACGGAGCGCTTTATACGGAAAGTTCTTAACCACATCCATCGTGCCTATCGGCGTATGCTGATACTGTGGTTCAGAAAAAATCACTGGAGCCATTGCCGAGCGGAATCTGAAAGAGGGGTCATTACGCATACGCCATTCCTCCTGAATCACTTTTCTTTCTGCGTCGATCTCTTCATCTTCAAGAAGCAGGTCGCAGCTCCAGTCGCGTAATGCGAGAAGTACGCTATCCATCAGGGCTGTGTTGTCGGCAGGTACATTGTCGATGTTATACACCGTTTCTTCATAATCGGTGTAGGCATTGACATCAGCCCCGAAGCGGATTCCTTTCGATTCGAGATAGCGCAGCAAGGAGTCTCCCGGATAATGCTTGGTGCCATTGAAGGCCATGTGCTCAAGAAAATGGGCGAGACCATACTGTTCAGGCGTTTCGAGGGCAGAGCCTACTTTCTGCGCGATGTAGAAATTGGCGCGGTTCTTCGGATGCCCGTTGTGAAGAATATAGTACGTCAGCCCGTTGGGCAGCACACCGTGTTTTACTTCCGGATTCAACGGAAGAGGCTGTTGGGCGTTTACGATGCTGATGAAAAACAGCAATAACACCAATGATAAAAATCTTTTCATCATATTCAGATATTAGACATTAGAAATTCTTAAGTTGTTATATTCACGCACGTACGCGCGATGA
>CAJTZS010000083.1 GCA_910584055.1 uncultured Muribaculaceae bacterium | reverse complement strand
CATCGCGCGTACGTGCGTGAATATAACAACTTAAGAATTTCTAATGTCTAATGTATATACCGCGACCAATGGAGAGGAGGCATTGAAAGTCACGGCGGAATATACGGTGGATATTGTGGTTTCAGACGTGATGATGCCTGTGATGGACGGCATTGAGCTATGCGACCGTCTTAAGAACGACCTGGCCACGTCGCATATTCCTGTCATCCTTCTAACTGCCAAAAGTGACGAGGAATCAACGATTGCCGGCTTCAGGAGCGGCGCGGAGGCATATATACCTAAACCATTCGATCCACAGCTGCTTGCTTTGCGTGTCAAGAACATTCTTCGTGCGCGCCGGGTATATATCAATTCAAAGATTGATGAAACGTCGTCTGTAGAAGAAGATACGATGGAGGATCTCCCGCCGCTCAATAAGTTTGACAATGAGTTTGTAGAACGTATAAATTCCCTTATAAACGACAACATGGATAATTCGGATTTTTCCATCGCCGATATTACCCACGCTCTCGGCATATCGCGCTCGCTGTTGCATATAAAGATGAAGACATTCTTTAACGCATCCATGACCGATTATATCAAACGGTGTCGCATGACAAAGGCATGCGAACTGTTGCGCAAAGGTTTCAATGTCAGTGAAACCGCCTATGCCACAGGCTTCTCGGATCCAAACTATTTTACGAAAGTGTTCAAGAAAACCTACGGCATGCCGCCAACGGAGTTCCTTTCCTCCGGTGAGGTGTGAGTGTTGAGGTTGTCGGTTACTATCACCGGTTGTCCGGTCGCCGCGCGGAGCATGGCCGTCAGGTTCTCTACGGCCTCCTCCCGTGCGCGCTTCACGTATCCGCGCCGGTATATGGAATTTACATAATTCGACTTGACCTTCGCTTTTATAGCGTTTTCTTCGGCTGTGGTGAAATGGGAGGAACGCAACATGCGGTCATTCCAAGTGTCTATGACCTGATAGGAGCCGGGTTCTGTTGATTCCATAACTTCCACGATTTCTTTCGGCAACGACACTCTGAGTGTGTCACCTGTCTGAGACATTTGTATGTCGTTGAGGTCGAATGATATGTTGCCGACAAGGGTGACTTTGGCAAAGATGTGCCGGCTGCCTATGTGTGCCTTGATTGGCACATCCTCCACCATCTCTACCGAGCAGAGTTGGAGCATCGGACTGATGTCGGTGATTTTTGCATCCTCCATCCTCGTCCGCGAGACTTCGGGCGAGGATTTCCATTTGACATATATACCCGCCGCTATCGCTCCGACTATTATCACTATTGCAGAAACAAGAACTACCCTTATCGTCTTCATAAAGCTTTAAATAAATCATCCATTGTTACTTCACTGTGGACTATGCTATGATGCTTGCCTTCTCCAAGTCCAAAAGTTGTAACAAAAGTATGTACCAGCGTTTTTTTGTTTTTTGTTCTCAAGTCAAAAAGCCACATGCGGTCACGCAATCTCTTCTCATATTCGGCAGATATGTTGTATGGTTTCTGAGAAAACTTCATTTCACAGAGATGTATCATTCTGTCGGCTCGTGTTATAATCATATCTATCTGCCCACCGGGAAGTTCTCTCTCTTCGTCCGAATTGCATCGCCATGTCGATATAGAAGTTGCCATTCCTGAAATACCTAATGCCTTTTTTATCTGATGGTGATGTTTCATGCATACCAACTCAAAACATAACCCCTGCCATGATCGTAGCCCGGCATCGTCAAGATGGTGGCTCCACCATTGTTCGTCAAGTTTATGTTTTCCGGCAATGAATTTGAAATAAAAAAGGGTGTAGAAATCAACAAGTCTATATACTACACTGCTTTCCCGTCCGAAAAATTCCATCTTGTCAATAAAGCCACATTGCTCAAGATTTTCAAGGATAGTGTTTAGAACTTTCCCATTTAGCGTGGTGTTACGGGCGATTTCTTTACGGGTAAGTCCTGACTTATTGTTATAAAGAAGTGTTACGATGTTTATATAATTGTCCGCATGGATAAACAATGCCGGATAAAGTTCGTTGAATTCTTTACGTAAAGGACCTTTGTCGTCAAAGCATAATTTGTCTATATTCTGTGACACGCTTAGTTTTGGATCCAGCAAATCAAGATAATATGGGATACCTCCCGTTAACATATAGCATTGCAGGATGTCATATCTTGTCCAATAAAAATTATGGCTTCTAAAATATTCCTCGGTTTCTCCAAGTGAGAATGGTTCAAGGTAAATTCGTTTGGTTATGCGGTTATGTAGACCGCCTTGATTCTCAATAAGGTTGTCTGCCATCCATGAAGTTGCTGAGCCTGAAGCTATCAACACTATGTCGTATCTTCGGTTGGCCCAACTATTCCAAAAGTTTTCCAATGCTTCAACGAAAGTCGACCTGGTAGTGTCAATCCATGGCATCTCGTCTATAAAGATGACTTTTTTACGATTAGTGGGTAACGTTTCGAGATACTCCTCCAATGCGTCAAATGCATCATACCAATCAGAAAATGGAGACAATTTTTTTCCTGAGTAGAGTCTGATGGCTTTTGCGAAATTTCGTAGTTGGGTCACGGTTCGTGCTCTATGTGCCCCGACAAATGTAAAGTCATAGTTGTTTTTGAAAAATTGATCAACAAGAAATGTTTTCCCGATTCTTCGTCTGCCGCATATTATAACGAATTCCGAGCGAGGGGATTTCATGCTTTCAGCCAATTGTTCACATTCTTTTTGTCTGGCGATTAAAACAGGAGTCATTATTATTTATTATCGCTTTAATTTGATCACTTACTTAATTAATAATGGTGCAAAGATACCATTATTTCATGGTTAGAACAATAAAAATGAACCGAAAAATGACCCAGGAAGGTAAAAAAAACGTGTATAGGTCATATTTCGTACCAAAAAAAGATCACCCTACAGGCCGGTGTGAGCATTGATATAGATTGATTGCTTAAACGCTATTCCATGAGAACTCAAATGTGTCATAATGTGGGGGATCTGAAATTGACAGTGACCGTATATCCGTCCTTGCCTAAAAGCGATGTGAAAAAGTCTTTCGCCTTTCCCCGGGCCTGCGCCTCAAGTTTATCGCGGAATTCGGGGTCTTCCTTAACTTCCTTCTTTAAAGTCTCATTCATCCTCTCTTTCAGCGCGGCGCGTTCATCGGCATTGATGTCGGAGCGCAGCCCGCTGACGCGGTAATGCTCCTCGCGGATTCCAAGGTCGCGGCCGGCAAATTCGGTCTTGATTTCCGGAAGGTTGAGGATGATGACCTTATTCCGATCATCGACAATTATATCCGAAGGGGAGAAATCCGACATATCCATATAAGCGCGAAGGTAAGTGCTATAGGAATAGGCCGCTTTACGCTTGCCGATTTTCACGGCGTCGGCAATAGCCGCCACCGTCTGTTTCAACCCCTGCGCGTCATCGAGCGACTGGTCGCTGACAGTAGCCATCTTGGTTACCGTCATCTGCGCCAACACAAGCTTATCCACCGACTTCACTTCCGTGTAATACTTCCGTCCCTGGTCCTCACCGCCGCACCCGGC
The DNA here is from genome assembly GCA_910584055.1 of uncultured Muribaculaceae bacterium. GTDB lineage: Bacteria > Bacteroidota > Bacteroidia > Bacteroidales > Muribaculaceae > Lepagella. The sequence continues at coordinate 2,258 of CAJTZS010000083.1, read as the reverse complement.
CAGCACAGCAGCCACCAAGGACATTGCAAATATGAGATTCATAAACACCTTCATACCGTAGTAACGTCCTCTTAGGAAATTTAGTTTCTCAGCGATATCTCCCTTTCTCATCGAAAATCATTAGAGGGACAACGTCTTCATAATAGTATTCATTCTTTTGGAAAGGGATGAAGTTGTCACTTTTGTTATAGGCAATATACTTTCTGATTACATCCCCTACGAATCGGGCAAGATTCACGGGGACTGCATTGCCAATCATCTGTTCCTTATCCGTTTTATTCCCGGTAAATGTGAAAGATTTAGGAAAGGTTTGTATCCGGCTTCTGATTTCTGTAGAAAGAGGCTTTACGGAAGATATGTCAACCTTTGGGTCTCCGGGATGTCCGGGATACCCCTTTGGCATTGGTCTGTTGACTCCCCGTATGGTTGGACTCGGTTCATCGATGCTGAATATCCCTCTCCTGGCATAGCTCCTGGGATGCCGGTAATAATATTCAAAATCTATACAATCACCGAAATAATCTCTAAGGGTGAGATGTTTATGTGACAATCCCTGTTGTATGAAAGGGAGGAGGAAGCCATCGGATTCATTCAATTTTCCAATCATGAAGAAGCGTTTCCTTGATTGCGGAACGCCACAGAGACTTGCGTCCAGCACGTATTCTGTGAGGCCATATCCTGCGTCCTTTAAAATGGCTTTTGCTTCGGACAATTTCCTTGTCTTCTGAATCCTCGCAACGTTTTCCATTACAAAAAACTCAGGCCTCACCGTTGCAACGATGTTTGCAAAGTTTATTGTCAAATCGCCCCGTCCATTGTCTTCATTGCGTTTTCCTGCAGAAGAAAAGTCCTGACAAGGCGGTCCCCCGATTATGATTTGTGGTTTATATTTTAGGATCAGTTCAACAGTCGATAATTCATCAGACAGGTCTTGTTTATAAATGTCATGACTGAAATTTTTTCCATAGACTTCCAGGGCTTTGTCCCAGTTATCGAACGCAGCCAATATTTCGTAGCCGGCTTTTTGGAATCCCAGACTCATGCCACCGCAACCACAGAATAAGTCAATAGTTCTCATAGCCAATCAATCAAATATGTCGGGACTGTTTACTAAAGCCGCATCAAATCTTCTCTCTGGACTTAATAAATTCTGTCCTCCTCCGAGTATTATATTTTTAATTTCGCTTTTTTTGATTCTGGGACGCGTAAGTTCCGGACAAGACATTAAACGATTTGATGTCTTTCCCGGCATTGAAAATGCTTTGTCGTTGGCATTCTCATATGAGTGTTCTTTTATGATTCTTACATAATCGAATGTATCGTAATCTACGAAATCTTTGAGCATCAGAAACACCCATATTAACGCTCTTTGGAATCTGGAGATTTCGGTGTTGGTTCTACCCTCTTTCTGATAACACATGTGAAGCACCGCTAAATTTGACCACACAAAAGTGTCGAGACAATCTTCTGCCAACTTGTTACCCGACATTTTCCATACAGGCTGGATAATCAGGGGTTGTTGTTGTTCCCATATTTCTTTTGAGATCTCTTTAATTGCTTGCTCTATCTTATCATAATGGGGTAAAACAGCTGAGGTTTCATTCCAATGATAAATTTTTGGAACTTTATTGAGTATCTTTCGCAGTCTGTTTTTAGCCTCATCGTTATTGTATGCTTCACATATGCTGCATGCCAGAAAGCATATAGTGGGAGGCCTCACTACTATTTCACAACCGAATTTATCTTCAGGTAAATTTTTGGTGGTGTTGTCCGGTAAAGCTGTAAGTTTAATTTCTAACCCTATTAAATTAGAATTTGTCTCGGTGTCCATCATAACGAGATCGATCTTTTCCCTGTTCCCGGTATAAAACTTTTCAAAAGAGGAAAAACCTGCTTCAAAATTATAATATGCATTGTCCGACAAAGGATTGATTCTAAAGATATCCTCTCCGGAAATATAATCTTTACATAATTTCCCATCTTTGTCTGTCTTTATATACACGGGAGATATGTTTTTAGAGAACATATAGGCAACGAGGGAGGCAGGGAAAGAACTATTGAAAATATTCTTGCCCCAATTTTTAGCTTTGCTGTAGTCCCGACTCGAATGTTTCTGTCCGAATAATCCCGGCTTTGATACCAATTCTTCTTTCATAGGTGCAAATATAAGCCTTAAATCTGACAAGTGCAAATGGAGTCATCGTTTAAGAGCTTGTTTAAAAATAAATGTGAAATTTGGGGCGGCTATCTTCCGAATA
>CAJTZS010000082.1 GCA_910584055.1 uncultured Muribaculaceae bacterium | reverse complement strand
GTTTGTTCTGCCACTTAATGTTTAATTTGGTTTAAATTCAAACACTCTCTAAGACTTACGGCAACACAAAGACGACTCGTTTCCAGTTCCATGTGTCAGCATCTGTGAAAGGACGCGCCATGTCGCCTGAAGAACTCACCGACTTCGCGCGAGAGCTTATGGTGGGTATGGGATATGCCCATCAGCCGTATTTTGTTTACGCCCATCATGATACCGGCAACAACCATGTGCATATTCTCTCGACGAGAATAAAGCCAAACGGTTATGCCATATCTGACCATCAGGACAGGCACAGGCTTAACGAGTGTGCCAACCGCATACTATCTCCTGACATCAAGAAAGATATTAACCGGATTCTCAGCTACGACTACGAAACGGAGAGGCAGTTTGCCAATATCGTCAAGACTCATGGCTACAAGATAGAGAAATCGCTCGACGGATACCGTCTGTTCAAGTGTGGCGGCAATGCCGGAAATATCGCCATCGGCGACATTCTCAATCGAATCACCAGGAACAGCCCCAAGCGCAAAGACCGCGCTACGCAGCTTCGTGCCATAATCCGGAAATACAAGAGCGAGATAGCCGAGGGAAAATGTCAAAGTGTCGATAATGTCAAAGTGTCAAAAGGTAAGAAGCGAAAGCCGGTAAAGGCAAAGCTGAACACCGACATCCGCAAAATACTTGACAACCACGGCAAGCCGTTGAGCGAGGAGAACTGCCAGCGCATACAGACTCTCATTGATGTTCTCAAGACAAAGTTTGGCATAGACATCAGTTTCCAGAAGGACAAGGACGGCAGGGTGAGAGGCTACAGTATAATCGACCATGCCGAAAAGATTGCCTTCGACGGCAGCAAGGTGATGAAACTGTCGGAGCTTATTGATTTCGCCATCAAGCCACAGAGGAAACCATCGCCGCTTGACGTGTACCGCGACCTGTTCACTGTCGAGGTGGGCAAAGACAGCAGAGGGAACTATATGCTCATCAATGTCAAAGACGGCTCGACGTACCGCAAGCCAATCTCACCGAGGCAGTACGCATGGTATAACGGCGTGAAAGACGACGAGCGCGAAGATGTAGGCCTGACAATAGCGGCCACGATGTTCTCCGAGGAGATACTGACCGAATATCTCATGCGCTATCCGATACACAACCATCAAGAGAGAATAAAAGGCATGGCCGTTGTCAAACATAGAAACGGCAACTATTGCCTCCGCGCTGCCTTGACTGACGGCTATATGCCTTTGATCGAATTAACTCCGGAGGAGGAAGCCAAGTTCCGCTCTCTACATGCCGATGAACAAGCAAGACAAGACTTCCTGATGTCAATAGCCATGCTGCATCTTACTCGAAAGGATGCCGAGGCGGTTAAAGAGAGGATAAGGCAGAATACCCAGTCCAAAGCCGGAGTCCGTATTCTCCCTTCCCGTCCACAGGACTACTCCCCGGAAATCTCGCAAGTGTTCGCATTAAACCTTGCCAACGCACTCTCTTCCCTCAATGTCAGTTCCGGCTCCTCCGGCTACAAGCGCGAGCACGAAGTCAGCAACAGCTCCCGCTACGACGACATTGATGACCGTCAGTCCGGCACACGACTTACAATGTAAAATAAAATAGTGACTATCTCAGCGCACCACGCCGATAGTCACTATTATTTTGCAGAGAATTTAATGTAGAATTTAATTGGGTTTAGAATTAAACGCTACTTTTTAATACAGTTTAATCAAGCCGATTTATCGTGGTTTATAGCGATTTAGATAGTGACTATTATAGTGACTACGCCCTGTAGTGACTAAAAGAAAAATCGCCAACTCTGTAAGAATTAGCGATTTAATCTTTGCTTGGGTGGTGCCACCAGAACCTGAGTTTATGAATGAATACGAATGAATTTGAATGACTTGTTTAGGCAAAACGTTGAATGATAGTACAATATGAACTTTGATGAATTTTGCCTATTTTCAGATTCATTCAAAAAACGTGGTGACCCACGTGGTGACCCGACTTGACAAATTGCGGTTTGGGTTGTTATATTTGCAGAACCAAAGTGGCTGATTGTGAACGAATGCAAACGCCACCATTCAGAAATTTATAACATCGAAGATATGACAAAATCACCCTCTCCGAAAAAACTGACCCCGTTTCATGTCCGTACCAAGGATTTGAAGAAGGAAACAGCAACCCTCTTTATCCGCATCCATACCCGCAAGGTTGATGTGCTGATTTCGACCATGCTTCAGGTTGAGGTTGCCGACTGGCAGAAGGCTACGACATCACCCCGCGCATGGCTGGCGCATCAGAAGAAGAATTATCAGCTTCATGCCAAGCTCACGCAGATTGAGGGCATAGTCAAGGCCCATCTCGCAAAGGTGAACTTTGACCGCGAGGCTCTCGACATGGATGTGCGCTATATCTCAGAGCCGGAGAAAGTGGACGCTGAACGTCGGGCGATGGAGGAAGCCGCCGAGGCTGAGCGTAAGGCTATCGCCAAACGTGAGGCGGCGAAAGAAAAAGCCCGCAAGAAAGCCGAGGAAAAGAAACGTATCGAGGATGAGAAGAACCGCCTTATCTGGCCGTTCCTCGTTCAGTTTGTCGATGACATCAAGAGCGGGGCGCGCAAGATTGGCAGTGACGACTATGCACCCGGCACCTGCAAGGCATGGAAAAGTTTTATTGGTGTCTATGAAGGCTTCGACACATTGCACAAGTTCGGATGGGCAGACATCGACCGTGCGTTTGTGTCACGCTACATCAACTACTTACAGAAGCACGGCTACATGGCGAAGGTGGTCAACAAGCATCTGACAAACCTGAAGGCTCTTATCAATGCCGCATTCGTTGACGGCGTACATGATAATCAGAGAGCTGCCGCGCTCATTGTCAAGAAGAAGATTGAAGACCGCGACAAGGCTGTCGAGATTTATCTCACCGAGGAGGAGTTGCAGGCTCTCTATGAAATGCCTCTGACCGGGAAGAAAGAACACATCCGCGATGTTTTTCTCATTGGCTGCTACACCTGTCAGCGTGTAAGCGATTACAACAACCTCAATGTTGACAATTTTGAGACCACCCGCAAGGGGACGCGCATCATCCGTCTTGTGCAGCAGAAGACCAAGACCGAGGTAACAATCCCCATTCTCAACGAGAACCTTATCACCATCTGCGAGAAGTACGGCTACAATATTCCGAAAGCCAACGAGCAGGTGCTGAACCGCTACATCAAGGATATTCTCAAAGACCTGTCGGAGCAGTTGCCGTCACTGAAAGAGAAAGTGCCGACCAAGCTCACCATGAAGCAGAAGGAGGCGTTGAGAAAAGAGAAGAAGGAACCGGAGACCGACCTCAACGGCAACGTGATTGTGCCGCGCTATGAGTGTGTGACAAGCCACACCGCCCGACGCACCGGCATCACGAATATGTACCTCAGCCACAGGTACACCATCCTCCAGATGATGCACGTCAGCGGCCATAAGACCCAAAAGACCTTCATGGACTATATCAAACTCTCCTCCGAGGAGATAGCCGACGAAATCGCCGCCATGTCGAAGAAAGAGAATGATATGTGGTAAATTAAATCACTTACAGTTTGTGTAATTAAAAATAATTATATAATTTTGCACATGAAATGACTTACAGCATGTGTGAACCAATTAAACAAAGAGAGTGAATATTTCGTTTCAAAATAAAAAGCTCGAAAAATTGCTGGACAACCCTTCCAAGTTGACGAGAGAGCTCGGGCCGTTAAGAACAAAATTGTTCCTCACGAGATTAGGAGCTTTGATTAACGCTACGACTCTTGAAGATGTAAGGAATATACCCGGTAATTTTCACGAATTGAAGGCAGACAGGAAAGGTCAGTGGGCATGTGACCTTGACCACCCCTACCGCTTGATATTCGAGCCACACGAAGACCCTATACCGACCGATGCCTCGGGTAGATATGTCTGGCTGGAAATCAAAGGCGTCGAAGTTATCGAGATTACAAACTATCATGGCAAATAAAGATATGGCACAGACAAGACCGTTTTTCGACCCTGCAAAGTTGCCGGTCGTTTATCATCCCGGCGAGACTCTTGATGAAAAGTTACAAGAGATGGGAATGGGAGTGAAGGAATTTGCCACGAGGGTTTCCAAACCCGAAAAGACTATTATAGCAGTCTTAAAAGGCAAGAGTTCCATAACCCCTGACATGGCAGTCGCATTTGAAATGGTGACCAAAATACCGGCACACATGTGGCTCCGCCATCAAAAGAGCTATGATGAGTTCATAGCCCGCAAGAAGAGAGAAAAAACGCTCAAAGAGGGTATGCGGTGGGCAAAAAAGTTCCCTTATGCAGAAATCTCAAGTCTCGGATGGTTTTCGGGTATAAATGACACTCATGGTGACGAGAAGAATATTGTCGACACCTTGTGTACATTCTTTGCCGTAAGCTCCCCAAAAGGATGGGAAGATTTTTACCTCAATCAGCGACTTCGCGTAGCGTTCAGTATCACTCTTGCCGAAGCTTGTGATCCATACGCTCTTTCCGCTTGGCTGCGACAGGGCGAAATACAGGCTGGAGAAATATCCATTGAGGCAAAATATACAGCCAAACTTCTCCGAGGCATTCTTAATGATGTTGTTGAAATCCGAAAATCCGGAGCCTCCAACTATCAAGAGGTATTGGCTTCTCTACTTGGCAACGCCGGAGTCAAGATGGTTTTCACTGAAACGCTTTCATCCGCACCCGTAAAAGGATGTGCAAGATACATCTATGGAGGTCCTTGTATACAACTTGCCAAGAAGTTTGAAAATGAAGATGATTTTTGGAATACACTCTTCCATGAGATAGGCCATATCTTGCTGCATGGCAAGAAAGACATCTTTATGGAGAATGTCAATTACGGAGACAAAGATCCGGAAAAAGAAAAGGAAGCGGATGAATTTGCCGCTTTGTGGATGAGCAAGTGACATAATAAATGACGAGTCACGACCGTAAGAAACTCTCAGAGTTAGTTCTGTTTATTCTTGACAAGACTGGTGGTGTTGATTTCTACCATGCTTTCAAGATTCTCTATTTCGCGGAGATGAAGCATCTGGCGAAATGGGGCAGCGGCTTTGTGCCTGATGAGTTTTGCGCATTGAAATATGGCCCCGTTCCTACACAATTGTATGATGCGGTTAAGGAACTAAATAACCCTCGGATGATTCTTTCGGAAGAATTGTCCGAGGTTATCCAGTTTGCCGAAGAGGATGCCACTGATGTTCTTCTTCCTAAACGAGAGGCAGATTTGAAGTATCTTTCCAAGTCAGAGATTGAGGCATTGGAGCAGTCGATTGAGGAAAATAAATCTTTGACCTTCGGACAGCTCATGAGAAAGTCACATGATGAAGCTTGGGAAGAAGCAAACCGTCGCACTAATGGAACAAATGTCATTTCTCCTGTCTCAATGGCAAGAGTTCTAAATGCCGACGATGCCATGCTTGAATATATTGAAGAGCAAATGCAAATTGAATCAGCTTTGAAATGATGAGCTAAGGGCAAAAGAAAGGGCAAAAGATACCCGTAAATCTGTGTCTTTTCCAAAGATTATAAACCACAATCAATTGCTATTCAATATATTTAGACTATCAAGGAAGGGTAAATGAAAGGGCAAAAGAATTGTAAAACCTCGTTATAATCCCCCAAAAGTGGGTCAAAAAGCATAGATTTGGGGGATTATAAGCATATTTTGAGATTGATAAGATTGATAAGGGGAACTTGAAAGGGAAAAGAAGGGAGCCAGAACGGAATAACGGGAACCATGCCCGAAATAATTTGGAAAGTCCGGTGAAGCAGTATTATCTTTGATAGCAATTTGAGAGGTTACCATCGCTATACCGGTTGTATATACTGAGATACATGTACAACCTTGTGCTATATCCGGCGGAAAATATTTGGCGGGATTGAAAATTACACTTTATCTTTGCCGCTGAAAAGAAAGTTCAGAACCAGAAGCTAATGCCCGGTCATGCACTACTTTTGACTATGGATGATATTTTTCGCTGTATCGTGAACTTTTCTGAACAATGCCTTGTTAGGAAAGTTGCGGTGGCATATTTCGCGACCATAGCGGAGTGTTACATCATCTCTGCCGTGACGGTCGCGCCCTTATCCGCCGCAGACATAACCCGCAGTCCAAGAGTGGGCTGACTCTCTGTGAGCCGACCCCGATGGGTCGGACAAACCGACGCACAACACCCGAATGTGTGCCTGAATTTCGCTGCCGGATGCGCAATACCTTGCAAACAAATCGGTGTGCGGGTACTTACCCGAACCTTACACCGACACCGGTGCCCATGTTCAGGTGAGACACTTGTGGACACTATCGATACACACCTACATCATACACACACGATAGCCGACAATGTCAACCGCGGACGGGAGATTGTGCCGATTTGGAAATCTCGGAAAATTTTGTTATCTTTATGTAACGATTGAAGGCAACGCACGCCCGAAGCGACACGTTCAACTTTATAGACCGGAACAGGAACGATACTCCCCGACGGATGCCATGCCCGATATTGACACTGTAACAATAATAACGAGGTAC
>CAJTZS010000081.1 GCA_910584055.1 uncultured Muribaculaceae bacterium | reverse complement strand
AAAATCCGGACGGCTATTTTTTTAAGCTATACCTGCTATCGCGGACGGTTGTACTCTTGTTGTGACATTGTTTTCTTGGGTTAAGGGTTTATAACTGTGGGCCGCGACGTCTTTTCTTTCTACGCTGCATAGCCCGGTAAAATGCTTCTTCCTCGGGATTGAATCCGGGACCGACTTGGAATAGGTCGAGCCCGGGGAGTGTCGACTGCTCATAGTCATTCTTATAGTCATGAGAATTAGCCTGACTTTGCCCGGTCGACGGGTTTGGCTGTGGCGGAGCGGAAGTATCACCGGCAGTCTGAGTAGTATCAGTATTCGGGGTAACCGAAGTTGAGAGAATCGGCTTCTCGCCATCACCATTGAACCATCGTTCAAAAGCGTTTGCCGAGAACTCTTTTCCAAGTCTGGAGCCATTGAGAACGGTATTGGTATTGTGGTCAACAAAAGTCGCCCCATAGATTCTACCATCTTCATTGGATCTAAGGACAAAGTCAATGCCGTTGTCTTTGAGACGGGTAATGAAATCGTCCTGACCTGATGACAGAGCCATGACTGATGCCACGATTCTTTTAGTCGCTCGAATCTGAACACTCTCTTTCGACCTCTCAAAATGACCTTCCACTGCGGCTCTACTGGCAAATTTACCGAGCCGAGAAGCCTTGAAGGGAGTCGAGACAGTATCACCGTTATCGTTCATCGCGAAGTAAACGAGACCGTGATACTCCCGACCATTGACTCTTCCGTCGGTGGGTTCACACCTTATATTATATAAGGAGAGAATAGCATTGTATTCGCCAAGAGTCTGGAACTTGTAGCGCATGCCGACAAGTTTGACAGTATTCTGTACTTGTCGCTTGATGTCGCCGGACGGGTCAAGTTTCTTGATGGGAGTACCAGGAGACACTTTTTCACGCTGAGCTTTGTGAAGATTATATTTCTGTTCCAGCTCATTAGTGATTGCCTTGCTGCGGCGGAACAAAAATGCCTGATTCAGACGCTTCCCTTGCTCGTTGACATTGACAGTCACTATATGGATATGGTGGCGGTCGATGTCCTCATGCTTATAGATTACGAATGGCTGGTCTCCGAATCCCAGTTTGTCAAGGTACTCACGGGCCAGAATCTCGAAATCCTGGTCGGTGAGTCTGTCATCGGGATGCGGGTTTAACGATATGTGAAGAACCGGCTTCTTGGTTCGGCCCATCTTGGGCATAAAACTTTTGAAGTCCTCAACCATTTGGGCTATCCTTGCATGGCCGTCAGGAGGAATCACAACCTTATTTGAGCCAAGGATATGCCCTCTTGCCTCGTTTATTTTTTCGCCGTTATAGGCAAGTGCTCCGTAGAGCGATGATCCTATACTGATTTTTGCGACCATTGCTCATCGAATTTTTCGGTAAGTTCTTTGACTTCGGCCATGATTGCTATCATGTCACGGGTAGTTTTTTCCAGATTGTAAAGGAGGCTCATGGCTTTCTTCTCAGTGAATCCGGCTCGAAGTTCTCTTACCACTATGTTATAATTCACGCCTAACGTGCGGAACTGGGAGAAAAACTCGCCCAGCTTCGCAGTATAGAGCGCGAGTGTCTTGTCTGTGACAAGCACCTTGAATGGCTTGTCTGCTATGACTTGCTTGATGAAAGTAGCCTTTACGGTCTCGCCGGCTCTCTCCATCATGCGTTGCAGTGCGTCATATTCAAGGTCATCAAACCTCACCATGACGCAATGCGTGCAGGGGTTGGACGACTTGGGTCGCCCGGCCTTATCTGATGTTTTCATTGTTTCAGGGGAATAAAATGGTGGCACAACGTGCTGTCCTTTATAATGCACCGCAGGTTTTTCATGGGGATTGCGACTTCGGAGCGGTCCCAAGCCCCGGCACGGCAAGGTCATTTCGTGGTAACGGCAGAGTTACCCGAAATCCAAACGGTTACTGTTTGGACACCTTGCTGTGTTCCAATGAACACTCTCTCCTATAATAAAAACCTGAATGGATTGCCTCTGATGTGGTCCCTGTTCAGCGGCTGTGCGGATGCGGAGGGTGCAGCTTCCGTTGCTCGATGCAAAGTTACGGCGATTTTCCGCCGGTTGGTGCTATATCTATTGTATATAGCTATATACATGTACAACCTTATGCTATATCTGGCCAAAAATGTTTGGTGGGAATGAAAAATTATCCCTTACTTTGCAACGTCAACGACACGAAACGCCTCCGACGGGAGGCTCTCAAATCGGGTCGATGATACGAGATGTCTCTTAATAATACTATGACACCCGACGGTGATTGACTGATTGGCCAATCAGTCGCACAACTGAATATCCGTCAAGTCACTATTGATTTTCAGCGCGATAGGTTCTCACCTATGCGTGGATGGTAAATGTTACCGCCCCTATGACCGTCGATTGCGGCCGCCCATGTGGTTCCACGGCAATTCAATCGACACTTCACCCAACTGATTATACACCTGTTTGATTGACCGGGTAAAGCATCAACCATTCAGTTGATTGCCTGCCTCGCCAAACAAGCGATTGAGTAACTGATTGGTTAGTCAGAACGTCAGTATCGCTAATGTCCAAAGTGGCAGAACTGCAACTGACTGATTGACTAATCGGGCAGAATACCGCTCGCTTGATTGACTGAAGCCATACCCAATCAATCGCCCACCCAATCATCTGACTGCGCAGTTGCGCGATTAACCGGTTGATTGGTTGAAGACCTGATTAGTCAGCACTTCAACCAATCAGTCAATCGCCTGTGTGACCAGTTGATTGAGTGGTCAGGCAGTTGCGTATTCAGTTGAGTGAGCGGTCAAGCGATTATACAACTGAATTTTCAACCCTCCATCTCCCAGTAATCAAGATGAAGAAACCTATTCTCGTCGCCGTGTCATCGCAGAAAGGCGGTGTCGGCAAATCGACCATAACGGTACTTCTCGCCAGTTGCCTTCATTACCTTAAAGGGTATGAAGTGGCGGTTATCGACTGTGACCCTCCCCAACATAGTATCGTTCGTGAACGTGACCGTGAGTTGCGTGACTGTGAGCAGAGCGAGTATCTACGAAAACAGCTCTACGACACCTTCCAGAAATCACAGAAACGGACATACCCGGTTCTGGAATGTGAAATCAGCGAAGCTCTACAAACGGCTCAGGACTATCTGGACCAGTATATCCCGGACTTTGTGTTTTTCGACCTCCCGGGTACCATCAACAACTTCAATGTGGTTGATGTAATCCGAAACGTCCACTATGTCTTCTGTCCCATGACAGCCGACCGCCACGTGCTCGAAAGCGGCATCGGATTCTGCAACTATGTTCGTGAGGCTCTGATGACAACCGGTGCGTCCACTATCAAGGATCTATACGTGCTCTGGACAATGGTTGACCCGCGTGAACGGACAGAACTCTACAAGGTCTATGATTCGTTCATGGCTGAACTCAACATCAATGTGATGAAGTCCTCTCTGCCCAACAGCGTCAGGTTCCGCCGGGAAGGAAGTTGTGATGTGAAGCGAGCAATTTTTCGCTCCACTCTCATGCCTCCCGACCGTACCCAGCTCAAAGGCAGCGGCATAGAGCAGTTAGTGACTGAATTCCTTGAAATAACCACCAAGTAACGCTATGGCGAAAAAGAACGATGGACAGATTACACCCGACAATTTCCTTGACGCCTACAAGCCGGTATCCCCTCAGCGAAGAACTGACAAAGTGGATGCCGAGGCGGAAACCGAACTCCCAAAGGTGGAAGAAACCCAAGAAGATAATCGAAAAAATCCGGGTTCCGTTTTACCGCGCCGGCAAAATGGTGTGGTGAAGACACCGAAGGATTATCAGGATATTTTTCTCCGGCCGAACTTGGGTGAGTCTATGCGGTATGGCAAGACTTACTATGTCTCGAAAGATGACTGCAAGAAAATCAAGGCACTCATGAGGTGCTTTGGAGATGGCATGGAGAGATTTCCGTTGTCGGTTTACATTCACAATCTGCTTGAATATCATTTCAATGAGTTTTCCGAACTCATTGAGGACATGATGAACAAGCAACAAGTTCCCAACCCTTTTCAACACAAAGAATGAATCCCACTATCAAAACCAATACAGGCAATTCCGAAAAGGCAAAATCGGATTATGCCGAAGTATTTCTGACCCGTGTGCCCATCAAGCACCAGCGCTGTATCGGCATAACCGAAAAGACTCTCGACAAGCTGAAGAGCGTCGTCCGCCTGATTGCACAGAACAACACGACCGTAAGGTCGTATGCTAGTGCAATTCTGCGGGAGCATCTCAGAGAATATAAATTTCTCCATGAGATTATGCGCAAGGTAATGTACGACAAACTGATGCCCGGAGATCTGGCTATTTATCAGACCGTCGGAGAAAATTACCTCGAAACATATCTCTGTCCCGACCCACAACCTCGCGGCTCGGCATGGATTCATGTCGATGTCGAATGTGCCGAAGCACTCAAGCAAATCGTCAGCTGGGCTGATACCGGAGCGACTATCGGCTCTTTTGCCGAGGCTATAATCCTTGTGCATCTTGGTCTGAATGATGAGCTTCTGGAACAGATGAAGTCAGACGTTTACAACTGCCAACCATGACAAAAGACCTACTGCTGGCTGCCGTCTTTCTGCTGAATATCACGCTGATGGCCTACATCACTCTCGATGTTCTGCGACGAAAGAAAGATTCATCTGCCGAAACAACCGGCGGTTCTGCGGATACCAAATCGGAGTTCTACGCAGAATCTGGTTCTACTCCGGTACGGAAAGCCGGGATTGGGAAAAGTCGGTATTCGGTTGATGCTGTGAGAAAGATTGTGGCAAAGGCAACAGAAGTTGCTGTTGTAGAACTATTCAACGAGGATATTGAAATTGACGATGTCGAGTTTGATGTTCCTGAAGAATCTACGACTCCGCCCTCTCCTCCGGCATTGTCACCTGAGGAAATTAAAGAGGCTTTTGAAACTGACAAGCGTATTGCCGAGGAAATTGCGGCAAGCGATAATTCAGTGGCAGAACCTATAGCCGAGGGTGCGACTTTTGACGAACTTGCCCGAGCTGAACTCATTCTTGGGCGCAAGACTGCTCCCACAACTGAGGAACATCAGTATGTGGTGCGTGTCTTCGCTGACTTCAAGAATACGGAGTTAATGACCCACCTGCCAAGGTATATTCTGGATAAACTCGATGAATGTCATCGCAAAGTCGATGAAATGACTGCCGAAAAGGAGTCTTCAAAGATTGTGACTCCAGAACCGGTCAGCGTGAAGGCATACGGAGAGTTTGAACTTTCTGATTTCTTACCCAAGTATCAAAAAACTATTTCCCCCCCCAACAATGAAACCCTCTATCATCAATAAAATTTCAATCATCAAGTGCCGCCTTATGGTGGCTCTCATCGCCGGACTTCTCGGCGGGCTTCGTGCCGCTGCCGCCGGCAACGGTCTGAGCGGCATCAACGAGGCTACCTCTATGGTAACCAGCTACTTCGACCCCGGCGTGTGACACGTAAACTGTGTAAGTGATTGTGCAACTTTAGCTTAGAGAAGCACTGATTGCACCTGCAATTCCGTTTGCAGTAGTCTGAGGGTACGTGCATAATGAGTAATCATTTTGTGCGAAGCTGCCCTGACAAAGTACCCTTTCCGAAAGGAATAGACCAAAGCGTGAGCCGAGGTCAATGGCGGATAACATCGTTCTGCCGAGGGGCAAGACTTGACGGTATGGTCAACTTAGTGTGAACGTCTGATAAACATCGTTACGAAGAACAAGCCTAATGATGTTGTTGACTTCTCTCCACGGAGTGAAGTCTGAGGCTTGAACCAAAAGGTGTGCAGTCGGCTGACCTCCTGTCCAGGTGGGGTCACACGGACATCAAGACTGCCGGTGAATAGGACGGACCTAACCCATCATAGTCACTTACACGGAACGTGGTAAGTCCGTATCTCTCCGCTTCTTCGGAAGTGGTAAGCAAGCCGCAAGGCGAGCCTATACGGGGTGCGGATATAGGAACGTGGAAAAAGCGAATGCCGCTCTGTAATGGAACGGATACGGATTGACCTCATTGCCATGTATGGCAGAGAGCCACATCATCCGACACGAAAGTGTGCCCACTTCCACAAGGTAACTCTTTACAATAAACTTTATAGAACTTCTAAAGAAAGGAAAGCAAATGAACGAATCGAAAGAAACGTGTGCGCCTGAAAATGTGGTTCTCACCGATGCGGAGCGTTGGAAAAGCATTGACCGACGCAAAGCCGAGGACTATGTTCGGAAGCTGCAAGCACGTATTGTAAAGGCTCAAAGGGAAGGCAGACATGGCAAAGTCAAGTCTTTGCAGTGGCTGTTGACCCACTCGTTCTACGGTCGTTATCTTGCCGTGGTTCGGGTTACTACTAACAAGGGTAAGAACACCGCAGGAGTTGACCGCGTAAGATGGTCAACCGATGCGGCCAAAGTCAAAGCGATTGACACACTGAAACGCCGTGGCTATCAACCAATGCCATTGCGCCGTGTCGAAATCCCGAAAAAGAACGGAAAGAAACGTCCTTTGGGAATCCCAACTATGAAAGACCGTGCGATGCAGGCTTTGTATCTCATGGCACTCGACCCGATTGCAGAAACCACTGGAGACCAGCACTCTTATGGATTCCGTAAATATCGCAGTTGTCAAGATGCCATAGCCCAATGTCACAATGTGCTTTCAAGAGACGTGGCTCCCAAATGGGTTCTGGAGGGTGACATCAAAGGATGCTTCGACCACATTAGCCATAAATGGCTCCTCAACAATATTCCTATGGATAAAGAGGTGCTGAGAAAATGGCTGAAAAGTGGATATGTGTTCAATGGTGAACTTTTCCCGACCGATGAGGGCACACCCCAAGGAGGTATAATTTCTCCGACACTTGCAAACATGACTCTTGACGGATTACAGTCTCTCGTGCAAAAAGCAGTGAAACCATATTGGAAGCCTATGCCCACCGCATACGGTGGACGTAAATGGATTGAACCTAAAATCAATCTTGTACGCTATGCCGACGATTTCATTGTGACTGCCAAAGATAAGGAAACCATAGAAACGGTTATCCTGCCCTTAATAAGGGATTTTATGGCAGAGCGGGGACTCATGCTGTCCGAGGAAAAGACCAAGATAACTCACATCAGTGAAGGTTTCGATTTCCTTGGCTTCAACATCCGCGAGTACAAATCGAATGGAAAACTTCTGACCAAACCATCAAAGAATGCGATGAAGAGTTTCTGCGACAAAGTACGAACCAAAATCAAGAGTAACAAGTCGGCTAAGGCTTCCTCCCTTATCAGAATGCTTAATTACATGATACCAGGATGGGCAAATTACTACCGATACGGAGCATCATCAAAAGCATTCTCACGAGTGGATTTCGAGATTTACAAAACGCTTTGGCAATGGGCAAGACGCAGACATCCCAAGAAAGGAATGCATTGGATTAAAGACAAGTATTTCAAACAACTGCACGGACGGGATTGGTGCTTTGCCGCAACTACCAAGAACAAGAAGTCGGGCAAAGAATCGACCTTGCGATTGAAGCGGTTGGCAGACACTCCAATACAAAAGTATGTGCGTGTCAGAACGAATGTCAATCCTTATGACCCTGCGGATGCTCCTTATTATGCAAGAAGAAAATCTAAGAACACGGAAAATCAACTTCGTGAAGTCGATGACCTTCTGCGCATGATTTGGATTCATCAAGGGATGCGCTGTCCTATCTGTGGTGAGATTATTGACGATGAACGTAGGTGGACTACTATTAAGGAAACCATCAATGGTAAACCGTTCAAGGTTCTCATTCATAGCTCTTGCAAACCAAGAAAGTCTAACCCTAATAAAATTAGTAGGAAATGAGGCAGAACTATTCCTTCAGTAAGAATAGCAATGCGTTGCTTGAGCCGTGTGAGGGGAAACTCTCATGCACGGTTCTTAGAGGGGAAAGCCCCAGCAATGGGGCTGACCTACTCGACACCAAGCTCATCTATGCCATCGGAGCGGTTGTCGGACTCATCGGCGGTGTCAAGGTCTATTCCAAGTGGTCGAGCGGTGATCCCGATACCACCAAGACTGCCGCCTCGTGGTTCGGAGCGTGTATCTTCCTGATGTACAACCGTCCGCGATAGCAGGTATAGCTTAAAAAAATAGCCGTCCGGATTT
>CAJTZS010000080.1 GCA_910584055.1 uncultured Muribaculaceae bacterium | reverse complement strand
AATTGAATATCAATAATTTCAAAGAACTCTTATGATTTTTCAGTGGACACTAATGTTATCTCATTTATATTCTCTTCAATCTTCCTGTTTCTAATTTTTATTGCAATTTTATAAGAGATGAAAGCAACAATCAAAATAATTATCACAGCTAACAATAAAAGGAATGACCTGAAATGCGATTTGGACAAGAGTCTTTCCGATTCACTAGATTTATCGGTATAATAATCTTTTTGCGACAAAGCCACGTTATTATCCATCAAAGCACATACCTCCTGATTCTGAATAGACTGGACACTGTCATAACATCTATAGGCATTCTTATAATCCTCAATCGCAAGATAATAGCTCCTATAGGCATCAAAGGAAACAGCACGTTCACGTGCGTCCGCACCCTTCATATTTATCCCTTTTATTAATTGCTCCGACTTTCTTATATCGCCCTCATGCAAGTAAGCAACGGATAACATTGCGAGGAAACTGGACGGCAATTCTCTAATTGATTCAAGTTTTTTCAATTCATAATAACTTTTCTTTGTTTTGTCGTAATTACCCGCTTTATAAAGATTCCGAAATTCAATTTTACGACAATAATACAGCAGCAAACTGTCTTTTAATTGTGTCTCCGCTATAGTCGCCACGCTGTCTGCAATCTCTACAGCCCGGCTAAAGTTGCTGCCATTCCCTTCAAGGATGGCCATGTCACACCAGTTATACAAATGATTCAGCCTCTTACCAGCTATTTCATAATTAAATATTGCTTTGAAAAGATACTTCTTAGCCTCATTTTCATTGTAGGATTCAATATAGATATTTGATATTGATTCTGCAACCTTGGCAATCCAATAATTATCTTCAAATTTAGTCGCAAGATCATAAGCGTGCGTTGCATCATACGCTGCATCTTTCAACCGTTTTTGATTAAAAAGGATTTCAGCATTATAGAACAACGCCTTCATCAGTTCCGGCGAATCTCCCTTGTCCTCGTAATATGAAACAGCCCTCCGGATAAGCGTGTCGCTTGTGATGACTTCGTCAGTCTTGACGCGAGACTGCACATTGAGAAGCGCATATTTTGCCCAGTCTTTACGACTCTTCAATTCCATTGTATCGATGGAATTAATCAACATTAACGCCGAATCAGGTTTCTCTTCTATAACATTCTCCGCTGCCACTAACTTATCCCGAATCTCCTTCGGCGTGCACGCCACAAACATGCTACCAAAAATAAGAATGCAAAGAAAGCTCCTGATTATATTTGTCATAATATTACGTCTATTCTGTAAAAGTTAAGCAATCTATCGTTAAGAGTGTGTTTGAATTTAATAAACTCTTAATTCCCCAAAGAACAAAATTACTGATTTTTTTGTAATGGCAGATGGATTCTGCAAAGATTTTGGAAGACGGAGTCAACTGGCATTATTTTTGAACTAATTTTTTGTACCTTCAGGAATATTCAGTAACTTTGAAGCATGCGAGGTTGTGGTCCACCGTCTAAAGCGATAGGATAAGAAAAAATATACACTGCATATAGAAGGCATATAGAATATGAATAGTTATGGATATCAAGACACTTGAATTTGTGACATATTGCATCAGCAAACTCGCACAGGTGCTGAAGATGAGCCAACGGGAGGTTTACCGAAGGCTAAAGCAATCTGGCATATTGTACGACTATATTGTGCCGTCGTATGATGTGCTGCATACTTTTAGTTCACGTTATCTTATGGAAGACATAACCGACTATATGAGGGAGAAAGGAGTGCTACCGCAATGAGACTATATCATTCATCCACGGTATCTGTGGTTAAGCCTGACATTGTTCATTCCCGGGACTATCTCGATTTTGGCAAAGGTTTTTATCTGACCTCGATTCACGAACAGGCAGTCAGATATGCGCAACGATTTATCCGACGTCAACGAGAGGCATGGCTGAACGCTTACGAATTTGAATTCGACCCTTCTAAATGGGGAATTGTGGAATTCGACAGCTATGATAAGGATTGGCTCAGTTTTGTGGCCAACTGCCGTGCCGGTAAGGATATCTCTGATTTTGACCTCGTCATCGGAGGTATTGCCAATGACAAGGTTATCCAAACGCTTGATAGGTATTTCGAAGGCGAATTGTCGGAGAATGAAGCATTAGGTTTACTCAAATATGAACGACCCAATATCCAGTATTGTATCCGCTCCCAGAAGATGCTTGACGATTGTTTGAAACATATAGAAAGCATTCAGTTATGACAGAAGAGAGTAAACTGGCTTTTCAAGCCAATAAAAGCGCCAATATCATAAAAAACTTGTGTGACCTTTACGGATTGTCATTACAAGAGGCCACGGATATATACTATCAATCCGACACATCGGAACTGATAGAAGAGGGTATTGCTGATTTACATTGCAGAAGTGACAAGTACCTTGCCTCAATTATTTGGGAGGAGCATAAAGAGCTTCAGAAAGAATAAGCCGGTTTTCATTAAAATTGGCGGTGAAAAGAACCCATCTATGGCTTGCGGACGATGCCTTTTGATTTGCGGCCGTTGATGGCTATTGTCAAGGGTTTGTCGAAACGGACTATGCGGACGCCCTCTGTTTCTTTCTCTGCGGGAAGAGAGTCAAGGTATTCCATGTCTATGAACCCGTTGCCGCCGCCCGGATCTATTGTGAAGTAGCCTACCCCGAACGAAGTGAGGTTCTGGAAGAAATGCGTGCCCTGCGACGGTTCTATCCTGTATCCCGGCAACGCCGATTCAGCTATCAGCCTGGCCCCGGCAATCTGCGACCATTTCACCGGTATGCCCAACGCCGGGTCCGACGAACCCCATCTCCCCGGTCCGACAAGAATATAGGGTTCTCCTCTTTCTACAAAACGTGCGTTTATTTTATCTATCTCCCCCGCAAGTTCATGGTTGCGCGACGAGTCAAATGTATCGGGCTTGACATAGACAATGTATCTCACATTGTCCATAATGCCGTGTCCCAATGCCGTCTCACTACGCAGGATCAAGTCTTGATCCTCAATATCCATTATAGAATCGTCAAGCATCTCTTTCGTGTCCACGATAGGTCGGATCTGAAGCCAATACACCGTTCCTTTCTCACCCTCAGGACCGGGCGAAGAATTGATGTTTCCGGCGAACTCGATTTCCACCGGGCGTCCCATCTCATACTGACCCGTCTCAAGCATGAAGTCTGCCACTTTCGCAAGCGGGAATACATTATGCTTAAGGACGTTGGCAAATGTCACCACTTTCCGTCCGCGCCCGAATTCAGTGTCACGTATCACCCGGTCATTAACGTCGAAAGTGGAGACAAGATACTTTAAAGCTCCTGTCTTGAAGGCATCCGTCACACTTATCTTGCTGATGTTGAAACTGTCGTCCACAAGAAACTCAGTGGCATCCCCCTTGTGCTCAGGAAGGGCATAGAGCGATGTCTGCGTGTCGCGGAGAGCCAGTTCGAGCGTGGATGTCTGGAGCACCTTGTCGGGATGCGCCGGAGAGAAGCGTAATGCCACCCCTCCATCCACTATATATTTCCCCAGGCCTGCCGCCACTTCAACCACACCCTCCTCAGCTGTCTCATCACCCGTAGGATAATAGTTCAGCGACCTTCCGACTCCCGAGAAACTCGGATAATAAAACCCTTCGTGGTCATCTCCCGCCACTTCCTGCAATATCACAGCCATCTTCTCTTGGTCGATGACATTGCTCGTTGCGTTCATATATGCCTTTGAATCGGAAAAGAATACCGACGCATACACAGCCTTCACTGCATCCGTGAGCATCCGCATCCTGACCGCCGTATCCTCTATGTAAGGAATCATATACGTAGAATATATGCCGGCAAAAGGCTGATAATGCGAGTCCTCAAGCAAAGAACTGCTTCTCACCGCCAAAGGCCTCCTCACAACATCGAAAAAGGCTTCGAAATCGGCAATCACCTCGTCAGGGAGCTTCGCCGCCAGGAAGGCTTTAAGTATCTCCTCATCAGGGGCATCTGACAACGCTATTTTGTAAAGGCAATTGCTGTCCATGAATTCATCGAAGATGTCGGTGCATACAACCACAGTATGCGGAATCGTGATCTGCACCCCTTCGAAATCGTCACACACCGGATGACGCTTGATGATCTGGTCTATAAATGCAAGTCCGCGGCCTTTACCTCCCAAAGAACCTTCACCGATGCGGGCGAAGTTACTCCATTTGTCATAATTCTCTTTCTGGAAAACAGCCACCACACCCCGGTTTTTCATCCTCCGGTATTTGACGATGGTGTCGAACACAAGCTTCTTGAGCCTCGGGGTGTCCTCGATATTACGCAACTCTATCCCTTTCAATGCCTCCGCCAGAGGGAACAATGCGCGGGAATAGAGCCACCGTGAGATACTGTTGGTGGAACAATAGAAATACAGGACATCATCCGGAATCGAATTTATGCTTTTCTGCAGGTCTTTAAGATTGCGGATCCTCATAAGCTCAGTGCCGCTCTTCGGATCGCGCACAATGAAATCGCCGAAACCGAATTTTTTAGCCACTGCCTCCCGCAGGTCGAGCGGAAGTGTCTTGGAATTCTTGTCAAGGAAGACGTACCCGGCACGTTCTGCTTCCATTCTGTTCGCGCTCTCCTGACTCTCCATGATGACGGGCATATAGGGATTGCGTTTCCGCACCATCCGCGCAAACTTCATCCCCGCCGCGGGGTCCTTCTCCCCGTTCACCGGAAAACGTGCGTCTGTGATAATGCCGAGTATATTATCCCCATATTTATCCATCAAGGCCTGCGCCTCCTCATAATCACGCGCAAGGAGCACTTTCGAACGTCCTCGCATACGCATCATCTGCTCATGTTCGTTGAGAGCCTCCGTGGCGAAACGCATCGACTGCTTGAGAAGGAATTTGAAAAGATGGGGAAGGATCGACGAATAAAAACGTATGGAATCCTCTATCAGAAGTATAGCCTGAATGCCGACCTCGTCTATGTCGGTGTCGGCATTCATCCTGTCTTCTATAAGTTTTATGATCGCAAGAATCAGGTCCACGTTGCCGAGCCAGGAAAACACATAGTCCACCCCGCGCAGATCTTCATTAGCAATCCTGCGCCTCACCTCCTTCGAGAAAGGTGTAAGCACAACCAACGGAATGTCGGGATAAAGGCGGTCGATCTCCACTGCCTCCCGGAAAGTCTCGCTGATGTCAACCCCCGGCATCGCGATAATCAGGTCGAAAGCCTTTTCCGCCAATTCCCGATAAGCCTCGGCATAATTGGCAACCTTCGTAAAACGAGGCGGCGACGACAGATTCAAGCGCACATACTCGAAATAAATCTGCTCATCGACGCGGCCATCCTCCTCAAGCATGAATGCATCATAAGGCGTGGCAATCAGAAGCACATTGAAAATGCGCTTCTGCATAAGATTCTGAAATGCTGTGTCTTTTAGATAAAGACGGCTCAGACCCGATTCTTCTAATTTCTTCATTGCCGAGGGGGCTCAGGCATCCTGATGCTTGGCGAGGAATTTATCTATCGCCTCGGGCATTGAACGAGCCTCTGCTGTCGGGGCGGAGATATCGAGACGAAGCTCGGCATCCTCTACAGCCTTGGCCGTCGTGGCACCGAACGTGGCGATATAAGTGGGACGGTCATCCTGATTGAAATCCGGGAAATTCTTCCTTAGCGAGGCAATACCGGCCGGACTGAAAAATACAAGCATGTCATAATCAAGATCCTCGCCGGGCTGGAAATCATTACTTACAGTACGATACATCACTACCTTGGTGACATCGAGCCCGAGGTTCGTAAGTTCCTCCACATTCTCCTTGTGCACGTCGGAAATCGGGAAAAGGAACTTCTCCTTGTTGTTCTTGATCAAAGACGCCACAAGCTGGGGGTCATCAAGCTTGCCCGTCTTACCGAACGAAATCTTGCGCTTGCGATACACTATATATTTCTGCAGATAAAGCGCGATTGATTCTGTGGTGCAGAAATAGCGCATTGTGTCTGGCACTTTTATCCGGTTCTCTTCGCAAAGACGGAAATAATGGTCCACTGCCGTGCGCGCAGTGAAAATGACACCCGTGTAATCGGCAAGATTCACTTTGGCAGCACGAAACTCTTTGGCTGTCAGCCCCTCAATCTTTATAAACGGACGAAAAACCATCTCCACTCCATATTTATTGCATATGTCATAATATGGAGATTTCTCCGATGAGGGCTTAGGCTGGGAAACTAATATCTTCTTAATATTCATTCTCAGTTATTAATATAAGCAACATATCCTCGGTCTCTTAAAGCGCAGTATTCAACACTGTTCAAAGCAATTTAGCGCAAACTTGAAGAGCCGCGAGATATGCGAGAATCAACGGTACAATTTCTAAACTGCAAAGGTAGTACAAAAAAAGCAACCAAGAGGAAATTTGATTGAAAAAAATCCTAAAACCTTTATAAATAAATTGGATTTTTCCTATTATGAATACAAAACCCGCCAAAATCAGGATAGTCCTGTTCCATTCGGGATAACATAGCGTAAGGAGGGCAAACGGGAAAAACAGAAACACCTGAAGCCCCATTGTGGCGGAAGCTCCCTTCACCCAGATGCGGGTCATCTTACGGTCTGAAAACACATTTCCCGTGATTTCATAGGCAAGAAGCATAAAAACCACATAAACAGCAGCGACTCCAGCACATATCCCGATGCCGGGAAGCGGTCTGTCCGCAATACTTAAGGAGTTGAACCCTGCATCGGGCACTGTAAGGCGCTGCAGCTGCCACAGAAGAATGCCGCTGCAGCAAATCCATGCCACTATCAGTATTATGAGAAACGAAGTCTCCCTCACTGTATTGTCAAACATATTGTGGCGCGTCCTTACATCCTTCATATCCGCCACCAACGTGCGGATATATCTCGGCGTATTCCTGAATTTAAGGCACACTGCGCAGAACAGGACAGCAAGCACTGCGAATACCCACGACAATCCGTCGCCGGCTCCGCTCTGCTCCGATGAAGACACCGCAACCTGTTCCCTGTATGGAGCCTGCAGAACAATCCCGAATCCGCTTTTTTCATGCGCAAGCGAATCATTGACCGCCCGGATAATCGAATCCTCCCTTGCCTTGGCAGCTGAATCAACAACAGCGGCCGGTTTCCGGAAGCCGGCACTTTTCTTGACCGACTGCGATTTCATGCCGACAGGCACAAGCTGCTCTGCCGATTGCGATGGAACAACAATTTCATCCACAGTCTGCCATCCTTGTGCCGCCGCGTTATGTTGAATACTGTCCTGCATAATTCTAAAACCTAAAGCCTAAAAACCTAAAGCCATCCCTCCCCCTTATACCACTCAATCGACTTTTCTATCCCCTCGCTCAAACCCACGCGTGGAGAGAATCCAAAATCACGCTGAGCTTTCGAAATATCCACACTCCAATTCCGCTGCTTCATTATCTTATATTTGTCACGGTTAAGGGTGGAAGGCTTCATCCGTGCAACCCCTATCCTCTCGGCCACTGCCGAAACCACCTTCACTCCCCACAGCGGCATACGCAGGGGGATCACGAACTTCTTCCCCATGGTTTTAGCCGACATCTTGCGGAAATCCTTCTGTGTGTAAGCCCTCGGTTCCGATATGTCGTAAGTCTCCTTGACGGGAGCTTTCTCCAGGGCGTCGAACACTGCCCGAGCCAAGTCTTCCACATAAATGAAGGTAAGCATCTGCCTGCGGAATCCTACCGAAAAATCGAACCCTTTCTTAATCGACTTGAACATCAGGAAATAATCATGATCCCGCGGACCATATATCCCGGTCGGACGAAATATTATATAGGGCATACCGTCCATCTCGAGCCACATCTCCGCTTTCAGTTTAGACGCTCCGTATTTAGTGTTGGGCATCGGTATCATGCTCTCGTTGAATGGTGTATAATGTTTCTCGTCTCCGGGGCCCATCGCCGACAAGGAACTCATGTAGAGGAATTTCTCCGGCATCATCCCGGCTGATTTAAGGGCAGTCGTAAAATGACGCAGATAATCATAATTGATCCGGGAAAAATCCATATAGCTCATCACCTTGGTTGCTCCGAGGTTATAGACTATGTAGTCCCATTTCTCTCCTGCTGGCAAAACCGTCGATAACGAAGCCGACAGACTCTCGGGGCGTGAGAAATCAAAATTTATGAAACGGATTCGGGGGTCGTCAAGCCATTTGCGAGATGTGCTTTCCCGCACTCCCGCCCACACTTCATATCCACGCCGCAGCCCCTCGGCCACGATGAAACCACCTGTAAATCCCCCGGCTCCGACAATCAAAACCCGTTTCTGCTTCATTATCTCACCACCCACATTTTCATCCCTGTCAATATCTGCATTCATCTTCTTATCCTACAAATTCTCCCAATCAAATCCCCATTCCGCCCTATCGCGCCCTATTCCGCCCTATCTCGCCCCATTCAAAGCGTATCAAATTCGTACCCTTCTTTCCGCAGCCACTCGATGCTTCTTGGCAGCGCATCGAAAAGACGCGGAAGGCTCTTCAGCGAGTCGTGAAAAACTATAATCGATCCTGGACGGGCATACTTCTTGACATTCTCGAAAACCTCGTCGGCATTGAGCCACTTGCTGTAATCGCGTGTCACGAGATCATACATCACGATCCTGTATTTCCCGGCCAGGGACCTTCTCTGACTCTTCTTAAGCCATCCGTGAGGCGGCCGGAAAAGATCGCTACCTATATATCCGTCCGCCTCGGCCACATCTTCGACATAGCGGTCTCTCCCTTCATGAAGCCCCTGGAGATGGTGCATCGTATGGTTGCCGAGCCTATGCCCGCGGCGTTTCACTTCCTCATACACATCCGGATGCTTCCTTACATTGTCGCCGACCATGAAAAAAGTGGCCTTGATTCCGTATTCGTCAAGAAGGTCGAGCACACGCGGCGTGACTTCCGGAATCGGACCGTCATCGAAAGTGAGGTAAACCCGCTTCTTCCCGTCCTTCTCCGGCTCTCCCATAAAGACAGCGTCCCGGGCGAATCTCCTGAGCCATTCCGGCAGTCGTTCTATAAACACTTTAATTTAATAGACATTAGAAATTCTTAAGTTGTTATATTCACGCACGTACGCGCGATGAA
>CAJTZS010000079.1 GCA_910584055.1 uncultured Muribaculaceae bacterium | reverse complement strand
CGCATCGATTACAGCTATGACTTCTCAGGGAACTGTTACCGGATAACAAAGATTTAATCTCCGGAACGAAATTGCTCAAAAATATTGGCATCTATACGATTTTAATATTAGTACTTCAAAAGTTAATCAGTTTCAACTATGGCTAAGAGAATCGTTACTAAAATAGGGGATATTTTCTGTGTAGAGTTTCAAGACCGCACTAAGGGATATTTCCAATATATTGCGAAAGACTTCACTCAACTTAACAGTACGGTCATTAGAGCCTTTAAAACTCATTATCCCGTTGATATGGAAGTATCACTTGAAGAAATTATCAAAGATGAGGTCGCATTCTACGCTCATACGGTACTCCGTCCTGGAATTGACAAAAATTTATGGTACAAAGTTGGGAAATCTCACGAAACAGGGGAAGATAAATTAAGAAAAGTTATATTCTGTCAGGCCCAGGAGTTTCTTGTCGTATATTTAAATACGATAGACGTTGACCCAATGAAAAATTGGTTCATATGGCATATCAATGAAGAAATGGACAATATAGGAATTCTTCCTGAACATTTGCACAACATTGTAGAGCTCGGTTCAATATGGCCTTACAGCCAGATAATCACAAGGATGAAATATGGGTATTTCACAAACACATCCTTTACTTATCAAATTATAAAGAGGATTCCACGCCCGGATGCTATGAGCTATATAAAGGAAGTCAAAGACAATTGCATTGTCTATACATGTTTCAAGGGTGACTATTTTGAAAAGCAGGTCATCCAGACGGATAGTGGGATAACAAGAGTGACGCGTGACGAGGCCGTTATCAACCATTTGCCCGAAGTCCGCAGGAAATTCTCAGACATATATTTGGAATATAAGAATTTTATTACCGAAGAAGAGTTCAACGAACTTTGGAATTCGGCTGATAATAAATCTTAAAACAAATTGGTTATGAAGATAATAAAGACCATCATGTTTCTTGTGCTTCTGACAGGGACACTAAATGTTGCAACAGCAAGGAAAATACAATTCACATACGATGATGCGGGAAACCGAATCAAGAGGGAGCTTGTCACTATTCAGGAAGTGAACAAGCAGGACAAGAAATTGCAGAAATTCCTAAACGGCAACAGTCTCGACAAAGAGATAACCGTTGTCACCGACATGTCTTCAAACATAATCCATGTCAACGCCAAAGGATTGACGCTACAAGAGGAATACAAGATTGCCATGTATAGTATAGCCGGTTATATGGTGCTGGAGAGCCAACTACCCACTTCCGGATATACAGATCTTGACATAAGTCAGCTCCCGAAGGGAGTGTATGTTCTCGTAGTGACCAACGGAACAGAATCAAAAGCTTGGAAAATAACTAAAGCTGAATAAAAGTGGTTCCTTGTGGTTACACGTGGTTGGAGATAAAAATTCACCTCAAGTAAGGAATGGTTTTAAATGGTTTATATGGTTTGAGATAAATACACCTATAGTTTGATATGTGCGAATAGGATATATGATTCTTTAATAAATATATAGTTATGAAAACAAATTACACTGATGGTCAGCCGGTAGGGCCATGGCAGAGGCTGAAAAATTTCTTCTGCGGTAATAACAACAGACAGACAGGAGTCTATGCGGCAGAGCCTAAGGAGCTGAATAGGAACCAAGCGGCTGCCTCCAAGAGCGAGCCTGAAATTGAAATCCCTGAATCTGAAAAGAAGGATGCTTCAAAATTAATGAGGGAAGACAGGTTCTGGGAGCTGATCGGAAATCCGGAATCTCCCGACAGCCTTTATGACAGATTATCATCCCTTTCGGAAGATGAGCTGTTCGGATACCGGTATTGGTGGGAACATTTCTGCGATATATCTTACCGTCAGGACCTCTGGGCTGCCGTATATATCTATCGCGGGGGATGCGGGGATGACAGCTTCGACTATTTCCGTTTCTGGCTAATCACCCAGGGACGCGATGTGTTCTACAACGCCATGAAGAACGCCGATTCACTCTGCGATGTGTTCGCTGATGTAAAAGATGAAGACCCTACAGATGAAGATGCGGATTACGTTGTGATGGATATCCTCAATAGGCGCAACAACGACAGCGACTATTATTACCGGGCATTAAAGAAATATCGTATGCCCGATAGAGAACTGCCTGAGATGGAGTTCGAATGGGAAGAGGAAGACGAGGATTCGATGCGCAAAGTGTGTCCGCGTACTTTTAACCGATGGTGGGGCGAATGCCGTTAGGTGCTAAAGTCAAACACCCTCAAAATTTTTCGTTTTTTATTGCAAATATCAAGATAAGTAAGTGATCAGATTAAACACATATTATAAACGCGGGAAAATCCCGCGAAAAAGACAAGTTTATGATATGTGAGATATAATTTTTCATTTTATCGGTTTAATTTGATCACTTACTTACCAACACTTACGGGGGGATTGACAATGTTTCCCTCTCCTTTTCCGGCAATCAGCTCACCTCCATGACCGAGGAGGCGGGGACTGTGTTGCTCGAGAATTCTCTCGACATACCGGAGGGGATTTGGGAGAACGGTGACTTCGAGTATGATGCCAACGGCAACCAGACACGCGACATGAGCCGGGAGGTCCAGGATATTCAATATGATTCGTGCAACCGGCCGGTAAAAGTCACGACCGCTGACGAAGAAATTGACTTCCTTTATTCTGCCGACGGTACAAAACTGGCGCAGATCATTCCAGGGAACGACACCCGGCGAGACTATTGCGGAGCATTCGAACTTTGCGACGGCGTACTTGAGCGCGTGCATGTCGACAACGGGTTCTTCACCGCTTCGGACTCGGTGCTGCACGTATATCTCCGCGACATCCAGGGCGGAATACTCGCAGTCTACAATACGGCGGGGTCACGGATGGAGCAGATTGTGGAGACTTACCCATACGGAATGCCGCATTCGTCGGGAACGTTGTCTGAGGTGGACGTCAACCGCCGGTGGTTCGGAGGCAAGGAGTTCACTGCAGAGTCGGGAATGAACCTCTACGACTTCAACGCCCGCTGGCTCAACCCCGCGCTGGCGATGTTCACCACTCCCGACCCGCTCGCCTTCGACACCCCCGACGTCTCCCCCTACACATTCTGCGCCGGCGACCCTATCAACTTCTCCGACCCAACAGGGCTATTCCGAGATGAAAAGGAAGGGGAAAAATACGCTGCAAAATACTGGCCGGGGTGTCCAGTACTTACTGATAAAGCTACCGGAGAGGCTTTCATATCAGTCACCCTTAAGGACCACATTAATGAAAATGGTGAATTCACCATTACAGTTGTTCGAATAACGAAACACATAGATCCTCCTCCGATAGACCCTGAAGACGCAATCAAGATTGCAGGAGGATTAGGCATCTCGCTCGGCGTTCAGAACGAGTTGATTAAATTTGCAGCTCCAACAGCGCAGATGGGCAAAACCCTGGGCGCATTCTACAATGTCAGCATCAATATTGCAAAAGGATGCGGAATCTTAAGTATATTAAACAGCAGCTGTAAGCTTTATGACTATTACATCGAGGGTGGAAGAGATTCCGCAATTTACGGGAAATATCTTTTCGATATTGGAATAGGAGCTCTTTCATTAACCGGAGGATGGATGCCTCTGGCAATTTCAGCCGCCTACTATTTAGTTGATATTGCAACAGATGAATTTAAAAAGAATCCATTTAAATCTGACAATGAATATGAGACTGATAAAAAAGATGATGAAATATATGAAGCACTTCATTAATAGTGTATTCTACCATCAATATTGGGTAAATTATAAAAATGGAAGAAGCCATAGATCGTCATGCATCGATTCGGTTCTAGCCATTTCTTCATCCAAAGTACCTTATATAATTCTGATATTTTTTATATTCGATATCAACGGCATTACCTTAACTAAAGTAGATGTCTATGCCATCGGAATAGCGACTATACTAATTCCGTTTACTCTTTATTCCATATACTTTTATCGGGGCAAAAGATATTTAAAAATAATTTATAATAATCAATTGTATCGTCTAAAAGTCTGCAGATGGTACACTCTGATTATGCTGCTTAAAACGTTTATATTACTTGCAATTTTCGGATTAATATTATCTTTTTATTAATATTAGTAATGGTGCGATAAAAATCTAACCACTGTTATTAAAATGATGCTCATAGAATTACATCGTTTGTTGATGACTTGAGTGATTTTTTTAGAAAACATATTAATCTATCTCCAGATGAAAACGATTAATACATCCAATGGCATGTGGATATATCGGAATCTAATTGCCATGTGCGTGATTTTCATTTTCACGTACACTTTCTGCACCATTATATTTGGCTATATAATAACTTTTGAAGGAGATTTAAATATCGCCATTCTGTGGAGAGCGACCCTGATGCAATTTGCACTACTCTTCTCCTTGTTTGCATGGCTTTGTTATAAAATTAACATCGACAAGGCAATATTGCTAAAATTCAGCCATACGATGTATATTTCGCTTGCATATAGTATCATCTTTTATGCAGAAATATCCATAGGCAACAACGTTGAATACCACATATACACAATTATATCAAAGGTGACTATTCTGTCTAAATACGTCGAATCTGCGATGATGATTATATATGCTATTGTGCCATATATTTTAATGTTGCCGTTCATCCTACTGTATTCAAAAATGTATAGGAAATCACAAAGGAGAGTAAATAGGAATAAGTCATTGAAACCATAAGGACTTTACACATGAGAAGATTAGGTTTAAAATTACCACATAATCAGGAAATATCTAAGAAAACGTCGTAGACAGAGAAATGCTGATGCAAAATAATTCAACCCTCAATTCAACCCTCAATCGGCAAAAAAACTGAATCCCGGCTCACGGCAGCCCCGTATATCAGGATTTTTTATTAACTTTGTTTTTTGAATGGACTCTTTCTAAACGACAATATCAACAGATAAGCAATAATTCTCATGAACGAATTAGCCACGAAGTACGATCCCTCTTCAGTAGAGGAGAAATGGTATGCATACTGGATGGAACACCGCCTGTTCCATTCCGAGCCGGATGAGCGCGAACCCTACACCATCGTGATTCCGCCGCCAAACGTCACCGGTGTTCTCCACATGGGCCATATGCTCAACAATACTATCCAGGATATCCTCACCCGTCGCGCCCGCATGCAGGGCAAGAACGCCCTGTGGGTGCCGGGCACAGACCATGCCGCTATCTCCACAGAGGCAAAGGTTGTGGCTAAACTCGCCTCCGAAGGTATTGCAAAGACAGACCTCACGCGCGAGGAATTCCTGAACCATGCATGGGACTGGACAAACAAATATGGCGGCATCATCCTTCAGCAGCTCCGCAAACTCGGTGCATCGTGCGATTGGGAACGCACAGCGTTCACAATGGACGACATCCGTTCCCAGAGCGTGATCCGCGTTTTCAACAAGCTTTACGAGAAAGGATATATCTATCGCGGGGTGCGCATGGTCAATTGGGATCCCAAAGCTCTTACAGCCCTCTCTGATGAAGAAGTCATCTACAAGGAAGAACAGAGTCATCTCTTCCACCTCCGCTATCGCGTTGAAGGGGAAGAAAACAAATACATCGTGGTTGCCACAACCCGTCCGGAGACAATACTCGGTGATACCGCAGTATGCGTCAATCCCAACGACCCGCGATACACGTGGCTAAAGGGCAAGAAGGTTATCGTGCCTCTCGTGGGACGCGCCGTGCCGATTATCATGGACGAATATGTAGAGATGGATTTCGGCACAGGATGCCTCAAAGTCACTCCTGCTCACGATGTCAACGACTACATGCTTGGAGACAAGTATAACCTCCCCTCGATTGATATCTTCAACGACAACGGCACGATCTCAGAGGCCGGAGGAATGTATGTCGGCATGGACCGTTTCGATGTCCGCAAACAGATTATGATCGACCTTGACAAGGCAGGTCTTGTGGAAAAGGTTGAGAATTATGTCAACAAAGTTGGCCATTCGGAGCGTACCGATGCCGTGATCGAACCGAAACTGTCGATGCAGTGGTTCGTGAAGATGGAGGAAATCGTGAAACCGGCCCTCGCCGCCGTTATGGAGGATGACATCAAGTTCATACCGACGAAGTTCAAAAACACTTACCGCCACTGGATGACCAACATCAAGGACTGGTGCATATCCCGTCAGCTATGGTGGGGTCATCAGATTCCTGCCTGGTTCTTGCCGGGAGGCGGCTACGTCGTTGCTGAAAATGAGGAGGAAGCCTTGCTCAAGGCTATCGAAAAGAGCGGCAACGCAAATCTCACGTTGGCAGACCTCAAACGCGACCCCGACTGCCTCGACACATGGTTCTCGTCATGGCTCTGGCCTATCTCCCTCTTCAACGGCATCCTTGAACCCGAAAATAAGGAATTCAAATATTACTATCCTACTGCGGATCTCGTGACAGCACCGGACATCATCTTCTTCTGGGTGGCGCGTATGATCATCGCAGGTTACGAGTTTGCCGGCAACAAGCCATTCAATAATGTATACTTCACCGGTATCGTAAGGGATAAGATCGGTCGCAAGATGTCGAAATCCCTCGGCAACTCGCCTGACCCGCTCGACCTTATCGAAAAGTTCGGTGCTGACGGCGTGCGCATGGGTCTTATGCTCGGTGCTCCGGCAGGCAACGATATAATGTATGACGACTCCCTCTGCGAGCAGGGACGTAATTTCTGCAACAAGATATGGAACGCGTTCCGTCTTGTGAAAGGTTGGGAAGTGAATGGCTCAATCGAGCAGCCGGAAAGCGCCAAGCTCGGTGTGGAATGGTTTGCCGCCCGTCTCAACAACACAATCGCCGAGGTTG
Organism: uncultured Muribaculaceae bacterium; assembly: GCA_910584055.1. Lineage (GTDB taxonomy): Bacteria > Bacteroidota > Bacteroidia > Bacteroidales > Muribaculaceae > Lepagella. Next base: position 2,509 of record CAJTZS010000079.1, on the reverse strand, counting down.
ACGACCTTATGGGCAAATTCCGTATATCCGAAGCCTTGATGTCTATCTACCGTCTGTTCTGGGATGAGTTCTCGTCATGGTATCTCGAAGTGGTGAAACCCGCATACGGACAACCCATTGACAGCGCAACTTACGACGCGACCCTCGGATTCTTCGACACTCTCCTGCGTCTGTTGCATCCGTTCATGCCCTTCATCACCGAGGAATTGTGGCAACACCTTGCCGAGCGCAAGCCGGGAGAGAGCATAATGTATGCTCTCATTCCGCAGGCTGAGACATTCGATGCCCCGATTATCTCTAAATTCGAGAGCCTCAAGGAAATCGTGGCAGGAATACGCACAATCCGCAAACAGAAGCAGATTCCGCAAAAAGACGGCTTGATGCTTCAGGTGAAAGGGAAACACGATGACACCCTCGATGCAATCCTCATCAAGATGGCAAACCTTACCGCCATCGACTTCGTGGAGGAGAAATCGCCCACGGCTGCGGCCTTCATTGTAGGTTCCAGTGAATATAGCGTTCCCCTTGAAAGCAAGATAAACGTTGAGGAAGAACTTGCAAAGCTTAACAAGGAACTCGATTATTACACCAAGTTCCTCGCAGGCGTTGAGAAAAAGCTCGCCAACGAGAAATTTGTCAACAACGCTCCCGAAGCCGTTGTGGCTGTGGAACGCAAGAAGCAAAGCGACGCCACCGAGAAATTAGCGGCGATCCGCGCCTCCATCGCTGCCCTTCAGGCATAAACCGGACATAAATAAATAGGGATACATGCCGGGCATGTATCCCTATTTATTTATACATTTTATACTGAGTTTTTGTTATATTGACAGTTAGAAGCTGTTTAATCTTTTAATCATGTGCTTATGAAAAGAATTCTTACATTAATTATTGCAATCGTAGCATCAATCCTCCCCTCCCTTAATGCACAGCGATATGTCGGCGGGGACATCTCCCTCCTTCCGGAATATGAAAACGCCGGTGCCCAATATAAAGACGAGACAGGGAAAGTCATACCCTCCCTCCTACCTTGGCTTAAGACACAGGGTATGAACGCCATGCGCGTAAGGCTGTTTGTCAATCCGAAGGCATATAAAGAAAAATACGGAAACCGCACGGATGAACACAAGTATGACCCCAACGCCTGCCAGGATTTAGAATATATAACCCCGCTATGTAAGAGGATCGTTGACAACGGCTTCGACCTTATGCTTGATTTCCATTATTCCGACACATGGGCGGACCCGGGCAAGCAGTGGACGCCCCTTGACTGGCAAGGGCTCTCCGACGAACAGCTTTACCAGAAAATCTACGATTATACGAAAGAGACTCTCGAAAGCCTGAAGACACAGGGTATCGTTCCGGCATTCATCCAGCCCGGTAACGAAATCAGTTACGGGATGCTCTGGGGATCGCTCGAATCTTCCAATCCTAAAAAAGCCTTCATGGGCAACAATGCCAACTGGGAGCGTTTCGGCAAACTTCTCAACCAGGCGATAAAAGCTTGCCGCGAAATATGTCCTGATGCGAAGATAGTGATCCACACCGAACGCACTCCGCAACTCGACGTGCAGAAGAATTTCTATGATAAAATGAAATCGATGAACGTTGACTACGATATCATCGGCCTCAGTTATTACCCTTATTTTCATGGTGGAATGTCCGTGCTCGACACGGCACTCTCGTCCTTACAATCGAATTATCCCGATAAAAAGATAATGATTGTAGAAACCGGATATTCCTATAAATGGGAGGTTCCCGGTTCAACTCACAATCTCACCAATGTATGGCCTTACTCCTATGCCGGTCAAAATAAATTTGCCGCCGACCTTGTGGCCACATTAGAAAAGTACGACAATGTAAACGGACTCTTCTGGTGGTGGATGGAATACAACGCATACAATACAAACCTACAGGGATGGTACAACGCCCCGCTCTTCGACAGCACCAACGGACAGGCAACCCCGGCTCTTAAAACAATCTGCACATTCGCGGAATCAAGCGGTATTTCAGAAATCACCCCGGACTCAAAGCAAGACCCCGTCCAGTGGTATAACATTCATGGCATACCGGTGGAAGCCCCCACCCCCTTCTCCAGACCGGGTCTCTACATCTCCCGAGACAAGAAAGTGCTAATCAAGTAAATTAGAATACACACTCTGACAAGACAATCATATCGCACTTCTGTATTTTTTGCAAATTATTTGCAAATCAGATAATAAATCATTAACTTTGGCGCGAGGCATTTAAATGCCTCGCGCCAAAGTTAATGATTTAAACTTACTGACCGCCATGAAAAAGTCTCCGTTCTTCTTTATCTTTCTCGCCATCCTTACGACGCTCTGCGGCACAAACACCGCGAACGCAAACCCGATGCCCGGGTCGTCCTCAGATTCAACCATGGCACAGGATTCGGTCCCGGATCTTACGGACGAGGAGTTCCAGGCATACGAGGACTCTCTCATCAATGCAATGTACCCCAAAGTCAGGGAGTGCCATCTCCCTGACAGCG
>CAJTZS010000078.1 GCA_910584055.1 uncultured Muribaculaceae bacterium | reverse complement strand
ATTTTAATGATTTTACTGTATTATTAACATATAGAAATTAGTTTAAACAACTTCAATTATAAGGATATATTTTCAGCAAATAGTGCTGTTTATTTCACATTTTCATCAACCACTACACCATCGCCGGTTGCAATAACTGCCGTAGTATCGGTATCGGGCATATCCTCTATCACGCCGACCTCATCCGGGATGTTAAGATCCGGACCGGAGCCTTCAGGGAGCGGGAACGCCTCATACTTTTGATATTCCTGCACCTTCTTTATATTCTTATCGCCTATCTGCTTGTCAGTGGCGGCGTAGATTGCAGTGCGGAACATGTCGAGATACGGGGAATTAGCCTTAAGACCGGCAAGATCCTGGGCAGCGCGGGAATATTCAGCAGTCGAATCAGAGGGCTGTTCATTGATTATATCGAAATACTGCTGAGCGCTACGTGCATATTCTCCGCAATAATCAATCATTACCGCATAATCCGTCTCCGACAATGTCTCATGAGAGTCTATCTTGGCTGCCACCTCCGCAGGGGTAGGATTCGAATTCGTGCAAGCGGCGAAAGCTACACACAATAACGTCATACAAAGGGTTTTCAGTGTTTTCATAATATTATATATTTAATGTGAGCATTAGAAGTTGTCAGAATTCATCACCGAGTGGGGTTACGGCCGGCTCCCGCAGTTTGTAAAGGAGCATACGCTTAAGCTGAGGATTCTCTTCAGTCATTGAAGACAGCTCCCAATGCTGTCCGGCCTCGTCACGAAGCAACGGGGAGGTAGCATCAACATCGGTCAGATTCCAAGTGAGCAGTACAGTCTTAATCTTTAACGCTTTCAGTTTTCTGACAAGCATTTCATGGTCGGCATCGCCGGTGATAAGGACAACATAATCGAATTTACGGAATGTTGCGAGCTCATATGCCTCAAGTGCAAACCATACATCAACTCCTTTCTCAACCACCTCTGTCTGCCCGTCCCGATCGACTTCACGCAAATGCTTATAATGAAATATCACATCATTCTCTATTAGCGTATCCTCGAATTTTCGTTCATTATACAGGAGATGTTTGTCGTAAGCCTCTTTTACCCGGAATCTGCCACGGAAATAATGAGCCTCCGTAATCTGACAATCGGATACGTGGATATCTTCGGCATAAGCTATAGTGGAACTTATGAAATCAAAAAGCGCACGCACTCTGATTATGGAACGTTCCTGCGCCTTAAGAGCCCTGTTGACCTTGGCATAATAGCCGCCGTCAATAAATACGCCTATCGATAGATAATCAAGCATTTTTTAATTCTTTAACTTTTCTTATAATATAACAACGCCTGCCTCCAATAAGTTTACAACTTATCCTGGTAACCGTTTAAGAGAGTGTTTAAACCAAAAACCGGGAATGAGCGCGATGCTCGATTCCCGGTCCATGAATCTATTTCTGGTCTCGCTTTAGTTAGCCAATCTGCGGAGTATGTCGGTAAGAAGTTTCCAGAACTCCCCTACAGATGCGATATTGGCTTTCTCATTCGGGGAATGTATGTCCTTCAGCGTGGGGCCGAAGCTCACCATGTCGAGATTCGGCATCTTCTCAAGGAACAATCCGCACTCAAGCCCGGCATGAAGAGCCTCCACCTTTGGTTTATGGTGGAATAGATCCTCGAAACTCTGCTCTGCAACCTTCAAAACTTTTGAATCCGGATTAGGAGCCCAGCCTACGTAAGCATCATCGAATGTTATATCCGCACCTATCATGCCGAAGAGGGCGCTGACCCTGTCGGCAATTTCGTCTCGGCGAGAATCAACGGAAGATCTTTGATGCACAGTCACCTCTATCCTGTCGGCACTGACCATCTTTACAGACGCCAGATTACATGAGGTCTCCACAAGTCCGGGAATGGCAAGCGACATCCCCTGCACTCCGTTGGGGCAGGCGAAAACCGCCGCTACAAGATTCCTGGAGGCCGCCATATTAATCACTTTATCACGAGCCGCCTCTTCCGCAACCTCGAAGGAGAATCCGGTTCCTTCCGCCGCAAGGAATTCCGAATGAAGCGTTTTGTCGAATTCTTCGACGAATTTATGGAAATCGGATTCATGCTCCGCCGGGACACCGATCACGGCATGTGAATCCCTCGGAATTGCATTGGCAAGGTTTCCACCGTCAATCTCAGCGACAGTGATTCCGAATTTCTTATCCGCCTCCCAGAGGAAACGGCAAAGCTGCTGGTTGGCATTGGCACGACCGAGTCCTATCTCCATCCCCGAATGCCCTCCTTTCAGATTGCGCAATGCCACCCGATGGAAAATCTGACCATCGGCGGCATCCTCCATATAATAAGGCAAAGAAGCGATTGTCACTTTTCCTCCGGCACACCCTATCACAAGCTGCCCCATTTCCTCAGAGTCAAGATTAAGGAGAATGTCTCCGGTGACGAAACCGGCTTCAAGACCATTCGCACCAATCAGTCCCTGCTCCTCATCCACAGTGAAAAGGCATTCTATAGGTCCATGCTCAAGATTCTCGTCAAGCAGCACCGCCATTGCCGCGGCACAACCCATACCGTTATCCGCCCCGAGTGTCGTGCCCTCGGCTCTTACCCAGCCTCCATCCACCACCGTGATGATTGGGTCGGTAAGGAAGTCGTGATTGACACCCGGCCTCTTCTCCGCCACCATATCCTGGTGACCCTGAAGGATAACAACCGGCGCACCCTCGTGCCCCGGTGTTGCAGGCTTACGCATCATCACGTTACCCACCTTATCGGTGTGAACCTCTATACCGTGGCGATTTGCCCAATCTACGAGAAACTCGCGCATTTTGTCGAGATGATGCGTGGGACGGGGCACTTTTGTGATTTCATCGAAGCATTCCCATATAAGCTTCGGCTCAAGATCCGTGATTTTCATAATTAATTAATGATTTGTTCTTGTTTTTTAAATTTGGCGTAAGCATTCGCCATTTTTGTGTGATAACCCCTTCGGGCATAACTTGCGCCGTTATACTTGCGTGCAAAACCGGCCCAATTTTTTTTCTTAAGGTCGGGCAGCATTCCGGCGTTGGTAATGAACGTGGCAAACAATTCAAGCTGTTCGAGTTCGGAATAGGCCATAAGCTTAACCATCTCGTCCACGGATTCGCAGCCACATAGTTTATAGTTGAACCCTCCGATCTGGAACATTCCCCAGAAAGTGCCCATATTGGCGCCCTGCGCGTTAACTTTACGTGCATTTATCAGTTGCGTCCATTCCTTCAACGCATATCCGGTCAATCCTTCGGGAACCTTCTCCCCTTTCGCACCTGATTTATCCACTGCCTTGGAGCGGAAACGGTTATACATCGCGCGGTCGAAATTAATCACCGGCACTCCGGGTGCCCAGAATCCTTTCATATTCGATCCGGCCTCGATTGAAACCACGGCTTTTATAGCGGCCACCTCAACCCCGAGTTCTTCGGCGACAATCCGGAAATCTTCATCGGTAAGTTTCGTATATCTTGTTTTCTCATCCACTTCGGGCACCGAGTCAACCCTTACAATCTTGGGTTCATCCCCCTTATCGGCATCAGACTGACCGGCTGCCCCGCAAGCCGGACCCACGGCGACAAATGTCGCCAGGGTCAAGCCGAGGATCAGCGATTTCATAACACTGCCACTTTCTCAAGCACCTTGCACAGATGGCGCCAGAATTTTTCGACAGTGGGAATAAGCAGTTTCTCATCCGGTGAATGGACACCGGTCATTGTAGGACCGAAGCTCACCATATCGAGTTTAGGATACTTCGAGAGGAAAAGTCCGCATTCCAATCCGGCATGGATAGCCTTGATGGCGGGTTTCACACCAAACAGTTCTTCATATGCATCCGCCGTGATCTTCATAATCGCGGAATTCATATTGGGTGCCCATCCTGGATAACCGTCACTGTGGGTAACTTCGGCACCGGCAAGTTGGAAATGAGCCTCAACCTGACCTGCCATATCGTTCTTGCGGCTCTCCACAGACGAACGCTGGGATGTGGTGACCACAATCTTGTCATCGCCTACATGCTTCACGCTTGCCAGGTTTGTGGACGTCTCCACAAGGCCTTCAATGTCTCGGCTCATTGAATACACACCGTGAGGTGCGGAATATATTGCACGGATAAGGGCAATAGAGGTGTCTGAATCAAGGCAATATTCGGGGCGCTCGCTTTCTTCTATACGGAAATCCATTGAGGGTTCTACACCGTCATACTCATTACGGATTTCAGCGGCATATTTGTTAAGATGATGCATCAGCGCCTCGTGATGGTCGCTGTGGATACCGAACACGGCATAAGCTTCGCGGGGAATGGCGTTGCGCAGGTTGCCGCCTTCAAAAGAGCATACGGTGATGTCCCAGCTCTGCGAGCATTCCCAGATAAAGCGTGCGATTATCTTGTTGGCGTTCGCCCTGCCGAGATGAATATCACCCCCGCTGTGCCCCCCGAGCAGCCCGCTGACTGAGACACGCATGTATTTGAAATTTTCCGGAGTGAAACTGCGGCGGTAGGTGAATGTCGCGGTGGTGTCGATTCCTCCGGCACAACCTACAAACACCTCGCCGTCATCCTCGGAATCAAGGTTAAGGAGCATAGAACCGGTGATCATTCCCTCTCCGATATTCTGTGCCCCTTCGAGACCAATCTCCTCATTGACCGTGAAGAGGGCTTCCACCGGACCGTGAACAAGATTCTTGTCGATCATCACAGCCATGGCGGCAGCCATACCTATACCGTTGTCCGCGCCAAGAGTGGTTCCCTTTGCTTTTACCCATTCGCCATCCACGTATGTCCTGATCGGATCCTTTAGGAAATCGTGTTCTGTGTCACTGTTCTTTTCTGCAACCATATCCATGTGCGACTGAAGGATAACTGTAGGCGCATCTTCATGGCCCGGAGTCGCCGGTTTACTCATGACAACATTCCCGACTTTATCGGTACGCACAGCCACATCGTGGTCTGCGGCAAACTTAAGAAGGAAATTGCGGATTTGTTCTTCATGGCATGATGGACGGGGAACTTTTGTAATCTCGTCGAAACACTTCCAGATCAATTCCGGTTTAAGGTCTTTTACTTCCATTTCTATAGAAATTTTTAATAATGTTCAAAAATTTTATCCCCCTCACAGTGGGTGGACACTCCAAAGTTAGCAAAATAATTGGAGAAAAAAGCTCTTTTTTCAATTTTTTAGTTAATTTTGCATTCCAATAACCTTAAATGAATTAAAAAAAGTGAAATTAACGCTGCTAATTACGCTATTTCTCGGAATATCGTTACTTTTGCTTTCCTTTAGGTTTGCCGGTGAGAAATCGGTAGGGTGTCACGGACATCACGCCTCTCAGAAACCTGCAAAAGGGAAAAGGAGCTGAAGGTGATTTTAAGATTAAAACAACATCTATTATAAAATGAAAAGAATCAACTCGTTTATTGTTGCATCGCTCGCGGTTATCGCGCTCGTTGCCACTGCATGTGGCTCAGACAATGCCAAGAAAGATGCACCTGCAGCCAAGGCGAAAACCGCCAAGGCTGACACAAACCTCCCCAACTACCGCTACGTGGATCTCGATTCGGTCCTAAGCAAATACAACCTTGCCAAAGACTATAACGAAGAGATGCTGCGCATGCAGACAAACATGGAAAGCGCGGCAAAACGCCACGAAAACAAGATTCAGAACTTCGCCACCACGATGCAGAACAAGATGCAGAACAACGGCTATCTTTCTGAAGCATCCTATCGTCAGGACGAACAGACAATCAACAATATGCAGAGCGAAGCCCAGCGCAACATAGCCACCCTGCAGAACAATTACCAGAACGCTGCAATGCAGGCGCAGCAAGCCGTTATAGATTCCATAACGCTCTTCATCAAGGATTACAACAAGACCCGTGGCTACGATGCTATCTTCCAGAAAGCTTCCACTCTCTATATCAACCCGGACCTTGACATTACCGATGAAGTTGTCGAAGGCCTCAATGCCCGCTACAACAAAGTCGCAAAGAAATAAGCTTAGGCGTTTGGCTTTAGAAGATTCGCCGGATGGTTTATCTAAAGCCCAAAATTTCACATTAAACATTAAACATTAAACATTAAACATTAAGCAAACCGTCGGGCCAAAATCTTAAGCGATTTTGGCCCGACGTTTGTTGTATAAGAAATTGATTGCTATCTTTGCAGTCGTTTTAGAGAAATTACTATGATTGAGGATAACATTATAAATAAAGAGGCCAACGAGCGGACTGTGCTTGTAGGGCTTGCCACTAAAATTCAGAACGAAACCAAAGCCAATGAGTATCTTGACGAATTGGCTTTTCTTGCTCGCACGGCCGGTGCTGAACCGGAGAAACGGTTCGTGCAGAAGCTCGATTACCCCAATCCGCGCACTTACGTAGGCACCGGCAAACTTGATGAGATCCGCCAGTATGTGGAAGAAGAGGAAATAGGTCTCGTCATTTTCGATGATGACTTGTCTCCCAAGCAAGTGGCCAACATAGAGAAGGAGCTCAAGGTGAAAATCCTCGACCGCACAAGCCTTATACTCGATATATTCGCAAAACGCGCCCAGACAGCCACGGCTCGCACGCAGGTTGAACTCGCCCAGTATCAATACCTCCTTCCGAGGCTGACCAGAATGTGGACTCACCTTGAACGTCAGCGCGGAGGCATCGGAATGCGCGGTCCCGGTGAGACGCAGATAGAGACAGACCGCCGTATAATACTTGACAAAATATCGCGTCTGAAAGAGGAATTGAAACGCATCGACAGTCAGAAGAGCATCCAGCGTAAAAACCGGGGTAAACTTACCCGCGTAGCCCTTGTGGGATACACCAACGTCGGCAAATCCACCCTGATGAATCTTCTGAGCAAAAGTGATGTCTTCGCCGAAAACAAACTCTTCGCCACTCTCGACACCACCGTCCGCAAAGTCATCATCGACAACCTTCCTTTCCTCCTTTCAGACACCGTGGGCTTTATCCGCAAACTCCCCACACACCTTGTGGATTCATTCAAATCCACACTCGACGAAGTGAGGGAAGCGGACGTACTTGTGCACGTAGTTGACGTGAGCCACCCGCAGTTTGAAGAACAGATAGAGGTAGTCAACAAGACCCTGGCAGAGGTTTGCGGAGCGGCGGAGAAACCGATGATCCTTGTATTCAACAAGATTGACGCTTTCTCATACACTCCAAAAGACCCGGATGACCTTACCCCTAAAACCAGGGAGAACATCTCCCTCGATGAATTCAAACAGACATGGATGTCGAAAATGAACAACAATTGCATTTTCATTTCCGCTAAAGAAAAAACCAATATTGACGCCCTTAAGGATATGCTGTATGAAAAAGCGAAAGAGATTCATACCGAGCGTTTCCCATACAATGACTTCCTCTTCCAGAAATATGACGACCTCGACACAACGGTATAAAACGCTACGTTGGTGGGAGATCCGCCAACTCGAAGACAACGGCTGCTCTTGTTCTGACTGGACAAGGATACGTATCAGTGACGGCACAGACCTCAGCCGGATACGCAACGTGCGTTTTGCCGGAGACATATTCATCGGAGCCGACGTTACAATCGAAAACGTCGGACTGCTGGAGATGGAACCGGAGGCCGCATGCGGCGTCGGCGCAGAGGTGTGCGTGCTCGATGAGACCGGCTCGCGGAGTGTCAGGATCTATCCCGGGCTTTCATCACAGATGGCAATGCTTATCGCCCGCGACGCAGCCTGGGCGCAAGGCCCGGCGAAACAGGCTCTCGATGACCATGTCAACAATTTCGAAATCAACCGCGAAATCGGAGACGGCGCGGTGATCAGGAATTGCCGTTATATCATAAATGTAGCGATAGGGAGGGAAGTTAGGATAGAAGGGGCGTCATGTCTGCGCAATGGAAGCGTCATCAACAACGCGGCTCCCGGGCGCGCGTTGGCACGTATAGGTTGCGGCGTGGATGCCGAGAACTTCATAATAGAGGATGGCGTAGCCGATTCGGGAGCGATTATACGCAACTGCTATGTCGGACAGGGAGCTGTCCTGGAAAAGGGATTCACAGCACACGATTCGCTCATTTTCTCTAATTGCTCCCTCGAAAATGGAGAAGCATGCGCGTTGTTTGCCGGACCTTACACGGTGAGCATGCACAAGTCCTCGCTCCTCATCGGCTGCCAGACGAGCTTCATGAATGCCGGCAGCGGCACGAACCAGAGCAACCACATGTATAAGTTAGGCCCGGTGCATTGGGGTGTGCTTGAAAGAGGAGTCAAGACATCGTCAGATTCATACCTCATGCTTGGAGCGAAAATAGGTGCATTCTCGCTACTGATGGGGCAACATAAGACACATCCCGATTCCTCACAGTTTCCGTTCTCGTATCTTTTCGGGGACGACCGCGGGGCGACGGTCGTGGTGCCGGGAGCGATGCTCCGCAGTTGCGGTCTTCTCCGCGATGAAAAGAAATGGCCGGCACGCGACCGCCGTCAGAAACGCAAGTTGCCGCTTCACGACCGCATCATATTCGATGTGCTGAATCCCCTCACCGTTGATGCTATGCTTAACGCGGTGGAGGTAATCCGCGGACTCCTCTCCCGCCCTGCCGACGATGACCGCTATCTGCGGTATCGCGGGATGAAATTCACACGTGCGGCCCTCGAACGCGCAAGCCACCTATACCGTCTTGCCATCTATAAATACCTCCACTTGCACACTGCCGCTGACGGCTTCCCTCCTCGCGAACCGGGGTCAGAAGCAGCGCAATGGGTTGACATAGCGGGATTACTGATGCCACGCCCGTTGTTAAGGAAAGCTATGCAAAAAGAGAGTATTCAAGAGATGGAGCAGGTTTTCGATGACGCATTCAGGCATTACCCCAACCTCCAGCGTGCATGGATAGCCGCCCGTTTCGGTGACAACTGGCGCCGTCCCGCCGAAGTCATAGCCGACTACGCCGCCGAATTCGACCGCATGGTAGAAGAGGACCGCCGCAAATACCTCGATGACCTTGCTGCCCAAAATGAAATGCTAAAGATCTGAAACAAAAATCCATCAAATCAGCTCATTTCCTTGCAAATATTTTGCTTTAGCGTAAAAAAATAATTACCTTTGTCCCGATGTGCCACACACCGGGACATTTTCTTACAACTAAACTTATCGGGCCATGAAAAAATATCTTTTCTTTCTTATCCTTCTCGCCACCCTTGCGACGCTCTGCGGCATAAACACCGCTACCGCAAGTCCTATATCCGGTCCGTCCTCTGATTCCGCCATGGCGCAGGATTCTGTCCCGGGCCTTACGGACGAGGAGTTCCAGGCTTACGAGGATTCTCTCATCAATGCAATGTACCCCAAAGTCAGGGAGTGCCATCTCCCTGACAGCG
>CAJTZS010000077.1 GCA_910584055.1 uncultured Muribaculaceae bacterium | reverse complement strand
AAGTGGTATGCGCAAAAACAGGAATCCGTAAAAAGTTCTGATAATGCGACTCATCCACAAAGATATGGTCAATACCCATCTGCTTGAAGTCAACGACATTGTCGCGATTCTGGTCCATCTGATACTGAATGGTCGCTATCTTGGCGGTAAGATTCTCCTTGCGCTTGATAAGACCTTTGAGCATACCGCGACTGATGTCGTGGCCCTGCTGTTTCAGCACTTCGAGGTTCTCCTCAACCGTATCAAGCTCCGCCTGAAGGATTTGCTGCTGCATCTCCGGCGACTGCGGTATCTTGCCGAACTGGTCATGAGACATGATAACGCAGTCATAGTCGTTGTTCTTGATCTGGTTGAAGAAGTTGACGCGGTTGTCTGCCTTGAAACTCTTTTCATCGGCAAACAATATCCGGGCATTGGGATAAGCACTCTGATACGTCATGGCAATCTCGGCGATGTTGGCTTTCAGACCGATAATCATCGGTTTGTGTGCCAGCCCGAGACGCTTCATCTCATGCGCTGCAATGCACATTATCAGAGTTTTACCCGTTCCCACTTCGTGGTCGCATATTCCGCCGCCGTTCTGTTTCAGCATCCATATACAGTCCTTTTGGGACTGGTAAATAGAGTTGATTCCGTAGCGGTCTCCGAGCAGTTTCATGTTCAGATCCGGGAATGTTTGATGGCTACCGTCATACTGCGGGCGCACGAAACAGTTGAACTTGTTGTTATACAAATCCACAAGACGTTCCTTGAACTCAGGAGACTGTGCTTCAAGCCAGTCGCTGAATCCGTTTCGTATCTCGTCTATCTTTGTGTTGGCAAGCTGGATAGCCTCGTTGTCCGGCACCTTTATGTCGTTGCCGTTGTCATCCTTACCTGCCGACTTCTTGATGTCGGGGACGGTGTTGTGGAGAGCGTGTTTCAGCAGGTTCATACCGTCGTATGTGCGGTAATAGCCTCTGACACAATACTCCTCCCAGATTGTCATATTCTTTCTCGATGCCTCTGCCGAATACTCGTCCATAGAAGATGAATAGGCAATCTTCACATCGGTATGGAACAGATACGACATATATGCCGAATAGATGCCCGTCGGGATCCATCGCTCGCCGAAGTTGAAATCCAGCTCGTCGAACTCAATGCGGCGGGGCCGGGCTTCCTCCAACGCTTTGAGGGAATCCTTCGACATGGCGATGAATGGTTCTATGCCGTCATAACCGGGAAAATCCTTGATACGTTCTTCCTCTCGGTCAATCCATGAACGGACAGCCTCGGCTTTGGCAACTACATTGCCGGCGATGAAGCGGCCCTTTATCTCATAATTCTCCACAAGCGGATTATAGAAGATGTGTCCTTCAAGACTTTCTGTGATTGCATCTTCGTTCATATCCACCAGCGACGACATATATTCGAGATTGACCTCGCCGTATTTGTTGAGCGACGCTGTAAGAGCCTCCATAGGAGTATCAACCGAAGTAACCTCGTCAATAGCGAATGAAACAGGATGGTCGAAAATATCAGCCTTTACGAACTGACCGTTTTCGCCACGTTCCAATGCAAGCGCGTCACGTCCATTGGCGTCCATGAGAATGAATTTGACATTCTGTTTCTCATTGAGATAGCCAAACCTATCCACAAACTCATCGTAATACTGATTGAGGTGTTCGCGCAATTCGGCACTTGCCTCATGTGTTTCAGCCTCGTAATTGTAGAGCTTCTGATATGTTTCCGACATGGTAACATAGAGCATGGCACGTTTCGCCTGCTCAGGTTTGAGGGACAGCGGATTGAATGTGGCACCGTTCTTGCGGACTTCCGAAAGGAAACCGACAAGACCGTCCTGAACGACCATACTGCCGTTGTGGTGGAAGAACTGAATGTCCTCCGAGAAAGGACGGGGCGACATATCGACTTCGACAGGCTCTGCCTTGACAGTAGAGCGTTGTCCGGGTACGAAATCACCTTCGGTGCGATGGATTGTGGTGCCACCTTCTGTAATGGTCTCGCCATTAGCGGCGGCTTGTCTTGCGGCTTCTTCGGCCTCACGCTCCAGACGCATTTCCTCCAACTGACGGTGGGCAATCGACATCATTGTCTCGTAAAATCCGTTGATGGGCGGATTATCTTCCCAGTTCAGAGAACCGTATAACTCCAGCTCTTTTTCAGTGAGCGGGCGGAATTTTTTAACGGGAATGTCCTTGACTTCGGCACTCGGTTTCGGCTTAGGTGCATCTTCTGCTGGTTTCGGTTGACGACGAGGCTTACCAATAGGCTCCAGCTCTCCGAAAAGATTGTAGGCATAGAGACGCGGGTCGGGATTATCGTTGTAATCCGGGCGATCGTCAGTTTCAATCTCCTTAGCGGGTTCCGGCTTAGAAGGTTCGGCTGGAGCGGGTTCCGGCTTTGACGGTTCATCGGGAGTCGGTTCCTGAGTGGGTTCCACTTTTGGCACCGCAGGTCTGACATCTTCGACAATTTTATGCGTTGTAGTCCTTTTCAGTTTCGGGTCTTCCAACTGCTCGCAGATTGCCACGCGCTGACCGGCTCTTACGAGTTTAGGTAGGTATGTGTCAAGTGCATAATGCGGAAAACCTGCCAACTCAATATACTTATCCTTGCCGTTGGCTCTGCGGGTCAAAGTTATACCCAATATTTCCGAGGCGGACACTGCATCCTTACCGAAAATCTCATAGAAATCACCCACTCGGAAAAGAAGCACAGCATCGGGATGTTTCTTTTTCATTTCCTGATACTGTGTCATCAGAGGCGTCTGAGTAAGGCTCGACTTCTTTTCTGTCCTCTGCGGTTCCACCTTCTTCTCTTGCTTAGGTGTCGGAGGTGGAGTAACCGAGTCAGGCGTAGGCGGTTTGACACCATTGGAATTATATAATTCCATATTAAGTCGCAGGTGCAGCGACTCATCGAGAGCCTTGCGCAAATCCTCGGCAATGCCATCGACTCCGCCATCGTGGTGGTACACGATAGCGGGTTTGCCGTACTGGTCAGTGCCGACCCTTGCGTCAGTGCAGATAACATTCTGAGGAAACGCCTGAAAATACTTGTTGCCCGGGACTTTAGTGCCACGATCAACAACCGACTGAATGAAAAATTCCTCATCAGCAGAGAGGGCCTTCTTACCAGAATGTTTCTGCAATATAATAAGGTCAGAACCTACATCAGTTCCGGCATTGTCCGAGAATGTATTGTTCGGTAATCGCAATGCCGCCACAAGGTCGGCTTGTTTTACCAATTCCATTCTGACAAACGGACTGGCGGCGTTCATCACACCCTGAGATGTGATAAAGGCGATAAGACCGCCTTCTCTCACTTGGTCGAGACCTTTGAGAAAGAAATAATTGTGCAACGACTTGGAAGCCTGACGATAGCCAATCTCCTTACTCACGGCATACGCCGGGTCCGCCACCGCAAAATCACCGAAAGGCACATTGGAGGCGGCGACATCGAAGTATCCGTTGAAGTCGCGTTCAATCTTCTCGAATCCTTCTATGCGAGTCAGAATAGACGGGTGAAGGGCTGACAGAATCTTGCCTGTTAGCAAATCCTTTTCGTATGCAAGGACTTCGGCACCGGGGTATCTGTCATTTCGCAGGAATGAGTCGATAAACGCCCCTTGACCGGCAGAGGGTTCAAGAAAACTCTTTATCTCGACACCTGAATATTTCAGTGCATCGGAAATGGCATCAACAATTCGGTTGTCGGTATAGAACGCTGTCAGCACAGAGGCTTTCAGCGAATCCATATAATCCTTGAACTCCCTGTCATCGTGGCTATAATCGTGAATCAGCCGACGCAGTTCAACAGTCGGAGCAAACAACTCAATGTCGGACTTGCTCCACTTGGCGGCATCCGCCAGCTCGTTGGCATCATTCAGGATACATTTTAACCCGCCGAATCCGGCATACTTGCGCAGCACTGCAATTTCCTCGGCAGTCTGCGCCCCACGCCCTTTGACACCGAGGCTAAACGCCATACGAATAGCCTCGATGTTGTCGCGCATAACTTGAAGGCGGTTATAACTCATAGCCGTCAAGTATGTCAGAGATTGTACCAAGCAGTTCAGTCAGCATGGGCTTATGTGTTTCCCTGCTGAGGAAATCGCCGTTCACCTCGTAACGGTCGAGAATATCCTTGACCGGTTTCAGCCTGAGAAGATGGACGGTGAAGTCCGGCCAGTATTGCTGTGGAAGACGGAGCCAGAGGTTTTCCTCCACCACATTATATATTACATCGTAGCGGGAGACATAAAGACCATCAAGCAGTGTGCGCATCGCCATTTCTTGGGCAATATGTACCGACTTGCCTTCAAGACGTAGGGTTATAAACTTGTCATAGGCGGCATCTACACGCTGGTCTATGAATTTCTGATTGTTTCTCTGGGGGAAATGATGGTCACGCAGATGACCTTGGAGATAGACGCGGTAATCGTCCATCTCCCGTGATTCAACTATATGTTTCATCGGGATTCGGGATTAGTGGTTTACCGGCGTCCTCGGTGTGTGATAGTATGTGTGTGAAAAAAGGACATCGGGTATCCCTCCCGATGTCCACCACTTAATCCACGTCAAAATGAAACAAAAACATTAAGACGTTGAATCAAGTGCAAAGTTAATAAAACTTCGGGACAATCGGGATGGATTAACTGTTTTTATTGGTCTGTGTCAAGAGGTTTTAACCTTTTTCTGACGGTTGTGTCGCCATTTTCTGCGGGCCTTCTTCTCGGCGGGAGTAAGTGCAAAGGCGTCAATGACACGCTTGACGATGAGGTTGTAGAGTTTTTCCTCGTCATTGCTGAGGTCTGTGGGATGCAGTCCTGTTGTCACTATTCCGTGACCGTTGTAAAGGTTCTCTTCCAGACGGAAGTTGTGACGGCGGGAGGGTTTTCCGTTGCCTATTGTTTTGCCCCACTTACCGTTGTAGCGGAGAATCTCGATGTTGCGGCACATGAGTTTCCATACTCCCTGCGGGATTGTGTTCTGGGTGACCATCGGATAGGATATGAGTTTCTTGGCGTAGAGGTTGTATGCCGTGCGGATGGTCTTCTGATGGTCGAAGTCCAGTTCGGTGGCGGCATCCACCAGCAGACCGCTCAGATTATAGAGTGTCTGATAGTCGCTTATCTTGGCTATATAGTGATAGCCGTAGATGCAGTGACCGTCTTCGGGGATCGAGAGCTGGATTATTTCCGTGTTGTTGGCAACCTCGGTTGTCATTTCCTCGACGATGAAAGCACCCTTGAACGATGCGCTTGCTTTGGAAGACTCGACAAGGAGGTTGAAGATTGATTCCTCCAGCCATGTCTCGTATTCCTTGCGGTCAGACGGACCGTGCATTACACCGTGGCGTATCGCACCCTTTGTGAGTATGGGCAACCATGCGCGGCGCACCTCAACGGGTATTGCCAGATAGTAATAGAGGTTGAGGAAATCGAGGTCGCCCTCAATGTCGGGCGACATTGCGTTGACTACGACACCGCTCATTTTCCAGAGGGCTTTGACGGTTTCGAGCTGTCGGGCATCCTGTTCTGTTTTCTTGTATCCCACAAGTTCATCGTAGTCACGCATGAAGAACTTGAAGTTGTGGGCATAGACAAGACGGCTGTCCATAGTAGTGGAGAGGACGAAGCTCTCGGTCGGCGAGAAGGTCGCCTCTATGACTGTGCCGTTGGTCCATGTGACAGCATATCCGTTTCCCAGATAGTAGCCGTCGTGTTTTTCATTGGCGCCGATGGCTTTGGCGATTGTATCTGCCGTAAGCTGGTGGCCCGTCACGACAGTTATGAGATTTTTCTGTTTCATTTTTACGTTTTTGGATGGTGGATGTTTTTGGATTAAGTGGTCGGAGTCAAAAAGCATCGGGGAGTTCCGGACCTCCCTTCCGCTGTTTCTATCCTATGGTCGGGTCAAAGACTACATCTTCGGACCTTTTGGCTTGCGCTGCTGCTCCTGCTGTGCCTTGTTCTTAGGCTCTGTCTGATATTTCTGGAGCGGTTCGGCAACGTGTTTTGTCGCCTCGTTGGTCAGACCGTCGTTGTTGACCGCCTTCTGTGTCCTTGATTCCTCGGCGACCTTGACACGGGGATCGTTGAGCGAGGTGGTCGGTCGCTGTTTGTTCGGATTGAACTGGAGATAGACGGTGCAGGGCTGTCCCTGCTTGTCAACCATATTTGTCATCTCTACGACCTTTCCGGCTACATAGTCCGCCTGTTGCTGCGGCGTCATCGGGACACCGGCCCATTTTGTGATGGGCTTTATCAGCCCGTCTTTAGTGAGCCACGAAGACTGCTGCTGGCCGTTTGCCTGCTGTTGCTGTTCTTTCTGCTCCATGCGGCGGGCGGCGCCGGGAACAAACTCGACACCCTTGCGGTCTGCCGATACCTGAAGCACCACATTGTAGGTCTTGCCGTTCTTGTCGGAGATTTCCTTCGGAGGGAGTGCCTTGCCGTCCTTGAGCTGCATGATTTCGGCGGTGGTCAGCTTTGTCTGGCCGATAGTGTCGCGGATGAATACATCCTTGACAGGTACCGATACCACCTCGTTGGTAAGACGGTCGATGCTGACGAATGAAGGGACTTTCTCGCCGTTCTTGCCGGTCAGTTCAACGACCTTGCCGAGATTGCCTGTCTCGCGGAGCGTTGCCTTTTCCTCCTTGCTGAACTTGTAGCCCTCATACTCCTGATCGAGTTTAGGCTCGCGGTGAATGAAGTGGGGAACCACCTTAACATTGCCTTCGGGGTCGGTCCTAAAAGAGAGGCGGGCGTCAATGGGGAATTTCTCGCCGGCGAAAGTCGGGGTGACAGTCACCAACTTTGACTTGCGGTTGTAGAGCATCTCCTTCAGGTCGCCGCTCTTTTCGAGTTCATCTCGGTCGATACCCCATTTCTCTTTGAGGTTTGCCCAGTCGATTTTGCTTTCGTCGATTGCAGAGTGCCTGACCTCCTTTTCAGAGGCCTGAGCGTTGTCATTGGCTTGCTGCTCGTTCTTAGGCTCTCCCGCGGCCGATTGCTGAGGCTGTTCAGACTGTTTAGCCGTTTCTGCCGTCTGACCTTCCGATTGAGCCATCGCTGAAACATCGACGACGTTGTTTTTCAGCATCTCCGCGTTTGCAACCGGGTCTTTGGCGAGGTCGCCGATTACGGTGCCGACTGTGTCATAGCGGTCTGCCGGTACCCGGAAGAAACCGAATGACGAGGGGTTCTTGCACTGGCGGATGAAGTTGGAGAGAAACGCCTCCAGCGGGTTCTGACCTTTCTGGAATTTTACGAGGTCTGAGAGTTTTGCCGACTTTACATCGGTCATCTTGGGTGTGCCGTCCTTGTTGAGTCCGGTCACTGCGCCTACCTGCCCGGTATCGTTGTTGCGGGCGATAAGGACTTCTTCTAAATTCTGGTCTTGTGCCATAATAATAAAAGTGTTTTGGGTTAGAAACTTGTGCCGTTGCCGACACGATGATTATTGTGTGTGATAGTGTGTCGTGTTTTAATAGTTGTCCCGTCCGGCGAATACTTCGGCGACATCAGCGATGCGGTATGTGATTTTACTGTTAGGGGCATCACCATGTTTGGTGAAGGGGATAATCCCTTTTTTACGCATATCGCAGAGTGTCCGCATCGAGATACCGTATTGTTCGCATACTTCCCGGCTCGTCATGGTCTGTCTTTCGGGATCAAGGACTGTGAAACCTTGAAGAAGTCCGATGAACTTTTTGCCGAAACCTTCGAGTTTGCTGTCGAACTTTTCTTCCAGCTCCTTTATGAGCTTGCAGAGCACCTTAAACTCTTGTGAAGTAATCATAGGGCAGGAACTTTTTTGTATCTTCTCTTGATTTCTTCAAGCACGGTCTCGCTCCATTTGAGATTGAGACGGGAGATTGCCTTGAGCAGAGGCACGAGGTGGTAGAATACCTCCCGACCGCGCTCTTCCCATTTGAGCTGGTAGCGGCGGCGGACACGCTGGAGCTGTCGCGTTGACATATGGAGCAACCGGGCCGCCATAGCGTTGGGGATAGGAGGAATCGAGGACAATTCATCCTTTTCTTCCTTTGACTCTTTCTTCTTCCTGTCCTCTTTGGTCAGGAGGTTCAGTATCAGCGTGAGGGTTTCCTCCAGTGTGACTGTGCGCTGATACAGCATTTCCAGTGTAATTGTCTGTTCCATTTTCTTGCGGATTAAGTGTTACGCTGGCAAAGGTAGAAATACGCAAAAAGGTCACTTGGGAACATTCCGGGAACATTCCCGAAAATAATTTTTTGACGGATAAAGACAAAGCACCGGCTATTGATATGTAGCCGACGCTCTGTCAACGGGTTAGCTATATATCAACTAAAAGTCGAGGTTGCCGAGATTTTTTGCGAGATTTTCCATGTCATGGCTGATTTTCTCATTTGTGATGCGGGCGTATATCTGGGTGGTCTGAATGTTTGTGTGACCGAGCATCTTGCTCACCGACTCGATGGGTACGCCCTTGCCGAGTGTCATCGTCGTGGCGAAAGTGTGCCTCGCCAGATGGAACGTGAGATTCTTCTCAATGCCACAGATGTCAGCAATTTCTTTGAGATATGCGTTGGTCTTCTGATTACTGAGTACCGGGAGCAATACTCCATCGAGAAATTTACCCTCATATTTTTTGAGTATTTTCTCTGCTGTGGGAAGGAGCGGAACATTCACATTGGTTTTAGTCTTCTGTCGGTGTGTGATTATCCACAGTTTGCCGTCAAACATCTTCTTTATATTGTCAGCGCGAAGCTGCGCAATATCGGCATAGGCAAGTCCTGTATAGCAGGCGAAGATGAACACGTCGCGTACTTGGTCAAGACGAGGGATTGAAATATCCTTTGTCGCTATTGACAGCACTTCTTCCTCGGAGAGATAACCCCGGTCCACTTTTTCCTGTGTCATCTTATATGAAAGATAGGGGTCAGGAAATGAGATACCATCTCTCTGTGCTTTTATTATTACCATTCTCAACAGCTGGAGAAACTTGTAAACCGTATTCTGCCTACACTTGTAAGTGCTGGCAAGAAAAACGGCAAAGTCCGTGAGAAACTTCGGTTTCAGTTCACGCAGGGGAATGTCGGTGCGATTGTATTTGACCTTCATGAACTCTACAACGCGACGTTTGCAACGCTCATACTTCTGATAGGTCTTGTCGCTCCTGTTTATGCCAACCATCTTTTTAGTTTCGGCGAGAAACTCGTCATAGATCGGCATAAGAGATTCCGCTTTTGCGGTAATGCCCATATAGGCATTCTTTACCATCTCGGCTGTAACATAGCCATGTGCCTTCTGCAACTCATAGTAATGGTCTTGAAGCACGTATCGCATTTCTTCGATGCGCTTGTTGAAGTCGAGAATCTTCTGGGTGCGACCTATTGCTTTGGCCGCTTTTGAATCCCATAGCTCCGGCTCTATGCTCAGAGTGGAATTTAGTCGTTCATATTCGCCGTTGACAGTGATGCGTATCGTAATAGAGCATTTGCCATCTCGGTTGACTTGATTTCGACGAATAACGAACATCACTTTGAAGGTGTTCTTTTTCATCTTTACGTTGGATTAAGTGTAATCAGACGGCTCGGAGCCGAATGACTGCTTTGATAACGGATTTAACTTTAAGATGGATTGGACACTCCTAAGTCTAAACTCAGACATATCAGCGACATACGCTGTTTTTAACATAGGCGACGCATTGAAGACACGTTATATGGTCTATGTCACTCAACGGTTTATGATACATCGCCGATGTAACCCCGGACAATGACTTTAACATACTCGCTTTTGAATCTTAAAAAGTCGCCTGTTTTCCGCATTAGGCCTGAGTTGTGTCTTTGTATCACACTGGACAACAGGTAATTGCAGACGTTTTTGGCACTAATTTGGCACTAAAAGCGGTCAAATGCCGGAAATAGGGGTTAAAATGTCGCTAATTTACCGAGTTATGTCCGAGTTGCGTCTTTGTAACTAAATGAACACCAATGTTTTGCAAGTGTTTTTGGCACTAATTTGGCACTAAAATCATGCTTGAGATTCTTAGTGCCATTTTAGTGCCAAAACTCTGTCTGATGAGGTCTTTTCTTGGTCTGATTTCGGTCCTGAATCGAAAGGATTAGACACGAAAAAACCGCAGAACTATTTGATAGTCTGCGGTTTGTCGCTTTCGGACTGATTTTCGTCCGATTAGGTTGCGGAAAGACAGGCTCTCGAACTTATACTTTCACAGAATATCATAAAACTGCAAACGACTG
>CAJTZS010000076.1 GCA_910584055.1 uncultured Muribaculaceae bacterium | reverse complement strand
GTAAGCGTTCGCATTATGCGTGGGGATCGGTAGTCGCAAAAAGTTCTGATAATGGTGTTCGTTCCACGAATCTTGATTGACGAATCTTCGGAAGGGGACGATGCCTTTCCTATGCTTACACCCGCTACGCGTCCGGCGATCGCATCGTTAATGTTGGTCACCGGTTTTTCCGTAAGCACATCGGAGTCTACACGAGAGACGGAACCTGTCAGGTCACTTTTCTTCATTGAGACACCTACAACCACAACCTCATCAAGGCCTGTGGAGATCTCTTTAAGAACAATCCTGAGGGAGTGAGACGCGGGAACCTTCACGGTGGTGGATTCATAACCCACGTAACTTACCGTAAGGACATCTCCGGTCTTTGCGGAGAGGGAGAATTTACCGTCTATATCGGTTGATGTTCCGGTAGAGGTGCCTTTCACCATTACCGTCGCGCCGATCAGCGACTCGGATTTTTCATCCACCACTTCTCCCGTCACAATGCTCTGTGCAAACGCCTGCGGAGCACAGAATAGCATAAAGAAGAATAGAAATTTGAATAATTTTTCCATTTCTGTTAGGAGTATTAATGTTTTTATGTTAGATTTTAAAATTAATTCTCACCATATTCTTTTGAATAATGGATTCTGTCAGTTTTTCATGAAAACTCCTATATAGTGAGGAGTGTTCCTTTCGTTCGGTGATGCAAATTTAGTTCACGTAACATACGATTCAACGATAATTTCAATCCTAAAAATGAAAATTTCGCATCACAAAACCATCTAAAATCCATTTTGGAGCCTAAGTTTCAGTTTTGATATCAGAATTTAACAGAATAGGGTTGACCCTTTTTCAAGTTGACGGCCTCTCCAATTCCTTTTATATTTATTCTGCCGTCTCTCTGAGGATATATAGTCGCTTCCGACATCTTCCCGTCTTTCCACGACATATCCACCGACATCCCTCCTTCGGCACATATCCCCTTCACGCTGCCTGTATGCCATGCCTGCGGAATGGCAGGCAGGAAATCTATGAATCCGTCATTGCTCTGCAGGAGCATCTCGCACATCCCGGCGACACTCGCCTCAGTGGCGTCAAAACTGAATATGTCTTCCTGAGCTCCCGCCACACCGCCGGGCGATACAGTCATCAGATTCTCGCGGGTGAAACGGCTGAAAAGATTCTGAAGCCAGCCGTGCGCCTTCTCCCCATCGTGCAGCCGGGCATACATGCAGAGCATATTCGCGGTTGACCATTCGGTATCTTCCCACTCGGGCGAGGAGGTCTGCACTTCAAGGCTCCTGCGCGCTGCCGCAGCCAACTCCGGAGTGC
Organism: uncultured Muribaculaceae bacterium; assembly: GCA_910584055.1. Lineage (GTDB taxonomy): Bacteria > Bacteroidota > Bacteroidia > Bacteroidales > Muribaculaceae > Lepagella. The sequence goes on along the minus strand of CAJTZS010000076.1, from coordinate 9,090 downwards.
CCAGATATGAAATCTGATTCAAAGGGAAAAGGGCGAGAAGATGGGAGGAATGTCTGTGTGAGGGGTCGGCGCGTCGCTGGTCACTATCCCATTCACACACCGTGCCGTCGGAATTGATAGAAATCGGAGGAAGGCATCTGATATCTTTCTCAAGCCGATTCCTGAATTTCTTGTCGATTCCAAGGATTTTGGATGATTCGATACATGCCGTATAAATTTCATGTACAATCTCCCGGTCGATAGCCGGCATCATTGACAGACTCAGATGATTTCCGGAAGGAGATATATAACCATTTTCGGGTGAGACGCTGGGTCCGGTGACAAGATATCCAGTGCGCGGGTCTTCCGCCATATAATCTAAAAAGAATTTTGCCGTCTCTTTGAGGAGAGGATAAGCGGTGTTACGGAGATAGCCATCGTCGCGGGTATAAAGGTAGTGGCTCCAAAGATGAGTGGCCAGCCATGCCCCTCCGGTCACGTTCATACCCCAGCCTACTCCCCACCCGGGAGCCGTATACCCCCAGGCATTGGCAACAGTATGCGCAACCCAACCGTTGCATCCATACACTTTCTTGGCCGTGTCGGCCCCATGATTTGCCAACAAGCCAATATATTGGAATAGTGGCTCGTTACATTCCGCGAGATTGGCACGGTTCGCGCTCCAGTAATTCTGGGCTATATTGATGTCGAGGTGATAGTCGCAGGTCCAGGGCATATTGCACGCCCTGTTGTCATTCCATATCCCTTGGAGGTTTGCGCACAAAGGAGTGCCGTTGCTGCGTGAGCTTGCAATGAGCATGTATCTGCCATATTGGAAAAAGAGGGCGTCAAGACCTGGATCCACAGCTCCCGATTTTGCAAGGCGCAGACGCACGTCGGTGGGAAGATGTGAGTTGCACGACTCCCCGAGATCTATCTCCATGCGTCCGAAAAGATTCCTGTAATCCGCAAGATGACATGAAAGGCATGTATCCCAGCCGAGACTCTGTGCGGATGATATCGTGCGACTGCAAAGCGATTTGTAATCATTCTCATTATAATTAGTGCGGATGTCTATCAGTATGGTGGCGGCATCTGCACCCGACACCCTTACTTCATCTGTGGAAACGGATACTGTTCCTCCTTGGGGAATAACCTTTATCATACCCGTGAAATTAACGCCACCGGGTCCATGCATCGGGAAATCAACTTTCCCGCCAAATTGCAGACAATCGCCCGCAACACTGACTTCAGCCTTGCGGAGAAGGTCCACACCTGCAGCAAACGACAATGCCCCGTTCTCCGAAGCGGTCAGCCTCAAGGCCATCACCTGAGCAGGGTATGATGCGATGTATTCCCGTGTGTATGTTATGTCACCGGCTTTGTATGAAACCCTGGCCACTGCATCGGAAAGGTCAAGTTCACGGGAATACCCACTTATCATGTTGCTTTTATGATCGATATCGAGCACGAGGTCACCTACGGGCACATGGGTGCCGAAACTCGTCATTCGTCCGTTGAGATACTGCTGTCCGAGCGAATCTCCCTTTTCGGGATTGCCGTTAAAGAAATATGAACGCATCTCCGCGAGCTTGTCGGCGCCGCAGATGTCGTTGGATGTCGGGTCGTGCTGACCGGACCACATGGTGATTTCATTCAAGGCCACGCGCTCTTTCTTCACTCCCCCATAAATCATGCCTGACAGACGCCCGTTTCCGATGGGCATCGCCTCCATCCATTCTCCGGCAGGTTGATTATAATGAAGTGTGGTTTCCGCCGCCCCGGAAGACAATGTGGCCAGCGTAACCGCCATCGTTGTTATTATTGCTTTTATTTTCATGGAAGGTTAATTTATCGTAAACTTGTTGTTGCGACAAAATTAGCCCGTAAAAGGATTAGATTTATAGTACATTTTCACCAAAAAATACTAAAATCAGCCATTTCAGCCCATTTTAGTGCATATTGGCGCGTTTGGAATATTTTGCGGTGCAATTAGGCAATAATCAGATCGGTGTCAATTTTTCAATCACATTGAAAATATCGAGGGCTTCGGAGACCCCGGACACATTGCTTATTACTATATACCTTCTGCCGTTCACTTCCTTCAGGTCACATCGCCTGGCGTTCTGCTGCAGATACATCAAAACTTTGCCGAAAGCCGGGGAGTTATAATAAGCCTTATTGTCATCTCCCACGAAATAGACTCGCATCTTGCCTCCTTTCAGCACCAGACGCTCTATGCCGAGACGGCGGGCGGACATTCTTAGCGGCACCACGCGTATCAACTCTTCAGTGGTGAATGGAATCTCCCCGAAACGGTCGCGGAGTTCCGCGCGGAATTCTTCAAGCTTCTCCGGACGCTCCATGTTGTCGAGACGGCGATAGAGCGTGATGCGTTCGTTTTCCTGCGGCACATATTCTGCAGGGATACGGAGTTCGAGGTCGCTTTCTATTGTGCAGTCGGTGGTAAATTCTTCCTCCTGACCGGCAGCCACATCGGTAAAGGTTTCGGCAAATTCTTCCGTTTTCAGCTCCATCACTGATTCCTTGAGAATCTTCTGGTATGCTTCATAACCGAGGTCGGCAATGAAGCCGCTCTGTTCAGCTCCGAGTAGATTGCCCGCGCCGCGGATATCGAGGTCCTGCATGGCAATGTGAATGCCTGCACCCAAATCGCTGAAACTCTCTATTGCCTGCAGGCGCCGCCGTGCCACTGGGGTCAGCGGCAAACCGGGAGGCACAAGAAGATAGCAGAACGCCTTCCGCGAACTGCGCCCTACGCGACCGCGGAGCTGATGCAGTTCGCTGAGTCCGAAATTCTGCGCGTTGTTCACCATGATGGTGTTGACGTTGGGCATGTCGATACCGTTTTCAACGATGGTGGTCGAGAGCAATACGTCATAATCGCGGTTTGCGAAATCTATTATCGCCTGCTCCACCCTCTCCGGCGGCATCTGGCCATGGGCGGTGACTATACGCACCTGGGGAATCAATCTGCGTAACGTGTTTTCAATGGTGGCAAGGTTCTCGATGCGGTTGGAAATGAAGAATACCTGACCGTTACGGCTCAGCTCGAATTCCACGGCCTCCTTTATCACCTCGTCGTCGAAACTGCTGACATTTGTGACAACGGGCTGACGGTTGACCGGCGGTGTGTTCAGAGAACTCAAATCACGGGCCCCCATCAGCGAGAACTGAAGCGTACGGGGTATGGGGGTGGCACTCATTGTCAGCGTATCCACATTGACTTTCAATTGTTTGAGCTTCTCTTTCACCGCCACGCCGAATTTCTGTTCCTCATCGATTATCAGCAATCCGAGATCTTTGAATTTCACTCCCTTCCCTATAATTTTGTGGGTGCCGATGAGAATGTCGATCTTCCCGGCCTCGAGATCGGAAAGTATCTGCTTAACTTCCTTGGGTTTCCGTGCTCTGGAGATAAAATCCACACGGACAGGAAGATCCTTGAGTCTGTCGGCAAAGGTGTGGTAATGCTGCATCGCAAGCACTGTTGTCGGAACGAGAACAGCTGTCTGCTTGCCATCGACGGCAGCCTTGAAAGCGGCGCGGATGGCTATTTCCGTCTTGCCGAACCCTACGTCGCCGCAGATAAGACGGTCCATCGGTTTTTGCGATTCCATGTCGGCCTTCACCGCCTGAGTGGCTTTCAGCTGGTCAGGGGTGTCTTCATATATGAAACTGGCTTCGAGCTCATGCTGGAGATATGAGTCGGGAGCGAAGGCATGACCCTTCTCCTCCCGGCGCGCGGCATAAAGCTTGATAAGGTCGCGAGCGATATCCTTGACTTTTGTCTTGGTGCGCTCCTTCAGCTTGTTCCATGCTCCTGAGCCGAGTTTGTTGATCTTTGGGGGCACTCCCTCCCTGCCGCGGTATTTTGAGAGTTTATGAAGGGCGTGAATGCTCACCAATATGATGTCATCATTCTGATAGAGAAGCTTTATCATCTCCTGCGGAGTGCCGTTGACATCTGTCCTGACCAACCCGGCAAACTTACCGATGCCATGGTCTATGTGAACTATATAATCCCCTATCTCTATCTGATTAAGTTCACGCAAAGACAATGCCAACTTGCCGCTTCTCGCCCTGTCGCTCTTAAGGTTATACTTATGGAATCGGTCGAAAATCTGGTGGTCGGTAAAGAAGCAATTCTTTCCGTCATGGTCCACGAATCCTTCATGCAGGGTGCGGTCCACAGCAGTGAAAGGAATCCGGTCACCCCGGTCTTCGAAGATATTGCGCAAACGTTCAGCCTGATATGGGGAATCCGACAGGATGAATATCCGATATCCGTCGGCAAGTAATTTCAGGAAACTCTCGGATATAAGTTCAAAATTTTTATGATACAGGGCCTGCGGACCGCAATTGAACGAAATCTCAGCGTCAGCGCGGAAATCGGCATCCTCTCCCTTCGGTCCGAACTTGACTACCTTCATCCCTGCGAACCTGCGGATGAATGCATCCGCATCGACCACTTTCTCCATGGCCTTCGCATCCCCTTCGTCGGCTATGAGGGCGGCGGATGAGAATGTCTCTTCCGATACACCCTTTATACGTTCGAGAAGATATGACGGGCTCTGACACATCACCAATGTGGCGTCGTCAACAAATTCGAGGAGACTTATTCCCTTCTCTGCCGTTTCCGAAGATGAAGGAGGGAGGATATTGACACTCTCCAGCTTCTCTTCACTGAGCTGCGTCTCTACATTGAACGTGCGCATCGAGTCGATTTCATCGTCAAAGAAATCAATGCGGTAAGGGAGTTCGCATGAATAGGAATATACATCCACTATGGAGCCGCGGCGTGCAAACTGCCCCGGCTCATATACATATTCCGTTTCGCGGAAACCAAGTTCGCGAAGCCTCGCGGTGAGGTCTGACAATATTATCTTCGTCCCCACCTTCAACGACACACTGTTGTCGGCAATGGTGGCTGCATCAGCCACTTTTTCCGCCAATGCTTCGGGATACGACACAACATACCTCAATTTGCTTTTTCTATCGCCAAGGGCATTGAGCACCTCCGTACGGAGAATCTGCGACGGGGCATCCTGTTGACCGTATTTGATATCCCGCTTATAGCCGCTCGGGAAAATACCCACCGGTTCCGGCCCGAGAATCTGACAGAGGTCATTATAGACATACCCTGCCGTGTCTAAATCATCTGCCACAATCAACGCCGGATGTTTCTGCGGCTTCAATGCGGCAAACAGCATAGCGGCAGAACTCCCCTCCAGACCGGAGAGGAGCAGCCTTCTTATTTTCTTATCGTCAATAGCCTTTTCAACGGCCTCCGACCTTGCCTTGGTTGCGAAAAGCTTATCTGCTTCCCTTAGTTCCATTCCCTAATATCTTATTGTATAGTTTCGAATCTCCGAGTATCTGACCGGCGAGCTTGACCGCCTTGTCGTTTTTCAACTCATACGCCACCTTACCTTTGTCGTAATAGTATCTCCCTACAATCTCTGAACCGAGGTATTCCGATATCTCCGGGCGATGTGTGTTCAGGTCATGGTCAAGATCATGGGTAAGCAATTCCGCGAGCTTGTCGATCTGAGCTTTCGTCTCATCGTTCATATATCCTTCGGTCTCGGCGGTGGTGCGCAATGTCTTCACCATCTCCTCGCACACTTTATCGTATTTGAATTTCTTCGGGTCTATCGATTTCTTGAAGTCGGCATAAATTTCATCGGTGATCTCAAAATCCTTAGGCTGACCTATAGCCGGATGCGAAGCCGTGAATTTTGTGGCGTAATCGAAAGCCCAGTTATCAGCAACGATATTATACACAAGCCGGTTGACCTTTCCCCAGTCAACGGTGGTGTCGGGACGCAGACCGCCCCCGTCGCGCACCTCCCGGCCGTTGGCGGTATGGTAGACATTGGTAAGGCTGTCGGGCACTCTCGCCACTGAGCCATCGGGATTACGGCGGGAATAGTCCACCGCCTGTATCAACCTGCCGGAGGGGAGGTAATATTTTGCCACCGTCACTTTAAGCAACCCTCCGTAAGGAAGCTGGACCGGGGTCTGTACCAAACCCTTACCGAAACTGCGGGAACCGATCAAGACCGCGCGGTCAAGATCCTGAAGCGACCCTGCCACTATCTCCGAGGACGAAGCGCTTCCGCCATCTATAAGGACAGCGAGGGGAATATCCGGGAATATCGGTTTGCGCGTGGTCTTGTAAATCTTTTCCTGAAGCGGGTCGCGTCCGATAGTACGCACGATCTCTGTGCCTTTAGGCACAAAACATCCCACCAAATCCACCGCGCTCTCCACAAGACCGCCGCCATTGCCTCTAAGGTCTATCACAATCCCCTGCAATGACTTGTCTTCCTTGAAGCGCTCAAGCACCTTGCGCACTTCGGCGGGGGTCTTGTCGATAAAACCTGTGAGACGGAGATACCCTATATTGTTGATGACCGTGTCGAAGCCCATGCTCGGTTCCTGCACCTTCGCACGCATTATTTCCATCGTCAGTATGGAATCCGCAACATACGGACGCTTGACCGTCACCCGGACCGGAGTCCCGGGCACCCCTTTCAACAATTTTGTGACGAATTCGCTCCCTTTGTCTGCGACATCCGTTGTGTCAACCTTTATTATATGGTCACCGGGACGCAGACCGCCCTTGGCGGCAGGGCTTCCCTGCATAGGCTGGGAGATATACGACCCTCCGTCACGCTGCATGATGTAACTGCCGATTCCTCCGTATTCACCGGTGGTCATCTTCTGCAACTTCTCCTGGTCGTCGGCGCTATAATATTCCGTGTAGGGGTCGGTAGAAGCGAGGAAAGCCTCTATGGCCGCCTTGAAACTCTCATCGGTATTGATGGTGTCCACATAATGAAGTTCCACCTGCTTTACGATAGAGTTGAAATTATTGAGATTACGCGCCAATGATGCGTCATGGCTCTTCTGGGCTGACAGCGTGAGACCTGCCGCGGCAAGGAGCGCGGCGGCAGGCAATATATGGAGAAGTCTTCTTTGTTTCATTCTTTGTATAGATAATGTCACCCTTATGCTTTCGGGGTGTCGGGATGGGGATAATCCACAGTGAAATGTAGCCCGCGGCTCTCTTTCCTCTCCATCGCCTGGCGCATGATGAGATACGCCACGTTGATGATATTGCGGAGTTCGCAGAGCTGGCGGGAGGGCTTACTGCATTTGAAAAGAGCTTCGGTCTCCTGATAGAGGATATCAAGACGGTTCCAAGCCCGTTTAAGCCGCAGGTCACTCCTCACAATTCCAACGTAATACCCCATTATCTGGTTCACCTCTTTCTCCGACTGGGTGATGAGCACCATCTCCTCCGGATGCACGGTGCCTTCATCATTCCATTCAGGCACATCGTCGCGCCAGTCGTATTCACCTATATGCTCCATAGCATGACGGGCTGCCGCATCCGCATACACCACAGCCTCTATCAGCGAATTGGATGCCAGCCGGTTGCCTCCGTGGAGACCGGTGCATGAGCATTCCCCTACAGCATAAAGCCTGTTGATTGAACTTTCACCATTTAGATTCACCTTGATGCCGCCGCAGAGATAATGCGCCGCAGGCGCAACCGGTATCATGTCTTTGGTGATGTCGATACCGAGCGAGAGACATTTTTCATATATATTCGGAAAATGGCGCCTGGTTTCCTCGGGGTCCTTATGTGTAACGTCCAGGAAGACATGGTCGGTGCCGTGAAGTTTCATCTCGGAATCGATCGCACGCGCAACGATGTCGCGGGGCGCGAGCGACAGGCGCGGGTCATATTTATGCATGAACTCTTCGCCGTCGAGATTGCGGAGCACAGCCCCGTATCCGCGCATCGCCTCCGTGATAAGGAAGCTCGGACGGTCGCCGGGATGATAGAGGGCTGTCGGATGGAACTGTATAAACTCCATATCCTGCACAGTTCCCTTAGCGCGATAAACCATCGCGATCCCATCGCCTGTGGCGATTAGCGGATTAGTAGTAGTAGTGTATACCGAACCTACTCCTCCGGTGGCCATTACCGTCACCTTCGCGAGGAATGTGTCCACTCCTCCCGTTTCCTGATTCAGCACATATGCGCCATAGCAGGTAATGTCGGGAGTGCGCCGGGTCACAATCTTTCCGAGGTGATGCTGCGTGATAATCTCAACTGCAAACCTGTCGGTGAACACATCGATATTGGGATCTTTACCTACCGTCTCCACGAGACTCGTCTGGATTTCCGCCCCGGTGTTGTCGGCATGGTGCAGGATACGGAACTCTGAATGGCCGCCCTCCCGGTGCAGGTCGAAGTCTCCATTTTCATTCTTGTCGAAATCAACGCCCCAGCCTATCAGCTCCCGGATCTGCGAGGGGGCGTTCTTCACCACCTTCTCCACCGCAGCAGGGTCACTGAGCCAGTCGCCCGCCACCATTGTGTCATGGATATGCTTCTCGAAATTATCGACCTCGAGATTGGTCACCGAAGCCACACCGCCCTGGGCGAAGAATGTGTTGGCCTCATCGGGAGATGTCTTGCAGATCATCGCCACCCTGGCTCCCGCGCGGGAAGCCTTGAGCGCAAAACTCATACCCGCGATGCCGGAACCGATCACTAAGCAATCATATTTGTATACCATCTTCAAATGGATTTTCTTCAACTTGCAAATTTAGCAATTCTTTTTAAATTATACCGAAGTCGTTTAAACTAATTTTTTATAAACATTTGCAGGCATATTTTGAGCAGGTTTCTTTCACCGAAGAGACGGCAACCTTTCGGTTGGCGGCGATGAGGAGGAAGAAAGATGCCAAAATAGGCCGCAAAGGTTTATAAAAGAATAAACAACTCTATGTTTTTAACATTCGTAAATTAGTTTAAACAACTTCATTATGCAATCACAAAAAAATGACGCTTTTTCCCAAAAGCGTCATCCTCCTTATAACCAAAATTTTAACATTTCTTAATACGGTGAATGCTGTGTTCCGGGAACCCATAAATCAGCTCCGGACATCCCCGATTGAAGTCAGCAGCCGATCCTCGCGAAGGGACTGCCGATCGGGTAAAGCAATTCTTCTATCAATACTTCGGTTATTTTTTAGTGGCTCCGAGGAGCCGAGTGTTTAATCCGT
>CAJTZS010000075.1 GCA_910584055.1 uncultured Muribaculaceae bacterium | reverse complement strand
TTGGCTTGGCGACAGATGCAGCTTAGCCTATAATCAAATTTTTAACGAACTATTGATTTATTGGACTAAGCATTATTCCTCGCAGAGTTGCCGAGGGCGCAAAGAATCGACACACTGTCTTTTTTAGGGTCGTGAACTCCCGGCTGAGTGGCAGAGCATACCGTGGCGGTTTTAGCGACATGCTCTGCTCCTCGGCAGGAGTGGAAACGACGCGTCGTTGCATATAGCCGGATGGCGGAGCCGCTGTTGCTCGCAACGGCGGCATGTCGCGACAGCCTTCGAAGAAGGCACTTGGTTATAACCCCACATCGATGCGCCGCTTCTGCAAGGAAGCAGGCGGAGCGGTGTGGGGTAAACCCACTGCCGCGACATCGGCCTCGAAGAGGTCGTATAATACTTAGGCATAATTACTGATCGACCTCTCCGAGGCCGTAGCGACTCACAGGGTGTCACCCCACACCGGACAGGGCACTCCTGCGGAGCTTCCTGTCCGATGTGGGGTTATAACTAATTGCCCTCTTCAAGGGCTGACGCGAAAGTTTAGTCTAATCAGTGAGATAAACGGGGATTTAATTCGATCAAGTCAAAACAAAAAATATCAGATTATGAAGAAGACAGTATTATTTATCGCGATTGTTGCAATGATGGGGGCGGAGGTGTCAGGAAGAGTGGTGCGCCGTCAGTTGAGCATCTTCCAGAGTTCTGTGCCGGAAACGGAGACAATCGCTACGGAATCTATGGAGTTTGTTTATGATTACCGCTGCTGCGTTGACACCACCGGTTCACTGAAAGATAATTTTTCGAGCGACAATATGTTGCTCCAGATTGGTCCTGATGGTGTATCGAAGTTTTCGAGCTATAAGAACCTGACAGTGGATTCATTGCTGATGAGTCTTGATTCAGACCAGATAGCAGATGCTGCCATTGAAGGAAAGCTGTCAACAGGAGAGTTCATGACCATTTTTAAGAATTTTCCATCCGGGAAATTGACGCATACCGAGAAAATATGTATGGACTGGTTCAGATATGAAGAGGATATGCCGGCTTTGAACTGGGAGCTTACAGACAGCACATGCAATGTACTGGGTTATGAGTGTCGTGCGGCGAAATGCAATTTCAGGGGACGGACCTGGACGGCATATTATGCCGAAGACATACCTATCATGGAAGGTCCATGGAAATTGCAGGGACTGCCGGGGCTTATAATGAAAGCAGAAGACGAGAAGGGGCATTATACGTTTGAATGCATAGGTATAAAGTCGGAAGCGGATCGTCCGATAACCATTTATAAAGTGCCGTATAATGTGACTGAGCGCAAAAAATATTATAATGCCCGATATAATTACGAATCCAATCCATATGCATATTACGAATCTACGGGAGGAGGGAAGGTGACAGTTACGGATGATGCCGGGAATCCACAGCTTGATGCCTATGACCCGATGGAACTCTTCTACGATTTTCTTGAACGCGATTGGAAATGACAGGGTACAATTTTCTCATATTATGCATTCTACTCGGAACGCTGTCGCTCAGAGCGGCAGCTCCGGGTGAATTGCGCGGACTCGTGACAGATGGTGAAACGGGTGAGCCGATACGGGGAGTTGTGGTGCAGACAAAAGGCTCTTTCACTTCAACGGATGCGGACGGGAAATTCTCCATAAGGTTGAAATCTCCTTCTGATTCCGTATCTTTCAGATGTATGGGTTATGAAGGAATAAGGTTGCCGGCATCGTATGATTTTTCGAGAGTGGTTCTGACTCCCAAGGCCACGCGTCTCAAAGATGTGATAGTGAAGGCTCCGGATATTTATGCCAAAGGGGATACGCTGGTATTCAATGTCGGTCAGTTCGCCAAACCGGAAGATAATGCTATAATCGATGTTATAAAGCGTCTGCCCGGAGTCAGGGTGAAAGATGACGGCACAATAGAGTATCAAGGGAAGCCGATTAACCGTTTTTATCTCGACGGTAACGATTTCATTGGAGGTCAATATGGTCTCGCTACCAACAACATATCTCATAAGGATGTAGCCTCTGTTGAAGTTATGGAGAACCATCAGCCGGTGAAAGCCCTCGAGGGGATTGAATTTCCAGAGGAGGCGGGCATTAACCTTAAACTTAAGGAAGATGCCCGAAGCCGATGGGTGGGAGTGGCGCAAGGGGCTGTCGGTGTGCAGCCGATGTTATATGACGGCTCTTTGTTTGCGATGAGGATGGGACGCACAATGCAGAACATGTTTACACTTAAAGCAGACAATACCGGCTGGAACCCTGCCACTCAGATAACGGAGCATGACTTCAACGATATGTTCAGTGGGGATTATGTTGAATCTTTATGGCCGGAATATATCTCCGCAGACATTGTCAATGCGCCGCTGACCGAGAAACGCACACGCGACAACCTTTCCTGGCTTGCCAACGGTATAACGGCATGGAAAAGGGGAGACACTTCAATGCATATGAAATTCAACTATATGGGAGACCGTCTCGATTATAATTCAAATGTTGTAACCGATTATTTCAGTGAGTCGATACCTACATTTATTCAAAACAATAATCTTGACACAAGGGTGCATGACCTTTCAGCACAGTTTAATGCCACTATAAACAAACGCGATTATTTCCTTAAAGACAAGCTTATGCTAAAGTCATTATGGGATGATTCGAATTCGGTTGTTACCGGTTCATACGACATAAAGCAGAAAGTAGCACGTAAGGAGCTATCTGTTGCCAATGACCTTAAGCTTGTGAAACGAACAGATCGGAAACTGTTTAACCTGACATCGCGTAACAGCCTGTCATATAATCCAAACAACTTGGGAGTATCGGGAGAATTTGATGCTGTTCAGAAAATGGATGCCATTGATTTCAGAAGTACAACAGAAACTCAGTTCGGGCGTATGACCCGATTCTGGAAATATTACCTCACAGCCGGGATTGATTTAAACTACCATAATATCAACGCATCTTTGTCGGGATTAGAAAAAATCCCTAACAAAGGGATGTATAATGCACTTCTATCGGATATTTATGCAACGCCTCAAATTGATTTTGTCCGTAACGGATGGCGGCTATCACTACTGTTTACAGCGAAGTGGCTTCATACGTCATTATGCGAGAACCATGATTATATCAACATCAAACCGAGACTGAGCGTTAATTATCGTCTGACCTCCAAATCAGAGTTATCCGGTTACGGAGCCTACCGCCTTTATTCTCCCGGCGCTTACATGCATATGCCGTTGCCCGTAATGTCTGATTACAGGAATATCTTTATTGCCGCCAATCCCCATGGCTATTCACAATCGGTGGCAGCCAATGTTTCCTACCGATATCGCAACCCGTTGAAAGCGGTATTCTTTAATGCTTCGGTTACATATAATCATGACCGGTCGCCCATAATGACAAGTCAGCTTTTCATAGAAGATTTCATTGTAACCACTTCATGCAGGCGGTTGTCGAAAAGTGAGAGTTGGTTTCTTAAGGGTGGTTTCAGCAAAGGATTCAAGCGAGGAAGCATTGTAGTGGGTTGTGTTGTTGGCGGTTCAACAACATCCTCCTCATCGATGCGCGACAATGAAGTTGTTCCATTCCATCTGCTTTCCTTTAATGCGAAACCATATGTCAAAGGTAGTCTGCTGAAATGGCTATCTGTCAATTATGAAGCTGATTATAGCTTTTCGCGGATGAAGGTCGAAGACAACGGTAGCACTTATCATACATTCCGGCAGAACATTTTCGCAACCGTCATTCCATTGGATGCATTGCAGTTCACTGCCGGTGCGGAGTATTATTTCACTCGTTTCGCTGAAGGCAACACTGCCAACCTATTCTTGATTGACGCATCGGCAGTCTGGCATGTAAACGGGAAAATACGATTATCGCTGACGGCAAACAATCTGCTGAACCGTCATCGATATGAGTATGTTAACTATGGAACGCTGTCGCGCTCCGAATACTCGTTCAGTCTGCGCCCCCGTTCCATCCTCGCTTCAATCCAATACCGCTTCTGATAGATAATGGCGCAGGGCGTTGGCTATGCCGTCGTCATCGACGGATGTTGTTATATAATCGGCGTGTGCCTTCAATATCTCGTTGGCGTTGCCCATTGCCACTCCTATTCCAGCCGCCTCCACGATGGTCAGGTCGTTTCCCCCATCGCCGAAAGCCATGGTTTCGGTGATATCAAATCCTCGGTATTGCGCGATTTCTTTCAATCCTATGGCTTTGCTTATACCTTTTGCCGTGAAGTCGGCAAAAGCCGGATACCAGCGACTCGATTCTATGCCCGGCAGAAAGGGGAGCAATTCTTTCTCCTGTTCATCTGTGATGAATGGCGTCAATTGAAGTATTGGCTGATCAAGTACTTTATCAATAGGAATGTCAGTGCGATAGTTTTTTATGTCAAGCATATCCTTGAAAAGGTGTTCCGCTTCTTCGTTTGGATTATACATGACAACATCTTTTTCTCCCACAACGATGCAGGCGAAATGTTTTTCATCCGATTCGGTTAGGATTCTTCTTACGGTAGAATCAAGAATAGGGGAGCAGGAAATTATGTGATTCCCGGAGAAACAGTAAGCGCCATTTGTGGTGATGTACCCGTTGATTAATGGTTTTATCTCATCGATATTGTTTATCATGGCATACGGGCGACCTGTAGAAATATAGATTTCCACACCCTTGGCTTTTGCCGCTTTTATGGCATCGATTGCAGATGCCGGGATTCTGTGAGTCTTGAAGCTCACGAGAGTGCCGTCAATATCGAAAAAAAGAGCCTTTATCATAACTCCAAAACAAGTAAATATACTGAATTGATTATGGATTGCCTTGCAAAATTAGTGAAAAATCCGCACAGCTTGATTTCTCAATTCTAAAAATTCCCATTTATCGAACTGATTGGTTTTTTTATCGCAAACTCGTGACAGCATACTTTGCGGAGCTTGTCACACATCTTGTCGCGATGGCTGTCGCGGAGCGACATCACGGCCTGTTAACCCCGTACATCCGGAGGGCACCGGAGGATGTGCGGGGACAGCCAATGAGAAATAAAACCTCCCCGACGTGTCAGCGGCATCGCCGCTGACACGTCGGGGAGGGGATGATGGGATTATGTATCACCGCGCACAGATGTCACCGTGTTCCATCCGTACGCGGTTAATAGGCCCTTAAGTCGCTCCGCGACAAGCAGTCGCCGGAAGCAATAATCAGGTATATAAACGGGAATTTGGATATGAGGGAATATTGTTGTAAATTTGTAAGTAGGTAATAAAAATTAATGCACAGATAAAACGCAGTTATTTTTGAGGTGTTTTTGTCGCGTAACGAAGGAGCATATAGGCATATGCGACTGAATTATAAGGTAAAAACAGCCCAAAAGAACAAGTTTTATTGGGCAAGATTCTTTACTTACTTGTATCGTTTAATTTTTATTACCTACTTAACATTATGGATATAGGAAAGATACGGGAATATTGTCTGTCGTTGCCGATGACAAGTGAGGATATGGCTTTCGGCGAGGACTATCTGCTGTTTCGCGTAAATGGTAAGATTTTCGGTTGCATCGGGCTTGTCAGGACTGACTATTTTGTGGTGAAGTGTGATCCGGATTACGCTCTTGACCTACGCGACAAATATCAAGAAATAGAGCCGGCATGGCATTGGAACAAGAAATATTGGAATCAGGTCAGTCTGAAAGGGAATCTCAAAGGGGAGTTTCTTAAAGCCCTTATCCGCCACAGCTATTCCGAAGTGGTGAAGAAATTCCCTCGCCGTTTTCGTGACGAACATCCCGAACTTACCGCAGTCCAATAACATAGAAAAACTGATTTTCGATAAAAATGGTTGCAATACCCGTGAAATTGGTAACCGGTAAGATTGATCAAGTTATTAATTTTGCTTAATAAGTAAGTGATGACTTACGTAATATAATACTTTTTCGAACTATGTTGAAAAAAATCCGGGTGACGTTGGCGATTGTCAGTATATTGCTTGTCACATTACTTTTTGTTGATTTCACCGGCATGGCTCATGTCTGGTTTGGCTGGATGGCGAAGATACAGTTTCTTCCGGCTCTTCTTGCCCTGAATTTCGGCGTGATCATAGCGTTGGTGGTTCTGACGCTTCTTTTAGGAAGGATATATTGCTCCGTGATATGTCCTCTTGGAATCATGCAGGATATATTCGCGTGGTTCGGCAAGAAGAGCAAGAAGAATCGCTATTCTTTTTCTCCTGCCAAGAATATCCTCAGATATGTATTGTTGGCGGTGATGCTGTTCGCAATTCTTGCAGGAATAAGTTCTATTGTGGCGTTGCTCGCTCCATATAGCGCGTATGGCCGCATTGCCCAATCGCTCTTCGCTCCGGTGGTGGCATGGGTCAACAATTTGTTTGCCGCGTGGGCTGAGAGACATGACAGCTATGCATTTTATAGCGTTGATGTCTGGCTCCGGAGCGGAATAACACTTGGAGTTGCAGTAGCAACCCTTGTGATTCTTGGTTTCTTGGCATGGCGCAACGGTCGCACATACTGTAATACAGTTTGTCCTGTCGGAACGCTTCTGGGGCTGCTTTCCAAATACTCGGTGTTCCGTCCGGTTATCGACACATCCAAATGTAACGGTTGCGGACTGTGTGCACGGAACTGCAAGGCTGCATGCATCAACAGCAAAGAGCATATGATAGATTATTCACGTTGTGTAACCTGTTTCGATTGTATAAATAAATGCAGCAGAGGGGCAATATCATACTCCTTTAGGAAGCCAAAGGCACATGAAGCTGAAGAAGTGACACCCGGGAAAAAGGTAGACACGTCGCGACGTCAGTTCCTGAGCGTGGCAGCCATTGCCGCCACAACTGCGGCTATCAATGCGCAGGAAAAGGTTGTGGATGGCGGTCTTGCTGTGATAACAGACAAGAAGAAACCGAACAGGAAGACGCGGATTGTTCCCCCGGGTGCTATAAGTATCAAGAATCTTACGGATCATTGCACGGCGTGTCAACTGTGTGTGGCATCCTGTCCTAACGGAGTGCTTCGGCCATCGTCCGATCTTGCGACGCTGATGCAGCCGGAGTCCTCATACGAACGAGGGTATTGCCGTCCGGAATGCACGCGCTGTTCGGAGGTTTGTCCTGCTGGAGCTATTGTGAAAATAGACAGGGCTGAAAAATCCTCTATACAGATCGGTCATGCTGTATGGGTTAAAGAGAACTGCGTGCCGTTGACAGATGGGAAGGAATGCGGCAACTGTGCGCGTCATTGCCCGGTAGGCGCGATCACAATGGTGCCGTCAGACCCGGCAAATGAAAATTCTCCAAAGATACCGGTGGTAAACACCGAGAGATGCATCGGTTGCGGGGCGTGTGAGAATCTATGTCCGGCGCGTCCTTTCAGCGCAATCTACGTGGAGGGGAACGAGAGGCATCGGATCGTGTGATAATATTTCGAGTAATAATGATTAGGGACGGGTCCTCAATCCGTTTAAAAAAAGGAAACAATATGAACAATATAAATCGCAGGGACTTTCTGAAACGCTTGGGGCTTGGAGCCTCGGTGACCGGTCTTGCACTTGCCGGATGTAATACAGCAGGGAAGAAAGTGACTTCTTCCGGAACGGAATCGGGTGAAATCCCGGAAGACAAGATGACGTATAGGACGAATCCCAAAACGGGGGAGAAGGTATCACTTTTGGGATATGGATGTATGCGCTGGCCGACACTTTCGGGAGATGGCGGAAGAGATACAACTGATGAATTGGATCAGGATGCGATCAACGATCTTGTTGACACTGCGCTGAGACATGGAGTGAATTATTTCGATACATCTCCGGCATATTGTAAAGGTAAATCGGAGCATGCCACGGGTGTGGCACTTAGCCGTCATCCCCGCGACAGCTATTTCATAGCCACCAAACTGTCTAATTTTGCACCGTCAACATGGAGTCGCGAGGCATCCTTGGCGATGTATCGCAATTCATTGAAAGAATTGCAGACGGATTATATCGACTATATGCTCCTGCATGGAATCGGGATGGGTGATGACGGCATGGATGTTTTCCGAAAAAGATATATCGACAACGGTGTGCTGGACTTTCTCATACAGGAACGGGAAAAGGGGAGGGTCCGCAATCTCGGTTTCTCTTATCACGGAGATGTGGCGGTGTTCGACTATCTGCTTTCTAAGCATGACGAATACAAGTGGGATTTTGTGCAGATACAGCTCAACTATGTTGACTGGAAGCATGCAAAAGAGGTGAATGAACGCAACACAAACGCCGAATATCTTTACGGAGAGCTTGCAAAGCGCAATATTCCGACAATAATCATGGAACCGCTTTTGGGAGGTCGCCTGTCGAACGTTCCGGATCATGTGGTGGCGCGTC
Organism: uncultured Muribaculaceae bacterium; assembly: GCA_910584055.1. Lineage (GTDB taxonomy): Bacteria > Bacteroidota > Bacteroidia > Bacteroidales > Muribaculaceae > Lepagella. The sequence goes on along the minus strand of CAJTZS010000075.1, from coordinate 3,046 downwards.
TCAAGCAACGTGAGCCGGAGAAAAGTGTGGCATCGTGGGCTTTCAGATATGCCGGTTCGCATCCAGGTGTATTGACTGTGTTGAGCGGAATGACATATAAGGAACATCTTGAAGACAATCTTCGGTCGTTTTGTCCGTTGAAACCATTGACGGATGAAGACAATGCGTTTCTTTACGAGACGGCAGACCTTATGATGCAGTATCCGACGGTGCCCTGTAACGATTGCAAATACTGCATGCCTTGTCCTTACGGAATCGATATACCCTCAATTCTCCTTCATTATAATAAATGCATTAACGAAGGGAACGTGCCTGCATCGAAACAGAGCGAGAATTACCGCGAGGCGAGGAGGGCATTCCTTATAGGCTATGACCGTTGTGTGCCGAAGCTCAGGCAGGCAAGCCATTGCATAGGTTGCGGTCAATGTGCTCCTCATTGTCCCCAGTCGATTGATATCCCGGCAGAGCTTCACCGCATCGACGGGGTAGTGGAGAAACTTAAACAACAGATCTGACACAGGTCATCAAAATAATATAGAGTTGAAATATGGAAACACTTCTTTTTATAGGTGGTCTCGGAATGCCCGAGGTGCTCGTGATTGTACTCGTGATTCTTCTTTTGTTCGGAGGGAAGAAAATACCCGAGTTGATGAAAGGACTTGGTAAAGGCGTGCGTTCCTTCAAAGAGGGGATGAACGATGTAGAGAAAGAGATAAAGGATGTAGATAAGGAGTAGATGGCTAAGAGCGACGGGAAACAGAGTTTCTGGGAGCATCTTGACGTGTTGCGCGGCGTGATTCTGAAGAGTCTCGCCGTGACGGCAGTGTGCGCGATAATTGCTTTTGTATTCAAAGAGCAGTTGTTTGCGTTTGTCCTTGCGCCCAAATACTCCGATTTCGTAACATACGGAATGATTGCCGACCTGTGTGCCGAATTCGGTATGCCATATGATCCCCGGTTTGACGTAAGCCTGATAAATACCGGCCTTGCGCAGCAGTTTATCATCCATATGAAGACGGCGTTCTGCGCAGGAATTCTTGCGGCATCTCCATATATTCTGTATCAGATGTTTCTCTTTGTATCGCCCGCCCTTTATGAAAAGGAGAGGAAATATGCCACGGGCATCGTGACAAGCGGTTACGTCATGTTCCTGCTTGGTGTTGCGTTGAGCTATTTCATTATATTCCCGGTGACATTCAGATTTTTAGGGACGTATCAGGTCGCGGGGGACGTTGTGAACATGATATCCTTGGAGTCATATATGAGTACGCTCGTGATGCTGTGCCTGTGCATGGGGATAGTATGCGAGATGCCAGTTCTCGCTTGGCTGCTTACTAAAGCCGGATTGCTGTCGCATTCATTCCTGAGCACCTACCGGCGTCACGCCATAGTCGTGATCCTCATCGCAGCGGCGATTATAACACCCACATCCGATGTCTTCACGCTGATGCTTGTATCCCTGCCGATGCAGCTGCTCTATGAAGCGAGTATCCTCGTGTCGAGGCTGGCAGCACGAAAAGCGGCCGCAATCTGTTGGGATTGAAAATATTCCCCGATAAATGAAAAAAGGGTACTCGTTGAAGTACCCTTTCCAACCGGCTACTGCCGATCCCTAAAATCGTTGCTTTCGCACTCGAAGTATTTCTTTGTGGGGAAACTACCCATTTGGTAATGCTAAATTAGCGATAATTTTCTTACCTACAAAATATCAACGCAAAATTTTGAGAAAAAGTTTGTTAGTCTCTTTTGATAACAGGCTGTATCTTAAAATCAAGAGAGGTCTCCGATGTCTTTAGTTCGAAATTTTCCAACACATCCGGCCCGCAGCTCGCATTCCCTAAAGCTCGGTTAGCGGCATCAAGGTTTAGAATTATTTTATTGGCGTACATGATTTCATGTGGATGCATCACGCGATGATTCATGTCGATGTATTGATCTTCCGCCCGATAATCGGCTGCCGACACCGCCATTAATTCGGGATTTGAGATCAATATGCCTTCTCCGGAGTCATCCAGCAATTCAATCCATCTTACGCCCTCTTTGTTGCCGCATTCTTGTGGCAAAACATAATCGGGTATATTTCCTTTTAAATCCAGATTATATATTCCAACGGAACAGTTCTCTTTCCTGTCTGCATAGCTATCGGTAGGTCCCCTGCCATAATATCTGATCTTATTAAACGGGTAGGGTAGTTCTGTCCTTAACCCTATGCGTGGAATAATCACACCTTTGTCCACCGGGTCGATTTCAGAATGAACCAATATCTCCCCGTCACCGTTGATGTTGAAAATCATTCTTGTATTGAAGACTTTTCCTGCGGATGTGGTGTATATAGTGTTTGCTTCAAGTTTTATAATATTTGCCTCAGATGATTCTACTATAGCCAAATTTGAGTAAGTAGGCTTGATGTCCCTGAGTCCCATTTCGTCCCATTCTTGAGTGTGCGGTTTGTCATTGTCTGTCGGCAATCTGAAAAGGTTAAGACGCAGAGGCTTGTCTATGATTGTTTTGCTGCCTACTTTATAATTGCATAGAGTGCCGCATGATTTTTGAAAGATAGCCGTGAACTTCTTGCCAGTAACAACGATGCTGTCATTAATATCATGAACGTCGGGCTTAAAGGTAGTGGGGTATATAAAGTTTTTACCTCTATAAGGTCGGAGGCATAACTGCTCGGCAGTAATTTCATATCCTTTCTTAGCCCATAGGGTTGAATCTTTTAGGGTTGCAGAGAGATTTAGATGATACTCCCTGTCAGGCACGAATTTGTATCCGTAAAGAATATTCACCATGATGGAATCACCCGGATTGAGTATCGGATTCCTTATCATCCCGGAATCAACGGGTATTCCGTTTTCAAAGAGCTTCCAGGCAAAAGCGAAGTTTTCAGTAGATTCGTGAGACAGTTTGTTGATAATTTTTATACTCCCGTCTGCGGAGAGGGAGAAATCTACGGGTTGATAGATTTTTTTAACAAAGAAACTTTTTGAGGTAACTATTCAGCCAAAGACTCAGGGGTAATCTAAGTCAGCCGATAGAAGGTCAG
>CAJTZS010000074.1 GCA_910584055.1 uncultured Muribaculaceae bacterium | reverse complement strand
GCGGGCGCGGACGCCGCGGCACTTCCGTGCCTGCACTCGACTTAAGAGGCGAAATCTTTTTATTTGCTGATTAGAATGTGACTCCGATGGTTAAGAGGGAGATTCTGGTGGATGGGGATGCTTTCAGAATAGCTTCTGCGGCACTTGTGAGGGTTGAGCCTGTGGTGCAGACATCATCAAGCAAGAGGATGTTCTTATTCTCTATCGTTTTAGGCTCTTTAAGCAGGAAAACGTTTTTTGTGTTTGAACGCCGTTGATTGAAAGTGAGTTTTGTCTGGGTTTTATGCGGACGTATGGCTTTTAGATTCAATATTACCGGAATGTCAGTGATTCCGCTGATGCCTTTCGCTATCTCTTCGGTCTGGTTATAGCCGCGTTTAGCTTTTTTGAGGATGTGCATCGGCACGGGAATTATGTAATCTATATCCGACAGGAATGGGGTTGTGACGAGTTCTTGTGCCACTATCTCGCCCATGCGTTTTGCCAGGCCTTGATAATGCCTGTATTTTAGGTCTTGCATCAGAATTGACAGATCGGAACTGCTTGCATAAAAGAAATGGCCGGTGGCATGCTCGAACGGGAAAAGCCCTGCAAACCGCTGTTCCATAGGATTCATGTCGCTTCTATGGTAGAGTGTTCGTGGCAATCGTGATATACAAACAGAACAAAGGTATGATTCATTATCCGTTAGCTTTGTCCCGCAAAGGTGACAGCTTTTCGGAAAGACGAAATCGATAATGCCGTGCAATGTTTTGCTTAGAGCATTTAATGGTTTCATTCCCTCTGTTTCTTTATAAATGATATGGCTTTAGCTGCCAAGGAGGATTCATAGCCGCGGGAGAGCAGATGACGGTATAGCTTTGTGCGGTCGTCGTATTCTTCAAGGTCGAGATTCTTAGCCTTGTTTTTAGCGGTTTTTATCAATGCTGTCTTATACTCTTTTTCATCAATATCTTCCATCGCTTCACGGATGATAGTAGACGGAATCCGTTTGCAGGTAAGTGCCATGCTGATTTTTTTGCGCCCCCAGCAGGCAAATCTGACCTTATCGTTTGTGAAACTTCTTGCATATCGGGCATTGTCGATAAATTTATGATCAATAAGAAACTGTATAATTTTATCGATTTCCTGAGCGGGAAGCATCTTCTTTCTAAGTTTCTCCCTTATTTCGTGCTCACATTGCTCAGAGCGGGCACAAAGGCCGGCCATTTTAATTCGCAATGCCTCCGGGTTTATAGGTTTCCTGCTAATCATGGTCGAGAGTCAGAAAGGTTTGCAGCATTTTATGAAACGATCCTTGCCATATGTGTCTTTGACTATCGATACTTCCGTGAAGTTTTCTTTTTCAAGATATGTCTTGAGATCGTAGGCATGGTGCGGATTAATCTCAAAATAGAGTTTGCCATATTTCTTTAGGGCATTCAAGGCTATCTCTGCAATTCGTGTGTAGTAGACAAGAGGATTGTCATCCGGGACGAACAGAGCTGAGTGCGGTTCATAGTCAAGGACATTGGATTCCATGTCAGCCTTTTCCGAGTTGTCGATATAAGGCGGATTGCTTACGATTATATCAAAAGCATTTGTTTCGGGTTCGTATTTGAAAACATCATCTTCATTGAAATCTATTTTCGCATGGAGATTCTCCGCATTTTCTTTAGCTGTTACAATCGCTTCCGATGATATATCTATTGCAGACACCTGTGAGAAAGGGAGGTTTCTTGAAAGAGCGATGGCTATGGCTCCAGATCCGGTGCCTATATCGAGGATAGAAAGGTCTTTGATGTCATTATTCTCTTTCACGATCATATCGACAAGCTCTTCCGTTTCAGGGCGTGGGATGAGAGTGGACCGGTTCACCTTCAAATTCATTCCGTAGAAGTAGGTTTCACCGAGAATATACTGTATAGGCTCATGTTCGAGCAGGCGAGCAACAATATCGTCACATTTTTCAACAAGATATTCAGAAACGGGGTTGTCTGCATGGATAACCATATCGGTCAGATTCCACCCTTTCAGGGAATGAAAGATTAGACGTACCATTGCTTTAGCCTCCCCGTCTCCATATATAGGTGTCAATCTTGATTGTAGCTGTCTTGACAGCTGTCCGATATTTATCAGTGTATTTCCCATGCCACTCATCTTTACGACTACAAAATAAATACATTTTTCCAATTGAACCAAAAAGTTCCTGAAATCAATGTTCTGGCTGGACTACAAGTCGATAACCGATGCCGCGCAAATTGATAATGGATACGGCAGAATCGTGACGGAGATATTTACGGAGTTTATGCATGTAGCCGTGCAGGGAATTGCGGTTATAGTAATCATCGTGTTGCCATACAAGTTCCATGAGTTCCGAAGACCTTACGGTTTTCCCCTTGTTCACTGCAAGGAAAGAGAGTATCATTGATTCGATTCGGGAAAGTTCGATACTTTTTTCTTCAAATGTCAATCTATTGCCAACTGAACTGAATATGTATCTACCTATTTTTAGCTCTTGGTTTTCTTCTGTTGTGTTCTCAGTTGAGTCACGGCCGCTACGTTTCAACAATGCCTTTATCCGCAGAATCAGTTCCCGCATTTTAAAAGGCTTTTTCAAATAGTCGTCGGCTCCGATTTCATATCCTGTCTCCATGTCGGATATCGAAGACCGTGCTGTCAGAAAAATAATGGGGACATGCGGATTTATGTTTCTGATATGGCGGCTCATTTCGAAACCGTCCATACGGGGCATCATCACGTCGGCAATGACAAGATCCGGATCTGTTTGGCGAAACAGCTTCAAACCGTCATATCCATTTCCGGCAATGACCATGTCATACCCTTCATCTTCCAGCGTCTCCGAGATGATGGTAGACAACGTTGTCTCATCTTCTACGAGCAATATCTTATTTTTCATTTTTATTGAATCTTATGAAAAATGTTGAGCCCACTCCGGGTGTTGAATTGACATCTATACCCCATCCCATTTTTGAGAGTATTGAATACACATAATATAGACCGATGCCATACCCTCTGACATCTTGTCTGTTTCCGTTAGGGACACGATAGAACCGGTTGAAAATCTGTGACAAATGTTTAGCGGGTATTCCAATACCGTTGTCGCTTATGCTTAGTCCCGCATCGTCAACATGTATTTGAATGTTCACGCAATCCCCGGAATATTTTATGGCATTGTCAATAAGGTTGTTCATCACATTCCCGAAATGTGAGGGGTCAGTGGTTATAGTGAGATTGTCAGGTATCACCTCGACATTAATGTTTACGGGTTTATCCACCCTCTCCGCATGTATTGACGTTATTTCCAGAAGGAATGGTTTGACATCAACGGATTCTTTTTTTAATGTTATATTTTTCCTGCGCTCCATACTCATGGACAATATGCTTTCAACGAGTTCCCCAAGTCGCGTCAGTTGTCCAAGTGCCATTTTCAGATACTTTTCCCTACGTTGGGCATCGTTGTGTTTGCCGCAGTTCAGCAAAGTATCAATGGCGGAATAAGAGGCTGATATCGGTGTTTTCAGTTCATGAGTCATATTGTTGGTGAAATCATCTTTCATCTCTTCAATCGATTTCATCTTCATCACTGTTCTTATCAGATAGATGAAAGCGAAAGCGAGAAGTATGATGATAAGGAATGTCGTGACTACAATTCCAACAGTCTGTTTCAGCATGCTTCCCAATGGCGGTGTCATGTAGGCTCTGTATACGGTGGGATGGCCTTTGAAAAGATTGTAATCAATGCACCATAATCCACGTGTGTTTTGATTGTCAACCGAATCGGCAGGCAGCACGAACGCGCGTTTGGGGTATAACCCCACCCTGTGGAGCTCGCTAATGAAGATGGAATCCAGCAATGCAAGGTCAGGTTTGCTATATTCTTCAGGAACTCGATTGTGGATATTGTATGCCATTGTGGCATGCATGGTCTGGAACATTCCCAAGAGGTTTTCTTTGCCGGCGATAGCTGCAAATGCAGAGTCGGACACGTTTCCAAACGGCGGTGTTATTTTACCCGATTCTGTCATACGACGATCCGGATCAATTCTAATATTCAGGTCGAAATGCGAATTGTAGGTGTCTGGGAAAAGCCGTTTAATGCGAAAGACTGTTTCTATATAGTCACTTTGCATAAGACAGTCGCGTGCCACTGATATATACTGCTCCTTCACTGACTGATAAAGCGAATAAAGGTAGTATACGTTCCCCGCAAAAAGAAGGGTTATCACCGTGAGTATGATTATTGTGACATTCCTGAAATTTTTCATATCCAAAATTACATAATCATATTGAAATTTCAAATAGATAGGTGTCCCTATTAAGAATAACTAAGACAACTTAAGGGTTTGTTAAGACTTCGTTACTTAATTTCGAATGTGAAAACCAGTAATTCAGTTAATTCTATTTAAAATTTTTTCCATGAGAATACATTATCGAACGATTTTTTCTTATTTGTGTATATTCTTTGGGGTATTGTCTGATACTAATCCTGTCGCGGCGCAGCGGGATTTACCGGAGTTTGTAGTAAAGGCTGAACAATTCAAGCGTACACCCGAAGGTCTTGAGGTTGTCCCGAATAAACGTCAGCTCAAGCACTCCTCTTCAGGCTATGGGCTTATACGCAATTTGATGATTCCCGGTGTGCAGGTTAATGTAGACAAGGGGGAGATAAATGCTTTGGGTGGTGCCGTGTCACTTTTCATCGATGGTTTGCCGTCCGATGTGCGGGAGGTGAGACAACTACGCCCTGCAGACGTGTTGAAGGTTCAATACATGGAATCGCCTACGGGGAAATATGCAGGTAATAACGTTGTGCTTAATTTCATATTGAAGAAACGGGATACGGGAGGTTACATAGCTATTGATGCCCTTCAGCGCGTTGGCTATACGAACGGGGATTACAATCTTGCTGCAAAAGTTTATGGCGGTAATACGCAATACACACTGTTTGGCGGCTCTGACTTCTCTGATATAAAAGGTGCGCAGACAATCCGGGAAGAAGATATTTGTTTCCCATCGTCAGCCGTAGGACGGCATTATAGTTCGTATGATTCCCGTAAACGGAAGAATTCACAGTATGCGCAGTTCAGGGTGAGAAACAAGAACGAAAGGCGGACATTGCGGGCAACGTTTAATTTTGTGCGCGACGCCTCTCCTGAAGATTCTGAATCTTCAAAACTTGATTATTCCGGACTTGACTCCGGTCCGTTATCGGTCGAATCATCTAAAAATTCATCGTCACGAGGTTTCAAATATAGTCTCGGACTCAGCGGGAGTTTCAATCTCTCTCATGGGCAATTCATGGAGTCTTCTGCAAGCGCTACCGCTTCCCGTAACCATTATGCATACGAATATAATGAGGCGAAAGAGGATGTGCTTTCTTCCACGGTGGAGAATTATTATAGCTTCACTGCCGATTTGACTTACGGGTTAAAGTTTAAACGAGGAAATTCATTGGTATTTAAACTTTCGGAATTATATAATGTCAGTTCGGCTGATTATTACGGGAATAATGCCTCCTGGCAACATCTATGGTCTTCGGAGACACTGCTGTTCGGAGAATACGTGCATCCGTTATGGGGAAACTCATCCGTAAGGGTTGCACCGGGGGTGTCTGCCCAATTCTATCGCCTTCACGGCCGGGAAAGGGTAAAACATATCGCGCCCAGACTGCAATTCGTATTCACCACACGGCCTGTTGATAAACAGTTCTTGCAGTTGCTTGCGCTCTATGGCAATTCTTTCCCACAGCTCTCGTTCATGTCAGCCGCCACACAAAGAGTTGACCTGATTCAACTGAAACGGGGGAATCCCGATCTTAAACAAACTGGTATCATGCGGTTTATGGCTGTGTATGGCCTTGGTGTCGGGAATCTGAATATGCAGGCAGTGGCTTTGTATAACGGAGCCTATAAACTTCAGCTGACTAATTATTCGTTTGAAAATGGCATGCTTGTTCAGTCTTATCTGCCTGATGGCAGATGGAATCAGTTGGATTTTTCCCTTTCCGCCACGTGGATGCCGTCATCAAAATTAAACCTGCAGGCAACGGGAGGATGGATGTATAACAGGTATTCCAAAGCTGCCGACATTTCTTCCGCATGTTGGAAGGGGAGCGCGCAGGCGGCATATTATTTAGGAGACTTTTCCATTAATGCACATGTGGAAACACCTGTTAAAGCAACGGGATATAATCTGGAAACTGTCCGTACACCATGGCTCTATGGGTTGTCTGTGTCTTGGGGCTGGAAATCGTTGAGGGTAGAAGCGGGGACAAATAATCCTTTTTCACGTCGCCCGCTTTATCGTTATTCCCTTGATACGCAAGAATACAGGTTTCACAACGCTTATTACACCCCTGCAGACCGCACGTCAGCTTATATCAAGCTAAACTGGTCATTGGATTTCGGTAAAAAGGCCTCCCGTGACTCGCGTAATATCGACCGCAGCATTTCCACCGGCATCCTCCGCGCCGATTAGGGATTTATGAATCGGTTAAATTCCCATTTATCGGATTGGTAAAACTAAATGTGCCTAAGCGAGTAGCCGGAGGGGAGCTGCTGTTGCTCGCAACGGCAGCATCGAGGCAAACTTTGTGTCAAACATTTTTCAATCGGATTTTGTCCTTGTTTCTGCGACGACGCGTCATTTTTTACCTCGCAGAGCCGCAGAGTGGCAGAGCATGCCTATCCGGTTGTCAGAGGTCGTTTCCACTCCTGCCGAGGAGCGGAACCTGTCGCTAAAATCGCTGCGGCAGGCTCTGCCACTCTGCCGGGAGTTCACGACCCTAAAAAAGTGTCAATCTGCTCCCTCTGCGGCTCTGCGAGGGATAATATCCAGTTCGACAAACATGAATTCGCATTGTAGTATCGATAGAAAGTGTCAAGTATTTGGATATGTAGATTCTATATATTACATTTGTAAATAATTCTTTATAGTTTAGAGATTCTCAGTCGGTATTGTTTATGAATAAAGGGTTTATATTTGGCGTTGTGACTGCTGTCGCGATATTGTTCCCCGCTTTGACGAAGGGGGAGGAGTATGTGCCTTCTCAGGAGGTGAGACGGAGTCAGGCGGAGTTTTCTGCCGACAGGTTCGGGATATTCATTCATTGGGGAATATACAGCATGTATGCCAGGGGTGAATGGTATCTGAATTATGGGCCGTTGCATTCAGAGTATTCAAAAGCCGCCAAAGGATTCTATCCCGCGGATTTCAATGCTGCGGAATGGGTGTCGGCAATCAAGGATTCCGGAGCAAAATACATATGTTTCACAACGCGGCATCATGATGGCTTCTCGATGTTCAAGACTGATGAAAGTGATTATAATATAGTTGACGGAACGCCTTTTAAACGCGATGTATTGAAGGAACTTGCCGATGAATGTCATAACCAGGATATTAAACTGCATCTTTATTATTCCCATCTTGACTGGGGGAGGCAAGATTACCCGCAAGGGCGTACCGGCCATACCACGGGACGGGATTCCCTGGTCAACGATTGGAAATCTTATTACGGCTTTATGAACCGTCAGCTCACCGAGTTATTGACAAATTATGGTCCAGTAAGGGCAATTTGGTTCGACGGCTGGTGGGATCATGACGAAGACAAAGTGCCATTCGACTGGGAATTGCCTCAACAATATGCCATGATTCATAACCTGCAGCCAGGATGTCTCATCGGGAATAACCATCATATGCCTCCTTTCCCCGGTGAGGATATTCAGATTTTCGAGCGGGATGTTCCCGGGGAGAATACTGCAGGATACAGCGGTAATAACGGAATCAGCAATCTGCCGCTTGAGACGTGCCAGACAATGAACGGCATGTGGGGGTATAAGGTTGAGGATACGAACTACAAGGATTCCCGCACACTTATCCGTTATCTTGTGAAGACTGCGGGAATGGGTGCCAACCTTCTTCTCAATATCGGTCCGCAACCTAACGGGGAATTACCGGCTGCTTCGGTAGAGCGTCTTCGTGACCTTGGCAAATGGATGCGGGCGAATGGTGAGACCATTTATGGCACACAAGGCTCTCCGTTTAAACCACAGACATGGGGAACTGCCACCACCAAAGGCAATCGTCTTTTCCTTCATGTGATGACACCTGAAACAGATGAAGTGTTTGTGCCATATACCGCAAAAATCAAAGGCGTAAAGGAGTTTTCAGACAAAGGAAAACTGAAATATAAGAAAAGTGAAGACGGTTTCACAGTCTCGCTCCCTTCGATTCCGGATTCTGATGATTATATTATAGAAGTTGAGATATGATACTTGAGATATGCTGCGCTGATATTGACAGTGCCGGAGAAGCTATAAACGGAGGCGCTGACAGGATTGAACTTTGCAGTGCCCTTGAGGCAGGAGGAGTCACACCCTCCGCAGGATTGATTGAACAGACACTTTGGAAGAGCCGTCGCAGACTCGATCCTGTGCCCGTGAATATCCTTGTGCGACCCCGTGCCGGAGATTTCCTTTACAGCGACAAAGAGTTGATGCAATGCGTGCAGGACACGGCATATGCAGTCGGAGCGCAGGCAGACGGTATTGTGTTCGGTGCATTGACGGCAGATGGAGAAGTGGATGAATATGCGTGTGAGAAGGTGATGGATGCAATTCGTCAGTCATTGCAGGGAGACAGGAAAGTGACGACTACCTTCCATAGGGCGTTTGATCTCTGCCGGGATCCATTCGAGGCGTTGGAGGTGATAATAAAGCTCGGATTTGACAGAATCCTCACATCCGGTCAGGCTGCCACCGCCGAAGACGGAGTGCAGCTTATTTCCGAACTGCATAGAAGAGCGGCAGGTAGAATATCGATAATGCCCGGGGCAGGAGTCAATCCCGAGAATATAAGAAAGATTGTGGAAGAGACAGAGGTGACAGAGATACATGCCTCTGCCAAAATCCAAGTGGAGAGCCGCATGCGTTTTCGCCGTGAAGGGGTAGGGATGGGAACCGGTGAAGCCGATGAATATATGCGATATGCCACTTCCCGCGAAATAGTTCGCAAACTGAAGGAGGAACTTCATAAACAATGATCAGAAATAGAAAAGATTAGGAATGGAAATAAGACAGATAGTTGCAAGCGTGATGATAATGGCAGCAGGTTTATCTCTGGATGCCACAGTTGTAAAGCCCCCGAAGAGTATGCTTGATACATTGACCCCGGAAGCCCGTAGTGGGATGGAGTGGCTGTATTCATATCTCCCTCTTCCGGATGCCACTGCCCATTCTCCTGAATTCTATCTGTCGAACGTGATGTATTCTCTGAAAGCCCGTGATGAGATGCCGTGGGGAAAGAATGTTCCGGAGAGAGAGTTCCGTCATTTTGTCTTGCCGGTGAGGGTGAACAACGAAAATCTTGATTTGAGCCGGATAGTGTTCTACAATGAGTTGAAAGACCGCGTAAAAGGCCTGTCCATGCGGGAAGCGATATTGGAAATCAACCACTGGTGCCATGAGAAGGTCACTTATCAGCCATCCGATGCTCGTACAAGTAGTCCGTTGAGTTCAGTAAGTCAGGCAATAGGTCGGTGTGGGGAGGAATCCACCTTCACTGTGGCGGCATTGAGGGCGATGGGTATACCGGCGCGGCAAGTCTATACTCCACGGTGGGCGCACACTGATGACAATCATGCCTGGGTCGAAGCCTGGGCTGATGGGAAATGGTATTTCATAGGAGCTTGCGAACCTGCTCCCGACCTAAATATCGCCTGGTTTAATGCTCCCGCTTCGCGGGGACTCTTGATGACAACAAAAGTGTTCGGACCATATGACGGGCCGGAAGAGGTATTGAAGTCCGAACCTTTGCTCACAACCATCAATGTCACCTCCAATTATGCTCCGACCGGTGTTTTGAAAGTGCGCGTAACTGATAAATACGGAAAGGTAGCGGACGGTGCAAAAGTTAATTTCTGTATCTATAATTATGCAGATCTTTTCCCTGCCGTGCAAAAAACGGCTGATTCGAAAGGAGAAGCGTCCCTGCTTGCCGGGTTAGGTGATATTGTGGTTTGGGCCACGGATGGTGAATATTTCGGTTTTGGCAAAGGGAATCCCTCGGATGGAAGTATATTGGAAATAAAACTTGACAAATCCTCCGACTATGCCGGATCATTCGAATTTGATATCGTGCCTCCCCGTCAGTCGGGTGCGCTCCCGGTGGCGACGGTTGCCGCTGAAAGGGAGAACGCCCGGAGGCTTGCTGTCGAGGACAGCATCAGAAAAGCTTACACCTCAACCTTCTTTACCTCGGAGACTGCCCGTAAGGAGGCTTCCAGACTCGGCGTCGATGAGAAGAGGTTTGAAAAGATATTGACTGAGGCGCGAGGAAACGGCAACAATATTCTCCGTTTTATGGAGCGTTGCGCGCCCGAGAAACGTGGCATGGCAATAGATCTTCTCTGCGCCGTCAGCGAAAAAGACCGCAGGGATATTCCTGTTGATGTGCTTGTAGATAATCTTGAGAACACGATTTACACAGACAATCCATTGTTTGTGGATTATATACTCAATCCACGGGTTGAGAATGAATGGCTTGTACCTTACAAAGCCTTCTTCTCAGCCGAGATTTCTCCGGAGGATGCAGAGAGTTATAGAAAGGATCCGTCAAAATTGGCAGACTGGACAGTCAGGAATATCAAGATTGATACGGAGGGCAATCCTTCGTCGCTGCGTATGGATCCGCGTGCCGTGTGGCGTACTGCTTGTGCCGATTCACGCTCCAGAGACATATTTTTCGTATCTGCGGCTCGAAGTATCGGAATTCCGGCACGCATTGATCCTGTGACTTTCAAGACGCAGTATGCCGATGCGGCAGGGAAATGGATGGATGTAAGGTTCGATGCCGATGAGGATGCAGACAAAGTCACAGCTTCTCACAATGGGAAACTTACGCTTGACTACCGTCAGGAAGGCAGGCTTGAGAATCCCAAGTATTATTCCCAGTTCGCACTTTCTCGTTTTGCCGGAGGAATCCCGGTGCAGCTCGAATATGGGGAAGGTGACGGACTAAAAGAGATTGCTCCCGGAGGAGTAGATCTTGAAGAGGGGAAATACATGCTTCTTACAGGGCGGCGTATGGCCGACGGTTCGGTGCTCGCACGCGGTGAAATCTTTCAGATAAAGGAGGGTGAAGAAACTGATGTGCCTCTTGTCATACGAAAGGACGACAATGCATTGTCGGTGATCGGCTCGTTGAATGCGGAAAACATATATCATGACAAAACGACCGGCACGGACAGAAGTATACTGTCAGAAACCGGTCGGGGTTACTATGTTCTCGCGCTTATAAAACCTAATAATGAGCCAACATCTCATATTCTCAACGACATCTCCATGCTCAAGGAGGAGTTTGATAAGCAGGGTAATAAACTGATGCTTCTCTTTGAAGATGAGGGGGAGATGGAGCGTTTCAATGCTGATGCTTTCCCGAAGCTGCCTTCGACGGCGGTGTTTGGCGTTGACAGAGGGGGCGTTTCGTTAAGAGAACTGAAGGCGTCTCTCAATCTTGAAACAGATGAGCGTCCGATAGTTGTGGTTGCCGACACTTTCAACCGTGTGGTTTTCGCAGCACAGGGTTACACCATCGGTATCGGAGACCGTCTTGCCGACATTCTCGACAGCCTTTCCAACTGATCCAGACTTTTCAGTCGGTCCAACTCTTTCAACTGTCTTAAGAATCCCTTTGAATCAGGAAGGGAGAAACCTAACTGTCCGAAGTTCAGTTGGATTGTTCCTGAGAGCACTACCATCGAGAAGTTTTTCCCATTGTTCATTATGATAATGTTGGAATAAAATCCCGGTTTGTCAGTCGGCATGCCATAGATCACGGATTCCTCTTTTTCGGATTTGGTTCTCATAAGGACTTCAATCCTCTTGTTTTTCTTTATGTAGTCATCCAGCGTCTTCCGGGCAAGCTCTATCCCTTCCGGATTTTTTGCGGAGTATACATACAGGTCGTCCAGATCTTTGGCATCGTAGATGTTAAGCTGGTTATATAGGATGGATCTCGATTTATTGGAGTTCATCATCATGGCTTTAGACACGTAGACCGTCTCGATACTCGGGGAATCGTAGAGAGACGGGAATATATCTGCGGCAGAAGCCGACAGCCCGCATATGACCATAGCGATAGCGGTCACAAATGATCTGATAGGAATTCTTTTCATAACTCGGTTTTTAATAATAGACATTAGAAATTCTTAAGTTGTTATATTCACGCACGTACGCGCGATG
>CAJTZS010000073.1 GCA_910584055.1 uncultured Muribaculaceae bacterium | reverse complement strand
TCATCGCGCGTACGTGCGTGAATATAACAACTTAAGAATTTCTAATGTCTAATGTTTATAAAAATTATCACAAATGAAACCATCTGTTATTGAAACATCTAATCAGTTGTTACACAACTCTATATTTCGAATAATATTGAGTATATTTTTATATACTACAGGAATTTTAGTTTTATTTTCTAATATAAAATATTGCGAATTCACAGGAGATGAAACATATCAGATGACATGCATCCGCTATTTTAAGGATGCGCCACTTGCAATGATGACATTCTTTAATGGTCATGTATGGTCTGAGTTATTCGGATTTAGCTTCTTATCTTTCAGAATCCTTTGTCGAATTTGCTATATTATAGCAATTGGATGTGGCGTTATTTTCTTGTACATAAAAACACATAACCACCTTTTAAGCGCATTTATATTCTTCATCAGCTGCTTTATCGCAACGCTTGGAAGTTTTGGTATTTACAATTGGGATACCGGTGCATATCCCATTGAAGCCATAGGAATCATTACACTCATGTTTTTTCTACAAAAGCCATCCTTTCTTAAGATTATTATTATCGGTTCAATGACAGGTATAATGACTTGCACACGTTTACCGCTTGCCTTGTTCTCTATAATATGTCTCGTTTCATTAATTTTCGTTTACAGAGACAATAGAATCAGTTTACAATGCTTGTTATCATATCTTGCAATTGGAATTGCATCGATGTTTACAGCCATTTTTATATGCGGAATAATAATGACCGGTTCCTTTTTAGATTACGTTAATGCTTTTAATTCAAATAATATAATTTCGGGTCATGGGTTTAAAGACATTGAAGTATTTATATGGAGATTCAAAATGGTATTTCCATATGTATGCATAGCCACTACACCTGTTGCCTTGTGTTATTTGTGTGCAAATTGGATTCAAGGGGAATCAAATCTGTTATTAAAAATATTCATTTTTTCTTTATTATGCATATTATTGGGATGGTCTGTCTTAAGAATAATTGCGCTGCATGAATGCTATGATCAACCAATTTTTGGCCTCGGAGTAACATTCGTGATTATCACCTCTTTAGTGTATCCATTTTTCATAATTGACAAAAACTCCATTCCTACAGACGGTAATTTAATAAAACAACAATCAATAATAATACTTTCATCTCTTATTTTATTAGGAGTAGGTTCCGACACCGCATTTGAAAGATTCAATACAACTTTCCTATTTCCGATATCCATGGGGGTATTATGGCCCATATTAAATAAGAACAGTAAAACTACAATAAAGCTGTGGCTATCCTTTTGCGCAGTCACGTTCATTTTTATATGGAGCTACAAGAGTTATTGCATTTCAGATGACTATACCTCAACGCCATCCGACATTCCCTTAAGAGAGAATATCCCAGCCCCTTCATTAGGGCATGAATTCTATAATGATTTCAGGAATGATATTGAACCTATAATAGAAAAAAATGAAAAATATGCGGTATGGGGCTCATATCGCTATTACGTAATGCTCGCCTACAATAGAAAGCCTGAATATTCAATGCATCTGTTCCACTATGGAGATAAGGATATCACAAAAATATTTCCAAATGTTTTAAATAAAAAATATGTATTTCTCACCCATTGGCCAGACTATCAAAATGATATGGAAAAGTCCATGGAATCCCTTATAATACATGGATTTAAAATAAAAAAGAAAACAAACACTTACCTATTACTTGAGAATGGGAATATCTAAGCATGAAATAATACTTGATGTGCTTATTTGCACATTAGGCGAAACAGGCATTCAGCGCATTGTCGCAGCCAACCATCCGTCTGTTCATGGAGTTCGATACATAGTAAGCTGGCAACTGCCAGATAAAGATATGACAATTCCCGAAGAACTACATAATAGGGAGGATTTTGTAATAGTAAAAAATAAAACGAGAGGATTATCCAAAAACCGCAATCTTGCAATAGAAGCGGCATCGGCTCCGATTTGTCTGATTTCCGACGATGACCTTCAATACAACGCCAAGGCATTATCAGACATAATCACAATCTTCAAACAAAATAAGAATATGGACATAGCTACCTTCAAATATGAGGGAGCAGACCATAAAATATATTCTAATGAAACTTTTAACCTAACAAAACCTCCTAAGGGATTTTATATAACATCATTCGAGATAGCTTTCAGACTTGATACAATTAAAGAAACCGGCATAAAATTCAATGAAAATTTTGGAATCGGAGCTAAATTCCCCGCTGGAGAAGAAGATATCTGGATTAGTGACTTGCTAAAAAAGGGACTTAACGGAAGATTCTTTCCAATAAACATTGCTTCCCATATGGGTCAGACAACCGGGACAAGAAGAGCCCATGAACCTGAATTTATAAAAATCAAGGGAGCTGTTTTTACGCATACACATCCCAGAATCTGGCCTTTGCACATGCTTGCGCATGCCTGGCGAAACCATAAATCCGGGAGCGGAATCTCAACATTCACTTATCTAAAATCCTGGTTAAATGGAGCGTTCTCAAAATAAACACAATTTATACTCTAACCTTCCGGTTTTGATGATCCTGCTTATCGGGATTTCCTATGCCATAATGGGATTTTTCATGCCGCCGTTGGGGGATGACCTCGGATTTTATCACACTTTCACCGCTCAGAATGATTGCTGGTATGCTTTACCGCGCTCTATGTATCGTCACTGGATATGGAACAATGCCAGAATCGCGGACATGATTACCCCCATCGGATTAAACATAATGCCATTATGGCTCAGGGCTATTTCCAACGGTATAATCACGGCAATATTGTTATATATCATATTAAGATTCTCTATTAAAAACATAAAGGTAAATTATTTACAAGCCCTTATGATTATATCCATTATTGCATTCACATTCAGGTGGGATGCCATCTGGATGGAGTTTTGTGCAACATATAACTATGTCTGGAGCGCAACGCTATCTCTGACAGCACTCTATTTCATCACATATCACAAAAGCAATCCAAAAGCTTGGTACTGGTGGCTTTGCATACCTTTTTGTTTTGTAGCCGCAGGGATGCATGAGGCATGTGGATTCCCTCTGGCAGCAGGATGCATTGTATATTTGATTGTCTACGGTCATTTCCATAAGGAAAACCTGCCCGGTAAATTGATGGGAGTCGCTTTTATATCCGGAGGTATTTTCACATTGACATCACCTGCATCCTACTCACGGGTCGGAAGCATGCTTCAACCAGAATCGCCAATTGAAATGTTGTTATTTTCGGCAGGATACGTTATCATATTGACATTTATAATCATTTTTCTTGCTTTCTGCAAAAAGGTTACCTTGAAATCCTTATTGCACTCGCCATGGACAATCTTCGTTTGCGCTTCCTATCTATCAACCGGTTTTATGCTTCTTAGTCAGTATGGTGGTCGGACAGGATGGTTCGCGCAAACATTTGCCCTGATTGCAATTTTCCAGATTATAACCAAGTTTAATATACACATACCTAAATATATCGCTGTCACAGTGACAGCGATATTATGCCTTGGCATAATATCGCATTATTACCTCGTAACATATTGGCAGATACGTCTCGGCAATGAAACCCGTAAAGCTATCAGTCTGTATCAACAATCCGCAGACGGAATCATTTTCATGGATTATACCAATGAACCCGACCTCCCTTGGTATCTGTTGCGCAAGACGCACGGTGTCCCCGATGATGATGATTCCTATTATAGATACCGAATGAGCAAACATTATGGCAAGGGATTCCCACTCATAATTCTGCCGGAAGCCGCCCGAGAGCTTGATTGGCGAAGCTTTTCCGGAATCAAGAGATTTGGAGACAGATTCATATCTGACAAAGCTTTAGCCGGGAGTTACGACGACAGGATTGTTGATATATTTCCCCGCACAATGATCTTGATAAATGGCATTGAGTATATTGAAACGCCATTCAAAAAGAACGACAATAAGTTTTACCTGTATTCATCTACAGACAGAGATCCTGGAGAAAAATAAAAATAAATATTAAGTAACGTGCACTTAGAGAGTGTTTGGATTTAACACTCTCTTATAGAATGATCCGCAGGCGATAGCGGCCGAAGTATACGGCGGCAATCATCAGGGTGTAGATGCCATACCAGATCACCTGGGCGATGCCGATGCCGGTAAGGCCGTACAGGCTATAAAGCCAGATGTTGAGGCAGACTCCTATCACCGCGTCAATCCCTTCTGTGAGCAGATAAGTCTTCCCATCGCCCTTGGCAATGATACTGAATGCCATGCAGGTGGATATCGAGCGAAGGATTATCGTAAAAATTGCTATCGATATAAACGGTAGGATTACATAAAAATCTGATGTATAGAGTATATCCACTATCCATTTCCGCAGTAGTAGGAATGCGACAAGCATAGGAGTGAATATCTTAAGCAGCAATGATATCTCATGGCTCACAAATAGCGACATCCTTTTCGGCGAATGGCTGTTCGCTGCCATCCGAGGGTAGAATTCCAATCCTACGGCCCCGAAAATTATTGATGTATAGCGGAAAATCAATGTATTCCCGGCCTGGAAATATCCCACTTCGGCTGTGGATGCCTCCCGGTTCAGCCATGACATGAAAACCATCTGCGCAAGGTTTGTGGCGAACGTGGCGAGGGCCATATACCCTCCCAATTTCACAAAGCCTGCGTTTTCTTTCATATCCCGCCATCCGGCAAGCTTATACCCAAATGTCTTGTTCCTGTTCAGATATAAAAAGAAAAGTATTGATATAGAGTAGCCAAGGATTGACAATGGAACGCTGACATTTCCAAGCCAACGGAACATCGGTATCGAAATCGCCAAGCCCATCGCACTACCACAGACACTCGCTTTCGCAAGACGCTTGAAAAACTCTGTCCCCTGCAATATTGCCTGCTCTCCCCCTATTAATGAATTCATCAGTAGTGCGCCTGCCAAAATCATGAACTGCCACCAGTGATCCATGTTCCCGAAAAAGCCATACGACAGCCAAGGCGCAAGGAAGCTTATCAGCAATCCTCCCAACAGACCGGACAGCAGGCTCCAGCTTCTAAGCCGGGCTATAACGTTTTTTAGGATTCCCTCTGTATGAGTGTTCTTTGCAATCTCCCGCACTCCGCTCTGGCGCAAGCCGAGCCCGGTAATGATGGAGATTGTATCGATAGTGGTATTAAAAATGCCGAACAGCCCGACTCCCGCAGCATTAAGCCAAATTGCCACAAGCTTCATCTTGACAATCGAGCAAAGGATACCGAATGCCTCCGCGCCGGAGAACACACCTATCACTTTCAAAACCCTTTTCGTCAACGAATTCTTCACTCCGAGAATAATTATTGTTTGGTATGCAGAACCTTGCCGACAACAAGTTCTAAATGGCGTTTCAGCGCTCGGCGGTGGCCGTAGTGACTTGCCATCACGAGATAGCGTTCACGGAGGGATTTCAGCTTGTTACGGTCTGTCAATCCATCCGAGAGATAATCGATTGTCACCATATCCAGATTCGTGCACCGCTCCTCGTCTGCATTCCGGATACATCTTATTGTCCAATCATAATCAGCCGAAAACCTATAGGAAAGCTCATAATAAGGGGCAAGAGCGCTTCTTACCATAAACGCCTGATGACATATCAGCATACCTTTGGAAAAACTATCGAAAGTCAGCCGCGCAGGAACTGAATAATGCCTCGGACCGATCATTCTCCTCTCCTTATCGACGATCACGGTGTCTCCATATATGATGTCGTCACCCAACCTTGCCCTCCTGGCATAAGCTTCGAGTGTATCTGCGGAATGAAAAGTATCTCCTGAATTAAGGAACAATACATACTTGCCACGCGCCATATGAAGACCCTTGTTCATTGCATCGTACAGCCCTTTGTCCGGTTCGCTGAGAATCCGGACGCCTTCATAACTGCGAGCGATCTCAAGGGTAGCGTCGCGCGAAGCACCGTCGATTATGACATGCTCATAGTCGCGGCATGTCTGCTGCGCCACAGAGGCCATCGTCACTCCGATTGTCTCGGCGGCATTATATGTAATCGTAATTATCGAAATCAGCGGACTCATGTATTTATAACGCATTTTTTCTCACATTTATTTGGGAGTGTAAAGAGATTATGGTAATTTTGCAAGGTATAATCAAAATCTTTAAAATAATTTTACAACTATGGCTTACGTAATTACTGACAGATGCATCGCATGCGGAACATGCCAGCCTGTTTGCCCCGTTGAGGCTATCTCTGAGGGCGATATCTACCACATCGATCCGGACACATGCATCAGCTGCGGCAGCTGCGCATCTGTTTGCCCCAACGACGCTATCGAAGAGGGCTAACCCGAAATTCAACAAAATCAGTGGCTGTCCGTTACTTATATATGGGCAGCCACTATTTTTAAATAGCTCTTTAACTCCCATACCTGTAAAATTATGCTGAAAGTCAAGATTATCAATCGCAGTCACCACCCCCTCCCCTCCTATGGCACATTCGAAGCCGCAGGAATGGATATTCGCGCCTATCTTCCCGAAGGCCCTATAATTCTGAAACCTATGCAACGGGCTCTCATACCTACAGGCCTCTATATGCAACTTCCATCGGGGTATGAATGCCAGATTCGCCCACGTTCCGGACTCGCCCTGAATTATGGAATATCCATCGTCAATTCTCCGGGAACGGTCGATGCTGATTACCGGGGAGAAATCGGCATAATCCTTATCAATCTCGGCGAAAACGACTTCACTGTCAACGATGGCGACCGTATCGCCCAGATGGTTATCAAGCAATATTCCCGGGTGGAATGGGAACCGGTGGAACGCCTCGACCGCACCGAGCGTGAAGACGGAGCCTTCGGTCACACCGGAAGAAGCTGACAGCACATGCATGTCGAGCCCTCTGCAAAGGGTTGCGCGAAGGCATCTTCAGTGCCGCCATATACCAACAACTCATTTATGAAAAAGAATCTAAAATTCATATATCTGCTTTTCGCCGCCATTATGGCGGTTACGGCAATTGCCGCCAAGCCCCGCGCTGTTCGCCCGGATCTTTCGACCGAGCGCCAGAAAGCGCGTTATTATTACCTGGAAGGGTTACGGCGCCAGATGGCCGACGAACCGGCAGTTGCGTATGAATATTACAAAAAAGCCTCTGAAATAGATCCTTCATACACAGAAGCGGCTTCCGCATTCGGGACTCAGCGCCTTGCCGCCGAGCTCGACACAATGCAGACACGCACCGAACTTGCCCGCTCCCTGTCGCTGATGCGTCCGTTTGTTGACAAATATCCGGACGAATACAACGAAGCCCTTTATTATGCATACGTTGCCGCGCGCATAGACTCCGTCAAGGAAGCTATCCGCGTGTTCAAACGCACCGCCGAACGCCGCCCGGACCTCACATCCACGCTCGTGCACCTTTCCGAAGCCTATATGGCTGACGGAGATATAGACAATGCCCTGCAAGCTCTATCAAAATACGAAACTGTGGAGGGCTACAATCCTCAGGTCACAATCAAGAAGATCTCCTATCACCTTGCACGCCGCGACACTGTCGGAGCCCTCGGCGAGGCCTCCGCACTTGTAAACCACAACCCTGCGGAACCTGCATACCGTATCCTCAAAGGTAACCTGTTCGAGATGGCTAACCAGCCGGATTCAACGCTACTCTATTATGAGGAAGCAGAACGGCTCAATCCTGATTACGGGGCAGCCAAAATCGCCTTGGCAAATTATTATCGCCAACAGGGGGATTCAATACGCTATGATTCAAAAACATATGAAGCACTTCTATCGGAAGATTTCGACCTCGGCCAGAAACTCATGATGCTCGAGGAATATCTCCAGAAATTGCTCAACGACAAACAAAGCACTTCACGCGGAGACCATCTCTTCAGCGTCCTGAGCGAACAGTATCCACACGAGCCCGACGTCCTCGACCTTGCCGCCCGCTATTCCGCCGCCAAAGGCAATTTCGAGGATGCCTGCGAACAGATAGGCTATGCCATCGACCTCGCCCCTTCGGAAGAGAAATACCGGGGGCAGTTGATGACATACCAGATGGCCGACGACAGAGCTTCTGACGCGATTAAGACTTATCAGGAACTTGCGAAGCACATGACTCCCTCCAGAAACCTTATGGTCCTTTATGCCTCAGCAGCACAAATGGCAGATGATTTCGACATCGCCATAGAGGCGTACAGAAATATTCTCAAGGACATTGCTCCGTCACTTCCCCTCGACACTGCGCTTACAGCCCGCAACATCCCGTCTTCAATACAATACGACGACCTGCAGAGGCTTTCGCAGATCTACACAAGCATCGGCGACTGTTACTATGGCAAGAAAAACCTTGCCGATGCATTCAAGGCTTACGACAATGCGCTCGCCCTACATCCCGACAACACTCTCGCCCTCAATAATTATGCATACTTTCTGAGTGAGAACGGAGGAGACCTCGACCGCGCTGCCGAGATGAGCCTGAAAAGCTTAGACGGAGAGAACTCTTCAAATCCCACATATCTTGACACATACGCGTGGATTCTCCATAAGAAGGGCGAAAACGAGGAAGCAAGGAAATATCAGGCATCGGCAGTGGAAGAAGCAGCCAAAGACGGGAGCGAGCACGCTGAACTGTATGAGCATTACGGAGACATTCTCGCCGCTCTCGGCGAGAAATCCGAGGCACTTGAGGCATACGACAAAGTCCTTGAACTCGAACCTGAAAACAACGATGTCAAACAAAAAATCAAAACGCTGAAAAATGCAAAATAGTAATATTTTTAAATTATTTCTGTTTCTTACACTCACGATTGTTTCATTATCCGCGTGCGGCACAAAGAAAAGCCAACAGCAGGATACTGTTACCGGCAATCACATCAATGCCATTGACCCCACAAGATCAGGAGCGATCGATGGAGTCAGGCTTGAGGCCCTCGAGGCGATACTGCCTAATTACACGGATTGGGAAACGGCTGAACTTTCCGGTAAGCTGCGCTTGAAAAAGCTCCCCATATCCCCCACCTTGAAGATTTTTATGAAAAAAGGGGAAGAGATATCCATTTCGGTCAGAGCATCGCTTCTTGGCGAAGTGGGCAGAATTGATGTGGCAGGGGACACCGTGACCGCCGTTAATAAAATGAAACACGTATATTGCTCGGAATCAATATCAGGAATCAAATATGACTATCCCTGCATAATCGCCGACATCCAGAGCCTTCTTCTTGCAAGGGTTGTCGCGCTTAAAGCCGGGGAATTGACAACAGGCAATTCCGACTTTTTCGATTTTGAAGAGATTTCCCCGGAAAACGCAGAGAAACAATGGTCGCTGACATTTCCGAGAGGACACTCCGAGGAAGATGAATTCTTCTATTCCTACAAGGTCAATGCATTAGGGCTGATAGACAGGATGCTTATCGAGGCATCCACGGCAGACCATGAACTTGCCCTTTCCCTGAACTATGAACACGCAGAAAACGGATTCGACATGAATGTCGTGTTCAATCAGGATCTGAAACAGAAATTCGATGCAGAAATTGAATTCAACGCGCCAAGATGGGACGTGAAATCTCCCTCACCGCTGAACTTAAACTCCAGATACACTCGCGTAGGGATAAAGCAGTTCATCAAATCCTTCTGACAACAATGACACATCGGCTGACCACATATATTCTATACCTTATCCTGATTCTTGTCATGACCGTAGGCTCAATCCCGGCTGACGCTCAAAAGAACAAAACAAGGACAAAGGCAAAAACCGAACAGAAAAACACTGCCCAAGCTCGTTCGAAATCAAAAAAAGCATCGAAGAGCGTAAACTCTCGTTCTAAATCCAGAACAACGACTAAAGCATCGACAAAGAAGAGAACCAAGCCTGAGACATCGGCTGATGCAAAACGTCGCCAGGCGGAGACGCAGAAGGAGATTGCCCGCACAAAAGAGGAGTTGAAACGGAACGAAGCCGAAGTCAAGAAAGGATTAAGCGAACTTAGCCGTCTTAACGCCGACATAACCACGGGCAAGAGCCTTGTTGCGAAAGCCACCGAACAGGTGCAGCGGCTCGACACCCGTATTTCCGGTCTCGAAACCGAGATCACCACATCTGAAATGCAGTTGAAAAAGATGAGGGAAGATTATCTCCGGTCTATAAAAAAAATCAGGGGTAAAAGGAACTCCAACTCCAATCTCGCCTTTATTTTCTCCTCAAAAAACTTCAGCCAGGCAATGCGCCGCATGCGATATCTCAAGCAGGTGTCATCATGGCGCAGCAAAAAATCAGCTGAAATCTCCGCATCGGTAAAAGAGTTGACCCTGCAGAAGGAACAACTCGAGCAGTCGCGCCGCGAGAAAGACATTGCCCTCTCGCGTCAGATAGCCGCACAGAATCAGCTCACTACGCAATATCAGCGGCAGGATGCCGTCGTTGGCGCACTCCGTCGCAACGGGCAAGCCCTCCAGTCTCATCTTGCCAAGAAACAACAGGAAGCCAACGCGCTTAAAAGCCGGATAGCAGCTCTTATAGCCGAGGAAAACAGAAAAGCGGAAGAAGCTCGCCGGGCAGAAGAAGCCCGTAAGGCAGCTGAAGAGGCAAGGCTTGCAGAAGAGGCGCGCAAAGCTGAAGAAGAGAAACTCCTTGCAGAAGAAACGAAACAGTCAAAAACAGATAAGAAGCAGGACAAGAAGGAGGACAAAAAACAGACAAAAAACAAAAAGGCTGATAATAAAGGTAAAAAGGATTATGCCGAAGCGCGTAAACGCAAACCGCGCGGCGACAGACAGGTTGAAGCCTCGGTGTCGCATGCCGGCAATTTTGCCTCCATGCGGGGATCGTTGCCGCGTCCCGTTTCGGGTGCTTTTCGGGTTACAAGTCAATTCGGGCGTCATTCCCTCCCGGAATTACCCGATGTCATGTACGATAACCCCGGCATTGACGCAGAAACATCGTCAGGAGCTTCCGCTCAGGCGGTGTATGGAGGGAAAGTGTCGGGAGTCTATGTCATACCCGGTTTCTCTACCGTAGTAATCGTGAATCATGGCAATTACTATACCGTATATGGCAACATATCCTCCCCTGCCGTGAAAATTGGAGATGTGGTGAAACAAGGCCAGGTCCTCGGTCGCCTCGCCCCCGATGAAGAAGACCCGTCTCATTCCTCTATTCATTTTGAAGTGTGGAAAAACCGCGATAAGCTGAACCCCCTCGACTGGATAAGATGATAACCATAAAAAAATACTCCCCCGACTTAAAGCCGCAATGGGACAGCTTCGTCAGAGAATCGCGAAATGCCACGTTCCTGTTCCTCCGCGACTATATGGATTACCATTCCGACCGCTTCATGGATTCATCCTGGATAGCATATAAAGGTGACAAGACGGCAGCGATATTGCCTGCCAACATTACGGAAGACGGAGTGCTGCATTCTCATCAAGGGCTCACTTACGGGGGGTGGCTTCTGCCTCAGCGCCATATTGATGGAGCAGATGTTCTGGATATATTCACAGAGGCGGCTTCTATCTGGAAAAAGGAAGGTTATTCAGCGCTCGACTATAAGACGCTACCATTCATCTACACATACCGTCCGTCACAGGAAGATGAATATGCCCTCTTCAGACTCGGAGCCACAAGAACCGAATGCAACCTCTCTACTGCAATCCCTCTCCACCGGGAATGCGCATACAATAAATTGAGAAGGCGCGCCCTTTCCAAGACCGCCTCGTTGCAATTCAGGATTAAAGAGTCTCAAGACGCGTTGCCGGTTATGAGGATGGTATCAGATTGCCTTCACGACAGACATGACGCCACTCCGGTTCACACAGCGCAGGAGATGCAATTGCTCAAAGAGCGGTTTCCCAATGAAATCAGATTCTGGATGCTGGAGATGCAAGGAGAACCACACGCCGCTGTATGCATCTACGACACCGGCATTGTCGCCCACGCACAATACATAGCCACCACTCCCTACGGTCGCGCATGCAACCTTCTTACTCCCCTCTTCCATCAGCTCATCTCCGTGGAATATGCCAACCGTGAGTATTTCGATTTCGGCACAAGCAACGAAAACCACGGCACATATCTCAACGAAGGCCTCCTAAGGCAGAAAGCATCGTTCGGGGCCACCGGAGTGGCATACAACCGTTACATTTTGCCACTCCAATGATTTCAAATCGAAAGACTCCGGATGTCAATATTAGAGATTAAATAAAGTTAGATGTTAAGCACGATGCAGAAATCTCCAGTTA
>CAJTZS010000072.1 GCA_910584055.1 uncultured Muribaculaceae bacterium | reverse complement strand
CTCAATTCTATCACTATATCTTTCCGCATTTCACTTTTTTGTAGTAACTTTGCATTGGGGAATCACCGGAATTTACCAAACTGCTCGCAAAACTGGTCGCGTTTCCGCAAGAAACGGAATGGATAGAGTTCAAACATAATTTCCACTCCGAGGAAGAGATTGGGCAACGCCTGTCTGCCTTGGCAAACAGCGCGGCTCTGCTGAATGAGCCATTCGGCTATCTCGTGTTCGGCATAGAGGACGGGACCCACGCCATAATCGGTACGTCATTCAAGGCAAAACGCCACAAGAAAGGTAACGAGGAACTTGAAATGTGGCTACTCAACCGCCTTAATCCGAGAATCGACATCGAATGCGTCGAGTTTGATGTTGACGGCAAGCATATTTCAATGTACCGCATTCCGGCTGCAACCGACCGCCCTGTCACGTTTCTGAACACGGCGTATATTCGTGTCGGCTCACTTACAAAACCGCTAATGGGCTATCCTGACAAGGAGGCTAAACTGTGGAGGAAGAACCGTAACAGGCAATTAGATAAGACGGTTGTGAAAGAGTGCGCCAATGCCTCCGATGTTATCCGTCTGCTGAGTGCCGAGACCTATTTCGACCGATTGAAAATCCCAATGCCGCAAACGGCTGACGGCATTATGGAAAGATTCGTGTCTGAACGTTTCGTTATTCCTTCCATCACGGGCTATGGCATCACTGAACTTGGCGCAATACTGCTCGCAAAGGATTTTAGGGATTTTGACGCTCTGTATAGGAAAGCCATAAGGGTGATAGTTTATAAAGACAAGAGCAAGGTCGAGACTATCAGAGAGCAGAGCTTTGAACAGGGGTATGCGGTATGTTTCCCAATGATGATTGATTGGGTCAATGGCCAGCTCCCTGCCAATGAGGAAATCGGCAAAGCCTTGCGTGAAGATGTGAGGATGTATCCCGAAATAGCCATAAGGGAAATTTCAGCCAACATGATTATCCATCAAGATTTTTCAGTGCTTGGTTTCCCTATGATAGAGATATATTCGGACAGGGTCGAAATTTCCTCTCCGGGGCAACCATTGATCAGCACAGACAGATTTATTGATGAATACCAGTCCAGGAATGAGGAACTTGCCGACATAATGCGAAGAATGGGATTCTGCGAGGAGAAAGGAAGCGGAATGGATAAGGCTCTTTCGGCGATAGAGCGATACCAACTGCCCCCCATCAAGTACCGGGTCTCGGAAATACGGACCACTATCATACTGTCAGCTTTTAAGAAATGGGCCGATACCACCAAGGAGGAGCGTGTTCAGGCTTGTTACCAACATGCCTGCCTTAAATATCTCGCCAATGAAATGCTTACCAACAAGTCACTGCGCGAGAGATTGGGGGTTGATGAGAAGAATTACCCACTTGTATCGGCTGTAATTAAAGAGGCTTTGGTCAAAGGACTGATAAAGGTAGGAACGCCTGAGGGCACAAATCGTCGGGACATTGCTTATATACCTCATTGGGGATAGTTCATGTAATTTCATGTAATGAATCGGCGCGATTTCAATGAATGAATCAATTTGGTCATCACAAACAGCCTGAATATCAGTCTATTTGATGGAGGCGTTTCATGTATGGCTCATGTAATTCAATGAATACAGTAATGACAAATATAATATCCATGCTTAAAGAGGTCAACGAAATTGTTGCAGCCTGCAACGGTGACACTATGCCGTTTGAACAAGCGCATTTACTCGCCCGGTTCTACTACGACTTTCAGGACACCAATGCGCTTATTGCCGAGGCGGAGGCTATGGCTACGGAAAATCCGGAACGGCTGAAAGAGTCTGCTCTTTCCCTCAAAGCCGGGACCGCTACACTCCTTAATAATATAGGGCGACTTGACGGCGTTGATTTCCGGGAGATTGCCAATGCTCACTCCCGACATTACCATGCCATATTCCAAAAGGCTTCCGATAAGCTTAACCCGTATTGGAAACGTTACTGTGAGCTGAACAACCGCCTTGACTATCTCCCTCTTGATTCAAAGGAGTATGCCGAGGCTGAAAAGGAGTGCGAGGCGGCTAAGGCAGAGCATGACAGCCGACAGGTAGAAGTGAAAAAACTCTATGCCGATTATGAACGCGAGAGCCGCCGCGCCGGGGATGTATTCTCCCTCAAAGCCTCCCACCTGTATGCGCTTGCCGCGAAACTGGACGGCATAGCCGGGAGCATACTCAACGACCTTGACCGCATGGAGAAAGGGAGCGGCCAATGAGCGGAAGCCTCCTTCTTGAAACCGCCAAGTGGCGTGATGTGGTGGAACTGGGTCTGTGCATGGCGATACATGACGTGTGCAACGACAGCCAGTTTGAGAACTGCACACCGCTTGACTTCGCCAATTTCCTCAACGTAAGGGAAGAGGCAAGGGCGATAGCGGTTGTGCCGAAAGAGAAGCTGCGGATATGCTACATGGTCTATGCCGTGGCGCGGAACATCAGCCCGCGGAAGGAGGCCGAGACATGGGCGCGGTTGTTCCTGCAACGCTGCAATATCGCCAAGTCATACTATGACAAGCACCGCTCCGACATCTGCGCCGACCATGCCACCGAGGACAATAAAAATTACAGAGAATCCATAGACACAGCCATCGAGAGCTGGCGTTCAAGGCGCAGAACCCCGTAATATCCCTGCCGTTCCCCATTTACAGAATATAAAGACATTTTTGAAACGCACTATGCGACTGAGATTCAGCGTATAGTGCGTTTGTCATTTTTAACCTTTCCCCATGAGACCCACATTGCGCCACACGGGAACGGCTGTAATTTTGCATCGGAATCCAAAGGCTGACAAGTCTATCAATCAGCCTATTCCATAATCAAAGAATACGAACTTATAAATTAAAGAACCGATGCAGACAAAACGAAAACTACTCAACTCGCAGGAGGCCGCCGACTATCTGGGCTTCTCCCTATCGTACTTCCGCAAGATGATGATGCGGCGTGTGATCCCGATGTACAAGCCGAGCGGCAAGATATGCTTCTTCGACCCCGACGACCTGGACGCATACCTCAAGAGCGTCCGCATATCCTCGCAGGACGAAATCGAGGCAGAGGCCGCACACTATCTCGCGAACAAGAGACCGCTTTAACGAACTCATCAACCTACTCATTCAAGACTATGCCAACAGACATAACAACCACGCCGGGAAGAAAGCCAGGCAAATCATCGGAGACCAAATCCAAAGAGTCAAAATCCGGGAATCAGAGGAAAACCCAAATCATCATGGAGTTTCTTTGTGAATGTACCCCATACGAGGCCGACGCGCTCCGCGCCATCATAGGAATAGCATCCGGTAAAACGACAGTGGAGACCATGCCGCAGTATGACCGCACCGCCATCAACCGCTATCTCAACTTCGGCTGGGACAAGGAGACGTGGAACGCCGACGAGATAAGGATACATCGGCAGACAAGGACATTGGAGCTGATAACATCGGCATCCCAATATGTCGGCAAGGAAGAGGTAATCAAAATCACCTCAGCACTCCTTGTCATATCCTCGGACAGGAAAGACATCGACAACATGGTGAGCAATCTCCCGAAAATTCAGCAACCAAACAGACCCTCTAATAACGTGAACCAGTCCGGCAATCAATGGATGCCGAAATAGGGAATCATTGTCAGCCCTCTTTTCCCTCCGTTTTCGTTGTTCCCCAATCCTCAATTAGAAAATTGTCGGAGAAAACACTTGAATGATATTTGTAATCTCAATCTTATGAGAATAGAATCTCATAGAAATAATGACTGACGAATAAAGGGGCAAGGAGAACGACGCACAAATCCATCGTACATAAATCTCACTTTGTAGGAATCCAATCTTTGGCATTTCGCCAATAATCCATCCATAAGAAAACAAGGAACATGGAACAACAAGACATATATCCCTTTTCATCTGTGAACATCAGGCTTACAGCGGAAGCCATCGAATGGCTTTCGGGAACAACTACCGATAACGGCTGCAACGCAATCAGCAACATGGCGATATTCAGCGGACTGTTGAAAGAGATGCGTACCTCACCCGGATATGACGGCACTTTCCGCAGACCGCTGAATCTGAAACCCGGTCAGGTGCAATTCTCGGAAATTGGTCTTGCAGACAAATGGAATCTCGGACGGAAGAAGATTCACAATCTCCTGTCAAGAATGGAAGCCGCAGGTCTTGTCAGCATCTACAATTCCCGTGTCGGGTCGGCCCTCTCGTTCACCTGCATAGCCGATTGGAAGAACCCCGACGGAGAGACCGTAATCAACAGATTCTTCGCAGGTTGAGCAACCTAATCCGATGTGCGACCGAGAGCATGGGAAACCAATCGTGAAAGCAGGTCTTTTGAGAAGTGTTGCGAGATATGTTTTGGTGTTACACCCGGCTTCGCCCGGTTGCACCAAAACGCCTCGCCCCTCCCTGCGGTCAGGGTCATGGCCGCTCGCAGGCTCGCACCCGATAATCAGTTATACAAATCATTGAATATCCTTTTTTATGACTAATACAGACAATAGCCCCGGCAGCAATACCGGAAAGACGAAGCGGAAGAAGCTGCCGCCGGAGGACGTGCGCTCGTGCACCGTAACCACGAAGATGACAGCCGGGGAGCGTCAGAAGATACACGCCATAGCCGCCAGATGCAACCTGACACCGAGCGACTACATGAGGCAGCGCGGCTTGGGCTACGAGCCACCATCGGCACTAACCGTCGAAGAATCTGCGTTGCTTCACAACCTTGACGGTTGCCGTGTCGATATACTCAACTTCGCCAACGCCCTTGCCGGAATGAAACAAGACAAGAGAATCATACTTTTTCAAAAAGTCTCCTTCATGCTTGACTGGTACAGGCAGGTCGTGCCGATAACCAATGCCGTGACCGAGTTTTTGAACTCGGTAATTAACGGTGCCCGTTTCAGTCCGCGAACAAGAAAAACCATCACAAAAATCTGATAACATGATAGCGAAAGCAAAGTCAATATCCCACGGCATAAACGCACTGAACTACATAACGGGCGTGTCGGCGAACAAGAAACACCCGGAGAGAATCATCCATATCTGCGACAGCTTCCTCCCTCCCGGCATAGACCCGTTGGGAATATGGAACTCCGTCAGACTTGATTCCTTGTGCCACCCGCGCATGAGGAACAACCTTATACGGATTGAGATCAGTCCTGCAAAGGAGCATACGCGCAATTTCACTCCCGAAGACTGGAAACAGCTATGGCTGGATTTCGTTGCGGAGTTTGACCGTCAGGAGATGAAGGGCAAGAACGGCCGGTGGCTATCTCCGAGAACCAATCTCGCAGGAAGCAAGTCAACCGTGTGGCTGCACCTTGAATCCGACAGCGGCATACCTCACCTCCATGCGGTTGTGAGCCGCCTTGACGAAAACGGGAACATCAACAATGACAGCAACATCCATCTTCGGGCACAACGGGCTGCGGAACGTGTCGCGAGAAAGCGGGGCTGGCAGACAGCGGCGAACATACACGACATAAACCGACAGACCGTAAGCCGTGACTGCCTCGATGTCCTCGGCAAAATGGGGAAATGGTCGCTTGACGACTATTTCGCCCGACTTGAGGCGAAAGGCTACGATGTCAAAATAAGGAAAGATGACAAAGGCATTGTAAGAGGCTATATCCTGAAAAAAGGAAACGCCAAGTTCAAGGCTTCCGAGTTAGGCAAAGGCCGCAACCTCATGGCATCCAAACTTGAAGGCACATGGAAAAAGTTGCATGACACACAGAATCAGCAAACAAAGATTGACAGAAGGGAATCCGATATTCGACCGGATTATACCGCTTACAGACCCGATACACGACGTGTTGAGTTTGAGTATGAGGGCAAATTCTATTCCTGTTTTATTCCCGAACAGGTCATGCGCGTATTTGATGACGAGTTTGACTTCCGTGAGATTGAGAACTGGGCCGACCTTATCAACGAGGCGTGTTATCACTTTGCGGTGGCTATGAGCTTCATGTCGTTCCTCAACACGCCCACATACGTTTCCGGGGGCGGTGGGGCATCGAACAACGACCTTCCGAGGAAGCGTGACGACATCGAGGAAGAGATAGCCCGCGCCCGTCGTTGTGCCGCCGCTGCCCGGTCAAAGATAGGAATTGTAAAACGAAAAGGAATCAGAAGATAACCGATTTTATCATGGCACTCAAAAAGATTGATGTCTCTGGAATAGACAGCGCGATAGCCGAGACGAGAGACGACGAGCTGCGGCAGAAAGAGATCGAGGCGCAGAGCGACCTCGCCCTGCAAATCCGGCTCTTCATGAGGGAGGCTCCCTATATAATCAATGAAATCCGGGAAGCCGCCTCCCCGATGGACGCACAGAAATTCTCAGCGGCAGTCAGCGGCAATCTCCAAAAGTCCGCAACCGAAATGGCAAAGACATTCAACGCCAATGTCAAGCCTACGGTCGATAAGATGGAGACCGCAAGGAACTGCGTCATCGTCCCGGCTCTCGCCGCCTACATAATCCTCTTTTCCCTGATATGGCTGCTCGTATTTCTCGCATTGGTGATTTTTGCAAATTTTCATGCTGTGCATTCCGAAGAGATAAATTCACTCGTTTCCCTGATAATATTCTTTTGGGTGGTCACAGTTGCCCTCATCACCTATCTCACCCGAAAATTCAAATGGTACTGAAACATAAATTCTCAAAAATGTTACCCGGTCAATCTCTCCATTCCGATACATTCCGGAAAATGCTGATAAAACACCTCCGGCGTGGCTATTTTGTTACCCATCCTAAAATATGTATTTATTACCCGTTGATAATCAATGCAAAACGCAAGTGTATTGAAAATTTCCACCACTTATTCTTCACTCTGGCTCCGGATGACAAGTACATCAAATATACGATGGACAAGGCGATGTATCTTGTTGACGAAACCGGTCTTGCCCAGTACAACACGCTAAAGGAGAGAGGCTTCTACAACAACATCATGGGTACATCGGCCGTATTCTCGATTTACTGCGATTCAATCAACTTCGACCCGCAGAAGATGGAGTTCAAATACTATGGCCGTCAGCGCATCGAGCGTAGAACCTCTATCCTTACTCGTGAGCTTGTTACCGCCGGGCAGCTGAAGCGTGTTCCCCGTACCGACAACAATCCCCACGGTCTGCTGATAGTGAACTGGCGCACACTGCTCAACAAAGATATTGAACAGAAAACCAAAAACAGTTATTGAGCATGGGCTGGAAGAAACTGATCATGGGCGAGAAGATGCCCGACAAAAACGACCCCAGGTATAAGGAACGCTATGAGAAGGAAGTGAGTGCCGGCCGCAAGGTGGCACGCTTCCTCAAGATAGACAAGGCGGCAGCAGCCACACAGCGTTTCGCCGACCGCTGGCCGAAACTATTTCTCGGCATCGTCTTCGGTATAGTGATTTTCTGCTTTGTGCTCAATGTCTATCGGCTGTCGCAGGTGGCTACAAAAGCCAACGACTATCAGACGGCTGTGGAGAAACAGGAAAGCATTTACAAGGAACGCAGGCAGTCGCAACCACAAATCAAACCAATCAATAATAACGCAAATGAACCTACTACAGAAGATTAACTTCCGCCAGCCGAAATATGTCCTCCCCGCAATCCTCTATCCATTGATACTGGGAACAGGATGGCTTGTCATAGACATGTTCAAGACTGAGGTAAAGGATACCCCCGACGGCAACCTTGAGGAGACAGAGTATCTGAACCCCACGCTTCCGCAGGCTCAGATCCGTGATGACGGAATCGGCAACCGTACCGAGAGCATGATGAAGTCATTCGGTCGCATACAGGACTATTCGGCTGTGGAGAACATTGACCGCAACAATGATGAACAGACAGAAGAATATGACTCGCGCTATTCAGACGAGGATTTCGCAATGCTCGACCGCGAGGCACAGGCCCGCACCGAAGAACTGCTGCGTCTTCGCGAGATGCAGGACCGAATCGCCGAGGGAGCGCAAAAGGGAGAGGCCATGTCGCCGGACTCGCTGAATCCGGTTGACTATGCCGACAACAACAATGCGGCTGCCCTTGCCGAACTGGAACGCGCCCTTGCCGAAGCCCGTCTCAAAGGACAGCAGTCGGTGGAGCAACCGGCTCCCACAGTGGAGGCGTCCGCTTCGGTAACAGCCACGCAGACGGTCGAGGTCAAGGATGGTGCAGTAAACGCACTCTCCGATGATGATGCCGCCCAGACCGTAGTCAAGGCAAAGCGTCCCTCTTCATCCTATTTCAACACTCTTGCCGAAAACGAGCCGGAACCGAGTCTTATCAAGGCTATTATTGACGAGGATATAAAGGCTGTTGACGGGTCGCGCGTAAGACTGAGGCTTCTCGATGATGTGGAGATTAACGATGTGTTTCTGCCCAAAGGCAGTTATCTCTATGCAACGATGAGTGGCTTCGGTCAGCAGCGTGTCAAAGGCTCTGTAAAATCGCTGATGGTAAACGACGACCTTGTAAAAGTGAACCTTACCATCTATGACACAGACGGCATGGAGGGGCTGTATGTCCCCAACAGTTCGTTCCGCGAGACGGCAAAGGACATAGCCGGTGGTGCGCTTGATAATTCCATGACGTTCAACAGCAATACTTCGGGCATGGACAACGTAACCCAGTGGGGCTGGAACGCGATTCAGAACGCATATCAGAAAACATCCTCCGCCATTTCCAAGGCAATCAAGAAAAACAAGGTCAAGCTCAAATATGGCACCTTCGTGTATCTTGTGAACGGCAGGGAAACAAATAATAACCGTCGATAAATATGAAAGGACGTATTGGACTGATTGATGTTGACGGGCATAGATTCCCTAATTTTGCCCATATGCGCTTGTCTGCCTATCATAAATCACATGGAGATAATGTAGAATGGGCTGTCCCGGCAAAAACGTATGATATTGTGGCCGCCAGCAAGATATTTACATTCAGTCCTGATTTTGATTACAGCGTCATCGACACTCATAAGATGCTCAAAGGGGGCACCGGTTATGACATAGGTTCCAGATTGCCAAAAGAAATAGAGGAATCAACTGCTATGGATTATTCATTATATCCGCAGTATCAGTTTTCTATCCAGTTTTTCTCACGAGGATGTATAAGGCATTGTCCTTTTTGCCTCGTCAGAGAAAAGGAAGGCTACATCACGCCCGTCTCACCTGTAAATCTGAATCCCCTGGGGAAACATATCGAGGTGCTGGACAATAATTTCTTTGCCAATCCCGCATGGCATGATGCGATCGAATATCTTCTTTCTGCAAAACAGAAGGTCAATCTGCATGGCGTGGATGTCCGGATTATGGACGAAGAGCAGGCATATTGGCTCAATAGACTGCCATTGTATAAAAGCATACATATAGCATGGGATTTCCCTCAGCTTGATCTCACCGAAAAACTGCGGGAGGTAACAAGGCATATCAAGCCATACAAGCTGATGTGCTATGTACTCGTCGGGTTCAACTCTACGATCGAAGAGGACATGTATCGCATCGAAAGGCTGCGTGAGTTGAAAATAAAGCCGTTTGTCATGCCGTACCGTGATTTCGGGAATAATCATGTTCCGACCCAGTATGAGAAAGACCTTGCCCAGTATGTAAATAAGCCGATGATATTCAAATCTTGCACGTTTGCGGAGTTTTCACCAAGGAAAGGGTTCAAATGTGAATATTATCTGAACAACAAAACAAAGGTGCTGTGACATATGAACATAAAAGACACCATATATAATATGGACTGCCTTGAAGGAATGAAGTCGCTACCTGACAACTGCATTGACGCGATCATCGCAGACCTCCCGTATGGAGTTCTGAACAAAGGCAACAAGGCTGCCGGTTGGGATAGGATGATTCCTCTCGACCTGCTTTGGGAACAGTACAACCGCATAGCGAAACGCGGATGTCCGATTATCCTTTTCTCCCAGGGAATGTTCACTGCGAGACTGATAATGTCGCAGCCCGACAAATGGAGATACAATCTCGTGTGGGAAAAGGACAGGGTTAGCGGTCATCTCAACGCAAGGCGTATGCCCCTGAGGAAACATGAGGACATCATGGTTTTCTATGACAGTCAGCCGGTCTATAATCCACAGATGCGTCCGTGTCTTCCTTCGGAGAGGAACCATACGAGGCGTGATGTGGAGAAATTCACCAACCGCTGTTACGGGAGCATGAAGGCCGTACCGGTAAGGATTGCAGATGACAAGTACCCGACATCAATTCTCAATTTCCCGAAGGAACACCGCAAGGGATGTTTCTATCATCCTACCCAGAAGCCGGTCGCATTGCTGGAATATCTGATACGGACTTACTCCAATCCAGGAGACCTGATACTCGACAATGCCATAGGGTCAGGAACCACGGCAGTTGCCGCCATTAACACCGGCAGGCATTTCATCGGATACGAGATAGTGCCGGAATACTGCGACATCGCCAAACAACGAATCGCCCAAGCTATAACCAATAACCAAACAATCATCGAACCAAACCATAACCAATGAATATCAAACATTTCGCAATGGCTCTGCTTCTCGGAGCCGCATCAGTGGGTGCCAACGCCCAGTCAACCTATGAGGAGATGGAACTTCTCACAGTCAACGAACAGGTCACTACCGTAATCACCGCCACGGAGCCTATCCGTT
This sequence comes from uncultured Muribaculaceae bacterium, assembly GCA_910584055.1. Taxonomy (GTDB): domain Bacteria; phylum Bacteroidota; class Bacteroidia; order Bacteroidales; family Muribaculaceae; genus Lepagella. Next base: position 2,490 of record CAJTZS010000072.1, on the reverse strand, counting down.
TTGTGGACATATCAACCGACAAGATTGCAGGAGACCAGCCCATCGACAACACAATCCGGCTCAAACCAAAAGAAGCCGGACATGAGGACGGCGAAATCCTTGCCATCATCACAGTCGTGACGGAACGCTACCGTGTGCAGTACGGATTGATCTACACGACCCGTATGACCGAGGCCGTGACTGACAAGACAATCGAGCTTTCGGAACAGATTGCATACAACAATCCTGCGGTGTCGCTATCGACCGAGGATATGTATAGTTTCGCCCGCAAGGTATGGAACTCGCCGGCGAAATACCGTAATGTCGGCTCCAAGAAGCATAAGCTCAAGATGCGCCTGAACAACATCTATGCTGTCGGTGACTACTTCTTCCTCGATTTCTCGGTGGACAACAGTACCAATATCCGCTTCGACATTGACGAACTGCGCATCAAGCTCGCCGACAAGAAGGTGCATAAGGCTACCAACAGTCAGGTAATCGAACTGAAGCCTGAAATGGTATTGGAAAAGTCCAAGTCGTTCATGCACGGATACCGCAATGTGATTGTCATAAAGAAACTTACGTTCCCCAATGACAAGGTTCTCACTATCGAACTGTCGGAGAAGCAGATTTCCGGACGCAGCATCTCCATGTCGATTGACTATGAGGATGTCCTCTCGGCAGACTCGTTCCATCATTCACTTTTAAGCGAGGATTGAGCCGATGAAGAAGTTGTTATTGTTTGCCGTAGCCATCCTGACAATGGCTGGCACAGCGTCGGCTTCCGACAAGGATGGTCGTGTTCAGATAGGTGCCGGGCTTCTTTATGAGAACGGCCTTGAACTGACTGTCGGCTATGAGAAAGAAATGTCTCACCACAACGCCTGGGAGTTCTTCGGGAATATGTATCTCAAATGGGACAAATGTGCCGATTGCGGTCATGTCTGCCCGGATTCGTTCTGGAAGAATTACCGCACATGGAGTGTGGGAGCAGCCTACAAGCCATGTGTATTCCGTGGTCGCAACAGTCATGGCAACCTGCGTTTAGGCGGTTCTGTCGGCTCCGATACTCATGAAGTAATAGGAGGAATCCACGCCGGGTATGAACACAGCTATGTCATGCGTGGCAAGTGGCAACTCTACTGGCAGGTAAAGACGGAGTTTGTTATTAACGGACGTGACTGGTTCAAGACCGGTGTCGGCATAGGTGTAAAATTCTAACAAAAAGACAATGAAAAGATTAGTGTATCTTATGCTTGCCTTCATCGGCATGGCTGTAACATCATGTGACGGCCATCATCCGGAGCCGGACATGGGTATGAAAGTCGGTGATGTTCTTTGCACCGACGGTCAGATTCTTCCTATGGAAACATGGAAAGGATCCGGTAAAGAAGGAATCGGCATCGTGTTTCATGTCAATACAAATCCGGACATAGAGGGCCGTGGCTATGCCGTGTATCTGAACGACCTTGCGCAGCTTGCCTTTGCCGATTCACTCGGAATAAAGCAGGGAACATCCGCTGATGCCTATGCACTTGACGGAAACCAGAACACCTATGCCCTGATGTCTCAGCGCAATGTCGGTTCTCCTATGGCCGATGCTGTCTTCGATTTATGGAGATTCGGTCAGTCCGCCTATATCCCATCGGTTGCGCAGCTCCGTATGTTAAAGGAAACTCGCGGACGCATTAATCAAGGGGTTGTGGCTATCGGTGGTGAGCCAATCACCGACACGCCTGATGGCTGCTGGTACTGGTCATCGACCGAGGTCGCAGGACAGGAAACGGCAAAGGCGTGGCTTTATTCGCTGTCGCAGGGTGCGATGCAGGAGACGCCTAAGACTCAAAACCACAAAGTCCGTCCCATCATAACCATATACGACTGATAGCCTATGGCAATGGAAGAAAGCAAGGAACTTCAAGGTTCTTATAAGATATTCCGGGCGTGCATCTATGTGTCGCTGCTGCTGGAGTTCTTCATGTTTGCGATAGACCCCGAAGTGCTCGACCACTTCGGGGGTGTGGTATTGGAGATTCACGACCGCATGAAAAGGTGGCTTATATATCAGGACGGCAATCTTGTTTATTCCAAGCTGGCGACGCTCCTTCTTATCTGCATTACCTGTATAGGAACACGCAATAAGAAGAAGCTGGAGTTTGACGCGAGGAAGCAGGTTCTGTATCCCATCGTGGTCGGTCTGTTTATTACGGTGCTGTCACTGTGGCTGTTCGGACACCGTATCATGCCCGTACTTCTTACCCTCCGTTTGAACATTTGGATGTATATGGTGGCGAGTGTGCTCGGCACAATACTCATCCATGTGGCTCTTGACAATATCTCCAAGTTCCTGAAAGAAGGGCTGCTCAAAGACCGCTTCAATCTTGAGAACGAGAGCTTCTCGCAATGTGAAGAGAAGGTCGAGAACAAGTATAGTGTGAATGTGCCTATGCGCTACTATTACAAAGGGAAGTTCCGCAAGGGATGGATAAACATTACCAATCCGTTCCGTGG
>CAJTZS010000071.1 GCA_910584055.1 uncultured Muribaculaceae bacterium | reverse complement strand
CGCATCGATTACAGCTATGACTTCTCAGGGAACTGTTACCGGATAACAAAGATTTCCTACGGCAATGCTCACGTAAAATTCTTCTATTCTACGAGGATGGACGATATAATCTCATTCTCCGGAGGACAGAAGCTTCTTGAAAACAGGCTGCTCTATAATATAACCTGTTCGATCGGCGATTCAGATTTGGGGAGCTACAGGCTGTACCATTCCCTGCATGACAACATATCCCATCTCGACAGCATTTCGTATTCGGCCGGAGGAAATGCATTCAACCCTGTCAAATTCATTTACGGGGAAGGGGCGCAGCCACCTCATCCGCGGAGGAATTACTATTCGGAGACTACAAACCTTAAGGACTGGTATGCATCGGACCTTCCTATGAGATTGAAAGCCGTGCGGGGGAGGATCGGGTACGGGAGCATGGATGACGGCCTGGTCGTAGTCCCGGACTATCCGACATACTGGCAGCACTACAGGCACTCCACCGTATTCCGCCATTCACAGAACAGGTTCGATAATTATTATTGCGGCGAAGAGAATATATACCTCTACACGGGACTTTCGCAGGAGTCTGCATCACCGATGCCGGTGCTGAAAACAGAACCGGGATTCATAGACATCATGTGCGCGGATCTTAAAGGCTCGCAGCGGGAATCGGTCGTGCGTGTCAACAACATAGTCCACGGAGACAATGACCGTGTAACTTTCACTGTCTTCAACCCAGACCCCGATTCTGGGATGAAGGAATCGTACAGGCGCACATACGATTTCCCGACTGTATACATGGATGCAGACAAGGGGAAAAGCATACAGCCTAAATTTTATTATGCAGGAGATTTCAACGGTGACGGAAAAATGGAAATCCTCGCCGTGTCGGTGCATCAGCCATTCGGCGACCCCGGAAAACCTACAAAATGCTACCTTTTCGACCTTGAGGGTAACCGGATTCTGTTTGAAGACCACGTTTTCCCTTATAACGTAGCCTTTGCCGGCACGTCAATGACCGACCCTTGGTGGGCGAGAAACAACTCGGATACTCTCATGGCTTTCGATGTTGATGGCGACGGCAAGACCGACATATGCGTCATAAATGAATCGGGGGTGCATTCATACACATTCGACACGTCTCCATCCGGAGGCCTCACCCTCCGGAGAATGACATCCGACACTGTACTTAAAAGGGGCAGCCTTCAGGACTGTGACATCTTGGCAGGGGATCTCAACGGCGACGGACTCATAGACCTGCTCGTGTCCCCGGCGAGGGACGCAACAGTAAATCCTAACCATTGGAGCGTTTTCTATTCAATGGGCGACGGTCGGTTTTCTGAATCCTGGTTCCAGGGTCCGAGAAAACCGAATGCAGCCGATGCAGTGTTCCTGTTGCAGGATGTTGATGGAGACGGCAGATCAGACCTGTTATTCTACAATAGGGAAACATTATATACCGCGCTGTCTAAATTCAACAAGATAGGCGAACGGGAAACCGGTGCAGCCCCGTTGCCGGGAAGCAATTCAGTTGTCGTCCCCGCCGGTGTGAACGGACACCGCTTTAATTCATCCCTGCTGTGTCTCCATGACGGTACGGTTACAAAGCTGACCCACGGGATAGAGCAATCGCGCGAACGTCTGCTCACCGGCATGATAAGCAGCCTCGGCCTGATAGAGAAGTCAGAATATAAGTCCCTCTGCGATTCCGAAGACGTGGGCGGTGTATATACGCCCGGTTCGGGAGCAACATTCCCACACGCGAATATACACGAGCCTATAATGGTGATCTCCTGCACCGAAAAAGTGTTCGACGGAAAAATCCTGGGCAAATCATGCCATACCTATGAGAATGCCGTCTTCCACAGGCAGGGGCTTGGCTTCCGGGGATTCGAAAAAGTGACATCCACCGACAGCCGGGGAAACCGCACAGTCCGGACTTTCGACCCTTATAACCACGGAGTGCTCAAGAGCGTGGAGTCGCCTTCATCGAAAACGGTCAACACATACTCCGTCGATGTCAAGCCCAACAAGGTAAAGAAGATCCTGCTCGACAAAAAGAAGGAGGAAGACCTCCTGACCGGGTACTCCGCCGATTATTCCTACACCTACGACCAGTACGGATACCCGCTGACGGAGACCGCGACATATTCCGACGGCATAATGGTTAAGACGGAGCTGTCGTACGGCGACAGCTCCGGAACTGACGGCGCATACAGCCTCGGTTTCGTGACCGACCGCACCGTGACCACCACCCGCGACGGTGACACGTACGTGGAGCGTACGAATTTCCCCGAATTCGAGCGCCGGCATCCCCTCGCGGCGGTGAAGTACGTAAACGGCAACCGGACCGAGCGTACGGGCTACACTTATGACAGTCACGGCAACGTCACAAAGGAGATGATCACCCCCTATGACTCCCCGAACAGCCTGACCTCGGAATACTCATACACAGACACCGGGCAACTCGAAACGGAGACAGACCCGTGGGGGCTGTTGAAGACATACACTTACGACAGCTACGGGCGCGTCAGCGCGATAAAGGGCTATACGGGAACAACATACATACAGTATGACACCTTCGGGCGTGAGACCTGCCGCAAATATCCCGACGGAACAAAGAATGTGGTCAGCTATGAATGGGTCGGTGACAACTCCCCCGGTGTGTACAAGGTCACGACCGAGGAGACCGGCAGCCCAGCCGTGTCGGAAAGCTATGACGCCCTTGGCAGGGTTGTCAGGCGCGCGGACGTCCGTCCGGACGGCAAACTCCGGAAGACAGACATGGAATATGATGCCCACGGCGACCTCGCGAAGGAGTCGGACCCCTACACGGGATCAACGCCCACAGGCTGGACAACCTATGGATACGACACCCACGGAAGGCCGTTGACCGCAACCGAGCCGTCGGGGAGGGAGACCCGGCACAGCTATAGCGGCTCAGAGGTCATAACCGGCAAGGACGGTGTGGACATCAGGCGCGGATACGATTCCCAGGGAAACCTCATACTCTCCTCGGACGCGGCTGGCGACGTGACATACAACCTCGCGGCCGACGGACAGCCCGTCACCGTGGTCTGCCCCGGCGGGATCTATTACTGGTTCTACTACGACAAGTACCGCCGGCAGGACTACGTCATAGACGCGAGCGCGGGTATAGTCCGGTACAGGTACGACCAATGGGGCAACGTCAACTGGAGGGGCGCGTACGGGAAGGACATCTCGTATGAATACGACGACCTCAACCGCCTGAAGAAGACCGTCACCCCGGAATTCACCACGACCCTCACGTACGACGGGTACAGCCGCCTTACTGATATCGTGTCGGACAATGGGACTTCCCGTTCCCTCTCCTACGACCAATACGGCAGGACGGCGACATGCCGGGATACCGGGGCTGACGGGAAATGGCTGCTCCGGGAATACGCCTATACGGACGGTAACGTAAGCTCCGTCAGGTACACCTCTCAGACCGGCATCGACCTGACCGAGAAATACATGTATTCCAACGGTACGTTCACGCAGGGGACGTGCCGTGAGCTTCCCGTGTACAGGCTCTGCAGCGAATGGGGGGACGGCTCGCCGTCCGAATCCGTGACCGGACCGCTCGCGAGGAAGCATTTTTACAGCCGGGGAATCCCGACCGGATACACCGTCAGGTGCGGCAACCGGCCTATACTGAACTTCTCCTATGACATCGACCCCGCCACAAGATGTCTCGACAGGAGGCTGAACGCCAATGGCAGGTACGAGGAGTTCGCATACGACAACCTCAACCGGCTCGTGTCCGACGGGGCGGAGGAATTCTCGTACAACCCATGGGGCAACGTCACCGGCAGGAGCGGTGTCGGCACGTTCGAGTACGGGCTGCCGGACAAGCCGCACGCAATAACGGGGATCGTCCCCACGGGAGACAATGTCCCCCTGCACACCCAGGAGATTTCATATACGTCTTTCTCAAGGCCGCAACAGATCAAGGAAGGTGAATATACCGCCTCCTTCACCTACAACGGGGATTACGACAGGGTGAGGATGACCGTGGAGAAGGGAGGGAAACGGGTGCTCGACCGCCATTACCTCGGGGGCTGCTACGAGCTCGACACAAGGGGCGCCCGGACCCTTGAGAAGCTGTACCTCTTCGGGGACTATTACGACGCTCCGGCCGTCTACATCCGCGAGAACGGCGAGGAGAAGGTGCATTACATCCTGCGCGACTATCTCGGCAGCGTCACGCACGTGGTCAACGCCCGTGGCGACCCGCTGCAGGAGACGTCCTACAGCGCGTGGGGCACTCCCCGCGACCCGGAGACGCTCGAACCGCGTGGAGGCTCGCAGGATGATGAGCAGGGTCTGTACCTGGGGCGCGGCTTCACCGGCCACGAGCACCTGCCCTGGTTCGGGCTGATAAACATGAACGCCCGCCTCTACGACCCGCTGACGTGCCGCTTCCTCTCCCCCGACCCGCAGGTGCAGATGCCCGACTTCACGCAGGGCCTCAACCGCTTCTCCTACGCCCTCAACAATCCTTTCATGTTTGTCGATCAGGACGGCGAGTTCTTCTGGGCGGCCGTCGGCATCGCGGCGTTCATAGGCGGGACGATAAACCTTGTGACACATTGGGACGCTGTCCAGGCGGGAGGTTTCTGGAAAGGTGTCCAGTATTTCGCCACGGGAGCTGTCGCGGGAGGTGTCGGAGCGGCGGTCGGCATTGGCGCGGCGGTCGGATTCGGGGGAATGCTCGGTGTTACGGTGGCAAGCTACACCGCCGCGACAACGGGGTTCATCAACGGTGCACTCGCCGGGGCTGCCGGAGGGGCTGCCGGCGGCTTTATAAGCGAAGCTGGAAACAGCCTTATCGAGGGACAGGGCCTCGGCAACTCGCTCCTCAACGGTCTCTATGGTGCAGCCTCGGGCGCAATATCCGGAGGCCTCACAGGTGGCATCACCGGCGGTATTCAGGCTAAGCAGTTAGGCATGAACTTCTGGAACGGTGCAGCTCCCGATCCAAGCAGACACTTCTCAGTTTACTATGGCTTAGACCCTGTAACAGGTGAGGTCAAGTATGTCGGCATGACGGGGAGGAAACCAGAAATCAGATTTGCAGAGCATCAAGCCTCCGGGACAAATAGAGCTAATTTAAATTTTGTTGTGAAAAACAACAATTTCACCAAACTCGAAGCTCGTATATGGGAACAATCTCAAATTAACAAGTACGGGATGATGAAGAACGGGGGGCAACTTTTTAACCTCAGAAACGAAATCGCTCAAAAATATTGGCATCTATACGATTTTAATATCAATACTTCAAAAGTTAATCAGTTTCAACTATGGCTAAGAGAATCGTTACGAAGATAGGGGATATTTTCTGTGTGGAGTTTCAAGACGGGACAAAAGGGTATTTTCAATATATTGCGAATGATTACACCATTCTAAATAGCTCAGTAATACGTGCCTTCAAAACCCATTATCCCGCCGGGAAGGATATATCAATAGATGATATTGTGAAAGATGAAGTGGCATTCTATGCCCACACTATACTTCGTTCGGGAATTGGAGAAAATGTTTGGTATAAAGTCGGGAAATCCATGAAACTTGGTGTTGAGGAATTAGAAAAAACTGTCTTCGGGCAAGCAGATGGGGATATGTATATTAATAACAAAATAATAGACATAGACCCGTTGTCGAACTGGTCCATTTGGCATGTTAATAAAGAAATGGTTAATATCGGGACTCTGCCGGAGCAATATGTAGACATTATCGAAATAGGATACGTATTTTCCCATATTAATATAGTACACCGGATGAGAAGCGGATATTATCTCATGACGGATGTAATGTTCGATATCCTTAAAAGAATACCGCGACCCGATTATCTCAGCTATGTTAAATATATGTCTGGGAATATTGAGTATTTTATATGCTTTAAAGGGAATTTTTTTGATAAAGGGGTTATTCTAAAAGACGACAAAGCTATTAAAATGACACGGGATGAAGCAATCCTCAACCGGCTGACGATAGGCTACAAAAAATTCTCAGATACAAACTGGACATATAAAAATTTCATCACGGAAGAGGAATTCAATGAGATCTGGAATTCAGCAGATGATAAAATTTAGATGACTATGGCTAAGAGAATCGTTACGAAGATAGGGGATGTTTTCTGTGTGGAGTTTCAAGACGGGACAAAGGGTTACTTTCAGTATATCGCCAATGACCGCACGCAATTAACAAGTTCGGTAATACGCGTTTTCAAAACTCATTATCCTATTGATATGAAAATATCAATGGATGAAATTGTAAAGGATGAAGTTGCATTCTATATGCATACTATACTTCGTGCAGGGATTGCAGATAACGCTTGGTACAAGGTAGGCAAATCCCAAAAACTTGGAGTTGATCAACTAAAAAAAGTCATCTTCAGTCAAACACAAGAATGCCTTGTAGATAGTCTTAAGTTCATACCGGTTGACCCATTGACCAACTGGTTTATCTGGCATATAAATGAGGAAATAAACAATATTGGAGTTCTCCCTGAATATTTACATAGTATTGTAGAATTTGGTCAAATAATACATTATAGCCAAATAGTCATAAGAATGAAATATGGGTATTTTAAAGACTCTTCATGTCAATACAGGGTTATAAAGAGGATTCCTCGCCCGGATGCTACGAGCTATATCAAGGAAGTCAAAGACAATTGCATTGTCTATACATGCTTCAAGGGGGATTACTTTGAAAAACTGGTCATTCAGACAGACAACGGGATTACCAGATTAACGCGTGACGAAGCCGTTATCAACCACATGCCCGAAGTCCGCAGGAAATTCTCAGACATTTATTTGGAACACACGAATTTCATCACGGAAGAGGAATTCAATGAGGTCTGGAATTCAGCTGACAACAAAGATTAAAATATGCAGATTATTATGATAATAAGAACAGTTTTATTCATATTACTTCTGACCGGGTCTTTAAACTTCTCGGCAGCACAGAAAATACAGTTTACCTATGATGATGCGGGAAACCGCATCAAGAGGGAGCTTGTCACGATTCAGGAAGTGAACAGGCAAGACAAGAAAACGCAGAGATTCCTGACAGCAAACAGCCTCGACAGGGATATAACCATAGAGACCGACAAGTCTTCAAATCTGATTCACATAAACGCCAAAGGTTTGACGTTGCCGGAAGAATACAAGATTGCCATGTACAGCATAGCCGGATATTTGGTATTTGAAAGCCAACTGACATCTGCCGGATACGCCGAAGTGGATATAAGCCAACTTCCCAAAGGAGTGTACATTCTCGTAATGACCAACGGAACAGAATCCAAAGCTTGGAAAATAACAAAAAACTAACAGACAGATTATAAGAATATATTTATCCAACCACTTTCAACCACTTAACAACCACTTTCGATGCCTCAGCACTCCGAATCGGTCTACGTCAGACAGAGGGCAGAAGCGAGCAATGGGTTTTAATGGTTTAAATGGTTTGACAAAAACTGCTGTAAGAGTGGTTGTTAGTGGTTGAAGGAATAATAATACACTTATAGTTTGGATATGAACAAATAGGATATATGATTCTTTAATAAATATATAGTTATGAAAACAAATTACACTGATGGTCAGCCGGTAGGTCCATGGCAGAGGCTGAAAAGTTTTTTCTGCCGTAACAATGGTAACAAACATACAGGTGTCTACGCGGCAGAGCGTAAGGGGATGAATATGGATCAAGCGGTGGCGTCCAAGAGCGAACCGGAAATCGAAATCCCTGAATCCGAAAAGAAGGATGCGTCCAAGTTAATGACTGAGGAGAGGTTCTGGGAGCTGATCGGAAATCCGAAATCGCCAGACAGTCTTTATGACAGGCTATCATCCCTTTCGGAAGATGAGCTGTTCGGATACCGGTATTGGTGGGAACATTTCTGCGATATGTCATATCGTCAAGACCTCTGGGCTGCCGTCTATATCTATCGCGGGGGATGCGGCGACGACAGCTTCGACTATTTCCGTTATTGGCTCGTAACGCAGGGACGCGACGTATTCTACAACGCCATGAAGAACGCTGATTCTCTATGCGATGTATTCGCTGATGTAAAAGACGGGGATCCAACTGATGAAGAAGCGGATTATGTTGTGATGGACATCCTCAATCGCCGCAACAACGACAGCGACTATTACTACAAGGCATTGAGGAGATACACGATGCCCGACAGAGAATTACCTGAAATGGAGTTCGAATGGGAAGAGGAAGATGAGGAGTCAATGCGGCGGGTATGTCCCCGCACCTTCGACAGATGGTGGGACAAATGACGCTAACATTCGATTATAAAAATGGCAGGCGAACGATCGCCTGCCATTTTTCATCATGTGTGTTATAGCATTGTATAAGAGTAGACTTTACAGGGGGAGGATGGAGATTGCGAAACCGCCTCCTGCCCCTTCGAATATCTTCATCTTTGTTTTCGGAGTAACTGTCTTGGTCTCGATCTCATATGCCTGGGGGTTGTTCTTGTAATGGGCATCCTTGGCATCACGATATATGACCGCTTTGTATTTCCCTGCGGGAAGGAAACTGAAATCGACTTCCGCCGTGCGCGGCTCGGCACCGTTGGTGCCTCCCACAAACCACTTGTCCTCACCTTTTGCCTTACGGGCCACCGTCAGGTATTCCATCGGCTCGGCTTCCAGATAATAGCTCTTGTCCCAGTCGAGAGCCACATCCTTGATAAACTGGAATGCGTCCATGAATTTCTCATATGTCTCGGGAAAATCCGCAGCCATCTGCAATGGACTCGACATCGTTACGTAAAGCGAGAGTTGGTTGGCGAGAGTTGTGTTCACCCAAGAGGTATTCTTCGGATTGTATTTGCGCATATCGTTCTCGAACAGACCGGGAGTGTAATCCATAGGACCGCCTACGAGGCGTGTGAATGGAAGAATTGTGGTGTGGCTCGGCTTACTACCGCCGAATGCCTGATACTCCGATCCCCGAGCCGACTCATTGCCGATCAGGTTAGGCCAGGTGCGGCAAATACCTGTAGGTCGCACTGCTTCATGAGCATTGACCATGATCTTATAATCGGCAGCCTTCTCTACCGCATACTGATAATGGTTCACGAGCCACTGGCTGAAATGGTTGCTGCCTGCCGGTATGATATTGCCGACATATCCGCTCTTCACTGCGTCGTAACCATTGTCTTTCATGAATTTATATGCCTCGTCCATGCGGCGCTCATAATTGCGGACAGAACTCGATGTCTCGTGGTGCATAATCATCTTCACGCCTTTCTCCTTGGCATAGTCGCGGATTTTGGGTAGGTCGAAGTCCGGATATGGGGTCACGAAATCGAATACCTCATCCTTCATCTTGCCGGACCAGTCTTCCCAGCCTATGTTCCATCCCTCCACGAGAACGCCGTCGAAACCGTGTTCAGCAGCGAAATCAATGTATTTCATCACATTCTCGGTAGTCGCGCCATGCTTTCCATGCGGCTTTGTTTTAGTATAGTCAACTTTGTCAAGGTGAATATTGGGGAGGTCATTGGTATAGCTCCATTTGCTCTTGCGGTTGATCATCTCCCACCACACACCTACATATTTCATCGGCTTGATCCAGCTCGTGTCCTCAATCTTGCAAGGTTCGTTGAGATTTAGGGTGATACGGGAGGCAAGTATGTCGCGGGCATCGTCGCTGACAATGACCGTACGCCAAGGGGTTACGCAGTCAGTCTGCATATATGCCTTATCGCCGACAGCATCGGGAGTGAGCATCGCCTTGAAGGTGTTGGTCTTGGTGTCAAGTTCAAGATGCATGCACGGATAATTCACCAGTGCTGCCTCATGAAGGTTGATATACAATCCGTCATCGCTCTTAAGCATCAAAGCCGTCTGCACGCCATTATCCGAAGGCACCGTAGTCCAATCATATGTCGGTCCGCGGACTTCATCCATCTTACCGGGAATCTCCGACATGCGGCTGCGCGTATAATCGAATTCCTGCGTGTCATAGTCTGCAGGAATCCAATAGGCCTCATGGTCTGCAGGCATTGCGAACTCGGTCAATTCATCGGTTATTACAAAATAACTTAATTTCTTCTGCATCGGGAACTCATAACGGAAGCCGAGACCATCGTCAAACAGGCGGAAACGCACCGACATCTGCCGTTTCGTGTCTTTCTGCTTCAGGTTCACAACCATCTCCTTGTAATTGTTGCGAATCTCATTCTCTTCGCCCCAAACCGGCTGCCAGGTCTCATCAACAGATGCCGTATCTACGGAAACAATCTCGAACCCGTCTTTGAGATGTTTTCCATCTTTCACCTGTTTGGTTTTCTTGATTTCAAATCCGAGTCGGCTCGGTTTTACAACCGTCTTCCCTTTGTAATCCAATTCATACACCGGAGTTCCATCCCCGGTCAGGGAAAACTTCATTGCCAGGTCACCATCCGGCGATTTAATCGTCTGCCCCATGACCGGTAATGCCATTGTGGCAAATAAGAACAGGGATGACAACCCCTTGAATCTACTTGTCATATATGCGATATTAGGTTAAAATTATCGAATAATTACTTTTATTAACGAAAGTAAACCCTTTCGAAAAGAAACAATTTATATTTCTTTTGCAAAGGTATGACATTAAATTCAAATTTGCAATCTTAAGGCAATATATTATTATTTTTTAAGAAGTTGTTTCGATTTTGTCTTCAAAAACAAATTCCCATTTATCGCACTGAACTTTATTCCTCGCAGAGCCGCCGAGGGCGCAAAGGATTATACACCTTGTCTTTATGGTCGTGAACTCCCGGCAGAGTGGCAGAGCCTGCCGCGGCGATTTTAGCGACAAGCTCCGCTCCTCGGCAGGAGTGGAAACGACCTCTGAAACCGGATATGCATGCTCTGCCACTCTGCGGCTCTGCGAGGAATAATGTTCAGTCCGATAAATGGGAATTTGGAAGTCGCTTAGGAAGCTGTTGAAAACAAAAAACACTTCCTAAACACTTTTTAAGTGCTGAATATCGTTTTAATGGTATGAAAAAGGAAAATCAACAGAAACCATCGCAAGCGAACATTGAAGCTGTAAAACATGCCTGCAACCGCGCAAATGAAGAGAATAGACCTGTAAGAATCCTATTCGTTTGCCTCGGCAACATATGCAGAAGCCCTGCTGCAGAAGGGATCATGCGCGAAATTACAAAGGACCTGCCGCCCACTGTCCGTCCGGAACTTGATTCCGCCGGTTTTTATGGCGGTCATGCCGGTGATTTGCCGGACAGGCGTATGCGCCATGCCGCTTTCGGGCGCGGTCTTCATCTGGACCACCACAGCAGGGTGATCCGTCCTTCCGATTTCGACTATTTCGACCTTATCCTCGGAATGGACGACCAGAATATTGACAATCTTCATGAAGCTGCCCCGACAATAGAAGCGGAAAGCAAAATAGCAAGAATGAGCGACTTCGCCGTCCATTATACGGAAGCGGATTCCATTCCCGACCCCTACTGGGAAGGGGCGGCAGGATTCGAGATAGTCCTCAACCTTCTCGAAGACGCCTGCGAAGAGCTCAAGAAACTGATCTTTCGCTGAATCAAGATACCGGTGCTGAGGCTATTTTCGTAACCGCCAATTCAATGTTACGGGCAAGGTGTCCCGTCTCCTTTATAAAATGATACAATTCGTCGGTCGGAATCGTGTCCGCCCGCTTGTCCACCTCTGCCGGACTGACCCAATGAATCAGATCGCCCGGTGCAAACATCTGACAGGCGGCCACAAACGCAAAACTATCTTCAAGCATATCCGGCCATAACGTGAGGTCCACACGCTGCTGTAGCGAATCAAGGAAAAGACTTGTGTTAGAAGCGCTGGCAAATAGCCTTTCCACAGCCGGCCGCGACGAATGGTCGTCAGGTAAACCGGAAGGCAAATAGAGGTCCCGCATGTCGTTCATGCTGAAATCAGGATTGAAACTGCCGCCGTCCCTCCTATTCGAAACCGGCGTAGTCACTGCGTAACAATACGAAAGATAGATATTGAGCTTATGCAGAAGTATAGGGATATTCTTCATAAGTTTCTCATATTCTGAAGCCTGATGCACCCGATGCTGCTTTTCAATTTCCGTCTCCACATCGATTTCAGACTTCATGGACCCCACTGAATTCAGAAAGAATCCGAGAAAAACAAGTCCGCACATAACCTCTATGGCGGTGACAGCCTGCGCCCAGCCATGCGCCGGAGTGTAGTCCCCGAAACCCAACGTAGTTATAGTGACAATGCTATAATAAAGCCACGAGCCATAGTCAGTGCCGGCATTATCCGGCACGCGGAACTGCCCGTCGGGCATCCAATAATAGACAAGAGCGAATAAAGGCATCAAACACAGATACAGACATATCCACACTATCGGACGCACATTCGACACAACATGCCAGAAATGTTTCAACCTATCAGAAATTCCCTCATTCATATACTTTAAACATTTTATCACTTATTACAACAATTAGTGACAAAAAAAGGTCAGCGGAGTCCGGATGACCGCTGACCTTAAAGCGTATCTAAACTTATCTCTATATTACGTTACTTATTCACTGAATCTATTTGAGAATCTTTTTTTCCATTATCGGAATTGGATTTTCCGAGCTTAAAGACTATCGGCAAATTAAACCACGATGCCACAATCTTGCCATTGGCTTCCCCCGGTATCCATTTGGGCATGGCGCTGACAACCCGTAAGGCTTCCTTATCGAGCGAAGGGGCAACACCTTTCAATATGGTGGCATCAGATACGCTGCCGTCCTTGTTGATTACGAACTTCACAATCACACGTCCCTGGATCCCATCTTTTTGTGCATCTTTAGGGTATTTGATGTTATATGAAAGCCATTTCATCAATTCCGCAAATCCTCCGGGAAACTCTGCCTGCTTGTCGCAAGCTGTATATACCTCTTTTTCCTCTGTTTTCTTTTCTTCAGAACCAATAGAAACTGCTGTTTCATTCTCTACGGCAGCAGCCGTCCCCGATTCCATACCTGATTCCGAAGGAACAGTCATATCCTCCACCTTTTGCGCCGGTGTCACGACATCATCCTTCGCTACATTCTCTTCCGACACCTCAACCGTCTCCTCCGGTTCACGGACAGACGGTGAAGCCAACTCTTTCTTCACGTCAATCGCCTCAACCATTTCCACGGGTGCGGATTTTTTATTACCTTTGTCGGCAACATTCACAAGTGTTGCCTGCGAAGCGTCATCGATAAACGACGCAACTGCGGGGATTGACACTGCGGCCATGCCTATGGCCAGGGCGGGGATAAGCGCAAGGCTTCCGAATTTACCCGCCATCCTTGATCTTGATTGGTACATCATAGTTATTCTTTTTTGAAGTTTACTGTGATTCAAGCTGTTGGCAAGTGACGGCAATCTCGCGCCAACAGCTTTCTTTATTAATAGCATTTGATATTCCTTTAAATTTACACCCGAATCAATCACGGCTTCGTCCGCCTCATATTCATGAACTGTTTTCAATTCATCAATCATAAGCCACGACACAGGATTATACCACACGAGAATCGCATAAAGCTGCGCCAAAAGCAAATCAATATAATGACATGCCCTGACATGCCGTTCTTCATGAATCATCACCGCGCACCCTTCACCGGCATCCTCCTCATCCCCTACCACGATATAATGCATCCAGCTGAAGGGCGACAAAGTGTTATCACCGGTAACCACCAACGTATATGCGCCTTTATCAATCCGTTCTCCCTTAATCACAATAAATGCAAGCTTTATTGCCGACCATATAAACCGGCATGCCATTAAACCGACACCTACCGCATATACCCACAACATTATCCGTGACCACAACGGCTCTGTTTCCTCAACCAATCCGCCGACAAGAGGGCCGAACTCAATACCTGCTACATCCCCCACACCAACATTAAGTTCGTCACCGGCAGACCCAGGAAATCCAACAGGTTTCAACAAAGGCATAATTATTGCAAGCACATATATCAACAGCAATACGACCCTGTTTAGTCTATGCTGTTTCTCTCCCGCCAACAATAACTTATATGGCAAATAAAGGGAAATCAGGATTATACCCGACATCAGCGTATATGACAACAATGCTCCCATACCCCTATTTTTGTTTTGATTCTATATATTCGATTATCTCCCTGAGATCGTCTACCGACAATTTCTCATCCTCTACCAAAGCCGATACTGCCGACTTATATGAATTATTGAAATAATTCTTGATGACTTCCGCAATGCCGCGCTCCTGAAACGAATTCTTGGGTACAATTGCTTGAAACCTGTGGGAATTGCCAACCACTTCATGACTCACATACCCTTTCCCTTCAAGAATGCGGACAAGAGTGGACACAGTGTTAAAATGCGGTCTCGGCTCGGGGTAGAGTTCAAGCATCTCCCTTACGAACATCGGCCCGTTATCCCAAAGCATGTTCATTATTACGCTTTCCTTCTCGGTCAGCACCTGTCTCTTTCTTCCTGCTTTCATATGCGTCAACTAAATTATTAGTTGACGCAAAGGTAAACTAAAAAATTCGTTCTCACAACTAATTTTTTAGTTTTATTCTGTTAAAATTTGTTAACCATAACAATAAATTCCCTTTTATTGGACTAAGCATTATTCCTCGCAGAGTTGCCGAGGGCGCAAAGAATCGACACACTGTCTTTTTTAGGGTCGTGAACTCCCGGCTGAGTTGCAGAGACTGACGCGGTGATTTTCGCGGCAGGCTCTGCTCCTCGGCAGGAGTGGAAAGACACTCTGATAACCGGACAGACATACTCTGCCACTCTGCGGCTCTGCGAGGTTTGTCTTTTCCTGATTTAGGTTGACCGTCTGAAGGTCCTAACCCTGATAGAAGTT
>CAJTZS010000070.1 GCA_910584055.1 uncultured Muribaculaceae bacterium | reverse complement strand
TTCTTTGCGCCCTCGGCAGCTCTGCGAGGAATAATGTTCAGTTCGATAAATGGGAGTTTTAAATTTTAATCGCGATAAGATAGTTGGAATTGAATTTGATTTCATTATGAGGAAAAAGTCTGGATGATGTTTGTATATTCGAAATATAATGTTTACCTTTGCTACATCCATAACGGGACGCAACTTTTATCATGAAAACGATAGATTCCAATCCATACGTCCTTGAATCTGTAACTAATTGACAATGTGTCCTATTTTTATGGATTTAATCCAAGTCTTACTAATTTAAACAGAAAATACAATGATTGACTTTAATGCACGCATCAAAGAGGCTCTTGCTTTGGCAAGCGATACAAAGGTCTTTGAATTCGGAGAGGATGTACTGAATCTTGCCCCTAAATTGTTCAATGAAAATTTTCCTGCTAAAAATGCTCTTGTCGTTGCTGATAGAAACACGTGGGAGGCTGCGGGTAAAAAGGTATGGAAATATCTTGTGGATGCCGGTATCGAATGCAGAAAATTCATATTTCCAATGGATGAATTTCATGCTGATTCCAAATATGCTGATGAAATAGGGATTGTGCTTGATGTTTATCCAGCAATACCAGTTGCCGTGGGATCTGGTGTGATCAATGACTTATGCAAACTTGCGGCTTTCCGACATAATATTCCTTATATGGTTGTAGCTACGGCTGCATCTGTAGATGGATATTCTTC
Source organism: uncultured Muribaculaceae bacterium (assembly GCA_910584055.1). Lineage (GTDB taxonomy): Bacteria > Bacteroidota > Bacteroidia > Bacteroidales > Muribaculaceae > Lepagella. Next base: position 15,489 of record CAJTZS010000070.1, on the reverse strand, counting down.
CTCCGGTTCTGCGGTAACGGTGGATGGTGCAAAGGTTAACATAGAGTGTCACGCTCCTAAGGTGATACTTGCTGACACAAATGTACTTGCCTCAGCGCCAAAGGAGATGACGGCTGCCGGATATGCTGACCTTGCTGCAAAAATACCGGCGGGAGGGGAATGGATTATCGCGGATCTGTTCGGGACGGAGCCGATAGTGCCGGAGGCCTGGAAAATGTTGTATGAAATACTTCCGGAAATGATCGCAGATCCGGAAGGTGTAGCAGCCGGAGATCCCAGGGCATTGGGGATTCTCTTTGCCGGTCTGACTTTGAGCGGGATAGCTATGCAGGTTGCCCATTCGAGCCGACCTGCTTCATGTGCAGAGCATCTATATAGCCACTGGCTCGATATGACAGGTCATACATTTAATGGTAAGTCGCAGTCCCATGGCTTTCAGGTGGGAGTCGGGACGTTGACAACCTGTGCGTTCTTTGATGAGCTTTTTAAAATGGATCTTTCTCAACTTGACGTTGATGCTTGTGTGGCCCATTGGCCGTCGCTTGATGATGAGCAAAAGCGTGCAAGAGATATTTTCAAAGGTTTTCCTGTGCCCGAATTGGGATATACAGAGATTACAAAAAAATATAATGATAAGGATACGGTGCGTGAGCAGCTCACCAAGGTAAAGGATAACTGGCCAAAATTGAAGGAAAGACTCCAGGAACAGGTGTATTCTTTTGAAAAGATGAGAGAGATGTTCCGCATTGTAGGTGCACCCACAGATCCTGCCGACATAGGAGTGACACGCCGTCAAATGAGGGAAATAACAGATTTCGTGCAACTTATGAGATGGAGAATAAACCTGCTCGACCTTGCAAAGCGGGGTCAATTCTATGACGATCTTGTCGGAAGAGTGTTCGCTAAGGGAGGTGCCTGGGAAATTGGAGCATAACGGATACATCGATTAATCTCATCAGAAAAATGGAAAAGACAAAACACAGTTTCGCATACTGGCAATGGCGCACAATTTTCGGAACGATGATCGGCTATGCCGTGTTCTATTTTGTTCGTAAGAATCTTTCTTTCGCCATTCCCGGACTTACAGCCGAATATGGGATTTCAAAAGCAGCTTTAGGAGCGATACTTGCTATCGTCAGTATAGTTTACGGAGTGTCTAAATTGGTCAATGGTTTTCTGGCAGACCGTATCAACGGAAGATGGCATATGGTTGCCGGACTGAGCGTCTGTACGATTGTGAATGTCCTCTTCGGCTTCGGTGCGATGATCTGCGCATATTTTGTAGGATCTGATTATGGCCCCGTTTTCACAAATGCTCTCATATTGCTTTTCGGTATACTCCTTGTTGTCAACAATATTTTTCAAGGTTGTGGTTTCCCGCCATGCAACAGGCTCATGACACATTGGGTGCCACCTCATGAACTATCGACTAAGATGTCGATATGGAACACTTCGCATTCGATAGGTGCATTCGTGGCCGCAGTCTTATGTGGTTTCATCATGGGACATTTTGGCACGGATCAATCCGGTAATACTGAATTACGCAACAGGATTGTGGAGAATACAAAGAGCGTTACCGCATCGATGGATCCAGGAGCGGCTCAAAACTATGTCGAAGGAATGTTGCAGCATTATGGTGCCTGGCAATGGGCTTTCTGGATTCCGGCTGCGATTGCTGCATTGGGAGTGGTGTTTATTATTATTGTTCTCAGGGACACTCCAAAATCGGTTGGCTTGCCGGAGCTTCCGGGCACAGTAAAAGCGGGTAAGAGTAAAGAAGAGAGCAGGGCACACCGTCAGTTCATATGGGAACATGTGATAAAGAGCAAGCTTGTATGGATTCTTGCGCTTGCAGATTTCTTTGTATATGTGGTGCGCATGGCAGTGCTTGACTGGGGGCCGACATTTCTGCAGGAGAACCGTGGGCTTACTCCTACAGCCGCAGCCTCTGTGGTAGCAGTCTTTGAGGTGTTCGGCATCATCGGGATGCTGAGTGCGGGAGTTATTACGGACAAGCTTTTTAAGGGACGTGGACAGAGAACGAGTGTATTCTGCATGCTTGGAGTTGTCTTGTTCATTGCCGCTTTCTGCTTTTTCCCAGTGGAAACAGATCCGTTGCTTCTTTGCGGATTCCTGATTTGCGCGGGCTTTTTCCTTTATGGCCCCCAGGCCTTGATCGGTGTTATCGCTTCCAATCAGGTGACACGCCGGGGTGCATCATCCGCGGTAGGAATAATTGGTTTTGTGAGTTATATAGCACCGATTGTTTCAGGTTATGTATTTGGTATTCTTGCTGACACGCCTTCAGTAGGTTGGGATGGTGTCTTCAAGATTATGATTATAGTTGCAATTGCGGGTGCAGTGACAATGGCATCGCTTTGGAATGTCAAGGCAGATGCTTATGAGACGGAGACTGCTGTTGCTGAATCAGATAGGCTTGAAGATGACAGTATCGATGATTAAATAAGATACTTAAGAGGAAAATGGTTTTATCTTAAGGTAAATATTGTTTTGACAAGGTTTACAATCCATACTACTAAGCAACTGTAGAGGTATTTGCCTTGTTTTTATAGGTAGGTGACCCTGTCTGCATCGTGATGACTGTAGACAGGGTTGTTTAATTAGTCATGTCTTTCTTTTCTGGCTGCATCAAGACGCAGCAGAATGAATAAGAGTATGGTGAATCCCCATAGCGAGGAGCCTCCGTAACTGAAGAATGGGAGCGGGATGCCAATGACCGGGCATAGTCCAATCACCATTCCGACATTTATAGCGAGATGGAATATAAGTATGGAAACTACGCAGTATGCATATACACGTTCAAAAGGAGACCGTTGCCGTTCAGCAATATGTATCAATCTCAGGATAAGGGCAAGATATAGGATCAATACTGCGGATGCACCTATGAAACCTTCTTCCTCACCAATGGTGCAGAAGATAAAGTCGGTGTGTTGTTCCGGCACATATTTGAGTTTTGTCTGGGTGCCGTTAAGGAATCCTTTTCCTGCCACACCCCCGGAACCAATAGCTATCTTAGACTGATTGACATTATAGCCGGCACCGCGAATATTGTCTTCAATTCCTAATGCAACTTTTATTCGTTGCTGCTGATGCGGTTCCAGCACGTTTCCGAAAACATAATTAACAGAGAACAGGAACATGACAGAGACTATTGCAAAACCGATAGTGATCAGAAATTTTGTAATGTTGTGTCGGAACATGGCTATTGCCGTGTATACAATTGCGGCAAGCAGTATTGAAATGAAAAATATTGTACCATTTACCGAGACTCCCAAAACAGAAAGAATCGTTACGATCACACCTGATGCTATAAAACCGATGATTACATTCCTCGCTATTATTATGTCTTTGCAGTAGAAAAGAAGCATAAGCGAATAAATCAGCAGTATTATTATAAATACAGTGAATTCACCCATCGGGATACCGAGAATCAATGGCTCTGCAAATTTTACAGCCACAACAAAGAAAGTGATCGCGCATAGGATTGAGAACAGTACCAGTCCGCTCATGCCTTCCCGATAAAGCACGAATATTAACGATATATATACCAGGGCACTTCCGGTCTCACGTTGCAACAGAATCAATATTATCGGTATGAATATTATTATTAGTGCACGGAAATAATTACTTATCTTTGCATTAAGACTAAAATTATATGAATCAAACAATTTGGCAAGGGCAAGTGCTGTTGCAAATTTACCGAATTCGGCAGGCTGGAGGCTTACCGGTCCGAATACCAGCCACGAATGAGATCCTTTTATATTGGGTGCAATGAAGATAGTCAGGAGTAATATAAGGGCAACAATGCCGTAAATAGGATAGGCATATGTTTTATATATCCGATAATCGAGGATGAGAATTGCCACTCCTACAATTAAAGACAAACCTATCCAGAGTATCTGTTTACCGGAAAACTCATTAAGGTCAAACAGCGATGCGTTGTCAAAATCATAGCTTGCGGCATAGATACTTATCGCCCCCATTGTCACCAACAGGAGATACAATATAATTGTAACCCAATCGAGGGAACGGAACACCGAAGTGCCCGCATCAATGTTTCTTGACTCCACTTGATATTATTGTGTTAGAGGTCATCATTCTTTCTTCAATCCCTTTTCGTGCCGCCGAGATTTCTCCATTAAGGTATTTCTCGATCATAAGACTTCCGATAGGAACGCCATATGCAGCGCCGAGCCCTGCGTTTTCAACGTATACCGCAACTGCAATTTTGGGATTGTGATACGGTGCGAACCCTATGAATGCCGAATGATCTTTGCCGTGTGGGTTTTGCGCTGTCCCGGTTTTACCGCATACTTCGATTCCGGGTAGATTCGCCGCCCTGCAGGTGCCTCCGAGAACAGCCATCCTCATTCCTTCAGCCACATCTTCATAATATTTCTTTTTAATGTGCGGCCGATGTCTTTCTTTGTATTTAGGATCTATGACGCTATCTGCAATCTCCTTTACAATATGAGGCGTATAGAAATACCCACGGTTTGCAATTGTGGCGCAAAGGTTTGCAATCTGAATCGGAGTGGCAAGGACTTCTCCCTGACCGATGGACACGGAGATAATTGAATTTCCACTCCAGTTCCTTCCTCTAAATGATTTGCTGTAATATTCTGCATTCGGAAGGAATCCCCGGCTTTCAGATGGGAGATCTACCCCCAATTTGTAACCATACCCCATCTCTACAAGATAATTCTTCCATTTTTCAAATTGCACGGCAGGTTTTGTGCCTCTCTTGTCAATCATATTTTTAAATCCCCAACAAAAATATGCATTGCAGGAAGTCTGTAATGCAGGTTTAAGGGAAATAGGGGATGCGTGCCCATGGCAACCGACACGCAGTCCGTTGACATATCCGTGATAGCAGGGATACATGGTTTGCAGGTTTACAATCCCTTCTTGCAGAAAGATAAGTCCCTGGGTAGGTTTGAACGTGGAACCGGGAGGATATGCACCCTGTAAAGCGCGATCATATAGCGGTTTATAATGATCCTTTACAAGAGCCGAATAATTCTTGCCCCTTTCTCTCCCTACAAGAAGCGAAGGGTCATACGTCGGAGATGAAACGAGGGCAAGAATTTCACCGGTAGAGGGTTCAATAGCTACGATGGCACCAATTTTTCCATTCATCAGCTGTTCTCCATATTGCTGAAGGTCAATATCTATGGAAAGTGTAAGGTTATGCCCGGATTTTGGTGATACATCGTGAATGCCATCCTCATATTTACCTTTGATGCGGCCGTAAGCGTCTTTCATAAGAATCTCAATCCCCTTTTCGCCACGCAGAGCCTTCTCATAACTCTTTTCCACGCCAAGGTCTCCCGTATAGTCCCCACGTCTGTAATATCTGTCATTTTCAATATCTGTCGCGGAAACTTCCCGGATGTTGCCGAGGATATTTGCAGCGGAGGGGAAAGCATATTCCCTGACTGTGCGTTTCTGGATAAAGAAGCCGGGGAAGAGATACAGTTTCTCCTGCAATTTGCCATAATCTTCCTGTGAAAGATGGGAAATAAGTTTCTGGGGGGTGTATGCCGAATACCCGGGATTTTTACGGGGATTCTTCATCTCCTCCCATTTCTGGAGAAGATCTGCCGTCGAGATATCAAGTGCGGAGCAAAGGGCCACCGTGTCAAATTCCTTGACATCTTTGGGAATTATCATTACATCGTAAGCAGGCTTATTGAACACCACGAGTTGACCGTTGCGGTCGTACATGAGTCCGCGGGCAGGATAAATCACACGTTTCAGGAAAGCGTTGCTTTCCGCGCTCTCTTTATATTTGTCATCGCCAACCTGTAGTGAAAACAGACGGACAAGATATATTAGAACGATAACGCAGATGAAACCGCCTATCACATATTTTCTTTTCTCTAATCTATAATCTTTTCTCACTTGTTAACTATAAGACTGTCTATACCAAGTAAAATCAAGAATGTTGACACAGCGCTTGCCGCGCTCATTATGACGATTTCCTTTACATCCGCAAAACTGAAATATTCAATAGTGAAAACCAGCACGCAGTATGCAGCAACCATTGTGAAGAGATATTTCCCATATACGCTAAATCCAAGATTAATTAGAGAGGGTTCAATATCTTTTGTGCGGTCGTCTTTAGGAATATACGCATAAAAGGCCGGCTTCTTTATTATTGCAAGAAGAGTGCATGCAAGGGAATTTACTCCGGGCGTATCGGAGAATATGTCTACAATCAGCCCTCCTAAAAATGCCCAGGTCAGTAACCATCCAGTATTGAGGTTCATCGGGAGGCTTATGACAACATAGATGAATACGAATATCATAGCCACATTAAAAAGCATGATGTGGTTGCATATGAGAACCTGAACGACAATAAGACAGGCAAGAATCAATATGTTCTGGAGTATGTTTTTGCCCATTCTATTCTTTTTTTAAGACATCAAAATTAGAAAGGGAATCAATTTCCTCTTTATAGATATCTTTAATCACCCGGACTGTGCTGAGTGACCTGAAATCCGGCATCAGTTTTATCTTAAATGTGAAGAAACTGTCGTCATGACTTCTCACCCTGTTGAGAACTGTGCCGACAGTTATGCCTTCCGGGAATGTCGTTGAGTATCCGCTGGTCACGATTGTGTCACCTATATGATATTCAACGTGGCGCGGAATCTCTTCAACGTATGCTATCGAGGCATCTTCTCCTTTCCAATTCAGGGAGCCTACAAATGAAGTGTCCTTTAGTTTCACGGAGAAGTGCTGCGTCTCATTAAGCAATGATATCACCCTTGCCATGTGCGGGCCGGTCACGTTTACTATACCTACAACGCCATTCTGGTCTACAACGCCCATTCCACGTTCGACGCCATCAAGGCTTCCACGGTCTATGGTAAAGAAATTCTTGGGATGACGTGTATTGTTGTTAATCACAGCTGCCGCAATATAATCATACCGGTCGCGTGATGGCAGAGCTGCCATTGTGTCAGACAGCAGGACTTTATATTGTGAAAGTTGATTTTTTAGATTCAGCACCTGATTCTGTAGTTGAGCGTTGCTTGCCTGCAGGCTTTCATTGATAGACCGCAGATGGAAATATCCTGTTACCTGTGAAGCCCCATTATACAAACCTCCCGATACGACATTGGCTGAGGTCAGGTAAACCGATTGACGATACCTGTTCCCCAGCACAAGGAGAATTACGCTTATCAACACATAGAACGTAAAGACAAACCATGTGGAATAGCGTATTATGAAATTCAGAAGATTACGCATTCATCAGAAGATGCACTAACGGATAAGGAAAGAGAAGCGGTTTATATTTTTCAATGCAACACCGGTGCCTTTGGCTACTGCATGTAACGGATCTTCCGCAACCTTGAATTCAATACGTATTTTATCAGTGAATCTTTTTGCAAGTCCGCGTAGCAAAGCGCCTCCACCGGCAAGGTATATTCCATTCTTTACAATATCGGCATAAAGTTCAGGAGGTGTCTGCTCAAGAGCCGCAAGGATTGCTGCTTCCATCTTCATTATTGATTTCTCAATGCAATGTGAGATTTCTTCATGAGTGACAGGCACTTCCATAGGAAGCGATGTCATACGGTTCGGTCCGGTAACAATAAATGGTTCCGGCGGGTTCTCAAGTGTAGGTAGGGCAGAGCCGACGTTGATTTTAATCTGTTCCGCCATGTTTGTTCCGACTTTAAGATTGTGCACGCGGCCCATGTGTTCCTGGATATCGGCCGTAAGGTCATTGCCGGCGATACGTATGCTCTTATTGCTGACTATGCCACCAAGGGAGATAACTGCGATTTCAGTGCTTCCGCCACCTATGTCAACGATCATGTTGCCTTCCGGCGCCTCTACATCAAGACCGATTCCGAGAGCGGCAGCCATTGGTTCGTAAATCATATATACATCGCGTCCTCCGGCATGTTCACTGGAATCTCTGACTGCACGGATTTCAACTTCGGTAGATCCGGAAGGGATACATACGACCATACGGAGCGACGGTGAGAACCATCTACGTTTAGATCCTACCATCTTGACCATTCCCCGGATCATCTGTTCGGCGGCATTAAAGTCTGCGATGACGCCATCCCGCAGTGGACGGATTGTGCGGATACCGGGCGATTCGCGCCCTTCCATCATATGGGCCGGGGTTCCTACTGCGATCAGTTTGTCTGTCTTGTTCTCAATTGCAACCACACTCGGCTCATCCACAACAATCTTGTCATTATGAATGATGATGGAGTTGGCTGTGCCCAAATCCATCGCTATTTCTTGAGTAAATGAAAAAAGTCCCATTTTATTCTATCTTAAGGGAGAGATATGTCCTCTTTGTTTCAACATGCAAAGTTAACTATTTTTTTTATTATAATTCATAATTGCATCTATAATTGTGTTTAAAAAAATAATTATACGGCTATATAAAAAGAGACAGCAGGTTAGTGCTGTCTCTTTTTGTATTTTTGAGTCTCAGGTCAATTGAAGAATGTCTCGAGTGCGTAATCAATGTTTTCGATTACATAATTGAGATCTGAATCGTCGGCATTCATTGCTTTTGCCTTGTCTGTTATGCCTTTTGCAAACTGGAAATAATCTGTTTTAATTGCATTGCGTTGCTCCGGTGTGGCACCTTCTATGTTGTTCCATTTCTGTGTGCCGACCTTGAAAATCTTTTTAGCCGCGTTTTTCAAAGTCTCGAAATCAACGTCAGGCAGGGAAGCAGCTTTCTTATAGTCAGCTACAGAAGCCTCGTCATCGCCTTTGCGGTCGTTGACATATCCGCGGAGCCCATAGAGGGATGCATTGTCCGGATTCTCAGCTACGAGCGTATTTACTTCCTGAAGGGCCTTGTCAATCTGGTTGTCAAGCACAAGAGAGTTGATGAGGTTGTTTATGAAAAGAGGCTGGGAGATGCCGAATTTCTTATGGCCGGCCTCTGCAATTTCCATAATCTCCGATTTAGCTTTGTCAACTTTTGTTGAATCCTGGCCAGCGAGATATTGCCAGCATGCAATCTCATAAACGTAATTCTGATAATTGTCAGAGTTGTTGAGACGTGCGTGCTTGAAAGCATTTGCACCTGCTTCCAGGTTATTCCCTGCATATGCGGAAATACCGGCATTAAAGAATGCAGTATTTAAAACAGAGTCGGGAGTAGCCTTAATTTCTTTTGATGCAAAAGATTGTTTGGGCATATTGCCGTAAATCATGAATGCCTCATAAGCCTCGGGATAAAATTTCTTTTCATTGTAGAAAGTACCACCGGCATTAAAGTAGTTATTGAAATGACCATTGATCTTTGATGCAATGTCTTTTGAGAACTTCGGTTTGATTTCACCTTTTGCATTGGGGACACTGTCGAGCGACATGGCCTTGAGGAACTGGTTGTAACCGTTGAGGAGCTGTTCACCCATCTCCAAAGGTTTAACGCTGGGGTCTTTGGGATTGATCATCTGCTTCTTGAACGAGTTGTCGAAAGCATCATATTCAATCTTGCCTGCAACGAAATATGTGCGGGCATCATTCTGAGTCTCAGGATTCGCTGCAGCCTGACCGATAAGTTCGCGGGCTTCCGCAATTTTATCATTCTTGCCGGCAAGCTTATTGGCCTGATCGACTACTTGCTTCTGTGCGCTCATTGAACCTGCAGCTGCGAGGCAGAGCGCGAATGTCAAGATTTTTTTCATAATATATGAAGATTGGGTTAATAATTCATTATAATTATACTTCATTCTCAACGTTTATGTCGTCTGTAACATCATTTTCCTCCTCAATCTCAGTTTCAGGATCAGAGTCTACCTTGCAGACAGAGGCGATCGTGTCGCCACGTTTACCGAGATCTATGAGTTTCACACCCTGAGTTGCGCGTCCCATGATTCGGATGGAATCCACCGGAAGCCGGAGCGTTATGCCACTTTGATTGATGATCATAAGGTCATTGTCGTCTGTGACATTCTTGATGGCAACAAGCTGACCGGTTTTTTCTGTTATCGACAAAGTCTTCACACCTTTGCCTCCACGGTTGGTTATGCGGTAATCTTCAAGTGCCGAACGTTTACCATAGCCATTTTCCGATACAACCATCACAGATTCATTCTCCGCTCCTGTCATTGTGATCATTCCTATGACAACATCATTTTCACTACCTAAAGTCATACCTCTCACACCGATCGAGTCACGGCCAACTTCACGGACTTTGCTTTCATGGAAACGGATTGCGCGTCCTTCTCGGTCGGCAAGTATTATCTCGGTATCTCCGTTGGTGAGACGAACCTGTATCACCTCGTCGCCTTCGAGAATCTTGATTGCCTTCTTGCCATTGGCATTGATGTGTGAATACTCTTTAAGTCTTGTCTTCTTCACAATGCCATTCTTTGTGGCGAAGATGAGATTATGGGAGTTTGTATACTCTTCATCGTTCAGGTGCTTGATTCTTATGAACGCATTGACACGGTCATCTGCATCGAGCATCAGCATATTCTGAATGGCACGGCCCTTGGAGCTTTTGGGCATTTCAGGAATTTCATAAACTTTCAACCTGTAGCAACGTCCTTTTTCTGTAAAGAACAACATATCGTTATGGTTTGTTGCCGGATAGATATGCTCTATGAAATCCTCGTCACGAGTGTTGCTTCCTTTTGCTCCCACGCCACCTCTATGCTGGGCGCGGAATTCAGAAAGGGGAGTGCGCTTGATATATCCGAGATGAGAGATTGTGATAATCATGGGGTCATCCGGATAGAAGTCTTCAGCATTGAAATCTCCAGAGATCATGTTGATAGCCGTGCGCCTTTCGTCACCGTATTTGTCCCGTATCTCTATAAGTTCGTCTTTCATCACCTGACGGCAGACATGATCGTTGTTGAGTATGTCGTTTAAGTGCTGGATGAGTTTCATCACTTCCTCATACTCGTTACGCAGTTTGTCCATTTCCAGGCCGGTGAGCTGACGGAGACGCATCTCTACAATTGCACGCGTCTGGATTTCATCGAGTCCGAATCTTTCACCGAGTTTTTGGCGTGCCTCTTCAGCGGTGGCGGAAGAGCGGATTATCTGGATCACTTCATCGATATTGTCTACGGCGATCATCAATCCTTTAAGGATATGTGCCCGTTCTTCAGCCTTCTTAAGTTCGAAACGGGTGCGGCGTATCACCACATCATGTCGATGATTGACGAAAGCCTCAAGAATCTCTTTGAGATTTAATGTTTTCGGGCGCCCGTTTACAAGAGCGACATTATTGACGCTGAACGATGTTTGTAACTGGGTTAGCTTAAAGAGCTTGTTAAGGACAACCTGGGCGTTGGCATCTTTCTTGATGTCTATGACAATGTTGATTTTGCCACGAGCCGAAGTGTCGGAGATGTCGGCAATGCCGTCTATTTTCTTTTCATCAACCAGTTCGGCGATGCTTTTTACAAGATCTCCTTTTATGACACCGTATGGTATTTCAGATACAATAATGGCGTCATGATTGCCGTCGGATTCAATTTCGGTTTTGGCACGAAGCACGATTCTGCCACGTCCGGTTTCAAATGCGTCCTTGACACCCTGGATGCCGAGTATCTCACCGCCTGTCGGGAAATCCGGGGCTTTGATATATTCCATAAGCCCTTCTACATCAAGATCAGGATTATCAATGAGTGCAAGAGCGGCGTTAAGGGATTCGGTAAGGTTGTGTGGGGGCATGTTGGTTGCCATACCGACTGCAATACCGGAAGCTCCGTTGACAAGAAGATTCGGGATACGGGTGGGCAACACTGCCGGTTCTGACAATGTGTTGTCGAAGTTCGGCACGAAGTCAACAGTGTCCTTTTCGAGATCCTGAAGCATCTCTTCACCCATGCGCGCAAGCTTGACCTCAGTATAACGCATGGCGGCAGGGGAGTCACCGTCGATTGAGCCGAAGTTTCCCTGTCCGAATACAAGAGGATAACGCAAGCTCCATTCCTGTGCGAGTCTCACCATTGTAAGGTATATGGAAGAGTCTCCGTGAGGGTGATACTTACCCATCACTTCTCCCACGATACGTGCCGATTTCTTAGTGTCGCCTGAGAAAAAATTGCTAAGCTCGTTCATGCCGAATAATACGCGGCGATGAACGGGTTTGAAACCGTCTCTGACATCGGGCAGCGCCCTGGATACAATCACTGACATCGAATAGTCGATGTAAGCGCTTTTCATTTCCGATTCAATATTAATCGGGATAATTTTGTCGTCTCCTTGCATTTCTATATTAACTAAAAAGCCCCAACTGTGCCTATCAGTAGTCAAGGCGTATGCACGAGCGCACACGCACCAAACCTAACTACAAAGTTACAATAATTTCTCCAAATCACAAAATTTAGATTTGAATAGAAAGCAATGACGATGCAAGATGGGAGCAAATGCGATTGTCCTCAACCAATAGTCCCCATTATTTAAATTACCATTTATATTACCATTCAAATCATCATACGGAGCCTGGCAACTATATGCGGAGGATGCAGTAGGACCCTCAAATGTAGGGATGCTCCCCGGAGCATCCGATGAGGACACCTGATTATAATGTCGTTGACGGATGCACCGGGGTGCATCCCTACGATTTGCGACACGGGTAATCGAGTTTTACAAAGTCCTGAGCATGTGAATTAGGTCAGTGCGATAAATGGGAATTTACGTGTTAAATTCAAATATCTTTTCTATATGTTGGGATTTATTTCCTAATTTTGGCACGGTAATTGTTATATAATAAGTAATTCAACTTTGGCAAGAGTTAAGTTGATCATTTTTACGTGGCCGTAATATGTGTTAGTGTTCGTACTGCGTACCGATGATTGTATTATGTGTTGAATGCATAAATGATTTTAGCTTTCTCTTGCTTAATACTTAATAAAGGTATAATAGATGAACAACGATTTTTCAAAGCAATTCAGACCCATTCTGGAAATCGGTTATGAGGAGGCGAAGAGGTTTGAGTCTCCATATATCTCTTGCGAGCATCTATTGCTCGGGGCGATTAAGAACAGGGAGGGTTATGCATATCGTATTTTGTCTCAACTGAAGATTCCGATTGATAAAATTACGGAGGATCTTGAGGAATATCTGTCGGAACCTCATGCTTCAGTGGAGACAACCTCGCTGTTCGAACAGCAATACAAGATAAGTCTCGCGGCTATTCGCCATTTGCAACTTGCAATGGCTGAGGCACGTAAGATGAATTCTAAAGTTATAGGCAGCGAACATATCCTTCTTGCTTTGATCCATGATAACCGAGGAATGGATAGCGAGGTATTGAAGCAGATTAAGGAGGAGTATCTTAATTTTGATATTTCAATACAGGCGATCGGGAGTTTTGAAATGCCGCCTCAGATGGGTAAGGGTTTTTCTTCTGACGAAGAAGATGAAGAGGGCTTTCCTTCCGGGCCAATGGGAAATTCCAAAAAGGATTCCCCCCGTTCTTCCGAACGTTCCGGTAAAGACAGGCCTAAGAGCGACACTCCAGCATTGGATAAGTTTGGTTATGACATGACCAAAGCTGCAGCAGAGGGAAGGCTTGATCCTGTTGTGGGACGTGAAAATGAGATAGAGCGTCTCGCTCAGATCCTTTCAAGAAGAAAGAAGAACAACCCTGTGTTGATTGGAGAACCGGGAGTCGGAAAATCAGCTATTGTGGAGGGGCTTGCCCTGAGAATCATTCAGCGCAAGGTATCGCGTGTACTTTTTGACAAACGTGTCATAGGTCTCGATCTCGCAGGAATGGTTGCCGGCACTAAGTATCGCGGGCAGTTTGAAGAGCGAATCAAGGCTGTGCTTGATGAATTGACCAAGAACCCTGACATAATTCTATTTATTGACGAGATACACACCATTGTCGGAGCCGGCAGCGCTCCCGGCACGATGGATGCGGCAAATATCCTCAAACCGGCTTTGGCCCGGGGTGAGATTCAATGCATTGGAGCCACCACCCTTGATGAATACCGTCAGAACATTGAAAAGGACGGAGCGCTCGAGCGTCGGTTCCAGAAAGTTATGGTCGAACCCACAACCCCGGAGGAGACATTGGAAATCCTCAGGCAGGTTAAGGAAAAATATGAGGTGCATCATAATGTAAATTACACTGACGATGCCCTTGAGGCATGTGTCAACCTTACGGAAAGATATGTGAGCGACCGCAATTTCCCTGATAAGGCACTTGACGCCCTTGATGAAGCAGGAAGCCGGGTGCATATTACGAATATAGTGGTGCCAGAGGAGATCGAGAAACTTGAAAAGGAGGTTGATGCACTGACCTTGGACAAGTTGAATGCCGCTAAGTCCCAGGATTATGAATTGGCCGCCTCTCTTCGCGATCAAGTGGTTTCGAAGAAAAACGAACTTGAGGAAGCCAAGAAAGAATGGGAGAAGTCTCTTGACAGTGACCGTCAGGAAGTGGATGGCGAGAAAGTGGCGGAGGTTGTGGCAATGATGACAGGTGTCCCGACGCAACGCATCGCTCAGGCAGAGGGGGCACGCCTCCTGGAAATGGGTAGCAGTCTTAAGGGAGCCGTGATAGGTCAGGACGATGCAATCAAAAAGGTTGTCAAGGCTATCCAGCGCAACAGAATCGGGCTTAAAGACCCCGACAAGCCCATTGGCGTGTTCATGTTTCTCGGACCTACAGGTGTCGGGAAGACGCATCTCGCAAAGAAACTTGCCGAATATCTGTTTGATTCGTCCGATTCGCTGATAAGAATGGATATGAGCGAATTTATGGAGAAATTCACCGTTTCGCGTCTCGTGGGTGCGCCTCCGGGATATGTCGGATATGAAGAGGGGGGGCAATTGACAGAGAAAGTGCGGCGCAGGCCGTATTCAGTTGTGCTTCTTGATGAAATCGAGAAAGCTCATCCGGATGTTTTCAATCTTTTGCTTCAGGTTATGGACGAAGGTCGCCTTACTGACTCTTTGGGTCGCAAGATAGATTTCAAGAATACGATTCTTATTATGACAAGTAACGTAGGATCGCGTCAATTGAAAGACTTTGGCGGAGGTGTGGGCTTTAATACTGAGGTTGTCACCAAGGATCAAGCTCATAGCGTAATATCCAAAGCGTTGAACAAAGCATTCAGTCCCGAGTTCCTTAACCGTGTTGACGACATAATAATGTTTGATCAGTTGTCGAAAGAATCTATATTCGGCATTATCGACATAGAGCTTAAAGATTTTTATAAGAGGATTGAAAAACTTGGTTTCCGGCTCAATCTTTCCGATGAAGCCAAGAATTTCATTGCAGACAAAGGTTATGACAAGAATTTCGGAGCACGTCCGCTGAAGAGAGCTATCCAGAAATATCTTGAAGACGAACTTGCAGAAATGATGCTGCAATTAAACGCCGACGGAAAATTCGGAGGCAATATCAATGTTTCTTATAAGGATGGAGACGACAAGCTCTCTATTCAGTATCCATCCGAAAAAAGCCGACTTGATTTTTGATTTTCAGGTCGGCTTTAGCTT
>CAJTZS010000069.1 GCA_910584055.1 uncultured Muribaculaceae bacterium | reverse complement strand
ATAACTGGAGATTTCTGCATCGTGCTTAACATCTAACTTTATTTAATCTCTAATAAACACAGAGGCACAGAGTTACAGAAGCATTTTCTCCCCGTTTATCGGCACGGAGGGTCGCAAAGCTCCCGACAGAGGAACAGAGCCGGATTCGACTGGCAAGTACAGGAAACAGCTCCGGATTAACGAATATCGCGGCGTTCTCTGTGTTTATTACAATAGAGACTATTGCTAACCTGCCGCCGTTGCGAGCAACAGCGGCTCCCCATCCGGCTACGGTTTAGATACACTTGATTTAATCTCGCCTATAAATGGGAATTTAGCAATGGGAGTGTGAGTCTGATTGTCGGATTGGGGTCGACAATCAGACTCCGGTTGGTATGGATTTGAGCAAAATGGGGAGGTAATTGTTTTATATGTGTGGGATAATTTGTAATTTTACAATTTGAAATCCCGCGAGGATAACGCATTGTCCTCTCCTGCGGGAGAGTAAGATAGAAATTAACGGAAAAGATATAAGCTATTTTTCAAGATATGTTAAAAGTCAAGGACTTACACGCTCAGATAAACGGTAAGGAGATTCTAAAGGGTATAAATCTCGAAATTCGTCCCGGAGAGGTGCACGCCATCATGGGACCTAACGGCAGTGGTAAATCCACTCTCTCGATGGTGCTTGCAGGCAATCCCGCTTATGAGGTGACGGAAGGTTCTGCGCAATTCAATGGCAAGGATCTTCTTGCGATGTCTCCGGAAATACGGAGTCATGAGGGGTTGTTCCTCGGATTTCAGTATCCTGTCGAGATTCCCGGAGTGTCTATGGTGAATTTCATGCGTGCGGCTGTAAACGCCAAACGTGAATATTTTCATGAACCTCCGATGAGCGCGACCGATTTCCTGAAAATGATGCGTGAGAAGAGGGCGGTGGTTGAACTCGACAATAAACTCGCTTCACGCTCTGTGAACGAAGGGTTCTCCGGCGGTGAGAAAAAGCGCAATGAAATATTCCAGATGGCTGTGCTCGAACCAAAGCTTTCTATTCTCGATGAGACGGACTCGGGTCTTGATGTCGATGCCCTGCGCGTTGTGGCAGAAGGAGTGAACAAGCTCAAAAGCGAGAATAACGCTACAATCGTGATTACCCATTATCAACGTCTTCTTGATTATATCAAACCGGAATTTATCCATATCCTGTATAAGGGCAGGATTGTGAAATCGGGAGGTCCTGAGCTTGCCCTTGAGATTGAGAAACGGGGTTATGATTGGATTAAGGAGGAAGTTGACAACAGATAGTTATGAGCGCGTTAAAACAATATCTTGATTTATTCGAAGAGCACCGTGACCTGATAGATGCCAACGGGGCTGCTCCGTTGAATGCCTTGCGGCAGGAGGCTTTCACGCTGCTGAAAGATATGGAGCTGCCGAAGGAGGGTGCTGACAATTATGAGAACTGCGATCTTGAGGGGATGTTCGCTCCCGATTACGGACTGAATATCGCAAAAGTAGATATCGATGTCAATCCTCAGGCAACGTTCCATTGCGATGTCCCTATGCTCTCTACATCGCTGTTCATGCTCGTAAATGATACGTTCTCAGCTACTGCAGATGCTTTTGAGGCGATCCCCGATGGCGTGGAGGTCGGAAGTTTGAGGAAGTTCGCTGCCGAACATCCTGAACAGATAGCGGAGTATTACGGTAAACTGGCGGATATGAAAAATCCGATAGTGGCCCTTGATACCCTGTTTGCGCAGGATGGGTTCTATCTAAGGGTGAAGAAAGGTGTGAAGGTTGAAAAACCGATTCAGCTCGTCAACATCCTTGAGAATGGGATGCCGTTAATGGCTGTGCGGCGTCTGTTGATAATAGTGGAAGAAGATGCCGATGTCAAGCTCCTTGTATGTGACCATACACAGAATCCTGACCTCGAATTCCTTTCGCTTGAGACGGTGGAGATTCTTGTCGGTAGTAACTCTTCATTCGATTATTATAATCTTGAGGAATCCACTGAGAAAACCTCCCGTGCGTCGGCTCTGTATCTTCGTCAGGAGAGCGGAAGCCGAGTGTCTGTTGACGGGCTGACTTTGTTCAACGGCACTACACGTAATGAGTATCATACATTTTTTGCAGGTGAGGATGCCGAACTGCACCTATACGGAATGGGTATTGAGGATGCCCGCAGGAAGATTTCCACATATTCGCGTATCGACCATTCATCGCCGCGTTGCCGTTCCAATGAATTGTTCAAGTTCACTCTCGATGACGAAGCCAAAGGTGCTTTCACGGGAAGGATTTATGTTGCCCCCGGGGCTGTAAAGACGGAGGCATACCAGTCTAACCGCAATCTTGTTGGAAGCAATGAAGCTCAGATGACAAGTCGCCCGGAGCTTGAGATATACAACGATGATGTGAAGTGCTCGCATGGCACCGCCATCGGTCAGCTCGATGGGATGCAGATGTTCTATATGCGCACCCGTGGACTCGATGAGGCTACCGCACGCTTGCTGCTGAAACAGGCATTCATGGCCGATATTATTGACCGTATCCGTGTGGAGGCATTGCGCGACAGACTGCGCATCATGACTGAACGCCGGTTTGCCGGAGAGAGCTCGGCATGCGCGTCATGCGCCCGCTGCGGCAAATAACACGTTATTAAGAAGCTGTGAAGTAATTTGAGTTGATATGGGTTTTGATATAGAGAAAATAAGAGGGCAGTTTCCGATACTTCAGAGAACCGTGGGCGACAAAAGGCTTATATACCTTGACAATACGGCCACTTCGCAGACCCCGGCATCGGTTGTAGGCAACATCACCTCGCTTTATGAGCATACAAAGGCGAATGTGCATCGCGGTGTGCATACGTTGTCGCAGGAGGCCACCGACCTGCAGGAACATACGCGCCGCAAGGTTCGGGACTATATAAATGCCGAGAGCGTGGAAGAAGTGATTTTCACCCGAGGCACTACGGAAGCTATCAATCTCGTTGCCTCCTCTTTCGGCGACCGTTTCCGTGACGGAGACGAGATTATTCTCACCGTAATGGAACATCATGCCAACATTGTGCCCTGGCAGCTCCTACAGCGTCATAAGGATATCAAGCTTCGTGTTGTGGATATTAACGACAAGGGGGAACTTGACCTCGAGCAATACAAAGGATATTTCAACGACCGCACGGCCTTTGCCTCGTTTACCCATATCAGCAATGTCCTGGGCACAGTGAATCCTGTGAAGGATATGATCCGTTTCGCCCGCGAACATGGGGTGCCGGTGTTGGTTGACGGAGCGCAGGCATCACCCCATCTTAGAATTGATGTCAAAGATCTTGATTGCGATTTCTATGTCTTCTCCTCGCATAAGATGTACGGGCCCACGGGTGTGGGAGTGCTCTACGGCAAACGGGGGTGGCTTGAATCGATGCCTCCGTATCAAGGAGGAGGTGAGATGATAAAGCATGTGAGTTTCGAAGGCACGACATTTGCCGAACTTCCCTTTAAATTCGAGGCCGGTACTCCAGACTTCATAGATATAGCCGCTTTCTCTAAAGCTCTTGATTTCCTTGAGGAGACAGGGCTTGACAAAATCCGTCGGCATGAGGAGGAATTGCTTGTTTACACCACAGAACGACTGCTTGAGATACCCGGAGTGAAAATATATGGCGAAGCTTCGGAAAAGTCGGCCGTGATATCATTCAATGTCGGGGAAATCCATAACTATGACATTGGGTTGTTGCTCGACAAGTTAGGGGTGGCAGTGCGTACCGGCCATCATTGTGCGCAGCCGTTGATGGAACGCCTTGGCATCCCCGGCACCGTCCGTGCCTCCTTTGCGGCTTACAACACCCAGGAGGAGGCCGACATCTTCATCGCCGCCCTAAAGCGCGTAGCCGCAATGTTCTGATTATTTCGTTTCGTCTGCGAAGCGGTTGGGAAATTTGAAATGCTGGCGGGGATGGGTCATCGCCCAGATGACGAGGAAGACACCTAAGAGGATGAAGGGGATGCTGAGCATCTGTCCGAGGTTCATGCCGTAGGTGGCTATCATCTCATATTCCGATGATACCTGAACGTTCTTGACATATTCTATCAGGAAGCGGGGGAGGAAGATACCGATAAAGAATACCCCGGTTATCAGCCATGGACGCTCTTCCGCATTCTTTTTCCAGTACATCCACATCAACAGCCCGAAGAGGAGGAAATAGCACAGGGCCTCATATATCTGCGTGGGATGCGCAGGAAGCGTCTCTCCGTTGCGCAGGAATACAAATCCCCAGGGAAGGTCTGTCGGACCTCCGTATATCTCGCTGTTCATCAGGTTGCCGAGTCGTATGAGACCTCCGACAAGGGCTATGGCTATCACTATCTTGTCGAATACCCATGAGGCGGGTTTCTTCGAAACGAACCAAGAGAAGAGGAAGAGGGCGATAATATTGGCGATTGTGCCGCCGTGACTTGCGAGCCCCCCTTCCCATATCTTGAATATCTCGGCGGGATGTTGCGAATAGTATCCCCATTCATAGAAGAACACGTGTCCGAGGCGTGAACCTACAATCGTGGCAATTACCACATACATCAACAATGTCCCGAGCCATTTCTCCGGGGCTCCCTCGTGACGGAACATTTTTGCC
Organism: uncultured Muribaculaceae bacterium; assembly: GCA_910584055.1. Lineage (GTDB taxonomy): Bacteria > Bacteroidota > Bacteroidia > Bacteroidales > Muribaculaceae > Lepagella. Next base: position 11,667 of record CAJTZS010000069.1, on the reverse strand, counting down.
ACGAGCCAGTATCCGATGGTGAATCCGATTGCAAACATCAGTCCGTACCATCTTACCGATATCGGACCGAGTGAAAAAAGCACCGGATTCGCATTCCAATATATTATACTTAGCATCTCTTAGAATGTTTAATGTGGAATGTTAAATGTTTAATTATTTGCGTCGCTTGCCGAGGAGGTCGCGGAGACCGTCCATGTCGAAGGTCAGCGTGAAACGGAGGGTCTGGTCGAGTGGGGAGCTTTGCGCCGTGGCGAGCATATATGAGGCATCGAGCTGCACGACATTGAGCGAGAAGCCTGCTCCGAAAGCGAAATAGCTTCTGCCTCCCTTGTTGGCATGTTCGTAATTATATCCTGCGCGTACAAAGAACTGCTGGTTGTAGGCGTATTCCGCGCCGAAGCTGACTCCGATTTCCTGAAGTTCCTCCTTGAATCCCCCGGGAGCGTCGGTGAAACTTTTGAAAATACCGGTGATAGGCGACATGCTTTCCCATTTGTCGAGAGCGTCTTCATATTCCTGCTGCCCTTCAACCGTAGATGTGTCAAAATCTTTCTGGCGGGGTTTTGTCGGTACAAGCAGTTTGTTGAGGTCAAGACCGAATGCGAGCGTGTTGTAATCGGCGAGAGGGAACATGAAGTTCGCACCCAAGCGGAGGTTTGTAGGGAGGAACGCGTTGGAAGCGCCATGGTCGTAACTTACTTTCGTTCCGACGTTGGAGATGTCGAAACCCCATGAGAACTGACATTCGCTGCGACCGATCATCGGGTAAGTAGTGTAATATCCGGAGAGGTCGACAGAGAAGGCGGATGCGGCAGTGTTTGATTCACCGGTCTGGGTGTCGTTGTACGACAAATCAGACAGTATATAGCGGAGCACTACTCCCATGGAGAATTTCTCCGAAAGTTTGCGTGAGTAACCGAGGTCTATGGCGAATTCATACGGATTTATTGTCTGGATATTAATGTCTTCGCTGTATCCGGTGGTCACTTCTCCAAGTGAGAAATAGCGGAGCGATGCACTGAACGCCTGATTGTCACCGCTGCCCGGTTTCCAATATCCTGCGAGATTTGCAAGGAAGATGTCGTTGACAATCTTGCGGAGCCAAGGGGTATATGACAGAGACAAACCTCCTGTAGAATACCCGAAGGCATATTTCGATGGATTCCAAAACTGTGAGTTCATATCAGGATCCGTTGCCACGCCAAGGTTACCCATGGAGCTTCCACGGGCATCCGGAGCTATCGAAAGTGTGGTCACACCGGTGTTGACAGGGTTGAACTCGTTGTCCTTTATGTCGTTTTGAGCGTAAATGCCCGCAACGCCAAACACAGACAACGCAAATATCGTCAATATTCTATAATTAATTTTCATCCTATCTGTAAAACTCAATTTTAACTCTTTTATTGCAGCACTGCGAAATTAGCCCACTCCGAATATTTTGTGTGGGTTGTCCCTGCAGCGGAACGCACTCTTGCGCGATATAGCCCTGGAGCGACTTTACTCCCCTTCAAATCGCGGCAATCCCATGTGATGGAGGCAACTGCACCGGTTCTGCTCATTACCGTTTCCCCGTTTGTATTGCGGATTTCAAACTCTAACGAGCCGGGAGCATCGTCTCCTTCGACTGAAATATAAATTTCATCGATTACAGCTTTGGAGGAGAGGTTGAGGGTCAGAGGAGCTTTGGCAGGCTCTTTTACAAAATCAATTTCAGCGGTGATGCTGTTGCCCGCAATATCTTTAGCTGTAATGGAATATGTATGCGCTCCATCCGCCAGATCAAAAAGATCGGTATAACCGGAGAATATCTTGCCGGAATTGCCATCCTCTTCATGGGTTTCAGTCGTCAGGGTAGATGGTTTGCCATCAAGCATTACCATATATGCGGAAGGCGACAATGGAAGTGCCGAGTCGTCAACCGCCTCTACAATGACCATGCGGCGGCTGTTGTCGTACGTAGCATTGACAACCGGCGCTTCAATATCGATTTGTGCATCTTCTGACGGTTTGTCCTGAATCGATATCATTGATGCCCCCGAACCTCCGAGCCATCTGGATTTATCGAATACTCCCGCGTGGAGTTTCATGCTCTCTCCTGCGAAACCTGCACACTCTTTGGGGATAACCATGGAAACCGAGAATTTGCCTGACTTCACATCCGATTCTATGGCCGTTATGAGACTTGTGTCATAAGTCACGTCGAGAGTGTAGTATATGATGGTGTCCTTACCATTGATTTTTATCGGTTGCGGTGTCGTGCCCGTTGCCGTCACGTAGTCTTTTGACCTCAGTTTCATCGCAGGCTCCATGAGTTTCAGAACAATCTTACCATTGAATGTATTGTCGGCATTTCCATTCTTGTCTACAATCGAACCTTCTATCCTTACCTTTTCTCCGGGCGCGCCAGCAATATCATTCATGATGACTTTTCTCAATGGCGAAGGCATTCTCAATGCCGGGTCGCCGGAAAGTATAAAAGTTAGGGAGTTTGCCGACTGTGCTCCGGATTTGGCTTTTGCATATATTTCACCGATTGTGGGTGATACATCGGTATCTGCAGGTTTCAGCCATCCATCGAGAAGTCTTTTACCCAGATCGTAATTTTGGTTCGACCATGCGGTCCTTGTGCTTACAATGGCGCCCGCCATCCCGTGTTCCGAATCAAGCACGATTGTCTCTCCGAGACCTCGGGCCCGGGTGTCGGGGATGGAGAAATCGCATCCACCCATATACATGAATCCGAGATGGCTGTTTTTCAGTGCTACTGCATCTGACGTTGTGAAGAAATTCTTGTCCTGCCCGAACATTACTCTGCTTCCGTGCCCAAACCAGACGGAGAAAACTTTTCCTTTGTCAAGTGTCCGGGTGAACATGCCGTGTGCGCCTTTATTGCCATATGCATCCACGGCGATGGTTGTATGCGCCATGCCGCTTATTCCGGTGTAGTTTCTTATCAGGTTTCCGTAGTCTTCCGCCTGCTTGTCGTGAGTGTGATTGTCGTGCAGTCCTCCTACGCTAAGAGTCTCGTTCACTCGCCATGCCTGAGTGTCATCGGCAAGGTATCGCTCTATCTTGCGTATGGCCCGTTCGCATTCATTGCCTGTCTCGCACGAAAGCAATCCCACTCCGACATTCATGACTTCCCGGTATAATGCATCCTCATTCACTTCATCCTTTACTATGCCATAGAAATCATATGCCGGACTGGCATCGCGGTCAGGAGTTACGGTTGCCTGCTGCACCGCTATGATGCGGTCGAATTTTGTTTCTCCCTCAATCTTATGTCTGAGATTGCGGTCGCTCGGCCCGAAAAGCAGGATATTCTTAAGCTTGCTTCCTTTGGAATCATAGAGCATCCTCGCTATCGCGCGGTATGCCATCGGATCCGGAGTGCCCGATGAAAACTCATTGTAGATTTCTTCGGGAGTGGCTACCGCCACTTTTATATTTTCATAATTGCGATGTATGTCGGCTATGCGCTCTGCATACTCACGGAAACGCGGCACGGTGATGATCAACAATTCCGCCCCCTGGGCCTGCAAGGCGTGTAGATTGGTATTGGAGACAGGTTGCCAACCTTTTATTTCCATTTGTTTTCGTGCCGGATCATAGATAACTACGGACATGCTTTCTCCTGATGCCGTGAATCCTGTCATCTCCGGGTTCAGTGGGTCTTGTTTGCCTGATTTAATCGCTTCCGGTTTGGTAACGTCGAGAAGTCGAAGCCTGTTTCCGAGCCTGATATGGTAGCTTTGCCCCGTTGTCAATGAAAATGAATAAGATTCGGCAGGGTTTTCTTTAAGTCCGGTTGATTCCGGCAGGCGTTTCGGATAAGATAGAAGCCAATAATCAAGATTAAGGAAATCAGGGTCACTGCCGGTGGCAGTCATGTTGATTGTTACTTCATCCGCTTCCCGGAGGTCGTATTTAAGTGGAAGGTTCAAAGGTGTGTCATAGAATCGGTCGCCTGTCCCTTGCGACCGGTCTAACGAGCCTTCTGAATCTGAATTGCTGACTGTGACTTTCCCTGACACGGATGAACGTGGTGATGTATAGAGTCTGCACATGAGTTTTCCGGTGCCCGAAGTCAGCCATGGCGTTGATGATGTCCAGCTAAGGGTGGAATTGCCGCCAAGAAAGCTCTCTCCCCAAAAAAGTTGTCCGGTTCCTGTTGAATTCTGTTCGAGGTCTGCTTCATGGTAGATATAACCCCATCCATCTGTCAGTATAGTTCCATTGCCTTCATATTGCGATTCTGCGGCAAGCAGGGGAGTTTCTATATCTGAGAGGAAATAATACCCCGTATCGGAATAGAGATTCGGTGTGCCTCTTTTGAATAGGGGGGCGTTTCCTGCTTCAAACTTAATGTCATCAACCCCCTTTCCATAGAAATAGAGTGATTCGTTTTCATGGATCACTGCAATTTTCTCTATGTCGTCGCAATAGGGTTTCCCCTCATTGGAGGATGTGAAATTAACGGAAAGCAGTCCGCCGCCATTGCCATAAACCCCTACGGCCGCAGGATTCTCGAATCCCATTTCGAGAAGTGTGGCATAAGGTATCTGATAGAGACCGGTCGATTCGATCTCTATTTTAATCCATTTCCCGTTGGCGAGTCTTGATTCATTTTTGAATAAGTATTCCCCTTTTGCTGTCAGACCGCTAAGCATGACGAGGCAGAAAAGGGACAACGCTACCATTCGCTTCTGTCTCATTTGATTCTAATTTCGAGTAGTTTATCGGAATCCGCTTCCGCGTAAAGGTTTTGTCCAGGAGCAAGCTTGAACCCGGTTTCTTCCCCCGTAAGAAGTATGATGTCCCCCATCTTGAGTATATTGTTTTCGCTGACAAGGGCAATTATCCTGTCGATATCCGTTTTGAATCCTGCAAGTGATATTCTTTGTGAGCTATCCCCGATGTGGAATAATATTTCCGATACCTCACTGAAGTTTTCTATAGGTCTGAAATCACCGATCATGCAGCAACGGTCGAATGATACAGCCTTGTCCCATGGCAGTCCTCCGGTGCGCAGGGATGCAAGTAGATTTTCAGCCCTTACAGTGGCAGCGAGAGTTGCTTGTGCGTAATATCTGTGGGCAAACTTTGGGGCGATGGATTTCCCAAGCCTGTCAATCCTTATCGCCAAGGAGGGGTATAATCGGAATTCGCTGTCAAAATCCGGAACAAAAAATGGATTGTCAGACCGGATCACATTGGAGTCCTGAAGCATGTGCCAATTGATTTCTTGGTCCCGGCCAGCCTCGTATTTCCCTATGATATTGAATATTTTCATTTATAATGTGCGGGAGTCAAGTCCTTGAATGTTTTTCTTCGAGGCGGTTGAATATAAGGGCGAGGTGGGCATATATCGAGGTGTTCGCCATTACCACCCCTTCTGCAACCTTGACTCGATAGGGTGAGAAATTCCAGATCGCCTTGATGCCTGCTCCGATGGCTATGTCGGCGCATTCCTGCGCCGATTGTGCCGGCACTGTCAGGATACCGATGGAAGCAGGTGTTTCTTCCATCACTTCATAAATCCTGTCTATATGATAGATAGGCACACCAAGGTCCGTGCGAGAAATTACTTCCGGGTTTACATCAAAACCCGCCACAATCTCAAGGCCATAGTTTGAAAGGCCCGAATCACGGATCAACGCTTTTCCGAGGCTTCCCGCTCCAATTACATATGCTTTGTGGGAACGGGTGAAACCAAGAAAGTCGGACAACGCTTCCACAAGGGCGTTTACCTCATACCCGATTCTGGTTTTGCCATTTATATTTAGGAAAGACAAATCTTTCGCAATCTGCGAAGCATCTATGCTGAGAGCACGCGATATCTGGGTGGAACTGACATTGTCCACACCGTTGGCTCTCAGTATCTCCACATATGCAAGATACCATGGAAGCCTTCTGAGCGTCGGCTCCGGCAATATAAGGTTATTATCGTCATTCATAAGTCAAGACTTTCCCCATTCAACATTACCCATTACCCATTAAACATTACTATGGCTGTGCCGTAACAGCCAGTTTCTTGGTTTGAGAGCTATACATCCCGTCGGGAGTTTCAACTGTGGCCCGGTAAAGATATATGCCTCTTGCCACTCTCCGCCCAGCATTGTCTTTGAGATCCCACCGTGTCTGCATACCGCCCTGCATGTCGCTGTGTATGGATTCGTCAGAATTCCAAACCCTTTTGCCTGAGAGGTCGAACACTTCAAGACGACATTTCATCTTTGTGTTAGGCTGATCTACCGCCACAGAGAAGACTACGCTTGTAGAGGCGGGATTCACGTCAGTGGCAAGATTCCGTATAACAGGATCTTTGATGGCACCGACGCTGAATGTCAGTGATTTTGACGTTGCGTTGTTGGCGTTGTCGTAGACCGTCAGTTTGATTGTGTGTTCACCCGGTGTGAGGTCAGAGAGAGGGTAGGCTATATATCCTCCGAGAGGGTTCTCAGGATCACATGTATAATACATATACACATCATCGAATATCTTGTCGCTATCAAGGGTGACCGACATTTTGTGGCCAATTCCCGCATCAGAGATGTTTATCCCCGATTCATCGATGACTGACGCGTGAACAACTGGATTGGCGTTTACCATCATCCCTTCCGAAAAATCAGGATAATTGAGATACATTGTCTTGATGTCCGGACCTTTGATGTCGGGAGTCTCTATGTCTTCGTAACCATATACATATACAGACTCGGTGGAGCCTTGGGCCTCTTTCCCTTCTTCGCTCCATGCGTAGACTGAGATACGGGCCGGGCTGTAGTTGTTCTCAATCTCCGCCGGCATCATGAGGGTCGCCTCCCATTGACCGTTTACCACCTTCGCTGACACGGAAGCGAGTTTAGTCTGGCGGTCGTTATATACTACCACCTTCCCTTTTTCCCCGTTGCCCAATGTCTCGACTACCTTTTCCGCATCATAAAGGTCGATCGCGATCGTGCCGTTGAAGTCCTCAAGCATCATGCCATCAGGGGAGGCTACAGATCCTTTGAGCCTCACTTTCGAAAGAGCCTTTATCTCAGGAGCGTCTGACGCTGAAGCGAGCTCAACACCGTTGATGCTTTCGATCACTATGTTTCTTGAAGGCTTGGGAATACGCAATGCCGGATCCGATATAAGGCAATAGCGCAGTTTGTTGTCGTCAGTAAAAGAGTTCTTCGCGTTTACAAACACATCGCCAACGCGTAATGCTTCGTTGTCGGGACCGGATTTAAGCATGTAATCTGCCATGTGGTTACTAAGCGTTCCGTTTTGCGAAATGTATACCGTACGGCTCGCGCATATCGCCCCTATGAATCCCGCGGTGGGGTTTAAGACAAGTTTCTCTGCTCCGCTGATGTTGTCGGCATCCCAGGCACCGAAAGAACAAGTGGCTCCGTAATAAAACGTTGGATTCGGATTGGTAAAGGAGAGCATGTCGTTCCATGTAAGGAGTTTCTCATGTGTCCAGGAAGTAGGGGATGCATGCCCTATATAATTCGTATATGCCACCCCTTCGTTGAAAAGACGCATCATGCGCTCTTTAGCTGCGGGATATGTCATGCCTACGCTTGAAGACACCAAAGGATATGCATCGAGATACACTTTCTCATATTGATAATGGGGAGCATTGTCATACAACCTTTTGTAGACATCTTCCGTTTGTGTCAGATGTATGGCGCTGTCCTGGTCGTCGGCGATGAGCATAACCCTGTTCCGCCATGCACCATATGTGGGTCTTTTGATATATTTTTCAAGTTTTGCCGCCATCTCTTCCCCCTCTCGTGCGCTTGTGACGGGGAGACGGCCCACGGCCACCTGCATTTTTGCGCTGCTCATGTTGAAACTCTGTTCATCAGTGTCGTCAAGCATCCCTATGATGTCATCGGTAGAGAATGCCGATGCCTCTGTATTACCCGTAGGGGATTGCCACAACGGTAGCGGACGGTAACCGGCCCCGCGGATACCGGTGGACACCATTTTTGTGTCGTATGATCCGCGCCCTAAGAGAAGACAATGGCGGATGTTTCGTTCTTCTCCGCGATCATGCCACATTTTAAGCATTTTGCGGAAGGCCCCGACATCCGGATGACCGCCGGAAAATTCATTGTAGATGGATTCCGGAGTCAGGACAAGCACGTTGAAACCATCTGCCTCTTCATGGAGTTTGGCTATGCGGTTGGCAGCGGAAGCGTACTCCGCATATGCCACTATTACCATATCGGGAGAGGGCATGGAATGAATGTCCTGATTTTTGACTATGACGCTGCGTGTGATTGCACGGTTGACGGCGCCCGGGTTGAAAGCTGCATATTCTCTGTAGCCTGACTGCGGTGTGAAATATGCATTGTCTCCCTCAAGGGTGAAATCCACTTCCGTAACTTTGCAGGGATCTGTAACATCCCATATGTGGGTTTCCGAGGAGCATCCTCCGATCTCGACTGTCTCTCCGTTAAAGGTGTCGTAAAAATGTAGGTCACCGGCGGAAAGATTCAAATTGCGTTCATAAAATACTTCTATATAGTCGAGACGTGCCGTGAAGAGCGCGCCGGAATATGAATAATCGATTCCGAGCGAGAGTTTGTCAGCGTCTATACTAAAGGATTTTGTGGTGGAGGTTGTCTTTATGAATTCGCTGGTGCACGCTTCTATCCTGTCGGACGGTGTTGCCGTAAGACGGGTGTCGTTTGCGCTGATTATCAAGGAGGATGAGCCGTTGGTTGTCTTTGCTCCGAATTTTACCCTTGCCGTTACCTCTTCAGAAGATATTCCGGGAAGAACGAAACTGAATCTCTGGGACTTGTTGGTGCGGAAATCTTCTCCAAGAAGCATCCTTCCTTCCTGCGAGGGAGCCTGGATGTCGCGTTCATGGAGCAGTCTGGCGGTGAATGTTGAAATCACTTTGTCTCCCTTTGCCGGGGATGCAGGGGCTTTTGCCGTTTCCTCCTTGTCGATATCCCTGTCCGACACGAAATAGAGGCTTTCCCCGCAGTAAGGATTCATCTCATGGGTGTATAATCCGTTTCTGGAGGATGCCCATGTCACGTTGTCAACTCCGAAAAACACAATCCCTTTCGGGGTGCGGACGCTTGGAAGGAGTGGGAGGTCGTCGGGCATCTCTGCCGTCAGGGCTTCCCGCACCATTCTGCCTCCGGTGCCATATACGTTTACCTTTTCAGCGTTTGAGAATCCCATCGCCTTGAGGTCGGCGTTGGAGATGAGTTGCATCCCGGTGGCATTGACTTTTATTTTCACCCAACGTCCTTGCGAGAGGACGGAGTTCTGTGCATAATGTTCAGCATTTATTGCATGACCCTGTATAAAATTCAAGGCTATAGCTATAAATGCGATTATGGCATATGATATTCTTGTATGTAGAAAAATCCGTTTCAAAATGTCGATATTTATTCTTTTAATGAACGGATTTCGATAGCGATTATTGCCCCGATTTTTCAAATTCCTCACGTGTGCCGTTATAGGCGTTGAGGTCTACGTCACCTTTGATTCCGGTCACTTTGCCGTGGTGGTCGTATTGCCAGTATGTCCAGTCCGCGTCTATCGGATGTTCCGAGAATGAGCATATCCATAGGGGGTATCCTGGAAAGGATTCCATCAGGAATTCCTCATATCCGGTTTTGTTGGTGTAGAAAGTGACGCGATACCCTTTCAGATACAGGTATTCCGCCATGGCGGTAAGCCTCTCCGTTATCAATTCTTTGTCGATGCCTTCCGGGTTGCCTTGCTGCTCCACATCTACCGCCAGGCCAAGGTCCAGTTTGCGGTTGCCTACTGCTTCAAGGAAATTTATCGCCTGGTCAACGCCGTCTTTATCGAAACGGAAGAAGTGATATGCTCCTGTTTTGATTCCTGCCTTACGGGCTTTGGTATAGTTGGTTTCAAATTTTTTGTCTTTGAAGTCGGAACCTTCAGATGCCTTGATAAATGCAAATTCGTATCCATCGGCACGGACTCGCTGGAAATTGATGTCACCGTTGTGCGCCGACACATCGATGCCGCGCACCGGGTATCGCTCCGGATCTACGTATGGCGGTGTCGTAAGATACTGTTCCCATACCCACATGCAGGAAAACACGAGGATCACCATAAGCGCGAGAAAGCCTATGGCGGTCCAGATGTCTTTCTTTGGCGGGATGCGAATATTCATTACTATCTCATTGCCTCGACTTCATCCGTGGTCAACGGAATCTTTTTACCAAGACGGCGTGCGCCGTCGGTCGTGATGAGGTAATCCTCTTCATTACGTATGCCGCCGAAGTCGCGCCATTTCCGGAGTTCAGAGTAATTGATGAATTCATCAAACCTTTTTTCTGCACCCCAGTAATCTATGAGTTCCGGTATGAAATATACCCCCGGCTCTATAGTGAGTACAAATCCCTCTTCGAGTGGGCGGCCGAGGCGTAATGACTTGCGTCCGAACTGGGTGCTTTTAGGTTTTCCATCATATCCTACCCAGACTTCGCCAAGGTTTTCCATGTCATGGACGTCAAGTCCCATCATGTGACCGAGCCCGCAGGGGAAGAACATGGCGTGTGCACCTGCTTTCACAGCTTCTTTGGGGTCACCTTTCATAATGCCGAGACCGCGCAGTCCGTCGCATATGACTTCTGCGGCATGCTCATAGACCTCCACGAACGGTTTGCCGGGGCGAAGGTCGCTTACAGCTGCAAGGTGTGAGGCAACCTGAATGTCGTAGATGAGTTTCTGGCGTTCCGTGAACTTACGACCGGCGCAGATTGTGGAAGACATGTCGCCGGCATATCCCTCTGCCGTCTCCGCGCCTGCATCCACGAGGAGCATGTCATCTTGCTTGATGAGATTGCCATGATAGTGGTTATGGAGTGTTTCGCCGTGAACTGTGGCGATTGTTGGGAACGACAATGCGCAACCGTTGGCCTGAGCCACAGCTTCCAGGGCGGCGGCAACCTCGTATTCACGCATACCTACGCGAACGGCGCGTGTCGCCTCTATATGCATGTCGGCAGTAACGCGACAAGCTTTCTCTATTTCCTCAATCTCTTCCGGCTGCTTATGGTTGCGGAGATCCACTATAGCCTTTATAAGTTCCACCGATGGCTTGTCTGCTCCAGGCATGATGCCGAGAAGCTCAAACAGTCGGAGGCGATGTGTGTCGCGGTAGGGTGGGAGATAATGGATTGTCTGTCCCGATGCCGATGCCTTGTCGAGATATTTCTTGAGGTCGGCAGATGGCCGGGTGTCGGAGACACCGGCAAGCTCGGCTTTCTCATGAATTGTCGGCTGGTTTCCCATCCATACGATATGGTCAATGGTAAGCTCGTCTCCGAAGATTATCTCCCGGTCATTATCAATATCGATGATGGCGTTGAGACCAGCGTAAGGTTGACCGAAGAAATACAGGAAAGAGGAATCCTGACGAAATGGATATGTGTTGTCTTCATAGTTCACGCCGCACTCGTCATTTCCGAAAAGCAGAATGAGTCCGGATCCGACTTTATCCCGCAGCTGCTCTCTGCGCTTGATATAAATTTCTTTCTCAAACATAAGGCTTCTTAAATTAAAAAAGAAACCAATTTGAAGCTAAGCTTAGCGACAGACCGGTTCCTTTCATAGTGGAGCGGTAGGCGAGGCTCGAACTCGTGACCCTCAGCTTGGGAAGCTGATGCTCTA
>CAJTZS010000068.1 GCA_910584055.1 uncultured Muribaculaceae bacterium | reverse complement strand
GGCTTGGCGACAGATGCAGCTTAGCCTATAATCAAATTTTTAACGAACTATTGCTAAATAAGTGATCAAATTAAAGCGATAATAAATGAAAAATTATATCTCACATATCATAAACTTGTCTTTTCCGGTGCTTTCCGCCGAGTTTCATCAGTCGCAATGCCCGCATTGCTCCTTCTTCAACTCGCGGAAATCCCGCGAAAAATCCTGCGTTTATAATATGTGTTTAATCTGATCACTTACTTATAAAAAGGGAAAATGAAAAGGAAGGAAATGTTTTATACGGGCTTGCCGGAAAGAGCGGCGACAAATCACGGATATGTCCAAAATCCGGAGTTGTTGGCACGGGCGATGAACTGCTGGGAGGGTTTCGCGGATTTCCGCAGAGAACGCGAGAGGAACAAAAGGTTTACATATGGAGATCAGTGGGGAGATGTGATCGAGGTTGACGGGCAGCGTATGCGGGAAGAGGACTTTATCCGTAGCCAAGGGAATGTGCCCTTGAAGAACAATCTTATACGCCGACTTGTGAGGAATGTGCTTGGCGTTTTCAGAAACAGGTATTCTCCATCGCGCTATGAGCCGGATGATTTACTGGAAGATCCTGAAGCCCCGACTATCCAGCGGCTTCTGGACTATAATATGGACCTTAACCGCATGGAGGAGATGTACGCCCGCACGATGGAGGATTTTCTTATTGGTGGCCTGGCCGTGCATCGCAAATGGTATGGGAAGAGGGGAGACCGTACAGACTGCTGGACCGATTTCGTGATACCGGATAATTTCTTTTGTGATACCGATTCCCGTGATTTCAGGAACTGGGATGTCAATATCATAGGGGAGATCCATGACATGGATTTCAATTCGCTGTGCGCATCGTTTGCCGGGAGTGCCGAAGATTATATGCGCCTGAGTAGAATCTATGGAGACCGAGAAGGGAGAGGCAACAGGGTTGTCGAGGTCTGGAGCCGGGAATATGTGAGGTATTACCGATGTCATGACACGCGTAGAGGGAGGTATTATGTCTTGCCGTGTGATGATGCGCCTGATTCTAAGGAATATGAAAGGCGGGAATGGATTTTGAAGGAGGAATGGCATTATCATTTTCTATCGCCGTCGGGTGATGTGCTGAAAAGCGGGCGTTCCCCTTACAGGCATGGAAGGCATCCGTTTGTTTTCAAGGCATATCCTTTCATAGACGGCGAGATCCATTCTTTCGTGAGCGATATCATAGACCAACAGAAATTCACCAACCGACTTATCTCGATGTATGACTGGATCCTGAGGGCATCGGCCAAGGGCGTGCTGCTGTTCCCGGAGGGGGCACTTCCCGAAGGGGCCGATATCAATGACATTGCAGAGGAATGGAGCCGGTTTAACGGAGTTATAATGTTTCGGCCGAAAGCGGGAATGCCCTTGCCGCAACAGGTGAGTTCAAATTGCACTAATATCGGAATCACTGAATTGCTCGACATTCAGATGAAGATGATGGAGGATATTTCAGGCGTGAACGGAGCGTTGCAGGGCCGTCTTGACAACACTACAATGAGCGGGACGCTCTATAACCAGCAGACGCAAAACTCAATGACAGCCCTTGCCGATCTCCTGAAAAGTTTTGATTGTTTCATAGCTGATGCCACGGCTATGGATGTGTCGAATATCAGGCAGTATTATAGCCAAGAGAAGGTGCGGCGGATAACTGTGCGGGAACCAAATGCGGGGATTCGGAAGTCAAATTGATAAATATTATTAAAAAAGCAAGCCGATATGTAAAAGGCTTGCTTTTTTTATAAGATATTAGTATCTTTGTAGGGAGAATGCGATATGAAGGCATTCTGCATGACATGAAAATATAATAATATGGATTGAAGTTGTTTAAACAACTTCAACAGTAAAGATATATAACCATAAGACTCAATGATTAGAAAATCTTTGATTCTGCCTTTGGCGGCGGTATTCGCCACGGCCGCTACTGCGCAGAGAAACAGCTCGGAATTAAAACAATGGGAGTTTTCGCATGATGAAACGGATTGGAAGCCGGTAACGGTGCCCCATGACTGGGCAATCTATGGCCCTTTTGACCGGGCGAACGATCTTCAGAAGGTGACGGTGGAACAGAACGGAGAGACCGAAGCTTCGTGGAAAACAGGCAGGACCGGCGGTCTTCCTTATGTAGGCAAGGGTTACTATAAAACAACAGTGGACGTGCCGGACACGACCGGGAAGGTATTTACATTCGAGTTTGACGGCGCTATGTCCAATCCGAATGTTTCCGTTAACGGCAAGAAAATAGGGAATTGGGCATACGGCTATAATTCATTTTATATAAATGTTCCGGCTGGTGTGATGGTGCCGGGTAAGAATATAGTGGAGGTTTCGCTTGAAAATAAAGAGAAATCGAGCCGCTGGTATCCGGGTGCGGGACTTTACAGGAATGTAAGGCTTGTCTCCACATCTCCAGTCCATGTGCCTACTTGGGGCACTTACGTGATCACCCCCTATGTTTCCACTAAAGAAGCCTCGATAAGGCTCACCACTGAAATCGCGGGAGCGGTCAAAGGTCAGAAAGTGATGGTGAGGACGGATATCGTCGCTCCGGACGGGACTGTGGCGGCCACGGGAAATTCGGTCTATCACGCACAGGGACAGCCGTTCGTGCAGGATTTCCTTGTGGAGGCTCCCAAGTTGTGGTCAACGGATACGCCAAATCTATATCTTGCTCGCACCACTCTGAGCGTAGACGGGAAGGATGTGGATACATATACCACACGGTTCGGTATCCGTTCACTTGAATATATACCGGAGAAGGGTTTTTTCCTTAACGGGGAATATACAAAATTCAAAGGAGTGTGTCAGCATCATGATCTCGGACCCCTCGGCTCAGCCGTCAACAGGGCTGCGCTCGCCCATCAGGTCGAGATGCTTAAGGAGATGGGGGCAAATGCGATACGAACTTCACATAACATGCCGGCTCCTGAGCTTGTGGAACTTTGCGACGAGATGGGTATGATGTTGATGGTGGAGCCCTTTGATGACTGGGGTTTCCGCCCGAAGAGCCAGAACGGCTACGGGTCGATTTTCGGCGAATGGGCGAAGAGGGATATGGAAAACATGTTGCGCCATTACCGCAACAATGCTTCGGTGGTGATGTGGTCGGTAGGTAATGAGGTTCCGAGCCAGTGGGGACCGGATGGCGTTAGCGAGCTGGTTATGCTGCAGGATATGTGTCATCGGCTTGACCCTACGCGCCCCGTGACTTGCGGTATGGACCAATATGGCGCGGTTATAGATAACGGATTTGCCTCAACAGTGGATATCCCGGGCTTCAACTATAAACCCCAGTATTATACACAGGCTTATGATATATTGCCCCAGAGGCTTATCCTTGGCTCGGAAACGGCTTCCACGGTCTCTTCACGTGGCGTGTACATGTTCCCTATGGAGTTGAAGGCAGGGGCAAGATATGACAATCATCAGAATTCAAGTTATGATACGGAATTCTGTTCATGGTCAAACATCCCCGATGTTGATTTTTCGATGGATGACGATTATCCCTGGATGATCGGGCAGTTTGTGTGGACGGGGTTCGACTATCTCGGAGAGCCTTCCCCCTATGATACCGATGGATGGCCGAATCATTCAAGTATGTTCGGTATCATAGATTTGGCGTCTCTTCCGAAAGACAGATATTATCTCTATCGTTCCCAGTGGAATGATAAAGCACCGACACTTCATATTCTCCCGCACTGGAACTGGAATGGACGCGAGGGGGAGAAAACCCCGGTGATGGCGTATACTTCTTATCCGACGGCAGAGCTGTTCATCAACGGTAAGTCTTATGGCAAACGCACCAAGGCATCTGCCAAACCTCTGGATTACAGCAAGCGTCATTCCCTCTCTTTCTGGGACAGGAATGAAGCTTGGGACGAAGATCGCGTCCAGGACAAGAATGCTATGGGGCGTTATCGTCTGGTTTGGGAAGATGTTGTGTATGAGCCCGGAGAGGTGAAGGTTGTCGCATATGATACAAATGGGAACAAGGCGGAGGAAAAGACCATCCGCACAGCCGGCAAACCTGACCATATTGTCTTGACCCCCAATCGTAAACAGCTTTCTGCAGATGGAGAGGATCTGGTGTATATAACGGTTCAGGTGGCAGATAAGGATGGAAATATTGTGCCGACTGATGCTCGCGCGGTGAAGTTTGCAACGAAGGGAGCGGGAGCATTCAGGGCAACCGCCAACGGAGACCCTACAAGTCTGCGGCCTTTCCAATTGCCGGAAATGGATCTTTTCAGCGGGGCGGCAACTGCGATTGTGCAGGCTGGCAAAACTCCGGGAGTCATAACCTTTGAGGCTAAGACCAAAGGGGTGAAACCTGCCAAGATTAATATAGAGGTTAGATAAATGCTTCGGCTTCCGCCTCAGCACTGAGCCAGGACTTCGGCTTCCGCCTCAGCACTGAGCCAGGACTTCGGCTTCCGCCTCAGCACTGAGCCAGGACTTCGGCTTCCTCCTCAGCACTGAGCCAGGACTTCGGCTTCCGCCTCAGCACTGGACAGGCGACGGGAGGCTTCGGGCTCGCGCCCTCAGCACGGTGTCGGCTCAAAGGGATTAGACTGGGAGGGGTTGGATATGGATTGATGAGGTGGGATAGGGATTGATGAGGCGGGGGATTGATGGGGCGGGATGGGGATTGATGGAGCGGGATTTGGAATTCAATTAAATAATAACTTATATAATAACTTAAAATCAGAATTGTCATGGAATCCATGAAAGAAGAGATTCAGAAAGTATTCAAGGAGAGATTCGGAGAGGCTGGCACTCTCTATGCATCTGCCGGTCGTATCAACCTTATCGGCGAACATACTGACTATAATGGCGGTTTCGTGTTCCCGGGCGCTATCGATAAGGTTATCATGGCTGAGATCAAACCTAACGGTATGGAGAAAGTGCGCGTGTTCTCTATCGATATAGATGAGTATGCTGAGTTCGGTTTGAAGGAGGAGGATGCCCCGAAACAGAGCTGGGCTCGTTATATATTCGGTATCTGCCGCGAGATTCAGAAGCGTGGCGGCGAGGTTAAGGGTTTTGACGCAGTGTTCGCCGGAAATGTGCCTCTGGGTGCAGGCCTTTCTTCATCTGCCGCTCTTGAGAGCTGTTTCGCATTTGCCCTCAATGACCTTTTCAACAATAATAAGATCGATAAATTCGAGCTTGCAAAGATCGGTCAGAGCACGGAGCATAATTATTGCGGCGTGAACTGCGGTATAATGGATCAGTTCGCTTCGGTATTCGGTCGCAAGGGCAACCTCATGCGTCTTGACTGTCGTTCTATGGAGTATGAGTATTTCCCCTTCAATCCTCAGGATTATAAGTTGGTGCTCGTTGATTCCCGTGTGAAACATGAGCTTAAGGATTCTCCATACAACAAGCGCCGTGAATCTTGCGAGCGCGTTGCCAAACGTCTCGGGATAGACACTCTCCGTGATGCAACGATGGAGCAACTTGAGGAAATCAAAGGGGATGTCACAGCCGAGGATTATTTCCGCGCGAAATTCGTTATCGAAGAGAAGCAGCGTGTGCTTGATGTCTGCGAGGCCCTCAATGCAGGCGATTATGAGACTGTAGGCAAGAAGATGTATGAGACTCATGCCGGCCTTTCGAAGGATTATGAGGTAAGCTGCGAGGAGCTTGATTTCCTCAATGATGTGGCCAAAACGCTTGGCGTTACGGGCTCGCGTATCATGGGTGGCGGATTCGGAGGCTGCACGATCAATCTTGTGAAGAATGACCTTCATGATGATTTCATCAAGCTCGCGGTTGAAAAATTCAATGAGAAATATGGTCATGAGCCGAAGATCTATGATGTCGTGATTTCGGACGGCGCACGTAAAATCGAGGAGTGATCATGAAAATCACAAAGAAGATATTTCCTTCGCAGAAGGGAGGAATCACCTGGTATGAGCTCACCAACGCGCAAGGCGCGTCGGTGGTGCTCTCCACCATGGGTGCCGGGATTGTAGAGGTGCGTGTGCCGGATAGAGATGGAACAATCGAGAATGTGGCGCTCAGTTATGTAGACGCTGCCGATTATATAGCAGACGGGCCTTGTCTTGGGAAATGCCCGGGACGTTATGCAAACCGCATAGCCAAGGGACATCTTGAGATTGGAGGTAAAGAATATCAGCTTGCAATCAACAATGGCCCGAATGCATTGCACGGTGGCCCGGAAGGTTTCCAAAATCAGAACTGGGCAGCGGAAGAGATTGCAGATGGCGTGAAATTTACATATAGCGCGAAGGATGATGAAGAGCATTATCCGGGTGCGCTTACAGTTACGGCCATATATCATTGGAACGACCATAATGTTCTTGAACTTGATTTCCATGCGGAATCGGATGCAGATACGGTTGTCAATATGACCAACCATGCGTATTGGAACCTGGACGGCGCCGATGCGGGGAGCATTTTCAATCATGAGATGAAGCTCAAGGCTTCCCGTTGGCTTCCTACCGATGAAACGCAGATACCTACAGGAGAGATGGCTGACGTTGTTTCCACTCCTATGGATTTCACGGAGTTTAAGAAAATCGGGGAAGAAATAAAAGCTGATTTCGAGGCTTTAAGAATTGGCAAGGGCTATGACCATTGCTGGGTGATAGATGGCTGGCAACCGGGCAAGATGATTGAGAATGCTGTCGAGCTTAGGGCAGAGAAGTCGGGACGCAAGCTTGTTGTCAGCAGCGATCAGCCGGGAGTTCAGGTTTATACCGGCAACTGGCTTGCAGGTTGCCCTAAAAACCGTAGCGGGCGATCTTATGAAGATTATGATGGGGTGGCTATAGAGATGCAGGGATTTCCTGATTCGCCCAATAAGCCGGAATTTCCTTCCCAGCTCCTTAAGGCGGGGGAAAGCTATGACCGGAAAATAAGATTCGCTTTTTCGGCGGAATAATCTTTCGCCGCGAGCAGAGCTCGCTGAACCCAATCTCGAGGTTATTTGCGATTGGGGCGGTGGGTTACGATTGAGGGAGGGATTTACGATAGTGGGGATGATGTTCGAGGAGTTCGGAGCGGAGGCGCGAGCGGTCGAGGTGAATGTATATCTCGGTTGTGGATATCGATTCATGACCGAGCATTTCCTGGATGGCGCGCAGGTTGGCTCCCCCTTCGAGCAGATGAGTGGCAAATGAGTGTCGCAACGTATGTGGCGACACTTTTTTTATTATCCCTGCGTCCCGGGCGAGATCCCGGATGATGTAGAACACCATTACCCGTGTCATCATGCCTCCGCGACGGTTTAGAAAGAGAATATCTTTTGAGTCGGGCTTGATTTTAAGTTTTTCCCTGAGGGGGAGATAGCCTTCAATCAACCTGATGGCTTCCGGTGAAAGTGGCACGAGGCGCTGCTTGTTTCCTTTTCCCGTGATAATCACATATCCTTCATCGAGGTTTGTGCGTGACAGGCGCAGTTCAACCAATTCGGAGACGCGGAGACCGCTGCCGTATAGTGTCTCGATTATGGCATGGTTGCGTGGTGTCTCCTCCTTATCGGGATCGAGGGCGAGAATCATCGAGTCAATGTCTTCAATGGAAAGAACATCGGGTAGGACACGGCCAAAGCGAGGGGCTTCGAGAAGCTCGCATGGGTCAGACTCCATATAACCTTCGAGCCTAAGAAACCTGAAGAATGCGCGAATGCCTGACAATATTCTGGCTTGAGACCGTGGTGATATGCCGAGGTCATGGAGAGTGCATAGAAACTGATGCAATGTGGATGTTTCAGTTTCGGATAGCGGAATGTGTCGCTCCTGCAGGAATTCAAGCAGATGGATGACATCTGTGCGGTAGCTGTTGAGAGTGTGGGAGGACAATCCTCGCTCAAGAAGCAGAAAGCTTTCGAAATCCGACAGAAGCTTAGCCGGTTGATTCCAGGGACGCATACAGGTTAGCTTAGATATACATACTGTAAGTAACTTTCTGCATCTGCGGGCGTGACATTATTATGGCGTTGCTTCCGCCCTGTATCATAATCCCTTCCCTCATTGTTTCGAAGAGGATTCCATGCCATTCCGGTGGAGCATCTTTTAGAAGGATAGATTTGCCGGTCTCCGATATGAATTCTTTGAGTCTATCGAGAGGGATGTCATTACCTGAGGAGGCAATGATATCGCAGGCACCGGCGTTTAGAGGATTTCTCACTATTCGCAGCTTTGAGTTGAATCCTTTGAGCGCAGTCTGAAAAATCTTTAAAGAATCGGGTGGAAGATAGATGGATCGAGGTTCGAGGAAGCACATGAGGCGGAGGAGCATTTTCGCCTCTTCTGCAACCCTGTGGGAATAATGTTCATGTTTGCAGCATCTGTCAATATCCGCATATGCGTAGTAGGCATAACTTTTCTGGCGTGCAATCACCCTCTCGACAAATTGAAAGCCAAAAGGGGAGTGCACGCCAAAACCATGAGAGTTACGCCATCGGGTAAACATATCTTGGAAGTTGTTTAAACAACAGATTAAGCAGGATTCACTAATTGTCAGATTATTATTTATCTTTATGGTTAGTGCGCCTTTTTATCACCGGCAGAATCAAGATGATGACGGCGAGCGCACATAGGATATATATTCCTGTTACGGATGCTATGGATATGCCGTTTGTGACGCGCACCGATTGAGGGTCGAAACGGAACTTGATGTCATGATCACCTGCCGGGACGCGGAGTGCGCGCAGTATATAATTGGCCCTACCGATAGGCGCTTCCTTGCCGTCGATTGTTGCCGTCCATCCCCATGGGAAATAGATCTCACTGAAGACCGCAATTCCTCCTTTTCCTGTCTTTGCCTTGTATATAAGAGCATTCGGGGCGTATGAGATTTCGTAGATTGTGTCGCCGGATACCTTTGGTAGCGCATTTCCGAGAGAGGAACGGAATTTCTCATCGGCAACTGCTACGGTGGCTGTATTGAGCGAATCAAGAGCCGCCATTTCTTTGTCGGCATTTGCTACATAGAAAATACTATCGACAAACCATGCGTTGCCAAGAGCATCCGGATTCTCTTCATATTGATCTCCGGAAAGGAAGTATTTGGTGTTGAGCATGTTCAGAACGTCCATGTTGCCTTTGGAGATCTGGCGGTCGAGAAGATCGTTGTATCTGGTGAGTTTTGCAGCATGATATCCTCCGATTGTCTTGTGGAAATATGATGAGCGGGCGGAATAGAGACCCGGAACATCGTATACGCGATAGTTGGAGGTATCCTTGAGGATCGCCTCGTCGGCTGCGGTTTTATTGAAGGTTACTTCGTCAAGGGCAGGACGTGTGAAGTTCTCGGAATTTACATAGCGTTTGCCCACGGAGAAGAGGTCTATGAGCATTACTGCTGAAAGCATGCATACGAACACTGCGCGGTTGGTTACGGCACGCTTCAGATAGAGATATATTACAATCCCCCCGAGGAGAATGAATATCAAAGTGCGCAATGAATCCGCACTCACAAGAGAGAGGCGAGTGTCGCGAATGGCATTGAGGATGTTGTAATATTGAGGATTAGAGAAAGCTCCCGCTTCCTGTAGTTGCTGGAGTTCGGTAGCGCTGTAGGGCTCTCCGAAAACCGATGGTGATACCCAGCCGAGGAAACATACAGCTATTCCGAGACCGAAGACGGCGTAGAGCACCATTCCGAAGCGTTCGAGATAATTCTCGGTCTCCATCATCTTCTTAATCGCCATTATGGCAAGCAGAGGGATGGTGAATTCCACAATCACCAGAATACTTGCAACAGCTCGGAATTTGTTATAACCTGGGAAATTATCTATGAAGAAATCTGTGAATGCTTCAAAGTTGTGACCCCACGATAGTAGAATTGCCAGAACGGAGACACCGAACAGAGCCCATTTCATAGGAGAATTTACTGTAAACAGGGCAAGAATGGCGAGTAAGAGCACGAATGCTCCGACATATACAGGTCCGTTTGTCATAGGTTGGTCACCGAAATATTGAGGGAATTGGGCGAGAAACTGTAATTCTTCAGGAGAGAGAGACAGATCATCGGCTTTATCGGTGTCAGCAAGAGACAGGAGCTGGGTCTCGCCAGCTACAGGTTTTATGGTAGCTCCTCCTTTAACATTTGGAATGAGTAGGGAAAGTGTTTCGTCAATGCCATAACTCCATGCTGTAATGGCGCTTCGGCTCATTCCTCCGGTTTCAGCACCGGGAGCAGGAGTGAGGTCTGTGGCGCGCCCGCGTACGGTCTCTTTGGAATATTCGTACGAATTGTAAAGACTCGCCGAGTTTGCACCCACCGCAAGAATGCCCGCAGCAATGATGCATGCGGTTGCTAAGCCCCATTGTTTCATCTTGTGATTACGGATGGCAGTGCATAGCCAGCCGATAACCATTGCAAAGATTACGAAGAGGAAATAGTAAGACATCTGAGGATGGTTGCTCTGGAGCTGGAGGGCTCCAAACAAGGCGGCAAGAGCGGTGCCTTGAAGATATTTCCCTCTATAGCATAAGGCGATTCCTCCGATTGTGGGCGGAATGTAAGCGAGTGTAACGAATTTCCAGATGTGTCCCGCACCGATTATTATGATGAAATAAGAAGAGAATCCCCATGCAATGGCTGCAAAAAGGGCGTTATACCATTTGAATCTCAAGCACAGGCACATTATGAAGAAACCCACCATCATGGCAAACAGCAGGTTTGCCGGCGATGGCAACCCGAGAGTGTATACACTCCATATCCAGCCTATGGCTTTTCCGGCAGGATATGAAGGCGCGATCTGGAAATTAGGCATTCCACCAAAGAGTGAATTGGTCCAGCGTGTCGTTTCGCCTGTGGCTTCATGAAAGGCTTTTCCTTCCTGACCGTTTGCTATTCCCTGCTGAATGTCGTGCTGCTGAAGCACGTTGCCCTCAATGTCGTCGGGACAGAAAAAAAGAAAGGCCGTGAGGGCAAGGAATGCCACGGCCAATATAGAATAGAGGGTCTTTTTAGATATCTTGAGATTCATAAAAATGAATTAAGTTATTACGGGATAGTCGTGATTACTGCACGTCCGCGTGGGTATGAACCGGATTGTCAACACCTACATGAATCTGACGGTTCATGCTCTGTTCAAGAGATATCAGTGTCTCTGTTTCGGTTACGCCCTGAATATGCTGGATACGATCGTTCAGGAGCTCCATCAGATGCTGGTTGTCCTGCGCATAGACCTTTATGAGCATAGAGTATGGACCGGTGGTGAAATGGCATTCCACCACTTCCGGAATATTGTTAAGTTCCTTTACAACTTCCCGATACATCGAACCTTTCTCGAGACGAACACCAATGTATGTGCAGGTGTTGAAACCGAGAGAACGGGGATTTACGATATATCCGGAACCTGTGATCACTTTCATGTCGATCAGGCGCTGAATGCGCTGATGGATAGCTGCTCTTGAAACTCCACACTGGATAGCCACATCCTTAGAGGGAATGCGGGCGTTCTGCATGATAATATTAAGAATCTTTCTGTCGAGATTATCAATTTTCTCCATGTTGCCGATTAGATTTTAGAATACTGGGTCTAAATTTATATACAAATTTTATTAATATTTTGCAAATTTATATATAAATTATGAAATTTACAAGTCGCTAAAGATTAAATTGTGACAAATTGACAGAATTTAACGCAAATTTGCTATTAAACTGATTCAGATGATCGAGAACGTGCGCGGGCATAAGTTGCTGTAATTAATGCCGTGGCGAATCCAATTATTACTATGGGCATCATTGTGATCAGAATGTCGGCGGGGTCAAGGTGAACGGGATATGAGGCAACGGTCAATGTGCCCGGATCGCCCTGGAGTTTGATGAGTCCCCAATGTTCCTGCATGAGTGTAAGGATGATTCCGATTGCGATTCCGGATATACCTCCTATGATGGTTACAAAAATGCTTTCCCAGAAAAATATTGAACCGATGCCTTGCCGGCTGAAGCCCATCGCTCGGAGCGTGGATATGGATTTCTCCTTTTCAATTACGAGCATGGAGAGGGATGAGATGATATTGAATGAAGCTATGACAAGAATGAAGAACAGAAGAAGGAATGTAACCCATTTCTCGATTGAAATCATGCGGAAATTCATTTCCTGCTGCCGGAGCCTGTCTTTCACTGCGAATCGGGGTCCGATGGCTCTGGAAATTTCTGATGTCAATTTGGTGATATCTGAGCCCTGGGATGCAAGTATTTCTATTGCCGAGGCTTCGGAGTCGTATTGAAGGAGTTCCCTTGCAAGGTCGATATCCACAATCACAAGATTCTCGTCGAATTGTGATTGATCAGATCGAAAGACCCCTGTCACTCTTACTGAATCGGTAAGAAAAGATGCGGCGGGATTCGAGAGATTCACCCTCCCTTCTCTTATTGGAGTGAACAGAAGCACCTCATCTTCGGGAACGGCTGAGATTCCTGCTGCCGCTCCTATCGAAAATATTGCATCCGATGATTCGGAATCTGGAATGCTGGCTACTTGGGCGCTTCGGTCAATAATAAGGGAATCAAGAGCCGTTATTTTTCTAAAGTTGTTGAGGTCCACACCCTTGAGAGTTACGGGCATTTCACGCGATTTGCACAAAGCCAGGGCATTATCGGTAAGCGTGGGGGATGCGATCTCGACTTCCTTGATATTTTCAATGCGCTCCGCAATGGAATCGGCATTGGCGAAAACTTTCCCTTTCAACGGCTCGACAATGATATCGGGAGAGAGCGTATCAAGCCGGTCGGCTATGATTCCCTTGAAACCGTTAAAAACAGAAAGGACACAGATTATTGCTGCGGTGGCAACAGCCATGCCACAGATAGAGACCACCGAAATGGCTCCAACCGCACTGTGAGATTTTTTTGACACGAGATAACGCCACGCTATCCCTGCCGCCGGGGTTTTCTTCATCAAAAAGACGCGATTATGCTTGAGATTCTTTAAGACGCAGCCTTAAAATTTTTTTGAAGGAAAGGATTTTAAGCCTCTTCTTTCTTATGGTCAGATGCCAAGAGACGATCAATATTGTCGATGTAGTCTAATGAATCGTCAAGATAGAACTGCAGATCCGGGCATTTGCGGAGCACGCTTTTCACAGCCTGTGCGAGCTCGTAACGCACAGTCTTTGACTGGCGTTTGATGTTTTCAATTATTTCCTGCGATTTTTCGGGTGGAAATATGCTCAGATATACTTTTGCTATGCTGAGGTCGGGGGATACACGCACTGCGCTTACCGATACGAGGACGTTTCCCATCGCCGCCGTCTGGCGGCGGAAGATCTCACTCAGTTCTTTCTGGATGAGACGTGATATTTTTGCTTGACGTTTGCCTTCCATTTTATATGTAATTGGGATTGCCTTTGCAATCTGGTTTGAATTAATCGAGGATTTGCTTCTTCTCTTAGATTAGAACGAGCGAAACGGTGAAATCGTTTATCCCGGAACCTTCTTATTTCTTGCGTATGAGTGAAAGCCCATCGCGAATCGGAAGTATTACCGTTTCTATGTCGGTGCGATTGCGCACCATATCGTTGAATTCCTTGATGCCCCGCGTCTGGTGATCTCGGTCTTTTGTCGGATCGGTAACGTGCCCGTCCCAAAGGGTATTGTCGGCAAGAATGAAGCCACCTTTGCGGAGAAGGGGGAGGCAGAGGTCGAAATCCTGGCAGTAACGGCGTTTGTCGGCATCGATGAATATGAGATCGAATGTTTCACTGGGCCATTGTTTCATCACGTTCTCGGCGCTGCCTATGTGCAGTCTCACCTTGTTGCCACATGGGGCTAAGGAAAGACTATGGCGGATGAAGTCTTCCAGTTCGTCATCAATCTCTATGGTGTCGATGGTGGCATCTTCTGCAAGGGCTTCGGCGATGCTGAGGGCAGAGAATCCCGAGAATGTGCCGAGCTCCAGGACGCGCGTGGGGCGGATCATGGCTGTGAGCATTTTCAGCAGTCTTCCCTGTATGAGCCCCGAGCACATGCGGCCGTTGAGGAGGCGCAGGTTGGTCTGACGTTCGATTGCATCGAGATATTCCGGTTGGGGAGATGTGTGGTCCTCGACGTATTGAGTGAGTTCGGGAGTCATAGATTATTTGAGGATAGGTATTCAACGGCGAGAGAGTAACCTTTTCTGCCGCATCCGGCAATTACCGCCGAGGCAGCGCGGGCGGTCACGGATTTAGTCCGAAATTCTTCACGCGCATGGATGTTCGATATATGGACTTCAGCTACCGGTTTGTCTGAATCTTCTATGGCATCTGCAATGGCATAGGAATAATGGGCATATGCGCCAGGATTGAGAATAATGCCTGCTACGGAGCTGTCAAGACTTTCGCGCTGTATGATATCTATGATTTCTCCTTCGGAATTGGATTGGAAATAACGGATATCAATTTTTGGAAATCTTTCCCGAATGGCTTCCAATGTCTCTTCAAATGTTTCAGAACCGTAAAGCTCAGGATTGCGCTTCCCGAGACGATTCAGATTGGGTCCATTAATTATTGATATAGTCATAGGGCAGACTTATATAATGAGGTTGTGTATGCTTCGCACGGGGATACGAAAAAAGAGCAGCAGGAAACCTAAGTTTACGCTGCTGCTCTTCCTCTCTCCTCAGCGGTGCGGACGGGACTCGAACCCGCGACCCCATGCGTGACAGGCATGTATTCTAACCAGCTGAACTACCGCACCAATTGAGTATTTAAGCATCTCGGGGTTGTTGTTTCCCGTTTGCGAGTGCAAAGTTACAACCAATTTTTTATCCCACCAAATTTTTTGAGAACTTTTTTTGAAAAATGTGTAATTTTTTTTGCCGAGGGGATGTGGGTCTTTGCGAAATAAATAGATAAACTTCGTATTTAGCGGTATTTAATTTAATTTGTGAAGAAAAAGGAAGAAGTGTAAATTTTTTAGAAATATGGAACATGAGAAGAATGGATAACGGAAGGCTGCAACTGATGGTGGCGAGTGTGATGGTGATTGCAGGGTGTGGGTTGCTCGGGTTCGGGTTTGCTTTCCCTCCCCAAGGGGAGATTCATTCTTCGGTGTTGGTAGCATTTGGCGAAATACTTACTTTCGCTGGAGCGCTCTTCGGGATAGATTATCGTTATAGGAGGTGAGGGGGATGGGGCGTAATGGGGCTGAATGGGGCGTAATGGGGAGAGATGGGGTTGGGGATGGATGGGGAAGGCTTAAATTTAGGAATGATTCAAATTTAGAAATAATTCAAAGATTATGGAGAAGAGAAAAATTACGGATTCGATTGTGGTGCATTGTTCGGCTACGCCTGAGGGAAGGGAGCATAATGCTGCCGATATTAGGACATGGCATCTGGCGAGAGGATTTGCTGATATCGGATATCATTACATAATCAAGATTGACGGTACGGTAGAAGCGGGTAGAGGGGAAGATCTTGTTGGTGCACATTGTGTGGAGGGCGGCATGAATAGGCGATCGATCGGGATATGTTATGTGGGAGGAATGGACAGGGAGATGAGAAATGCGAAAGACACGCGGACACCGGAGCAATGCCTCGCTATTATGAATTTGATCCGAAAGATGCAAAGAAAATATGGGATTCCTGATGCGCGGGTGTTCGGGCATCGCGATTTTGCCCGGAAGGCTTGTCCATCGTTTGATGTTAGGTCTATGCTTGCCGGGAGATAATAAAGAAAAGCCGACAGTCGAAAAACTGTCGGCTTTTAATCAGTCGGGGTGACAAGATTCGAACTTGCGACCTCACGCCCCCCAGACGCGTACTCTAAACCTACTGAGCTACACCCCGAAAGATTTGAGCTTTGTCTTGGATGCACACGCTCCTTGCCTAAAGCGAGTGCAAAGTTATAATGAAATTTTTATTCGACCAAATTTTTTTGAAAATATTTTTTCAATATGATTCTGCAGGTGACGGGAAATCGCCTGATTTTACGTCGTCAATGTAACGCTGCACTGCGTCAGTCATGACTCCAGCCACATCGGCATATCTGCGAAGGAATCTTGGCGAGAATCCTTGATTGATTCCGAGCATGTCGTGCATTACGAGCACTTGTCCGTCAACTCCTCCGCCGGCTCCGATGCCGATTACTGGAATGGATATTTCTTTTGCTACACGGGCGGCAAGCTCTGCGGGTATTTTTTCAAGAACCAAGGCGAAGCATCCAATCTCGTCGAGCATTTTTGCGTCTTCGATCAATTTTGCGGCTTCTTCCTCCTGGCGCGCCCTGACGCTATAGGTGCCGAATTTGTTGATGCTTTGTGGGGTCAGCCCGAGATGTCCCATCACCGGGATGCCGGCACATAGGATCCTTTCGATTGATTCACGGATTTCGGAGCCTCCTTCCATCTTTACGGCTTCCGCATGGCTCTCCTTCATGATTCTGATTGCAGAAGCGAGGGCCTCTTTTGAATTGCCCTGGTATGTGCCGAACGGGAGGTCTACCACCACAAGGGCGCGGGATGTGCCTTTCATCACTGATTTTGCGTGATATATCATCTGGTCGAGAGTGATGGGAAGGGTCGTTACGTTACCTGCCATGACGTTGGAGGCTGAATCTCCTACAAGAATCACGTCTATTCCGGCAGCGTCGATAATTTTAGCAGAGGAGAAATCATAGGCGGTGAGCATGGAAATCTTTTCACCGCGTTGCTTCATTTCCACGAGGCGACGGGTTGTCACCTTGCGTGTATTGTCAGTAGTGTTTGTTGACATTGTTTTGCGATTGTCTGAATTAGGCTGCAAAGTTAATATTTAGCATTGAACAGACAAAATAAAGGAACACAAAATAGAATACAAATCGGTTGCAGGAATTTTGATTTTTTGCAATTAGATAAAAAATAACTAAATTTGCACAAGAATTATTAAAAAATAGATAAAAATTAGAATATAAATCATGAAGTTGTTTAAACTAATTTCTATATGTTAATAATACAGTAAAATCATTAAAA
>CAJTZS010000067.1 GCA_910584055.1 uncultured Muribaculaceae bacterium | reverse complement strand
TGGAGATTTCTGCATCGTGCTTAACATCTAACTTTATTTAATCTCTATTATATTTAATGGCTTGGCCTACCCCCTTTATCCACAGGTTACAATATTGGAGTAACATGGAAAATCTACCTAATTTGAATTGATATCTCCATGCATGTGCCAACATCCGTAGCGGCCATGTCCAAGGGTGGGTATGGGCGAAAACGGCTCCTTTAGTCCTGATGAGTTCCGGATCGGCTGCAAGCCTTATTCCTGTGGTAGCTCCTTCGTGGCGGGCGATAGCAGTGGGAAAGAACTTGCCCCTTAAACCATATCTCAACATATCATGAATCCATATGTCTTCCTCTCCGGCAGGGAATTTGCCCCCTATCCCGAAATCTTCATTGAATTTTATTCCTGATTCTATTATTTTGTCGCGTCTGAAGGCAATTTCGAATGAAGTTATAAAATATCCCTTGGGAGGTTTGGAGAGGTTGAACGTTTCTGAAGGATAACTTTTTGAATCGGTTCCGGTGTATTTGAACGTTGCTATATCAATTTCAGGATTGTCTTGAAAGGTTTCAATTATCTTCCGGAAAGCGTCAGCTTCGTAAGCGAGGTCATCGTCAGCGATAAGACATATCGGTGCGGAGGCAGCGGCAAGAGCGAGGTTGCGGTTTTTTGACAATCCCCTTGTCCGGTTTTTGACTATTCGGAAATCGGACCTTTTGCTCAGTTCTTCCGGTATCGGGACATCTCTTTCGGGAAGTTGCCAGCTTACCAGATACTCCACTTCCTCGACCGAAGGATGACTCGCTGCCGCAACGCGCTTTATGCCCGCTTCGCCGAGAGTGCAGATAAGCACCTGTAGCTTTATTTTCTGATTCTTTCCCTTCATGATTGCAAATTTAGCAATTTTTATCAAATATCCGAATGTGTTCTCCTGCTTTAGGGAGGAGTAGGAGTCTTCGTTCCCCTCCCAGCTTAAGGAGCCGGGGCGGTTCGATCTCCCGGCTTAAGGAGCCGGGCACGGGGAAGCCGGCAGTGCCGGCTATGGAATCGAGTCTCCGCTTTTCGGGCTTTGCCCGAATCCCTGTGTCCGCCTTCTTGAGGCGGAATGAAGTTTGCTGCATCGCACCTCCTCTTGAGGCGGAATGAGGTTCTCTGCATCGCGCCTTCTTGAGGCGCGAGGAGGGACGCAGGCGGCTGTCAGCGCTTCCGTACAGACATCTCTGTCAAGGGGGAGTATTGTCGGCAGAGCAGTCGAGAGAGGGCATTGAGTTCAAGAGCTTTGGCGCGGCTGAGGGGCTTTTTGGCGGTGTTATGTTCCAAGGGTGCTATCTGTAGAAGTCTGCCCTCAAGGCAGAGATCGAAGTTCTTTCCCCATGGTTTGTATTTTTCGGAAAAACCGTTGTCGAGAATTTCGACAATCCTGCCGCCAAGCTCAAGGATTTCTTCTCTCATGGTTTTTTCGGCCTTGCTGATAAACGGGGAGACCAGGGCTTTCCGTTCGCGAGCTGCATCTCTCCAGGATATTTTAAGGTTTTCAAGATGACTAGCGGAGTATTTGCTGCTAACAATCACGGCTTCGGGGTGAAGGTCTCTTAGAAGGAGGATATTGCCGAATGCTGTGTATCTGTCTTGACCGATTGTCAATATTACCGGGGAGGAGAAGTATTCGGGGTATATTTTGCGCATAAGATAGCGACGTGGGTTGTCATCCAGATAATGACGTTCCGTTTCGAGCATGTCGCTGTTGCGGATGATGCGGTCGTGGTAGTTGTCTTGGAATATCGAGAATGGGACTTTCCTATCGGCGTCCTGATGGTTGTCGCATGCGTAGCGGGTGCATGTATGCTTCAATAATCCGATATAATGACCCAGATGGTCGGTAAGGTATTCTTTCACATGGATGATCATGTGAATATGATCTGGCATGACGACTATCTTCTTCAAAAGAAGGGCCGGATGGTTCTTGAAGAAATCTCGGATGGCCATGCGGATGAGGGTTCCGGTGTCGGTGAGCTCGACTGCGGGGAGGCTTCTTTCCCCGCTCTCCCGGCGTAAAGAGCCGGATGGTTCGCTAACCCGGCTTAAGGAGCCGGGCACGGGGAAGCCGGCAATGCCGGCTTTGCGCGGGAGAAGGATTCTCTTGATGCCGGGGGTGAGGAGGTCGGAGCGGGCGCGGGCGCAGTCGAAGTCTGGTGTTTCTTGGGCGGCATCGAATATGCGGCAGAAGAATTCTTTAAATTCCGGGTTCTTGCCGAGAGTGATCATATAGGATGAGACGGAGCGATAGTCGTGGCTGTTGCAGCGGCGATGCATGCTCGGAATCTTCTCTTTGTAGAAACTCTTTCTATCCGGGTTGTCGGCTTGTTCCATATTTCTTTTGATAGGAGTTTTAAGGATCTTTATTGGAGAAACCGGTTCCAGTGACTTTCGAAGCGGTCGGCGACAAGGGCAACGGCGTTGTGGGTTTCGACTATCCTCCTTCCTTCGGCTGCAAGGGATGGGAGGGGAGTGGGATTGAGGATGAGACCCCGTAGTATCTCTTCCCATTCCTTGTCTGTTTTGATGGGGGAGAGGGGGATGATGGCGCCGCGGTCTGGTTCGTTGATGTATCGGTAATATTCCGGTTGGGCGCCGGTGGCGGCAACGCGGCCGAGTGCCATGGCCTGAAATGCGTTGGTTCCGGGCGAGTAGGAATATAACTGGTCGATGACGATATGGCTGTCGCGCATTCTGGCGAGATATTCTTTCAATGGTAGATTTCGGACACATGTAACTTCGCATTTGTCGGGCATTTCCCGTTGGAGTCTCAGGCAAATATCGAGCATGCGTGCTGTGCCTTTCTGGATTTCCATCCCTTGACGCATACCGATAAAAAGTTTAATTTTTCCGGAGATTTCAAGGGGAGAGGTGTGTAGGTTGGAAATGTCGATTGGGATATTGGTAAATGCAAGGCGATCTCCGAGAAGTGGTCGCGCCGCCATGTCATATTCAGGAAGGACAGACATGGCTCCGTCGATATTGTCGTATATATAATCACAGAAATCTTTCATCCCCGGTCCAGTCCAGGCTGCGGCATGTCCGGTTTTAAGTTCAAATTCAGTGGGCTTTCCGCCGACTTCAAATTCGGAGAAACGGAAAGTCTTTCCTTCGAGACAGGTCTTGACGAAATAATAATCGTTGCCGGCGAGGGTGAGGAATACGCTCCGGTTATTTTTTTTCAGTAAATTGAAGAAATATCTTATTTTGCCGGGGCGCAGATGCAGGAAATGTGGATTTATCAATTGCACGATATCGTATCCTTTCAGTTGCGGAACAATGTTGAGAACGTTATAAAGATACTTTATAGCTCCCATTTTACCCGGATTACGGTCGAGCAATATATCTCTTTGAGTGTCCATGTAGCGGCCACCGTCGGAAATGACCGTAACGTCATGTCCGCGTTTCCTCAACTCTGCCGCGAGACATGCATGGAGGTTGGAATAGTCGCCGAAGAAAAGGATGCGCATGTGAGTTCTAAATGGATTTTTCGATGGAATAGCGGGGGCGGTGCTTTACCTCGGTGTAGATTTTGCCGATGTATTCGCCTATTATGCCGAGAGATATCAAGACAACGCCCGAGCAGAACCATATTGAGAGCATCAGCGATGTCCAACCTTCGATCGTTTCTCCTCCGAAATAGCGGATAAGGACGTAGACGAATATGCCGAGGGCTACGAGCATGAAACCGAGGCCGAGAAAGAATACCAGACGCACCGGGCGCACGGAGAAGGATGTTATGCCGTCAACCGCAAAGTTTATCATCTTTTTCAACGGATATTTTGATTCTCCTGCCTGACGCGGCTTGCGTTCGTAATGGACTGATGTCTGCGTTCTGCCGAGTAATGGGATTATTCCTCGGATGAATATGTTGCGCTCGTCATATTCCAGGAAATCCTTTATGGCTTCGGCACTCATAAGCCGGAAGTCGGCGTGATTGTATACGGATTTAACACCGAGGTTGTTCATCACTCGGTAGAATCCTTGTGCAGACTCACGTTTGAACCAGGTGTCGGAGTCCCGGTTAGAGCGCACGCCGTATACTATCTCATAGCCTTTCTTAAATTCGGCAACCATTTTGGGGATGGCTTCAATGTCATCTTGCAGGTCTGCATCGATTGATATGGCGGCATCGCAGGCATCCTTAACAGCTTCAAGGCCTGCAATCAGGGCGTTTTGATGTCCCACATTTGCAGCAAGCTTTAAACCGCGGACAACCGGTTCCTCAATGGCGAATTTCTCAATCAGATTCCATGTGTTGTCACGGCTGCCATCGTCAACATATAACAGGTAGCTGTCAGATGCAATCTCGTTACTTGCGATCATATGTTTGATCAGACTTATAAGCGTAAGATTGGTCTGAGTCAATACTTCTTGCTCATTGAAACACGGAATCACGAGAGCTATTCTTGGTATTTTATGCATTGTCTGAAAGATTGGTATACAAAATTAACGAAAAATACTGATTTTTCGTTAATTTTGTATTTATGAAGATTTTAATTATGTGATTTGGATTATTTTATTTGCATAATGCGAATGAAATAATTATTTTTGCATAACAAAAGAAAATTCCAAAGATGAGATATTTGAATCCATTTATTGTTACAGGAAAGATCGTAGATAAATATTTCTGTGACAGGCGGGAAGAATCAGAAAAGATTGTCAATAAGATAAAGAATGGTAATAACATGGTCATTATTTCACCTCGCAGGATGGGCAAGACGGGGTTGATTTCTTATTGTCTTGACAGACCGGAAATGAATAAAGACTATATTACTGTCTTCATTGACATACTCCAGACATCCAGCCTTGCTGAATTTGCATATGTTCTCGGCCGTGCGGTTTTCGAGAATCTGATGTCGCGGAAGAGACGGTCGCTACTGGCGTTCGTGTCGGTGATGAAGAGTCTTCAGGCTCATTTTGGATTCGACCCAATGACTGGGAATCCTACGTTCAATGTTGAGTTGGGAGATATTTCCCGTCCTGAAATTACTCTTGATGAGATTTTCAGATATCTTGATGGTGCGGAAAAACGATGTGTGGTTGCAATAGATGAATTCCAGCAGATAGCTAAATATCCAGAAAAGAATATCGAGGCATTGCTTAGGTCACATATCCAGAAATGTGATAATTGCAATTTTATTTTTGCCGGCAGTGAGCGGCATATGATGCAGCGTATCTTTTTGGCAGAGAATCATCCCTTTTATCATAGCGCTGAAGTTATGGAATTGTTCCCTATTCCCTACGAAATATACGTCGAATTTGTAAAAAACAACTTCAATGAATTTGATCGCAGGATATCAAGTGACCTGATCGCAAAAGTTTATAATCTGTTCGAGGGGCATACATTTTATATGCAGAAGACATTTAATGAAGTTTTTGCCGCCACAATGGAAGGTGCTGAATGTGGTGTGGACGACATTAATGCCGCAATTGATAACATGATTTCTTCTCAGGACACGATATTTCGGGAAATCTTATCGAATGTCCCTTTAAAACAGAAGGAATTGCTTTATGCCGTGGCGATTAATGGTAAGGTTGAGAGTATAACATCTGCCGCATTCATTAAGAATAACGGATTGCAATCGGCAAGTTCTGTGCAGTCTGCTGCCAGAATTTTGACAGATAAGGGATTGTTGACAATGAATGATAAAGTTTATTCTATTACGGACAGATTGTTCGGTATGTGGATTAAACGTAATTATGGTAGTTTGCAGTTGTTGAGATGAAGCGAGAGGAGATGTCGATAGTGATTCCGGTGAGGAACCGGGAGGGGTTGATAGGACGGTGTCTCGACAGCGTCAAGGCGCAGGCATGGCGTCCGATACGGATTATCGTGGTGGATAACGGTTCTTCGGATGATACAAGAGAAGTTGTGAAGGAATGGTTCTCGGCTAATGAAGAGGCTGAACTTAAACTTACGCTTGTAGAGGAACCGGCTCCCGGTGCGGCTGTGGCCCGCAACCGTGGATTGAAGGAAGTGGATACGGAATTCATGCTGTTTTTTGATTCGGATGATGTAATGCTTCCCGGCTTGATAGAGAAGGTAATGGCAGCATTCATGGAGGATGGACAGCCGGATATTGTGCATTGGCGCACGGAGACAATTCTCGGAGCGGGTCGTAAGAAAATCAGTAAGTTTACCCTTACCGATGAATGGAGATGCCATATATATCATGCAATGCTTGCTACTCTATGTTATGCAGTAAGGACTGATTTTTTCAAGAAAACCGGAGGCTGGAACGAATCTTTGACGGGATGGGACGATTGGGAACTCGGGATCCGTCTGCTTCTCAACAATCCTAAACTGAAAGGCATCAACGAAGTGCTTGCCCGTATTTATCCCCAGACAGAATCCATAACCGGATCGGATTTCAATTCCAAGGTCGGTATCTGGGAACGGGCGATAGATACGGCGGAGGGTGATGTGGAGCAATCGGGCAGGTCGGATTCTGAATGGCTGATAGACATGATCAATTATCGCCGAGTTATTCTTGCCGCCCACTATAAACGCGAGGGGCGGGGGGATTTGGCGAAACCATTACTTTGTAAGGCTTTGGTGCTTAGAACGGTGTCCTCTCACCGCAGATGGTTGCTGAGGCTGATTTATTATTATACCGCACTTGGAGGAAGAGGCGCATATCTACTCTGGAGATGAAAGTAAGTACTATTGATTATAAGGAATTTAATCGTTTGTGCGCTGCTCTTCAGGAGTTGGTCCGTGAGTCGGCATATGACTATGACATTCTTATTGGCATCGCAAGAGCGGGTGTGTACGTGGCTGAAAAATTCGGTGTCCCCGAATTTTATATTATTAAAAGCCAGCGTGGGGGCACGGCTGCAAAACGGGGATTTATCAATTCCATATTGCAAAAGATGCCCTCTTTTTTCAACTGTTTTCTCCGTATAGCGGAATCAAGAGTTTTGGAGCTGAAAGACGCTGTCTGCCAACCTGAACTCAAGAAGGTAGAGATAGAAGACGATCTGTATTCCCGTCTGAAAGAAGGAGGACATAGGGTGTTGATTGTTGACGATGCCGTTGATAGCGGACGATCGTTGTTAAGTGTTGTGAATGCTGTCAGAGGTGTGTCGCAGGGAAATGAGATACGTACTGCCGTGATAACCGTGACTCGAAAAAAGGTTTTGATTAATCCTGATTATGCTTTGTTTCGCGATTCAACTCTCCTTAGGTTTCCATGGGCGGCGGATATTTGTGATAATTCAAAAAAATTGTAGCTATGACAGTGGTTGATCTTGACGGCACATTGGTTACCTGCAATTCGTTTACGGAATTCGTTAAATTTTTGTTCAGACGTTTTCCTTGTGTCCGTGTATCTCTGATAAAAATAGTGGCTCTGAGAAAAATGAGAATCATCAGTCACCATGGCGCAAAGGAGAGGATCGTGGCAATCGCATCAAATCGGCTCTCAGCGGCAGATATTGATGATTTCGTGGAATCTCTATGCAAAAGAATCAACCGGAAAGTCCGGGATATTATTGGTGGGAGTGCCGGTGCATTGCTTGCAACGGCCGCCCCCGAAATGTATGTTGAACGATTCGCGGCAAAAGTAGGTATATCTGAGTTTTGTGCCACTGAGCAAGGAAAACCGGAGAACAAAGAAAGGCATAAACTTGACAATATATTGAAATCCGGGGTTGTATTTGATGAAAATATGGTTGTTGTTACCGACCATTCGGATGACATTCCGCTATTGCGAGCCAACCGAAACGGGGTAAATTATATAGTTAATCC
Organism: uncultured Muribaculaceae bacterium; assembly: GCA_910584055.1. Taxonomy (GTDB): domain Bacteria; phylum Bacteroidota; class Bacteroidia; order Bacteroidales; family Muribaculaceae; genus Lepagella. The sequence goes on along the minus strand of CAJTZS010000067.1, from coordinate 9,591 downwards.
CTCCCGCCGCACGCTGAAATTGCTTCGGCAGGAGGGAATAAGATTTGACGTTATATAAACTGGCAGGGAGCCTATTGATGGATCTATTCGGCCGGTTTGATGGCTTCCATCAATTTGACAGCCGATACGTATTGCTCTATTGCTTCTGCAACCCGCTTTGCATCGCGCATGGCATGAACCACGGTTGCGGGTTGCGCGGAGACATCGCCGCCGGCGAACACTCCCACTCTTGTTGTCATGCCGTATGGCATTTCGCGGATCAGCACATATCCTTTTGAATCAACGTCGATACCTTTTGTCGTGGATACGATGCGGGCGGCAGGTGCGTTGCCGACAGCCCCGATAAGATGGTCGGCAGGATATTCTTTCTGCACGCCGTCCGTATCGATAATCAGAGACTTCAGCCTGTCGCCATCACCCCCGTTTACTTTCACAACATTCGAGTTCCACATGAATTCAACTCCCTCTTTCACCGCATCTTCATATTCGGAACGGAGAGCCCGCATTTCGTTGATGGTCTTTCGGTAAGCCACTACAACTTTCTTGCATCCGAGACGCAACGCTGTGCGGGCAGAATCCATCGCAGTGTTGCCTCCGCCAATCACGTAGACAACATCGCCGTCGCCAACCGGCACTTCACTGCGGTCAATATGTCCTGAGTTCCAGAGCTGCACCCTGCGGAGGAACGGGAGAGCCTGCTTCACTCCCGGATGGTCCATCCCCTCGATCGGCAGCTTCTTGGGGAGTCCGGCGCCCGTGCCTATAAATATGGCGTCGAAACCTCTCGCGAAGAGATCGTCGATGGTTGCAGCCTCGCCAATCGTGAATCCTAAATGGAATTTCACACCAAGAGCCTCGATTTTTCGTATCTCGCGGCGCACCACCTCCTTCGGCAACCGGTATTCGGGTATTCCATAAAGCAAGACACCGCCGGCTTCCTGTTCCATCTCGAAAATCTCCACGTTGAAGCCCTTCCGCGCCAGGTCACCGGCAATCGTCAGTCCGGCCGGACCGCTACCGATAACAGCAACGCTCCCTTTGGTCTTTTCCGGAATGTTGTCGTGGTTGAGGCCGGCCTCGCTGTCGAAATCTGCAACGAAACGTTCAAGTTTGCCGATGTTGATGTGTTTGCCGGTCTTGGAAAGGGCACAGTTGCCTTCGCATTGCCTTTCGTGGGCACAAACGCGGCCGCATACGGCAGGCAGGTTGCTGCGCGAGCGGATGATTTCTATCGCGTTTCCGAAATTCCCTTTTGCAAGCTCCGCGATCCAGTCCGGTATGTCGTTTGAGATGGGGCATCCCTTGCGGCAGCCGGGAACCTTGCATCGCAGACACCGTTGCGCCTCCCGGATAGCCTCCGCGAGGGTGTAATTCTGAGATACTTCCTTGAATTGTTCCATACGTTCCTTAACGTTGCACCCTGCCGTTGGCGGACCCTCCGGCCAAGGCTTCGACCTCGGCAACCGATACGAGGTTGAAATCTCCGTTTATTGTCTGTTTAAGGGCAGAAGCCGCCACTGCGAATTCCAATGCTTCGCCTTGAGTGGGTTTGGTGAGGAGTCCATAGATAAGACCGCCGGAGAATGAGTCGCCGCCGCCTACACGGTCAATGATCGGATTAATGTCATAGCGTTTTGATTCATAGAAATCCTTGCCATTGTATATCATCGCCTTCCAGCCATTGTGGGTTGCAGAGAAAGATTCGCGGAGGGTTGAAGCCACGTAGCGGAATCCGAATTCCTCGGCCATAGCCTTGAATATACCTTTGTATCCTTCCGCTCCGGTGTCGCCTGCTTCTACATCGGCCTCCGGTTTGAAGCCGAGGCACAGCTCTGCATCCTCTTCATTGCCTATGCATACATCCACATACTTCATAAGCGGACGCATAATGCTCTGTGCTTTCTCTTTTGTCCAAAGTTTCTTACGGAAATTGAGGTCTACAGATACGGTTACTCCATGCCTTTTTGCCGCTTCGCAGGCAAGGCGTGTCAACTCGGCAGCCTTGTCGGAGATGGCAGGAGTGATGCCGCTCCAGTGGAACCACGTGGCGTCTTTCATGATTTCGTCAAAATCAAAATCCGAAGGGTCAGCTTCGGCAATGGATGAATGTGCGCGGTCGTAAATCACCTTTGACGGACGCATGGATGCCCCCGTTTCGCAATAATATATACCGACGCGGTCGCCTCCGCGTGCGATGAAGCCGGTGTCCACTCCATAACGGCGCAGCGCGTTTACGGCAGCCTGGCCGATTTCATGAGTCGGGAGCTTGGTGACGAAACAAGCGTCAAGTCCATAGTTGGCGCAGCTTACAGCCACATTGGCCTCGCCTCCGCCCCAGATGGCATCAAAACTGTCTATCTGTACAAACCTTTTGTTCCCTTCCGGAGAAAGGCGAAGCATAATTTCGCCGAGTGTTACTATCTTTGACATATTATTTATGTTTTTATTTATTTATACGAATAAACTCCTAAAACTTACCAATCATATATGAATCAGAACGGGAAAAATAAAGGGATTACGAATATCATCAGGATACCCAGGAGAAATTGCAGCGGAGCGCCGACCTTTATATAATCCATAAACGTATACTGACCCGCCGGCATCACCAATGCGTTCGGAGGTGTGGAGAAAGGAGACATGAAACATAGCGATGCGCCGAATGTCACCGCAAAGAGCATCGGTAGCGGGCTGACACCATATGCCACGGCACTTTGGACAGCTATCGGAGCCATCAATACGCTTGTAGCCGTATTGGAAATGAAGAGGGTGAGCAATGAAGTGGTGAAATATATCCCCGCCATGAGCCAATGTGGACCTATGCCTCCGAGCGCGTCAACGAGCGATACGCTCACAAATTCACTTACCCCTGTTTTTTCCAACGCGAAACTCATCGGCATCATCGCCGCTATGAGCACTATGCTCTCCCAGTTTATAGTTTTGTAGGCATCCGCTATAGTGCGGAAACAACCGCTCAGCATCATAAGCACACCCGCTGTCAGAACAATGAATACAGCAGGAATATTGCTGAACACGAGGGCAAAGATCATGGCGAGCATTATAACCGCAGCGACAGGGGCCTTATAATTGATAGTTACCTTTGATGCCTGGTTTTCAGGTTCGCCGAGCACAACCCAGTCACGGGTGTTCTGGCTGATCCTCTCGATGGCATCCCATGTGCCCTGTACGAGGAGAACGTCACCTTTGGTGACTTTTTTATCACCGAGATTGTCTGTGATATATTCCCCTCCTCTTCTCACGCCGAGGATGTTGACGTTGTAGCGGTTCCGGAAGTTGAGTTCGGCTATGGTCTCCTTAAGTATGCCGGAGTTGGGAAGAACCACGATTTCAGCCAGACCTATGTCGTAAAAGTTCAAATGCCGCCGTGATTCATCGTTGTCCTCCGCAACGCGCAGGTTATAGTCAGCAACGAAGCGGTCTACATTTTTGCGAGGCCCGCGGATGAAAAGGATGTCGCCACCTTCCACCACTGAAGAAGCGGAGGGTGCCTCCTGCGATACATTCTTCAGTAATCCTTTCCCTTCAACCACCCGCAGCTCCAGCACGTCGAGACCATAGTTGGCTCTGAGAGAGAGGGCTCCGAGGGAAAGTCCTGATATAGGGGATGCGGCCGGTACGTCTACCCGCCACAGGTCATGGTTGAGATTGTATTCCTCTACAATGTCGGCAAGGGTGCGGTCTTCTTTTGAAGAACCTGTGTTTTTCTTTTTTTTGCCCGAAAGCAATTTACTGAATGGAATCAGCAGCAGCGTGCCCGCCGCGAGACATATAAGCCCTGTCGGAAGGAACGAGAACATAGTCAGCGGTTGCCCGCTGAATTCTTCCCATGCCTCCGCAATGACAAGGTTGGGAGGCGTTCCGATAAGAGTGAGCATGCCGCCGATACTCGATGCAAAGGCAAGCGGCATGAGGAATCGGGATGCGGATGCGCCTGCCGACGCAGCCATAGATACCACGATAGGGAGCATCAACGCAACCGTGCCCGTGTTGCTGACGAATCCACCGATAAGGCCCGTGGCAAGAACCACAACAAGAAAGAGACGTGTAGGGCTGCCGTTGCCCATATGGGAGAGGTGCGCACCGACCATTTTAGCCAACCCGGTATTGAATATTGCGCCCCCGACAATGAACAGTCCCACCATCATGATCACGATAGGGTTCGAGAAACCTGACAAAGCCTCCTGCGTTGTCAGTATTCCGGAAAGTGTCAGGACCAGCAATGCAATGATTGCGACAATGTCGGCGCGTATCCGGCCCCAAACGAAGCCGGCAGCAGCCAATATAAGCGTAATGATGGTGATAAGCATAGTTTCCGTGGAGCCATTTTTTTCGGCATCGCAAATTTAGCGATTTATGTTGGTCAATGCAATATCTCCTGATTGAATTTGATATGGAATCCCGGATAAGACAGAAAATCCCGGCTGCTGATTTTCAGCAGCCGGGACATTCATCTTCACTTTTTTTTACTTCCGGCGAATCCAGTCAAATATTGAGGAGTGTTTCTGTATGGAAGATTTTTTGCCGACGCAGAATGTAACAATTGTAATATCGTCATCGCTACCATGCTGAATCGCTAACTCCTTAAGTTGGGACGGGAGTGATTGTATCTTGTGATTTGAGAGGATCTCCTTCCTGATATCCGATTCCATGCAATACCCTGATAACCCATCGCTGCAAAGTATGAAAATATCGGATTCTTCTGCCTGATAATCTACATATTCCGGAATGCAACTTGTTTTGCCACCGCCAACAAATCTTGTTATAAGATTATTATCGGGATGGAAAAAAGATTCATCAATGGAAATTTTGTTCGTATCTATCAGCTCCTGCACATAAGAATGGTCTTTTGTCAAGGAACGTAGTTTCCCGTTGTTGAATACATAACATCGACTATCGCCACACCATGCCAAATAAATCCTGTCGTTTCGATAAACCATAAGCAGTATGGTCGTTCCCATCCCATCGGATTCCGGATGCTCATCGATATACTGGGATATGTTGTTATCTGCCTGTAGGATTGAAGAAAACATTAAATCCTTAATGTTTATGTCTGCATCTGAATTCAGTATGTTGTCCATGACCGGTGAAATGGTATCCACGGCAATTTTGGATGCAATGTCACCACTGCATTCTCCTCCCATGCCGTCGGCGATAATTATGAAATTATCGCCGATGAAACAGGAGTCTTCGTTCTTTTCGTGGTATCTGCTTTTTGTTGTCGTGGAATGAATCAAAGCCTCCATATTCTGCTGTTAAATTTCAAGTCGTGGAGTAGGTTTCCGTGTTTCCGGAGTCTTCTTTCTGATGATGACCTCTTCATTCTTCTTTTTCCTCGGCACCGGTTTGGAATAGAATATTTCGAACGGGAAAACTGACGGGGGACATCCTTTTTCCGTTATGACGATATTTAAGTTATTGTCACCTTCCTGAAGGTTTGACACGAAACATTTATATCTGGTTTCGGATAATTTCTCATAATCGACGCTTACGGAATCCGCTTCGACTTTCACTTCGAACGGATAGTCGCTTTCCCCCACGTTTTTCTGCGCATTGATATTTATCGTAAAAGACGCCACGCCGTTAGATATTGAAGTCTCGGAATCAATCGGGTCCACATTGTAGTATTTCAAATGCCAGGATTTGATTGAAATGGGGACATCGAACATTCTAAGCCGGTCGTAAGACACTCTTACGGGAGAATATGTGATGGTAGTGATAGTGTCGGGGAGTGATTCGGGGATATTCAGGACACAGTTGTATGTTACAAAATTCCCGCTTTCAGTATCTTTGGTTTCACGGGAAGTCTTGTCAATAAGGCATCCTGTATCTTCGGAGATATCAATTTTAGCATCCTTTGCCGATATGGAGGCCGGAAGGTCAAGCCGGACCTGTGTCTCAAACTTCTGATGGCGGAATGCAACATCCTCCCCTTTATTGATTTTAATTACGAAATCAAGATCCGGCATTATTTCCACCACTCCCCATTTCCCGTCCAATTTAACGAATGCCCTGTTTCCATAGGTCAGGCCGACATTCTGGAATTGTTGAGGCAATACCTTTTTTGAATCGAGTGAGAGTCCGAAGGAATCATTTCCGTATTTAGATATCTTTGATGCGTAATTAAACTGTGTTTCAGGCTTTTTCTCAAATTTCAATGAATCATCCTCGAAAGAAAACAATGTAGGTAATAATTCATTATTGAATCTCAGTTTTGCGATTTTGTTTTTTCCATATTTGGCCAAAATTGTCACGCTGTCAGACGGCAAGTTAAGGAAGAACTGTCCGTAATCACACGCAAGGCTAAGATGTCTCTTCTTCTCAGAGTCTTCGTTTCCCCATAAGAACGGCTCGAATGATTCAGTTTCAGGAATAAACCAATATAATTTATCCTTTATCACGGCGACACCTTTGCCATTTGTCCCAATGCCGGAAAGGAAACTTATATTCTTGGGTTCTATATCCTTAGCTTCACCCTTGCTGACGATTTTATAATTGGAAATTTGTCCATCGGCTTTATAATAGCGATAATGGGGATCTTTTTTCTTCTCCACTTGACTGTAAGTCAGATACGGGGCATAACCATTGTGAAAGGGATACGCTTTGGCGGCATATGGCATATCCGCCTTGATGCCGTCCCTTTTATAATACACGAATGTGTCCTTGTCTTTGCCAAGCAGATATCCATTTTCAAAGAAAGGGTTGTTATATGCTATCTGGAGGTTCGGTAGCCCGGTGAATTTGCCATCAGTGCCTACAATGCCGACAATAGCGTTTTTTTGTTTATCAATAATTGTAGCGACACCGTCTTTAAAAGAGAGAATCGTGTTTTCGGTGGAATACACTGGATTGCCATCCATGGTCCAAAGGGAAGACTTTCCGTTTTCAACGGTCTGCAGGAGATGGTCATTAACTTTAACATAGATGGTATCGTTGGTCGGTGGTATTGTCCATTTAGGCAATTGTGCGTTCCCCGCTAATGAGGGTATCACACAGATAAAAACAGGTAGAATTCTTTTCATCGTTATTTAGTCTTTGCTTAGTTTTAATTGTTGTAATCCGTTGTCAATCCTTTTCTGCAACTTGACGTCACCACATTTTTTCGCCCAATATCCGGCGTTGGTCAACAGCTCTTCAGCCCGTGAGACATCCTTTTTAAATACCTCATTCTCGTTTACATAATAACAGGCAAGACGATATAAGGCATTCGCGTTGATTTCCGGGTAATCGGGGTTGTTCAGTTCCTCGATCCTGGAAAACAAGCCGATTGCCTTTGTATTGATTTGTTGTGATTTTGGCAACCATTCTTCTTTTGTGCCTTTCGGATAGTACTCTATACCCAAAAAATCTTTTCTTGCCACGGACGCACTGTCCGAATACCAACCGAACGTGTAAGCTTGCTGATATAATGCCGGAATGAAACCGATATTTCCCAAAGAATCCAATATTCTTAGCCCCTCTTTTAGATCATTGGCATTGGAGGTCTCCACCAATTCCATTGCCCGGGAATATTTCTCTGCCGCAGGCACTGCAGTTATTGACGTGTCAGTTGCCTTTTTAGGCATCAATGCCAAGACAGTGCAAATAATAGCGATAACAGCAACTAATCCTCCGATAAAGAGATACATCGTTTTGCTTTTTATCGGATATTTCTTGATGCATGCAGCTTTGTGGATGCTTTCTGCCGGTGGCCGTTTTGAAATATCCAGAGAGAGGCAATCATAAATCAGATTCTTTATGTCGTTAGGCACGGACTGTGTGATTGGAGACACAAGAGACTTGCCTGACTCCAATTGAGATAAGCCTCCTTCTTCCCCGAAAGGCACTTTGCCAGTGATAAGTTCATAGAGGGTCGCCCCGAAAGACCATATGTCGCTCTCGGGGATTGATTCGTAATCATCCTGGAAGCGTTCAGGCGCCATATATGCCATTGTCCCGCTTTGGGATTCTTCATATCCCTCACGATTGAAGCCTCTATGAGAACTGATGCCGAAATCCGTGATGGCAAAGTTTCCACTGTCGTCAATGAGGACGTTTGCCGGTTTAATGTCATGATGAACGATTGTCGGATTGAAAGAGTGAAGATAGCTGAGACCTGCGGAGACATCCGCTATGTATCGCCAAAGGTCATCCTTGTTTGAAATCTTTCCCTGCAGGCTTTCGGAAGACCCTTTCTCGCAATAGGGGAGCACAAGATACGGAATGCCTTCATATATTGAGAAATTGATGGGCTGGACAAGATTCGTGTGATGACAGTTGAATACGATTTTGAATTCTTCACGGAATCTTTGGTCGCCTAAATCCAATGCGTTTTTGGGACGGTATATCTTGATGGCAACCTTTATACCCGTCTCTTCTTTCGAGGCCATCGTATCCGCCTCTTCGTCATACACCTCATCTATGGTATTGGTGTCGAGGGCGAGCCATACGTCTGCAGTCCCTCCTTCTGAACTTAACGGACGTAACAGTTTATAGCGTCCGTCAAACAAGATACCACTTGATGCAATGATACTTATATCTTTCATAAAACCTGTTAACTAAACCTCGGCAATTGGCGGCGTTCGGTCGGGGATTGTTAGAGCTTATTTTTAAACAATCTCTTATTTTGCAAGATTTACATAAGTCAACAACAGGTTAGGGATATCCCATGTTATACCTACGGTTGCCTCTTTTACTTGCTCGGTGTCCATGAAAGCTTTATAGGTATCTGTTGTCTGACTTGTAAAAGGAATATATTTTTTTCCGAGTTCTGTGGTGACCGCTTCCACATCTACAGTTGAGTTATATGTGATTGAGACGGCTTTGACCAAACGGGTCTTATCGTCGATTGATACACCGATCATATCAATCATGTCAGTCGGATTGAAATAGGCGATAAGTTTATCGGTGGAATAATCCGGCTTTGCCCCAAGAATTTCTTTAACTTTTGATTCATCCTGTCCTAAACATGCGGCAAAATCATATGGTATCACCGGTTGTCTAACATAGACTTCATAGACACCGGCACCTTCGGATGTTTCGACATTTATGTACGTGCGTCCGTAATCTGCTGCTGTTATTTCTCCGGTTGTCGCATCAACTCGGGCGACAGAACTGTCTTTTGAAGAATAACCTGTCACGGCATATCCGAATGTCAAATCTGAATATATAGGGCAAACCTTTTCTCCCGGTTGTAGCGAGACAGTGCCAAGCAGTCTCTGAGCTGTGTACGTTCCCACGCTTTGATTGTCGGAATAGGCATTATATGACCATGTGAAATCATTGATTTCTTTAGTGACCCATTTATTGTTAAGTTTTAAATTATATGGTGTCGTTACTTCAAACGAGCAGTTGTTATCCGACAATGAGTAATATCCGGATGCCGTTTCAATGGTATTGTAAGAATATGGGTTTGCCCATTCCACATTGACGAAACCATCTGCAACGAACGTGGTGCGTTGCCATTCTTTTTCGGATAACTTGTCATATATCCACGTGCCGGTTACAAGTTCTGCAAATGATTTTGGTGCGGCAGCTATTTCACAATAGTTCGTTAAAAATTTGATTATAGGCTAAGCTGCATCTGTCGCCAAGCCA
>CAJTZS010000066.1 GCA_910584055.1 uncultured Muribaculaceae bacterium | reverse complement strand
CATCGCGCGTACGTGCGTGAATATAACAACTTAAGAATTTCTAATGTCTAATGTAGAAAATCCGTCAGACTATATCAAAGAGGATGGCGGCCATAAGCTTTACAGGCTTCCTGTTCCTTGGGACAGGTCCACGTATACATTCGGTTATGACACGCGCTTCGATTACGGAATGTATATGCTCGGCAGTCACAGTTCGGTAACCCCGTACAAAGAAGCCGCCCAGGAATACGATAAAAATTACGACGAAGGGAAAGGTCTTTACGACCGGTTGTTCTATAAGACACGACGTGAAGGGGAGACTCCTCGGCGAGGTTACTTCTATTATGTGAATGCAGCTCAGGATCCTGGCGTTATGGCGAGACTTAACGTGGATAAACTATGTCTTGGCAGCACCATTCACGTATCAGCTTGGGTGGCTGAATTTTCAAGCGCGGCAGAGACTGCGAATCTTGCCTTTAATTTTGTTGCGGTTATGAAGGAAACCGGGGATCGGGTTCCGCTCCATTCCTATGTGACAGGATATGTGGATCGTCCGCGTACAGCTCAAGACGATGAATGGGGCTCATATTGGCCGCCAGAAGGCACTCCGGAACGCCGCGGACAATGGATGAACGTCTATTATTCATTTGTTCCCAATTATTCCGAGACCGGTATCACCACGGATCAGGTAGATCATTATGAACTGGAACTTGACAACAACTGCAAGAACTCCGGAGGCGCCGACTATGCCATCGACAATATAAGGGTTTATATAACCCAACCTGTAATTTATGGCTCCCAGCTGTCGCCGGTCTGCGATAAGGAAACCACGACCACTAAGGTCAAGATCGAAACTCCATTCAGTGTATTGCTCCAGACAATTGGCGCGGACGAGGTTCATGATGGAGACAACTCTGAAATTAAAAGTCTTTATTATACTTTTATAGACAAACGTAAATTTGATCTGCGGTTTGAAGAGCTGATGGCAGCGGGAGATCTGGAACCGGGTCGTAAAGCATATGAAGAAGCTGTGTTGAGGTATCAATATCGGGGTCAAGGTGATGCTGACCAGACTTTCGGCAAGTTGAGTTTCAATACAAATTTCAAGCTTAATCCGGATTATGATGAAGAACTGGTCCGCGATGTGGCTTCAAAAGAGACGACTGAAGGAGAGAGGATGATAGTGTTTAACACGATGCCTACCGATGAGAACCTTTCATCAGGAAAGGAATACTATGTCTCGCTGTATTCTCCATTGTCGGATGTTGATGAGAATCTTAACCCAGGGTGGACGGAATTTGATATAAAGAGTGACTGCGCAAGAATGTGTGTGTTCAGGGTGCGTCCGTCTAGCGTTATAAAGATTGACGGTGAACTGCGCAGCGATATAGATGATATAACGTGTTGTGAGAATCAGTCTCCTGTGGTGCAGGTGAATCTCTACGGCATCAAAGACGGGGAGATGACAGAGCTTGATAAGAATGCCTACCTTGATTGGTTTGACGGCACAAATGCAGAGTATCTTGAACTTAAGAAAGGTGATATCAGCCTTTCGGATGCAATGGTGATGTTCCGCAACGCATATCCGTATTCTGAAAGTGCGGATGTGGAGCCCGTGCCGGATTTGGGTTTCACCGAAGAGGTGAGGGACTATGTGTTGGAGATGACCACTGTGATTCCCGAAGGGAAGAATGCACCGTTAATCACGCTTTATAAATCTTCATATGTTTTCGCTCCGGTGAAGTTGAATCCAGGGGAGGAATACAGGAACTGTTATGTGCTTGCGCTCCCGATTACGGCAATCGAAGGGAACACGCTTGTTTGCGCACAACCTACCGAGGTCAAGATGAAGGTGCGTAATCAGGCTCCGGAACTCAATCATGGCCTGCGAGGAGGAATCGTATACCCGGAAAGAATGATTGACGTTCCGCTACGGATCGGTTTGAAGCAGCTGCATAAGGTGAGCGCTCCGGAAAATACAGCGGAAAGTCATGCCGATAAACTGAACATCCCCCTCTGGAAAGTTGACGCCACTTCTGAAGATGTCCAGTCTTTACGTATGATGGAAGAAAACACAGGTAGATTGATTTATCTTGTTGAAACCAACGACCCTGCTTATAAGGATCTTGGCACACTTGAAGAATCAGGTGTCGAATCCGGTGCTTTGATGCCGGTTGGCGAACTTGTCGGACTCACGGCGAATATTGTAGGAGATAATTCCCAAAATGCTTTCAATGCAGTTTTCTATGATAATTTTCATTTCAGGGAGGGATATTACTACCGGATGCGGTTCATGTTTGAAGAAAACGTGGATGCTTCGGAAATCAATCCGGATAATTCCGATGAGGAGAAACCGGTCATATGTAGCGGTCAGGATGTTTTCACGATAAAGGTCGTGCCTGCATATCAGAAATGGACCGGCAGGGCATCTGATGAGAATAAGAACTGGAATAACGATCTCAACTGGAGTCGCGTCAACTACGACGACCTGTTTGTTGAATCGGAATCTCGCAAAGAGGAAATGAAGGAATATGTGGCTGACGGCATAGGGGATATGGGTAATGATCGTGTGTTCAGTTACGCTCCCCTTGATTTCACGAAAGTTATTATACCCGAAGGGGAGAAATTCCCGCATCTGCTTTCGTATAATATGACCGACATGACATCCGGTTACTCAGGCATAAAGAATCCGGACGGCACCACTTCTGCATTATGGCCTGAAAATCCGTCGGAGGACACCGACGGATCGTCACCGGCCGGAGAAGCGACCCCCGACATACAATATGACATGGCGGCATATTCTTCCGGCAACGCAGGAATCGATTGCCGTCCCTGGTATGCCAACACATGCGCGGAGATTCATTTCCGTCCCTGTAGCGAGATAGAGGGGCAGCGGCATCTCGTGTATGAGAAGGCTTGGGTAGACGTTGAGAATAAGCCGGGTAGGTGGTATACGCTCGGAATGCCGTTGAAATCAGTGTATGCCGGCGACATGTATCTCCCTTCGGACGATGGATGCCAGGAGACAGAACTTTTCCGGGACATCGTTTTCTCTACCGACAGATACAACCGTTTCTCCCCGGCAGTTTTCCAGAGGAGTTGGAACAAGAGCCGCGCCATGGTCTATGAGATAAAGGACGGCCCGTCGGTCAATGTCGCGATAAAGGCAGACTGGAGTCATGTATATAACGACGTCACTGAGAATTATGGTCTCGGCACCGGTTTCTCAATCAAGACTGATGCAATGAACGTTGCGGGAAATGACGGGGATAAGGTTCTTTTCCGTCTCCCGAAGTCGGATACAAGTTTCGACTATTACAGTCATGACGGTACGGTCAGCGGGAATCATACCGAGATTCAGCGTGACGAAGCAGCGCATTTTAGGTTGAACGATGTCGAAGGCGCTATCTCGGCAGTCAGCCGGGGGGATAACCGATATTTCCTGGTGGGCAATCCATTCATGTCTCACCTTGATATGGAGAAGTTCCTTACGAAGAATGCCGGAAAGGTCAATCCCAAGTATTGGATTCTGACTGAGGGTTCGCAGAAGATGGCTGTCTTCGATGAGTCGGCAGGGGGATTTGTCGGCTCCGCGTCCGGACTTGTCGCTCCGCTTCAAGGTTTCTTTGTGGAGGCGAAAGAGGGGGCGTCCGTAGAGAGCGGTGACGGAAACGTTAGGCTGACGTTGGATTATGATGAAACGATGTCGTGTGTCGCACCTTTTGCCGAGTCCCCGCTTCGCAAGGCGACAAGGTCTGGAAGCCTGAAATCGGAGTGTTTCTCGGTGGCTGCCATTAGGGATGGCGAAGAGGTTTCAAGGGCGTATGTCAATGTCTCGTCAGTGGCGGATAACGGTTATTCGGAAAAAGAGGATGTGATGATGTTCGACAATTCGGAGCTTGACATTCCTGTCTCCGTATATACCGTTGCCGACAACAGGGCGTTGTCTGTCAACACAACAGGTGCTGTCCGCGACACGGAGATAGGTCTGGAAGCTGCCGACAGGGAGGAGACAACGCTTCTCTTCGAGGGTGTGGATCACATAAAAGGATTGGCACTCTATGATTCGCAGACGGGTGAATCCACCGAAATATATGAAGGCATGGATTATCAGGTTTCGGGAAGCGTTTCAGGACGTCTGTTCCTCATTGATAAGACTGCATTGACAGAGGATATTGACAACATACGCGTGTCTGTAAAAGGGAATGAAGTCAAGGTGACTGCCGGAAACGATGCGGGTCTTGAAGTGACTGTCTACGATATGCCCGGCGCTATGGTGCATTCGGTTTCGGAGCCGGGAAATGAAGTTTCATTCACTCTTGAACGCGGAGTGTACGTGCTTGTTGCAACGGACGGCATGAACCGCATTTCAAAGAAGATAATGATAAAGAAGTGAAATTAAAATTGGTTATAATTAATTTAGGGGTAGCTGCCGTTGCAATGGCAGCTACCCCCGCTTCCGGCCCTTCCCTGCAGCTTGGCAGCAGGGAAGTGGATTTAGGATTCGTGGCTGTTGACAGTGTGAGTCATGGGGATGTGTGGGTTTATAACAAAGGGGACGAGCCTCTCGTTATCACGCAGGTGTTCACAGATTGTGGGTGCACGGCTACTGAATATGCCAAGGATCTGATAGCTCCTGGTGATTCAGCCATATTGAAAGTGAGTTTCAATAGCCGGGGGAGAAGTCCGGGGAGTTTCCGCAAAGCGGTGAGAATCCGTTCGAACGCACGAAACCGCACACAGATTCTGTTTGTCAAGGGGAGAGTGAAACGTCCTGTACGGAAATGAAAGAAGGAGCTGCCAGGCAGCTCCTTCTTTCATTTCCGTACAGGACGTTTCAGATTGTCGCTATAGTGTCCCAGACGAAGGCGCGGAGACCGAGAAGAGGTTTGTTGTCGTCGAGTTCCTTCAAACGTTTGAGCACAGGATCAACGCGGTCATCTTCCACGAAGGTCAGGATAGCGGAGGCCAGTGAAGGCCACGCGTGTGAGCCATAATGGGGGTCGCCGGTTTTGCTTCCACGTCCCTGCACTTCGCCGAAGGCTGTGAAGCCTCGGCAGGAAGTGCGGGTAAGCACATCTATGATTGCTTCATGGTGCGCTTGGTCGTATGATATGAATATAGCTTTCATTTTTTGCTGAATTTTACTCTAAGTTTCTTGCGGGTGCGTTTCACACCATTGCTGGCGAATACGCAGTAGAGGACGGGGACAAAGAGGAGGGTGAGCACTGTCGAGAATGTCAGACCGCCAATCACGGCCGTTCCCATCGGTCGCCACATCTCGGCACCCTGTCCTGTGCCTACTGCCATCGGGACCATACCGAGGATGGTGGTCAATGTGGTCATCACCACAGGGCGCAGACGGGACCGTCCTCCATCGATCACAGCCCGGCGGATCGACATGCCGCGTTCGCGGTTGAGGGTGATATAGTCAATGAGCACGATACCGTTCTTCACTACAATACCGATAAGCATGATTGCTCCGATCATCGACATGACGTTGAGAGTGTGTCCGGTCATCCAGAGTATAAGGAAGACTCCGGAGAATGCGAACAGGAGTGAGGTCATGATGATTCCGGGATATGTGAGTGATTCAAACTGAGCCGCCATCACGATATACACCAATATGATTATCAGCACTCCGAGCATCAAGAGGTCGCCGAAAGAATCCTGTTGGTCTTCATAGCTACCGGCAATCTGGATAGATACACCGGAAGGAAGGTCAATATCCGACATTTCTGCTTCAGCGGCGGTGACAACCTGACTCATCGGGACGCCATCGACTACCGCAGAGACGGTGATTATCCTTTCGCGGTCCTTACGTTCGATGGTAGGAGGAGTGAAACGTTCCACAACTGTTCCGAGTTCTTTGAGGCGTATCCCTTTCCCTTCGCTGGAATATATAAGTATATTCTCTATATCTTCGATACTCGTGCGGTGCTCCGGAGCATACATGACCTTAATGTCATATTCCTCTCCGTCTTCGCGGAATTGGGAAGCGGTGGAACCGTTTATGCGGTTTCGGAGATAGAATGCCGCGGTCTGCAGGCTTATTCCATACATAGAGAGTTTCTCGCGGTCGAAATCAACCTGATATTCCGGTTGATAGTCTGAACGGGAAATCGTCACGTCGGCAGTGCCCTCGATACCTTCGAGGATCTGTTTTAGCTCGGCGGCAACCTTGTCTGTCTCGTCGAAATCATATCCGTAGATTTCGAAGTCGACGGTGCTTTGTCCGCCCATGCCCTGGCCGCGTCCTCCTCCGACATTCACCTGCGCTTTCTTGAATTCAGGGAAACCTGTTTCAAGGTCTTTACGCATATCTTCTGCTATTTCGCGGATTCCGCGTTTACGGTCTCCGGGATCGAGCAGTCGGATATTCATTGAGATTATGTGCGCGCCGTTGTCGGAGAGGGATGCGAATGTGTTGTCGGAACTTGCCGGACCGACGGTATAGTTCATCACCGTGATTTCCGGATATTTTGCGCGCCAGAGGGAATCGAGTCGTGCTGTCACGGCTTGTGCCTCCTCCACCCGGGCTCCGATGGGCAATTCGAGGTTCACCCCGAGGCGACCGTCGTCCTGGGTGGGGAAGAACTCGGTTCCTACAAATTTCATAAGGAAGATCGAGCCGATGAATATGCCGAGGCAGATAACGATTGTGACTGCACGGTGCGTGACAACTTTCCTCAACAGAGAGGCGTAGGCATTGTCGAATTTGTCGAGCCCCCGCTCGATATATGAATACCAGTTCTTCTTATTTCCGTCGGTAGCTTTCCCTTTGAGCTTTAGCCACTGGCTGCATAGCATCGGGGTGAGCGACAGGGCGCAAGTGGTGGAAATAATCATCATGATCGTCACCATCCATCCGAGCTGGCGGAAGAGGACACCGGTCATACCTGTCACGAGGGTCAGCGGGAAGAATACGGCGATAAGGGTAAGCGTTGACGCGATTACGGATATTGCCACCTCATTGGTGCCGTGGACGGCAGCCTGTTTCGGGTCGGCCCCGCGTTCGATATGTGTGGTGACATTTTCAAGAACCACGATGGCGTCATCGACCACCATACCGATTGATATTGAAAGGGCCGAGAGTGAGACGATATTCAGAGTGTTTCCTGTTGCGAAGAGATATATGAAAGAGGCGATAAGCGAAACAGGAATGGTTATGACGATGATCATGGTTGCACGCCAGCGGCCGAGGAACACGAACACGACTATCATCACGAACAGGAGCGCGTACATCACGGTCTCGACCAAGGCGGCGATCGTGTTGCGGATATTGTCAGAGGTGTCCACAATAACACCGATCTTGACATCCGACGGTAGATTCTTTTCCAGGGAGGGGAGCATCGCCATCACCTTGTTGGATATTTCCACTGAATTGGCGCCGCTCTGTTTCTGAATGATGATCATCGCGCCTTCCTTGCCGTCGTTGTAGGTGCGCTGGGTTCGCTCTTCCAGGCTGTCTTCGATTTTTGCCACGTCATTCAGATATATCACCTTCCCCTGGTAGCTTCCCACCGGGATATGGGCCATCTGAGAGGTCTCCTCGAATTCACCCTGCACCCTAAGGGCGTAAGTGTTCGAACCGATATCGAACGCACCGCCCGGCACATTACGGTTTTCGGCACCGATTACCGATGCAATCTGTTCCACCGATAGGTTGTAAGCCTCCAGCCTGTTGGGATCCACATACACGTGGATCTCACGTTTGGGAGCGCCGGAGATGGACACAGATCCAACCCCGTCAACACGTGCAAGCGGATTCGCAACGTTGTCGTCAAGGATTTTATAAAGTCCTGCCATGCTCTCGTTTGCCTGAACGGACAGAAGGCAGATAGGAATCATGTCGGTAGAGAACTTGAATATGATGGGGTTTTCGGAATCGTCAGGCAACTGAGACTTCACCATATCAAGTTTATCTCGCACATCGTTTGTCAGGACATCGATGTCATATCCGTATTCGAACTCAAGTGTAATCACCGAAGTGTTCTCCCTTGAAGTTGAAGTGATATGCTTGAGGTGCTCAACGGAGTTGAGGGTGTTCTCCAACGGCTTGGTCACGTTCTGCTCGATATCCTTTGCCGAAGCACCGGGATACATGGTGATGACCATGATCGAGTTGGTGTCGATATCCGGATAAAGGTCTATCGGGAGTTTCGCCAGAGAGAACAGACCGAGGATAATGACTGTGACGAAGCACAGCGTCGTCATAATCGGTCTTTTTACTGCTGAACTATATAATGACATTACGGATAATGTTTAATGTGAAATGTTAAATGTTTAATGGAAGACTATTTAGATACCTTTACCTTAATCCCGTTGGCGAGTCGTGTCTGACCGGACACCACTACGGTGGAACCGGGTTCAACGCCGCTGATCAACTCGTATGAATCGCCGAGACGCTGTCCGAGTTCCACTTTATTGTAGCTGACAGTGCCGTCGGGGTTGTATACGTATACGAAATGGTTTCCGGAACCGGGTTGTTTCACCACGGCCTTGTCAGGCACCACCACGCGGCGGGCTGTTCCAAGGCTGAGCTCAACGCGTCCGAACATGCCCGGGAGGATGCGGTTATCGGAATTGGGCAGCGTTACTTCAGCTCCGAATGTGCGAGAAGCCTGGTCCACGGTGGGAGATACCAGAGTCACGGTGCCGTTGAATATCTCGTCGCCGTATGTATCGAATGTCACGATTGCCGGCATTCCGCGTTTCACTTTTGCGAGTTCGCTTTCAGATATATTTATCACGATTTTCACCGGTTGAGTGCGGGCCACCGTTAATATCGGCAAATTCCCGGTCATATCGCCCGGGTCGTAATTGCGGGCGGTGACAACACCGGAAATGGGGGATGTCAGCACCGTGTTCTCGCGCATGTTGCGCAGAGTGCGTTCAGCAGATGCAAGAGCGTTCTTGGCGTTGATAAGCTGAATTTCCATCTGGTCCACCTGCTGTTTCGTTCCCCCTCCTATTTTAAAAAGCTCAAGGGCGCGGTTATAGTTCACCTCCACGTTCTTCAGGTTGGCTTTGGCGTTGTCTACCTGAAGTTCATAGCTTGTGGTGTTGATGTCGTCCATAACCACGAGCTTTTGCCCGGCCGACACCCGCATCCCCTCGTCAACAAAGATCTGCTTGATCCTGTTTGGGGACGAGGCTGAAATGTTGTTAATCAATTCGGGCTCCACCGTAGCGGTGTATTTGCCGATCTGGTTCACTTCGCGGTCGTTTACCTGCATTGTCTTGACTACAGGGGCTGACTCTTCTTTTAATTCTTTTTTTGCGTTGTCACCTCCGGAGCATGCTCCCAATAAGAGGAGCGTCAAGGCAGAGGAAGTTAGAAATATTTTTTTCATGACGATGGTTTGTTAGCGAGTGGAAATTTGTGAGGGAATATTCTTGTCGTTCCCAAGCAGCAAGTCGAGCTCACTGGTTGAGACAAGGTAATTATATATGCTTTGCAGGTATGAAAGCTGTGCCGAGGTATTTGCGAGTTCGCTGTCGCGGAGGTCAAGGTATGTGGCAGCTCCGATTTCAAAACTCTTTTGCATTATTTCATAAGCCTTGGCGGCCTGTCGCATGCCCTCTTCGCTTGCGGCAATCTGTTTCACCTGCTTGTTGATGTTGTCAATGGCGAGGTCCACCTGCATGTTGAGCGAGCTGACGAGGTTTTCACGCTGGAATTCCATCTCTTTCAACTGCACTTCAGCCTGCTTCACTCCATAATATTTGGAACCGCCGGAGAATATCGGCACCTGCAAAGCCACGCCGACAGTGGAATAAGGGTTGAATTCCTGATTCTTAAGGGCGTTGCCGTTGCTGAGGGCGTTCCAGTTGATATTGAAAGTTGCCGAAAGGGTGGGTATCCATGCGAATTTCTTCAGGGTCACGTTCTGTCGCGCCATGTCGGTCTGAATGTCGAGGGAGCGCAGCGAAGAGTTATTGGCCAACGAGCGGTTGAGAGACGCGGTGTATCCGAACATGTCGCTTTGCATCTGTTTCAGCGAGATGTCCGGCATCACTTCCACGGCGGCGTCCATACCCATCAGCACCTTCAGCTGGAGCGAACATTGGCGGATTGCGATGTCGGCCTGTAACAGTTCAGGCTCGAGGTTTGTAACCTGCACCGAACTTCTCAACACGTCGTATTCCGAGGCTGTACCCTGTTCGAACTGTTTGCGGTATATGTCTGCGTTTATTTTCGCGATTTCGTAATTCTTACGCACCACGTCGCGGGAAGCAATGGCAAGCAGGAGGCTATAATATGCCTTGTTCACATTGTTCACCATGTCGAGACGCGAAGCTCTCGCCGATTCGAGGGTGGCGAGTATCTGCGTGTCGGAAATCTGAATTGATTTCCAAAGAGTGGCATTGATAAGCGGCATTGCGGCGGAGAACCCGAAATTCCACATGTTGTCAGTGCCCATCTTTATTTTCGTTGACTCTCCCCCCATGCTCATGCTCAATGTCTGCAACTCTATGGAGCGTTGGTAGGCACCGGAGAAATCAATCGAAGGGAAAAGGTTGGCGATGACCTCTTTCTTGGAGTAATCGTTGCGCTTAATTTCCAGGTCGGCCACGTGGATTGTCGGGCTTTCCTGCAAAGCGATTTCAACGCATTGTTCACGCGACAGGCGCAGCGTGTCGGCAGGAGCTGTCTGCGCCATAGCGCTCATCGACAACAGAAGCGACGTCACCGTTAAAACAGATGTCTTGAATGTCATTTCGTTTTATTAATAATATTAAAAAGTTGTTTCTGATACATTGTCGTTATCCCTTTTGCGGATATCCTCGAGGATGGTCATGCCTTTCGGGGACGCTATGCTTCGGAGGAAACTAACGCTGGCGGTGTCGAAAGCTTCTGCCAGTGTAACGTCTTTGGGAAGGAATTCCTCCATCCGTTTTAGCGATTCCATCTGAATGCCAAACATCCTGAGCAGCACGGGATAGTTCACATCCGAACGGAAAACGTTTTGACGGATTCCCTTATTTACGGCTTCCAGCATGTTGTTCTGCCAGATGTCTGACTGATTGTCATTATATGTGGGACGAAGTTTGGCATAAGATGAATCCATGTCTCTGAAGAACGCCACATTCGCTTTCTCCATCAGTTGCCTGTGAATCTTGAAAATAGTGTAGAAAGCTTCGATTATTGTCTCCGATTCGTCGAACACCCTGCACATCTTTTCATAGAGGCTTCGATGCGAGAAGCTTAACACGGCCTTAAGCATCTCTTCCTTGCTTCCGAATATTTCATACAGCGTGCGTTTTGACATAGACAACATTTGCGCCACCTTATCCATGGTGGTGCCTTTCATGCCATTGTTCAGGATGATGTGGAATATTGCGTTCAGAAGTTTCTTGTCGGGCTGATGCGAAACTGAGATTGGTTCCATTAATGCACTGATTTAAAATAAATGTGAAATTTGGGGTCACAAGCTCTCACTTCATTGGAAAACAGCTGCAAAATTAAATAAAAAAACTGAAAAATCAATCGGAGTTTTCAGTTTTTTTATTTAATTATAGTTAAAATCAGACGGAGAGTTTCTTCTCAAGGTTGACGAGCATATCGCGCGTCATTGAATCGAGGTCATATTCCGGTTTCCATCCCCATTCCTCGCGGGCGCAAGTGTCGTCAAGGCTGTCGGGCCATGAATCCGCGATTTTCTGCCTCAACGGGTCGAGTTCATATGTCATTTTGAAATCAGGACGATATTCACGGATCTTATTGTAGATTATTTCCGGGTCGAAGCTCATTGAGGCGATATTGAATGAGTTGCGGTGAATCAGCTTGGCAGGGTCTGCTTCCATAATTTCTATGGCCGCCCTCAAGGCATCGGGCATATACATCATGTCCATGAATGTGCCTGGCTTCAGGGGACATTTGAATTCCTCCCCCTTGACGGCCGAATAATATATGTCAACGGCATAGTCGGTCGTGCCACCGCCGGGAGGTGCAACATATGAAATCAATCCCGGGAAGCGCACCGAACGGGTGTCAACCCCGAAACGGAGTGCGTAATAGTCGGAGAGCAATTCCCCCGATACTTTTGTCACACCATAGATAGTGCGGGGACGTTGCACGGTGTCTTGCGGAGTTTTAGTATGAGGGGTGTCAGGTCCGAAGGAACCGATGCTGCTGGGGGTGAACAGGGCGCATCCTTTCTCCCTGGAAATTTCAAGGCAGTTGTAAAGTCCTCCAACTCCGATTTTCCAAGCCAACTGCGGCTTGGCTTCCGCTACTGCGGAAAGGAGAGCGGCCAGGTTATAGATAGTGTCGATTTTATATTTATCGACCGCCTCCGCTATCTGCGCGGGATTCGTGATGTCGACAATCATCGAAGGCCCGCTTTCGGCGAGCTCGCCTTTGGGCTCGGCTCCGGGGATATATCCCGCTACGACATCTCCGTTCGGATACTCTTTGCGAAGGCGCATCGTAAGCTCTGAACCGATTTGTCCTGTAGCTCCAATTATAAGAATATTTTTCATGTCTAAAAATGAGGTTAGATTTGTCTGCAAATTTAGAAAAATTTCACAAATATTTTTTAACTTTGGAAAAATTTTAATCTAAAAAACCATGTACACTAAATTTCAGGAGCATCTCCAGAAAGAGCTTCAAGGCATTAAGGATGCCGGGCTTTACAAAAATGAACGTGTTATCGTGACTCCACAAAGTTCCGATATAGAGGTTGAAAGCGTCGAGGGGGAAGTGTTGAATTTCTGTGCCAACAATTACCTTGGCCTTGCCGACAACAGCCGTCTGATCGAGGCTGCGAAGCGCGCCATGGACCGCAGGGGATACGGTATGTCGTCAGTGCGTTTCATTTGCGGCACGCAAGACCTTCATAAGGAACTCGAGGCTGCGATCAGCGATTATTTCAAGACCGAGGACACTATCCTTTATGCTGCCTGCTTTGATGCCAACGGCGGTTTGTTCGAACCTCTTTTCACTGAGGAGGACGCCATCATATCCGATTCGCTGAACCATGCGTCGATTATTGACGGTGTGCGTCTTTGTAAGGCGAAACGCTTCCGTTACAAAAATGCGGACATGGAAGATTTGGAGCGTTGCCTTCAGGAGGCAAAGGATTGCCGGTTCAAGGTTATCGCCACAGACGGTGTCTTCTCTATGGACGGCAATGTCGCTCCGATGGATAAGATATGCGAACTTGCCGAGAAATATGACGCGCTCGTGATGGTTGACGAGAGTCATTCCGCCGGAGTTGTCGGGGAAACAGGCCATGGCGTCGCAGAGAAATTCAATTGCTATGGCAAGATTGATATCTTCACCGGCACTCTCGGTAAATCTTTCGGTGGAGCCATGGGCGGTTTCACCACCGGCCGCAAGGAGATAATAGACATGCTCCGTCAGCGTTCGCGTCCGTATCTTTTCTCCAATTCAGTCGCTCCTTCGATCGTTGGTGCCAGCATCGAGATGTTCAAGATGCTCGGTGAGACGGATTCGCTCCATACTCAACTCATGGAGAATGTGGAGTATTTCCGTAACAAGATGCTTGAGGCCGGATTCGACATCAAGCCGACGCAAAGTGCGATATGCGCCGTGATGCTTTATGATGCGAAGCTTTCTCAGGACTTTGCAGCCGAGATGCAGAAAGAGGGAATATATGTGACCGGATTTTATTATCCCGTCGTTCCCAAAGGTCAGGCGCGGATCCGCGTTCAGCTATCAGCAGCCCACACACGCGAACAGCTTGACAAAGCCATCGCAGCTTTCATCAAAGTAGGCAAAAAACTCAACGTAATCAGTTAGCGAAGTCGATTGAGAGGCCGAAGCGGAGCTGACGCGGGTCGATGGGGTAGTGGGGAAGCGAGAAATAGTTGCGCCCGAAGAGACCTTGATTCACGTGGCTCCACAAAACGAAAAACCGCACTTTATAGAGTTTTGCCGTGACGTAAGCATTCGCCACGGCAAAATTTCCTACCCATATAGGGTTCTCACCCTGCACGTGGAAAGACATGGTGGCGGGCTGATAATTGTAGCCACGATATTTGGTGTAGTAATCGCAATCGACACCGAGCTGCATATGAAGCACGCGGAATGCAGAGAATCCGAGGAACATGTTGCTGTATACGCTAAGTGCAGGAAGGGGTATCACATCCTGGTTGGATGATACCTGATATGTCACGGTGTTGTTCCAGTTCCATATTCCGAACTTTAGTTTCTGTTCGATCGATGCTGAGAAAATCTGGACGCTTCCGCCATATTGCTCCGGCATTGACGATGGATTGAAATAGACGCAATTCTGAATGTTTTCCACTCCGGCACGCAAATCCGTTTTAGTCCAGGGAATGTGCAGATGACCGCCCACGCGGAAAGAGCGTGTCTTACCGAAATCATTGTTCCAGACGAAATGGTTAGAAACGTAATTGCGCAGCAGATACGACGGTGTCTGGTTGCGGAAGAAGCCTTCTGCCGAAATTCTCACCGTGTCTTTGCCGAGCCGGAAACGGGTTTCTACATATCCGTCGATATCAAGGTCTCCCGCAGCGTCGCCCATAAGCCCGAATTTTGCGTTGGCGGCATATCTTAACAGCGACCCCTTCATCTTTTCAAGCCGTCCTCCTATCCAGAGGCGGTTTCTTTTTTTCTCGGGTTCGAATGTGAAACCTTCAGGAAGAGGCGTTACCTCTGCCGGTTCTTCGGAAGGTTCGGGCATCAGGTATGATTGCTTGAATCGGTCGAACTCATATGTGGCGTATGCTGAAAGTCCGAATTTGGCCCATTTCTGAAAACCTTCGATCATAGAGATTCCAACTGTGTTGGAGAATGACCAATAATGGGTGTCGTCAAGTGTAAAATCCGGATTGAAATATGTATTTGTCCAGAATGTCGAAGCTTCATCCGCGCGCGTGTTCTTGAAAGTATGGTGGTTATATTTATAGTCAAATGCGTAAATAAATTTAGTGACAGGCACGAGAGTGCGCCGCTCGACGGTGTCTCCCTCCTGTGTGTCGTCGCGCCAAAAGCCTATCTTGTATGCATGCGACATATAGAACTCTGCACCTACAAGCCTGTTCTGTGCCCCGTTCAGGCGTGTTGGGATACTTTTCGGCTCGATTTTGTCAACGCCTCCTTGCAACACAGCCGGGTCTTCTATATAAAGGTCGTCGGTTATACCTCCGTTTTCCTGATTCTGGGAATTATAGTGATTAAGGAAAGCCTGCATCTCATAATGGTCGCCGGTGTAGTATCCCTGAAAACCATAGATGAGGTTCTTGGCTGCCTGACTGTTATATGCGCCTTTTGTATAAAGATAGTCAATGTTGGCCCCGATCCCAATCTTACGGTTAACATTACCGGCAAACACCCCCTTCAAGCGGTCGGTGTGGTTGTCGCGGTTTCCACCGAAATTATACGAGAGGAGTGTCATTGGAATATAAACATTGTAGAATTTCTCCTTGTTGAATGTAGGTAACCAGTAATTCAAGGCGTCTTCAAACATGAATGCAGATGGTTGCGGACGTTGGAAATAGAGCATGTTTATACCCTCCGCCGCAAACGATCCGGTGGTTGCCCAGGCATCTGAATTCATTGCGGGCACAAATTGGCGCTGATAATTATAGAGGAGAGTGTCGATGGTCGCTTCTTCATGATTCCCAAGGGGGTATGACAGCTTCCAGGCATTCCCGGGTTTGTATACTTCTTTCTTTGTATCGGATTCTTTATTGTTGGAGAGCCCGGCCTGACGGTTGGAGCCGGAGGGGTTGCTACCTGTAGTGGAGATGGGTCTCTGACCGTATGCCAATAAAGGTAACAGTGTAAACAAAAGGGATATTATAGATGTTTTCAGATTCATGATAGGCACATGATATGCATATGAGACAACAAAGTTAGTAAAAAACACCCTCTAAAACAAAACAAAGCCGGGGTTTCACAACTCCAACTTTGTTTTAGCATTAAAAATTTCTTTCTAATACCATGAATAAAACACAGTGCAAATACAATAATCGTAACTATATAACACAGGAGGGGCTGAAAAAGTTTCCGATTATGAGATTATTTTGCTAAATTTGCAATTAATATTAAAAATTTCCATTTATGAAAAATATTAAACATCTGATTATCATAGCCCTGATGGCAGTTTTTGCATGCGGTCAGGCTAATGCTGAATTCCGTTTCGGTATCAAGGCGGGTCTTAACATCAATAAATTGCACCTGTCGGAGCTCTCCAAGAATATTTCTTCTGACAATCAATGTGGCTTCACGGCCGGTGTGATGACTGAGTTTACTGTGCCAATTGTGGGAATCGGTTTTGATCTTTCTCTGATGTACACTCATATGAACAATGATATCAAGGAGGGTGCAGCTGAAGGTACGGTAGGCAAGAATTTCTTTGAAATTCCATTGAACCTTAAATACAAATTCAATATTCCTGCAGTTTCATCAATCGTGCGTCCGATGATATATACCGGTCCCACGATGGCTCTCAAGCTTGACAAGAGCACATTCCAGAACCTCAAAACCAAGACTGTGCAGATGGGTTGGAATTTAGGTATCGGTGTCGAACTTCTCAAGCATCTCCAGGTGAGCGGAGGCTATACTTTCGGTATGAACAACCTTGCCAAGAAGGTTCCTGTCCTTGACAACAATCTTAATATTGGAGACATCAAGGTTAAGAACAATTATTGGACAATTACAGCCGCTTATCTATTCTAACAAGTATTAACAATGAGAAAGTTCTTAGTATCCCTGCTTTTGGCGGTTATCGCCTTTGGCGCTTCAGCTGAGTTTCGCTGGGGTCCCACGGCAGGTATAAATATCTCCGAACTGTATTGGAAGCAGGATCTTGTGGAAAATAAATCACTTGTCGGACCGAATGTCGGAGTAATGGGGGAACTTATGATTCCCGGTATAGGATTCGGCGTGGATTTTGCCGTGAAATACAGTATGCATGGTTCTACGGTGAACTTCGGCGATCAGAATATATGGAGTTCTGACGGTTACGGAAAGGAGAAGGTGTGGTTTCACACTTTGCAGATACCATTGAACCTACGGTTCAAATGGACCCGCATGAACGGGCTTGAACACTATGTGGCTCCGTTTGTATATGGCGGCCCGGTGTTTAATTTCAATCTATCTACCTCTGATTTGCCGATTATCGAGCATCCTGCAGGATCATTCGGCCTGCAGTGTGGCATAGGAGGGGAGTTCTTTGAACGCTATCAGCTCTCGGCCGGATATTACTGGGGTATCTCATATGATTGCCGCACGGTGAAACTTGATAATTTCAGTGCGCGTTCGCGTGGCTGGCAAGTGAATGTCGCTGTGCTTTTCTAAACAACTTCTAATATTCTGAATTATGTGTGAGAATAAGGAAGAAAAGAAGGAGACTCCGATGGTTCAGACCGATGAGGAACTGCGCATAACGGAAAAGGCGATAGAACTTCTCAAGACAGTGTTCGATCCTGAGATTCCGGTCAATGTCTATGATCTCGGTCTCATATACCGTATAGAGTATACCCCTTCCGACAAGGTTCTGCATGTGGACATGACTCTTACAGCACCTTCGTGTCCGGCAGCTGATTTCATACTTGAAGACGTGAGACAGAAGCTGGTGAGCATCGAGGGCCCTGAAAAGGTGGATCTACGTCTTGTCTTCGAGCCAGAATGGAACAATGATATGATGTCCGAGGAAGCAAAGCTCGAACTCGGGTTTTTATGAAAGCATATTTTCTGAGTGATCTCCATCTCGGAGCACCATATTTTCCCGATTCTCGGGAAGTGGAAAGAAAGGTAGTGTCCTTTCTCGATAAAATCAAGGATGACGCAGAAGTGATTTATCTCTTAGGCGACATCCTTGATTATTGGTATGAATACAGGTATGTCGTGCCTCGCGGATTTGTGCGTTTTTTCGGGAAACTCGCAGAACTTGCCGATAGTGGCGTACGCATTGTCTGGTTTATAGGCAATCATGACATATGGATATATGATTACCTCCCTTCGGAGCTTGGAATTGAGGTAGTGGATGGTTCTCTCGTAGAGGAAATCGATGGGAGGTATTTTTATATGACCCATGGCGATGGCATTGGAAAGTTAAAACCGTCATTCAGGATGTTGAGAAAACTTTTCCGCAATAAAACTTGTCAGAAGGCTTTTTCTGCGATTCATCCGCGGTGGACTGTACCCTTTGCTTATAACTGGAGCCGACATAGCAGGAAGATTGAGGGCCCATCGGAAAGCGATGCCAAACGGATGATGGACAACATAACCACTTTCAGTCGCGCCTATTTAAAGACTCATCCCGAGATGAATTATTTTATATTCGGACATCTGCATCTCCTCGAAGAATTCGAGATTTCACCGGATTGTGAGGTTGTGGTTCTCGGGGAATGGATTGCCACATGCAGTTATGGAGTATGGGATGGCAAAAATTTTGAGTTGAGAAGGTATATTAGTGATTGATAAACGGGGGAATTTTTAACGCAAATTAAGAAGGCACCCGGAAAATTATATGTTCTACAACATATTTGTAACATTTTGCTAAAAAATCTTTGGTGGAAGAACAGAAAATGGCTAACTTTGCAGTGACCTAAAACAATCTTTTTTTACCTTAAGATTTTTTACCTGTAGAAACTTATAAAGGGTGCGACCGTGGAGGTTATCACCCTTTTGTTTTTATATAGCTACCTGCAGGCTTATCCCTAAGTGGCAGATATTTCCGGGTTGCCCGTCTATCGGATAGGTTAATTGGCGATTTTCAGGTGTCTCGTTGCGAATAACTTCCCATTTATCGAACTGAACATTATTCCTCGCAGAGCTGCCGAGGGCGCAAAGAA
>CAJTZS010000065.1 GCA_910584055.1 uncultured Muribaculaceae bacterium | reverse complement strand
CGGCAGTAGACATAGACACATTTAGTTTGAATCAGTAAGGTAAATGGGAATTTATTTTTATATGTGAAAAATTAGAGTCTGTTGAACTTTTTTCTGTGGATTATGTTTTAAAGGTATAGAAAATCGTTTCATGATGTTAGGTTAGTTCGAAAAAGTATTATGGAAAACACTTGAATGCGGCTGGTTGCGAAACCGGCCGCATTCGTTTATGGAATCAAAGGAGGTAACAAAGCATTAAACTAAAAAATTATTGATTGTCCACTTTTATTTATAAAATTGTTGCAGGTTTTATTGAAGAATACTATATTTGCGTACATATTAATAAGTAAGTTTTATGATTCGAACTATTCCCAATTATATTTTTGCTGACAATCTAAATTTTATTGATTTTTTCAAATTAACGTTTGATGGAAGCTATCGCCCTTATTATTCGTCCAATAAGAGAATGTTTTTTAAATCAATTATATTTATTGGTACAGCACTCTTAATCGTGAGTTTCTTGTTTTTTGCTTTATTAATGGTTCTTGAGATTAAAAATGGCAATGATATAGATTTCTCGTTAATTACACTAATTTCATTGTTGCCGTTATGGTTTTTGCCTATATGCTTGGTTGGCTCTTATGTATTTTCAGTTATATTGAAGAACAAAGATGTAAAGAGATGCCGTGAGTTCATTGAAGTATATGTTCCTAACGCAAAACATGTCTATCAACTAACTCCTGCTAATTTCATTTTTATTATTGATGACATAGAATATGAATTAGCAACATCATCAAGAGCGACTGCAGACAATGTCAACATGCAAAGAGACTTTATATTGGCAACTTATTTTATAGTTGATCCGGCTGTTGATATGTATAAACTTTCTTGTGATATTGATAATTATTTGGATACTAATGAGAATTGTAAATATATAGATTTTTTTAATAATTGCCTTATTGCTAAATTATATTTAAAGGATGGGATTTCCCTTGACACGGTGGGTGAGTGCTTGTCGCAAATGCTGAATGTGATGAAGCGATTCAAATTGGATCCGGTCCGACTTGATATTCCGGAACGGTCTGACCTTCCGATACCAAAATCATTTAATCTATCTCCTGACGATGTTGGCTTCAAGACGTATGCGAATTGGTGATTGAGTCAGAAGTTGCGGCGTTCGCGGTGGCGGTAGAAGAAGTGGACGGCAATGATGATGGCTATCTCTATCACAGAGACGATGACGAAACGAGTAATTTCCCCGTTGCGGATGAGATCCGGCCCGAATATTATTGCCATCGCGAGAAAATATAAGGTCAACACTGATGGTAACCATATGGATTTTTTTATTGCTTTACGGTTCTGCATTTCTATTATGATATATGAGTATGGCTATGAGTGTCAATGGGCATCCGGTTCAGGGGCGTCTTTGAAGTGACGGGATGTCTTTGGGTCGAATTTCCCGGATTCAAGATGTTCGTAAATATGAATGCATGCGAGCGCATCCAAGGCGGCGTAAGTTTGCTGATGCTCAGTGAGTTCTTCTGCTTCCCAGTTGGTTAGACGCTGCCCCTTGGATATACGCATGTCAAACAATATTCCATATATGCGTGAAAGGCTGTTGTCGGCTATTTTATACTCCTTGACGTATTGCTGCAGATCTATAAATCCATCGGGATTTATTTTACTTATTTTGCTGAGATTGTGGAAATCATCATGAATCGACAGCCCTATCTTTATTATACGGTTATCTTCAAGAAGTTTTTTTACCGGCTCTGTCAATCCGATATGGTTGAGTCGGAACAGGAAGCATGTTGTGTGTGACGATAATTGAAGCAGAGCAACCTTGTTTGACTGTCCTCTCTTGAAACTTGGCTTGGTCTCTGTGTCGAATCCTATTATGGATTCGCGATACAGCATCTCTACCGCCTTTTCCGCATCGGAGGCAGTATCAACCAATACTATGTTGCCCTGATATGAAGCAGCCGGAAGAGTGGCGAGCTCCTCTTTTGATATACTGACAATTTTATTGTTCTCTTCCATATTGTATTTGCATTGTTCCAGCGCGTGGTAATTGAATTTTCAGAGAGAGGGCATTTCCATGTATAAGGTATCCGGACAATGATGCTCAAGCCATCGCCTTATGTATTTACGGGTATCTTCACTAATTATTTTGTCTTTGTCGAAATGAGAGTTGTATATTACAGCAAAAACAGGTATCCCGGCATGACATAATTCAGAGAGGGCAAGAAGCGTGTGGTTTATTGAGCCAAGTTTCCCGTTTGTCACGAGTATTGTCGGGATCTTATGTTCGCGGACATAATCGATTGTAAGGTAATCTCCCTTCAACGGCACCATCAGACCGCCTGCAC
Organism: uncultured Muribaculaceae bacterium; assembly: GCA_910584055.1. GTDB lineage: Bacteria > Bacteroidota > Bacteroidia > Bacteroidales > Muribaculaceae > Lepagella. Next base: position 16,435 of record CAJTZS010000065.1, on the reverse strand, counting down.
CCTCAATAAGGACATGTCCATGTTTTTTCTCGAGTGTATCGGTAGCTGAGGATATTACCTCAATGTTCAACTCTTTACCGTCGATTCGTGCTGCAAGTTCGGGAGATGCCGGATAAGTGAATATCATAGGTGCGGTGATATGAAGCCGGTCTTCCGGTAAGATGCCTGTGCCCATGATTCGACGGTGTATCTCTATATCCTCGCTGAATTCCTTATTGCCTGTCTGCACGAATTTCTGGGTGATAACGTCAATGCCGGCATCGAGCATGCCACGGGCCAACCAGCCCGTGGCATAACTTTTGCCTGCGTCAGTGTCAGTTCCGGTGATGAACACACGGGACGGGAATTTTATTTCCTTAAAATTCATTATTGTTGTTGATTACCATGCGAACATGGGATAATCGTTCATCATGTCATTTACTTTCTGACGAACTTTCGCTATTACATTCTCGTCATCGGCATTGCAGAGAACAGTATCAATGAGTTCGGCGATTGTCTCCATCAGTTCCTCTTTCGCACCGCGTGTGGTGATTGCTGCTGTTCCAAAGCGTAGTCCGCTGGTGAGGAAGGGACTGCGGGTGTCATAAGGCACCATATTCTTGTTGGCGGTAATGTCTGCCTCCACGAGCACTCTCTCTGCCTTTTTTCCACTCATCTCCGGGAATTTCGGACGGAGATCCACGAGCATGCAGTGGTTGTCAGTGCCGTCAGAGATAATTTTATAACCTCTCTTTATAAGGGCGGCAGCGAGGGCGGCGGCATTTTTCTTCACTTGAAGCGCATATTCCTTCCATTCAGGTTGCAAGGCTTCTCCGAATGCAACAGCTTTTGCAGCTATGACATGTTCGAGGGGACCGCCCTGTACTCCCGGGAATACGGCTGAATCCAGTAGGGCAGACATTTTCTTGATTTCACCTTTAGGAGTTTTCTTACCCCAAGGATTGTCGAAATCCTTTCCCATCAAGATCAGACCGCCGCGAGGACCGCGAAGGGTCTTATGGGTTGTGGTTGTCACGATATGGGCGTGTTTTACAGGATTTTCAAGAAGTCCGGCAGCGATGAGTCCGGCGGGGTGGGCCATATCAACCATAAATATGGCGCCTATTTCATCGGCGAGTTTGCGGATGCGGGCGTAATCCCATTCGCGGCTATATGCACTCGCTCCGGCTATTATGAGTTTAGGCCGCTCAGCACGCGCCTTTTCTTCCATTTCTTCGTAATTGACACGTCCGTCTTCGGCGTGCACCGTGTAGCTGATAGGCTGGAACATCAGTCCTGAGAAATTCACCGGACTTCCGTGGCTGAGGTGTCCGCCGTGACTGAGGTCCATACCCATAAACTTGTCGCCGGGTTGAAGGCATGCCATGAACACGGCCATATTTGCCTGCGCGCCGCTATGAGGCTGAACGTTTGCCCATTCTGCGTCAAAAAGTTTCTTGGCACGTTCGATAGCCAGATTTTCGGCTTCGTCCACAACCTGGCAACCTCCATAATAACGGTGTGCCGGATACCCTTCCGCATATTTGTTTGTGAGGCAAGATCCCATGGCGCGCATCACTTCATCGCTCACGAAGTTTTCACTGGCAATGAGTTCAATGCCGCGACGTTGGCGCAGGTGCTCACGATCGATAATGTCAAAAATTTCGTTGTCTCTTTTCATGATTAATCTTATTTGTATTATGATTTAAGGTTATCCTCCGAAGTTGTCATAATGGATACTTTCCGGTTCCACACCGAGATTGTAGAGCATATTGTTCACAGCGTTGCTCATCGGCCCCGGTCCGCACATGTAATATTGGATATCCTCCGGGGCATCGTGATCCTTTAGATATGTCTCATACATAACATTGTGCACAAATCCGGGAGTGTATTTCACACCCGCGGCATCGGCAGCCGGATCCGGACGGTCGAGGGCAAGATGGAACTTGAAATTGGGGAATTCTTTCTCAAGCTGTAGGAAGTCTTCAAGATAGAAGACCTCGTTGAGGGCACGCGCTCCATAGAAATAGCTCATTTTGCGGTCAGTTGTGTGAAGGGTCTTCGTCATCCACATTATCTGTGCACGCAATGGGGCCATTCCAGCACCACCGCCTACCCATATCATCTCAGCCTTTGAGTCTACTATAGGATGGAAGTCTCCGTAAGGGCCACTCATGAGCACCTTGTCGCCAGGCTTGAGAGAGAATATATATGAAGACGCAATACCGGCAGGGACCTCCTGGAATCCTACCTGAGGTTTCGGTTTGAATGGGGGAGTGGCGATGCGCACCGTCAGCATTATGCGATCTCCTTCTTCCGGATAGTTGGCCATGGAATATGCACGCACGGTTTCTTCATCATTCTTGGCTTTAAGAGTGAAGAGCCCGAATTTATCCCATGCAGGGATATACTCCTCGCCGATAAGGTTCTTGTCTATATCCTTGTCATAATCCATTGAATATTTAGGGATGCGGATCTGCGCATACGAACCCGGTATGAAATTCATATGTTCCCCTTCGGGAAGACGCACGATGAACTCCTTGATGAATGTTGCCACATTCTTATTAGATATGACCTCGCATTCCCATTCCTTGACCTCCAGGGCAGCTTCAGAAACCTTGATTTCCATATCGCCCTTCACTTTGACCTGACATCCAAGACGCCAGTTGTCTTTAATCTGGCGGCGAGTGAAATGCACAGCCTCGGTAGGGAGCATATCGCCACCGCCTGATGTGACCTGCAGCTTGCATTGTCCGCAACTCCCTTTGCCGCCGCAAGCGGAAGAAAGATGCACCCCGTTTTCTCCAAGGGTGGCGAGCAGGCTCTTGCCTCCGGCCGCGTGAATCATCTTTTTGCCTTCATTGATGGATATGGTGACTTCTCCGCTATTGACGAGCCATCGCTTTGCCACAAGAAGCACCACAACCAGAACCAGCACAATTATGAGGAATATCAACGAAGCTGCCACCACGTTGTTCCACTGAATCATATTGAGTGAATACATTGTCATTTTTCTATTACAGTTTAATGCCGAGGAAGCTCATGAATGCTATGCCCATGAGGCCGGTGATGATAAATGTGATACCTATGCCGCGCAGAGGCTTTGGAACATTGCTGTAGTCGAGACGTTCGCGGATAGCTGCCAGACATACAATCGCCAGGAGCCAGCCAATACCCGACCCCGCTCCATATACGGTAGCTGTCCAGGCGTTTGTGAATTCACGCTGCTGCATAAAGAGAACGGCACCGAGAATCGCGCAGTTTACGGCGATAAGGGGGAGGAATATACCGAGCGAGTTGTAAAGTCCCGGGGAATATTTCTCGATGACCATCTCAAGAATCTGGACGAGGGCGGCGATAACGGCTATAAACATTATTAGCCCGAGGAAGGAGAGGTCAGCCGATGCGTATTCTTCACCAAGCCAGCTCAGAGCTCCGGGCTGAAGGATATACTGGTTTATGCACCATGTTATCGGAAGCGAGATAAGCAACACGAAAGTGACCGCAACTCCGAGACCGAACGCTGTCTTCACATTCTTCGACACGGCCAGAAAGGAGCACATGCCAAGGAAGTAAGCGAAAATCATATTGTCGATGAAAATCGACCTTATAAATAAATTAAGATTCTCCATTTTTCCAATTCAGATTTGCGGTTATTCTTGAAGGTCTTTATTTTTGGCGCGGTGAACCCAGATGATGCATCCCACGAGTATCAGTGCCATCGGGGGAAGAATCATCATGCCGTTGTTCATATATCCGGCTTCATACCAGCTTTGAGGAAATATCTGATATCCCATAAGCGTGCCGCTACCGAAGAGCTCTCGGAAGAAAGACACTATCACGAGGATTATGCCGTATCCCAAGCCATTGCCTATACCGTCAAGGAATGCAGGCCACGGGCGGTTGTTGAGAGCGAAAGCCTCAAGGCGTCCCATGATGATGCAGTTCGTGATTATGAGCCCGATGAATACAGACAGAGCCTTGGATACTTCATAGTTCCATGCTTTCAGCACCTGGTCAACTATGACCACGAGTGCGGCCACAACCACAAGCTGGACTATGATGCGGATTGATGTGGGTATAGTATTCCTCAAAAGGGATATTATCACGTTGGAGAGCGCAAGCACTGCAGTCACAGAAATTGTCATTACCAAAGCCGGCTCCATCTTTGCGGTGACTGCCAAAGCCGAACAGATACCCAACACCTGTACTATCACAGGGTTGTCTTTCGACAGGGGATTGATCAGCGGCAGGAATGTTTTTTTAAGATTCATTTCTCAACCTCCTTTCCTTGGTTAAGTTTTTTTAAGAATGCAGAATATGGTTCAAGGGAGTTCTCAAGCATGCGCTGCACGCCTTGGCTCGTAATAGTTCCGCCCGAAATGGCATGGACATATGCGCCTTCTGCCGGTTCCTGACCGTTTTTCACCACTTTCACCGATTGGAAACCACCGTCGGCATTGAAGACATCCTTACCTTGGAACTGACTGCTGAATGCCGGTTTCTCAATCTCGGCTCCGAGTCCCGGAGTTTCTCCCTGATGGGCGAAATAGGCGCCATATATTGTGTCTCCATTTGAATCGAAAGCAATATATCCCCATATCGGTCCCCAAAGGCCGGCTCCATAGACAGGAATGATATATTTTGTCCCCCCTTCGGTGCTGCATACGAATACGGGTAGAATTCTCTCCGCTTCAGGTTTCTTGACTTCGAGGCTCACGTTAACTGAGAAAGGATCGATATCGGAGTCGACGCGCTCACCATCTATGTTTACAATATATGAGTCTGTGATGTGTGAGGCGTACAGGTCGCTCACGTTTTCATTTTCAGTGGGCACGATAAGGGCGGCGGCAAGGATCTGGCGTTTTGTATCGTTATTGATATTCTCTACCTGTTGCGGACGCAGTGCCTGATAAACGATAGAAAGGACAACTCCCACTATCACTACCAGCACCACTGAATAAATCACGGTGTAAAGATTACTTTGTCTGTTCATGTGATCGGGATATTAGGAGTTTTTTATTTCAGAGCGACGAAGACGACGACGCACGTTGGCATTTACAACACAATAGTCGATGAGGGGAGCGAAACAGTTCATCAGAAGCACTGCCAACATGGCACCCTCCGGATATCCGGTGTTGTAGCATCTGATAACGATTGCCACCGCACCGATGAGGAATCCGTAGATATATTTCCCCGTATTGGTGCGACATGCTGTGACAGGGTCCGTTGCCATGAAGACTATGGCAAACATAAATCCGCCGAGGCATATCTGTTCGAGGGGAGAGATGAATGTCACAGGATACAGGTCAGAGGCGAAATGATTTGCTATCACACTCATTAGCAATCCTCCGACTAAAGCCGACCCCATAATTCTCCAGCTCGCGATACCGGTAAACAGCAATATTGCTGCGCCTATCAGGATGCAGAATGTGGATGTTTCGCCCCATGAACCCGGATAGAAGCCGAAAAATATATCGGAAAACGACAGCGGGTCGCCAAGCACGTTTGTGATTATGGCTCCCGGTTCCGAGGAGGCAAGCTGTCCAAGGGGCGTCGCGCCTGTATAGGAATCAACGGCAGGGCTGCCACCCAATGAGACGAATACATGGTCTCCGCTCATCTTTGACGGGTAGCTGAAGAAGAGGAATGCTCTGGTAACCAGGGCGACATTGAGGAAATTATATCCTGTCCCTCCGAATACCTCCTTGGCGAAAATTACGGCGAAAGCTACGGCGATTGCAAGCATCCACCAAGGAGTGTCTATTGGACATATCATGGGTATGAGGATACCCGATACAAGAAACCCTTCCTGAATCTCGTGTCCGCGCATCTGAGCCACTATGAATTCTATACCGAGACCTACAATGTAGGCTGTAAGAATCTGGGGGAGCACGGCGAACAATCCATAGATGAACATTTCGATGAAGCTGCGATCCAGTTCACCGATCGCACGGTAGTGTTCAAATCCGATATTCCACATTCCAAACAGACAGCAGGGCAAAAGGGCGATGACCACAGTGATCATGGTTCTTTTTGAATCGTTGCTGTCGTGGATATGCACTCCTGATGCTGATGTCTCGTTTGGAGTGAACAGGAATGTGTAGAAGCCGTCGAATACGGAATGCAGCTTCTCGAATCTCCCCCCCTTTTCAAACTGGGGTTTGATTCTGTCTATTCTTTGCTTTAATCCTTTCACGATTTATTTGTTTTCAGTTTTTTCTGTATTGCTATAACTACATCGTCTCCTTGCGGATATAATCAAGACCCTCACGGACTATCTTCTGAAGTTCAAGTTTGGAGGTATCAACAAATTCGGGAAGCGCGAAATCTTCCGGAGCGACTTCATAGATGCCTCTCTCTTCCATTTTTTCAATGTTTTTTGCAAGAATAGCCTTTATGAGGTATTCCGGATAGATGTCAAACGGGAAAACTTTGTCGTATTCACCACTCATTATCATGGCTCGGTGTCCTCCCTTGATACGGGCATCGAAACTGAATGGTTTCGAGAGGCCGCGAAGGAATGCCGGGAATGTACGGCTCACGCTGTATTTCTTGGGGCTTAGGGATGCCCATCCCATAAATTCATCGGCCTGATCCCCCTCTTCGATGGCCGTGATCTGACGATAGGGATAACGCAGGAAGCCATCTTCTTTGTTTACACGCCATCCTGTGAGAACATTGCCTGATATCACGCGGACCTCTCCGTTCTCGCATTTTATTTCATTTTTAAGAAGCGTCCGGAGGCTGGCTCCGATTATGGTCGAGACCATATGAGGCGTTTTCATGCATGGTCCGGTCAGAGCGACCAGCGCGGAATAATCAAGCTCTCCAGTTTCAACGAATTTCCCGATTTTGCATGCGGTTGTAACATCGAGTGTCCATACGGTCTCACCTTTGTTGACGGGTTTGATGTTGGCTATCTGTGTGCCGACATTTCCTGCGGGGTGTGGCCCTTTCAATTCATATACCTCCGCAATGCCTGACGTGACCCCCGATCCTTCCGGGAGAGAGAGAAAAACCTTACCAGAGGTCAGGGATGCAAGTGCCTTGAGTCCGGTTTCAAGATATTTGGAGTTTGGGGAATCAAGTAATTCCGGTGCAAGTGGGGCGGTATCGAAAGCTGTAACGAAAATGTCACGTGGCTTGGCATTGTAATCCGGAACAATGTCGTAGGGACGCTGGCGCATCATTGCATACAATCCGGATCTGAATAGATTGATTAGAAGAGAATCTGACTTTTCAAGACCAGACGTGTTCTGTTCACCTTCACGATGCACGGAAACATATTCAATCTTGCGCCGTTCTCCACGGTGAATCTCCACGACTTTTCCGCTCACCGGTGAAGTCAATTTAATCTCTTCGCATTCCTTGGCATAAAGGAGGGGAGAGCCTGATTTCACATCTTCGCCTGCTTTTACTGCCGCTTTCCACGTATATCCCGGAAAATCATCGGGATTGATAGCGAAGACATCGGTGCTGATGTCTTCTGTTGTCTCCGATGTTGGCATTCCCTGTAAAGGAATGTCGAGACCTTTCTTAATAGTTATCAAATTTGCCATATGACAATATGTATTACACAATCTATGGTGGAGAAAGATATGCCAATGCATAATTCTGCAAAAATACAAAAAATGCAAAAGAAATCAAAAAAAAGCTTCCATTCATTTTTGATGAATGGAAACTTTTTATGTAATGTTTAATGTTTAATGTTTAATGTTTAATGTTTAATGTTTGATGCGTAATGTTTGATGCAAAAGTCATTTCACATTAAACATTCAACATTACACATTATTTAAGGCTGTCAACGTATTTGCGTACCGGCTCGTTGTTGGGGTCAAGTTCGAGGAATTTGTTGTAATATTCCTTCGCCTTGGCTACATCGTCTTTCTTTATGTAATAATTGCCGAGGTACATGTAGAGAGTCTTTGCATCGCGTGCATATCTTGAAGGATCCGGTGCTTTCTCAAGAAGAACCACAGCCTCTTCGTATTTCGGCTGGGCAGCCAATGCTGCATCATCTTCATTGGCGGCTGTCTGTTTTGCAACGTCACCCTGCAGCATTTTGGGTTTGTAGTTGTCAGGTAAGATTGAAGCCATTTTGTCGGCATTCGCGAGAACCTCGTCGAAGAATTCCTTCGCTTTTTCAGGATTGTCTTTGTTTTCCACTGCAGCGTAGAATGAGAACACGGCCTGCTGGTTATAGTCGTTATAGCCCGGTTCTTCGGTTTTCTTCACGTATTCACGGAAAGCTTCGGCAGCCTTGGTGAGGTTATTCTGATCCACATATTTCATGGCGAGGTCTTTACTGAATGCCGCATTGTCTGGCATTTCTTTGATAGCCTCTTCGAGGACAGCCACAGCTTCGTCAGCGCGTTTTGCCTTTGCGAGTTCATCGGCTATAAGTGTGAAGTCGATGGCTGCAAATTTGTTGGCCGATGGATTTGCATTGTGTGCGGCATAAAGGGCCTCGGCCATTGGAAGAAGCTGTTCTTTCATTGTCGGAAGCTGCGCTGCGTTCATGAACTGGTAGCGCTGCGCCGTGAAATTTGAAGGATCCTGCTGGAGGAGTGCTGTTGCATAGTCATATCCCTCCTGATAGTCGCCACCGTAGAATAGCAGGAACGCATAACGGTTCTCATCCTGTTTGAAGTGGCTCGGGTTCTTAACGTATTTGCCATATTCTGTGGCGGCGTTCTTGTAATCTTTTGCATTGTAGTATGCGTTTGCAAGCTCACGCTGACCGAGCGCGGAATTAGGATTCACCTCAAGCAGCTTCTTAAGCATGTCGATTGCGTAAGGAGGATTCACCATGGTGAACAGGTTTGCATATTTCACATAAGCGAAGGAAGCCTCCGGATTGTAGCTTGTTGCCATCTCGTATTTTGCGCCGGCGTCACCCCAATCTTTCTTTTCCGCAGCCTGGTCGCCTTCGAAGATGTAATAGTCGGGATTTTTCATATCCTGTTTGTAGGATTTTTCCACGCGTTTGGTTATCTGTTTCTGGTATGCAACAGGATCTACCATGTCGTATGCGCGTGCTATGGCAATCTGGAGAGAAGGATCTTTTTTGCCTTTCGATTCTCCCTCTTTGAAAAGACGTTCAGCCTCTTTCTGGTTTCCGTTTATGAGCGCAAGTGTTCCTGCGCCGACATAGTTGTAACCATTTTCAGGATTTGCCTGCATTCCCTGTTCAAAATATTTCTGAGCCTCGGAATTTTTCTTTTCGTGAAGTGCGATCATGCCGAGGTAGTAGTCACTTACTGCTTTATCAGTGCCTGCGTTGTTAAGGCTACGGAGTAAAAGCTCTTTTGCATTGTCGAACTGGTCGGCCTTGTAATATTCGGCACCTTCGACATGGGTCTGTGCAGTTGCCGAGATTGCGAATCCGGCAAGGCAGAGGGTCAAGATTCCTTTAAATTTCATATGTATTATGATTTTTATTGTATTTTCAAAAAGACTCGCTCACACATATCGAGTGAAGAGCGAGTCCAAAATTACAAATTTTTTGCTGTATTCACAAATTATTCACGAACTATGAATATAATATATGTTAAAAAAGTGTGCATTTGACACTATCGTTTTAAACAGCTTTCCACTTCTTATTTCAGTTCGACGACACGCGGATTCATGTGGTATGGAAGAATGCCTGTCTTTGAGATTATTTTCTGTCCTACAAAGCCGGTAACAAATGTATAGAAACTGTGCAATACCGTTGAATTCGATGCCGTGGATATCATGTATACCTTACGGAAAAGAGGATATTCACCTGAATTTATATATACTTGATAAGGTTTATAACCTGTCGGGTCGTAATCGTTTGATTCCATAGGGTTGCTAACCTTGACAACGTTGACTTCGGTGGTAAGATTAGTGGCTATGGTGTCGTTTTGATTGGCATAATCCTTATTCCGTTGTTCCACCGGCACTTGCTTTGCGAGACTAAGGTCGTCGCCAAGCCAACTGACAGAGATTATCCCTAACGCGTCGGGGTCTTTTTTGACAACATCAAATACCTGGGCGTTGTCTTTTTGGGCATAAGCATTGGGATTGTCTGAGATCTTGGCTCCCTCTGGAAGGAATTTTTGACGCATGTAGCTGACTGTGGAGGAGCCTGCGTTGTCAAAGACAAGCTTTATAGCGGTCGTGTCGTTGCCGGCAAGCTGGCTCCAGCGCGTGATCTTTCCATTCATGATGTCGCCGATCTCTTTCATGGAAAGGGAGGTGACACGGTTGTCCTTGTTAGTTATAAGGGCAACGGCGTCCACAGCAATACAATGGGTCTTGACAACCCGTTTAAACTTACTTTTTATATATTCTTTCTGCTCCTTGGTTAACTCCTGTGTTACGATTATTGCTTGTGTGCCGTCTGCCATCAGAGTGTCGATTGCATCTTGCTCACTCACAAAAAAAGGAATAATGGAAGACTCCGGGTAAGAGAATTCGAATACCTCAATTTCCTCATTCAGGATATTCCGGAAACCATCGTCACAGAAGATTGTAGCGCTACCTTTCGCGTATTCTCCACGTTTAACCTTGGTGCATGAAACAGCTCCCAGTGCCAATAGCGCCGAGAGCATTGTAGTCATTAAGTATCTTGTTTTCATAATTTCCTCAGTTCGTGCCTTTGTAAAGTCTGTAACCACGGAAGATACCGTAAACTATCAGTATTGCACCGATAATGCAGCTGAGCGTGTAATTTATGATGTCAAAAACGTTGAAGATAAAGAGAAGTCCGACTCCAACATACACGATGACCATCAGAATGCCAAATGCCAAGCGTGCACCTTTGGGTGCGCCCGGGCGATTATCATTATCATAACCTTGCATAACTTTATGTTTTAGATGTTCTTTATATTTTTAACAATCATTAGCTGATATGGTTTAGAGAGTGTTGAGTTTTAACACGGATTTAATGTTTGAGTATATTTGAAAAACTCTTTTCCATTCCATGAAGGTTCTTTCCGGTGAATTTCACCGAGTCTCATCAGTCGCATAGCCCGCTATGCTCCTTCTTCAACTCGTGAAATTCCCTCGAAAATAACTCTTCATGCAAAGGAAAGTTAAAACTCAACACTCTCTTAATCCAAAGTGTAATTAGCTCATAATAGAATCCTATTGAATATGTGATTTTCAAAATTAACAATTAAATTTTAAATTTAAAAGAAAGTGTTAAAAATAAAGGAGCGACCATTAGATCGCTCCTTTGAATTATGATAAGTAAATTTTATTACTGCTGGAGTCTGAACACAACCGGGAGGTTAAAGTAGCTTCGCACGGCAACACCATTGTTCTTACCTGGCTGCCATTTGGGCATCTTCTTAACTACGCGGAGTGCCTCGCGGTCGAGGTCGCGGTCCACACCCTTGAGAATCTCTGCGTGTCCGATCGAACCGTCCTTCTCAACGACGAATTTCACGATTACACGACCCTGGATGTCATTTTGCTGAGCTGATTCCGGATAGCGGACGTTATTGTTGAGCCATTTCATCATGGCTGCTGTGCCACCGGGGAATTCAGCCTGCTGTTCTACAGCCACAAAAATCTCCTCCTCTTTGGGTTTAACCTCGGGTTCGGGTTCCTTAACGACAACCTGCTCCTGAACTGCCTTGAATTTATCGGCGTCATCGCTACCTTCCTGAGTCACGACACCGCGGGCGGTGTTGTCCTCTTTCTGGGTGTCCATGTCCATCACCTCGTTTTTCACCTTGTCGGCATCAACGATGGCAATCTGGGTAACCTGGACAGTGGCGAGAACTTCTTCGGGCACTTCTATTTCGGGTTGTTCAAATTTCTGTTCTTCAACTTCAGGTTCAGGTTCGGGTTCATCATTCTGTTCTGCAAGCTGTGCGGCCATCATTTTCTCGCGCTGCTCCTGGAGGGCTATAGCCTGCTGTTCGGCACGATAGTCTGACCATTTGCTAAGAGCGATGATAAGGATGAATATCACAACCAGACCTATCAATGTGAAGAGAGCTGCCAGATTATGACGTTTGTCGCTCTCTTTACGTAGCTGATAAGCACCAAATTCCTTGTTCTTATCCGCAAAGACGAGGTTACGCCAATCTTGTGAGGTTAGATCTACATTTCTATTAGCCATTTTTTCTTTCTGCTTTAAGTATTAATAAATCTAACTCATCATTTATGGTGTCTGTTCTGGTAGTCAATCACCATGAGTGAATCCGCCTTGGTCATGTTGTCGATCTGATATTTTGAAATCGAGTTGATCTGCATCTCGTCGAGCACTGACACAAGACTGCCGAATGAAGCCTGCGGAGTTGACTTGATGATTATAACCGGTTTCTTCAGATTCTCATCTTTCCTGATCTTGGAGGCAGCCTCATCATAAGCCATCTGAGCTTTTTCACGACCGTCTTTGGTTTCGAGGCTTCCGAAGCCGCCGTTGGCGTATTTCTCTTTAAGCTTATTGATTTCGGTCAAGACATCCTTGTTACGCTGTTGGATGATCTCGCGGATGCCGCGGGCTCTTCCAGATTTCTCATCGTTGGCAAGGAATTGAGATTCCTGAATGTTGTTGTTCTCGGAAAGCACTGTTCCGCCGGGGCCTAAGATACCTGCATCACCACCGGGTTTACCGAAGTAATAGTAGATTATAGGCTGAACTTTTCCATTCACTGTGTCCACATCGAACGATCCTGTTTTCCTTTTCGCATCGAGAATGATTGTGACAGCATCGTCGGCCGAAGCCTGCGACATGTTTTCCTCATTCTGCACTTTCTCGTTGGATGGGAGCGCTATAGTCAAAGTCTGCGATTTGATCATAGTCGTACAGAGCATGAAGAATGTAATAAGCAACATGTTCATGTCGACCATCGGCGTGAAATCCACGCGAATCGTCATTTTTTTCTGGTGGCCTTTACCTTTGCCACCGCCATTGTTTTGCTGAACTTCTGCCATAATTATTATTCTTCCGCTCCTTTAAGAGCTGTCAATAACGTAAACTTATTCATGTGGATTGTCTGGAGGTTATCCATTACCATGTGCACGATATCGAAAGAAGTGTTCTGGTCTGCCTTGATGGCAACACCTGTACCGTCTTTGATCTTGTCGGCGAGGTTGGAGTTCTCCGTCTGGCGCATAGCCTTCATCCACATCTGGAATTCATTGGGTTTGCTCTCATCGGAATTCCATGAGATTGGAATTCCTGTTACATGGTTGGGATTCTCGTCTTCGCCAGCCAACCATTCATCCATTCTTGTCTGGCCCTCTTGCTGAGATGCGAGGTCAAGGAATTCACCCAATTGATTGAGAGGTACACCAAATGAACCTACCTTGCTGAAGGTGTACTTTTGCTCGGGTGTGAAGCTTATTTTGTTCTTATGCGACTCGTTGTAGATTTCGCTCACTTTGTCGAGCAGTGCCATCTTCATCTTTTCGTTGCTCCAGTTGGATGAAGTGTCATTGTTCATTGTGAGCCAAACTTTGCCTTCCGGACTCAGAAGCACCTGCACGAAGTTGGTTTCCTGCACCTTCTCTGTAGATACAGATGGAGGTGTGATAACCGTTGTGGGTTCTTTCTGAAGGAAGGTGGAAGTCAACATGAAGAAGGTAAGCAAAAGCACGGTCACATCACTCATCGCGGTCATGTCGATGAATGTGCTTTTTCTTGCAATTTTTACTCTTCCCATATTAGCTATAAACTTAATTCGGTTTTGTTAAAGTTAGTTGTGTATTCTTTATAGAAGAATTACTTGTGAGTAGCAGCGAAAGTAGCTACGATAGAGAAACCGATTTCGTCGATAGCGTAGGTAAGGTTGTCGATCTTGTTGGTGAAGAAGTTGTATGAAATTACAGCGAAAGCACCTGTTGCGATACCGAAAGCGGTGTTCACAAGAGCCTCGGAGATACCTGTAGAAAGCTCGGTTGAGTCAGGAGAACCGGAAGAAGCAAGAGCCTGGAATGATTTGATCATACCCATAACGGTTCCGAGAAGTCCGACGAGTGTACCGAGAGTGGTGAGGGTGGCGATGATGGGGAGGTTCTGGGAAAGTCCCGGCATCTCAAGAGCTGTGGCCTCTTCAACCTCGTTGCGGAGTGTTGTAAGTTTCTGCTCTTTGCTGAGGGTGGTGTTCTCATCCATCTCTTTGTAGCGAACCAAGGTGTTGTAAACAACAGATGCTACAGAACCTTTCTGGGTTTTGCAACGCTGCATGGCAGCATCGATCTTGTTGGCAGCGAGGTCTGCTTTGATGTCAGCAACGAATTTTGTTGTGTTGCCTTTGCCTGAAGCTGAGCTGATTGCGATCCAACGCTCGATAGAAAGCACGATAACAGTGAGAAGAAGAGTCATCAGGATAGGCACGATAAAACCGCCTTTGTAAACTGTACCTGCGAGGTTCAAGGGATGACCGTCTGTTGTGCCACCTTCGAAGTTACCGGAGTAACCCATTCCGAAAAGGAAGATACATACCGCTGCAACGGCGCATGCGATAATCACAGCGAATGCATTGCGGATACCGCGGATGTTACTGATTTTTTCCTCTTTCTTAACTTTTGCAGAAACAGTTGCTGCTGGCTTGGGTGCCATAGGTTTCTGAGATTCCATAATCGTTCTAAATTTTAATTGTTTTTGTTAAAAGATTAATTATTTCTTTAAGATTTTTTCCTCATTTTTTGATGTCGGCCCGCTTCAGATTGGATGCATGATGTAAGGTTTATCTTTGCGAGCTTTCATGTGTTTTGCTTTGTCGGTATTGGCACTTTGCGAGCCGTTTATATTGTCGACATTGCAAAGTTACAATATATTTTGAATAAATCATCATCCGATTATAAAAAAATATAGTGTTTGTCGCTATAATTTAATTTTATTAAGTAAACGGACTTGAAAAACATGTTTTATAACATAAATTTTCACTTTCACATAGAAAGAGACCCGACTGTCTGCCGGGTCTCTCTGATTTATTCATTTCATATGGTATTTTCGTTTCTTATTTACCTTCGATTGCGGCAACGCCCGGAAGGGTTTTGCCTTCGATAGCTTCGAGAAGCGCGCCGCCGCCGGTCGATACGTATGAAACGCTGTCGGCGAGACCGAATTTATTGACGCAAGCCACGGAGTCGCCGCCACCTACGAGCGAGAACGCGCCGTCTTTGGTGGCTTCAACGATCGCCTCTGCGATTGCTTTGGACCCGGTTGTGAAATTGTCGAATTCAAACACGCCTGCAGGACCGTTCCAGAGGATAGTCTTTGCGGGCACGATTACTGCACGGAATGCCTTGATTGATTCAGGGCCCGCATCGAGACCTTCCCAGCCTTCGGGGATATTCAGAACAGAGCAGATCTGAGTGTTGGCATCGTTGCTGAAGGCATCGGCTGCGACGCAGTCTGTGCCGAGCACGAGGTTCACACCTTTCTCTTTCGCTTTTTTCATTATGTCAAGAGCGAGATCGAGTTTGTCGCTTTCGCAGATGGAATTGCCGACATTGCCGCCCATGGCCTTTGCGAATGTGTATGTCATGCCGCCGCAAAGGATGAGGTTGTCAACCTTGTCCATGAGGTTCTCGATTATGCCGATCTTGGTTGATACTTTAGAGCCGCCCATGATGGCAGTGAAGGGGCGTTTGATATCCTTGAGAATGTTGTCTACAGCTTTGACCTCTTTCTCCATGAGGAAGCCGAGCATTTTATCTTGCTGATCGAAATAGTCTGCAATAACAGCTGTGGAGGCATGGCGGCGGTGAGCTGTGCCGAATGCATCGTTTACATAAACATCGGCGTAGCTTGCAAGAGTTTTGGCGAACTCTTTCTGGCGCTCTTTCATCTCTTTCTTGGCAGCGTCATAAGCGGGATCGTTCTTGTCGATTCCTACCGGCTTGCCTTCCTCTTCGGGATAGAAGCGAAGGTTTTCGAGGAGAAGAACCTCTCCAGGTTTCAGCTCTTTGGCAGCTTCCTGCGCACCCATGCAGTCGGGAGCGAATTTCACATCGTGTCCGAGAGCTTTTGCAACAGCTTCGCGAATCTGGGAAAGACTGAGTTTGGGATTGACTTTACCTTTGGGTTTACCCATGTGGGACATAAGGATCAGTGCACCTCCGTCGTTAAGGATTTTCTTAAGTGTGGGAAGGGCTCCGCGGATGCGGGTGTCGTCTGTGATGTTTCCGTTTTCATCCAGGGGCACATTGAAGTCTACCCTGACGATGGCTTTTTTGCCGTTAAAATTGAAATCTTCGATTTTAGCCATTTCTTTAATTATATTGGGTTATTGAATTCTTGTAATATCTTATTGGCGGGTATGTAGCAACGGGATGCTATATCCGTAATCGCTAACTGCAAAATTAATAAAAATAACAAATGTGAGCAAATTAAAATTTGTTAGTGCAGTATTAATAAGGTTAATTTAGTTAATTTTGTAGAAGAAATACTATAAATGAAGAAATACTATAGAGATTAAATAAAGTTAGATGTTAAGCACGATGCAGAAATCTCCAGTTATGA
>CAJTZS010000064.1 GCA_910584055.1 uncultured Muribaculaceae bacterium | reverse complement strand
TTAACGGATTAAACACTCGGCTCCTCGGAGCCACTAAAAAATAACCGAAGTATTGCTCCAGAAGATGCGCCTTAAAAAGAACCGCAAGGTACTTGTGATCGAGGAGGCATGGAAAGCCATCGCATCCCCGCTTATGGCCGAGTATATCAAATATTTATACAAAACCGCCCGTAAGTTCTGGGCATCGGTCGGAGTGGTGACGCAGGAGATACAGGACATTATCGGCTCTGAAATTGTCAAGGAGGCGATCATTAACAACTCCGATGTCGTGATGCTGCTTGACCAGTCGAAGTTCAAGGAACGCTTTGACGAGATAAAGAAGATCCTGGGCCTTACCGATGTTGACTGCAAGAAGATTTTCACCATCAACCGCCTCGAGAACAAGGACGGCCGGTCATTCTTCCGGGAGGTATTCATCCGCCGTGGCGCAGTCGGGAATGTCTTCGGCGTGGAGGAACCACGCGAGTGCTACATGACCTATACCACTGAACGTGCCGAAAAGGAGGCTCTCAAACTCTACAAACGGGAACTCAGATGTTCGCACCAGGAAGCCATTGAAGCCTATTGCCGGGACTGGACGAAATCCGGCATCTCAAAATCCCTCGCCTTTGCCCAGCGTGTGAACCACGAAGGCAAAGTGCTTAACCTCTGATATTTCAAATCACTTAAACAAAACCAATACATTATTTATGATTTCTCTCATTTCAATCGAAGAATTTGTGGATAAGATTTATCCGCCTGTTCATGGCCGACGCACCGCGTATGCCTGCAAACTTGTTAAGGCCCTGCGAAATGCGGGCATCACCGACCTGAAGACTCTCGTGCGTCATCAGCCCGAAGCCTTGACCGCAATCCGCAACATCGGTCCGGTGTTCGTCGCGCAGACCAAGCATCATCTTGAAAAAGCCGGCTTTTCGCTGGGCATGACCGATACAGACCTCAAAAACGTGATTCTTTCTAGACTTTAAGACCGATCTAAGATGAACCGTATCCTGCTCATATTAATAATGTGTCTTGCCGGAGTGACAGCTTCGGCCCAGTATGCCAATCTCAATATCGACGCCAAGACCGTGGCTGCGATGGCTTCGGCATACGGTGTGGAGACCGGCACCGAGGCTTATTATAATGAGCAGGTGAAGAAGATTCTGGAGAAATACACTTCTGCGGAAGTGGCGGCTGCCGCCATATTCTCATCCAAATTTCTCGACCGCAAGGCCCTTACCGACCTCGGTATATGGAGCAGCTCAACCGAGAACTACTATTACAAGCGCATCTACCGTATGGTGGCCACCAAAATCATACCGAAGATTGTGGTGGTCGCCCGGCTGATGCTGGAACAACCGCACAACGCCCTCTATTGGGGCAGCTATCTGATGAAGATCTGCGATGAGACCAAGGCATTGTGTATGCAGTTCGAATCGGTTGTGACAAACAGCAGGCTGGGATTCAGCGACATCAATTTCCTTGAGCTCAATCCGCAAATCAGAGAACTTTTTGAGTTCGCACAATACAACATCATCAACTGGGACAATATGCAGAAGATGCTTGCCGAAGCCCCGGATCATTTCACCAAGGAGAACCTGAAAGCGGATGCCGAGAGCCTCTATAACATAGCGGTCGGCATAGCATCAAGCACAGCCGAGAACATTATGAACCAGGTATTGTCCGGCTCGGATTTCAGCGGTCTTATGCAGGGTAAGATTACCGGCATCTACGATGCGGTGGTGAGCTGTGAACGCATCTACGGCAACATCAACAACCTTCTTGCCGGTCAGCTGATGGATATTGTCGGCTCACCGGAGAACGTAAACCGACTGTTCAATATAGCCAACTACAATATGACAGGATGGGTGACGGACTATGTTGACCGTGCGGACGGCCAGTATTACACCCAGCGATGGTACATTTACAGGAAGGAGTCCGGCTCGGAGACAGTCTGCAATTATAACCCTCCGACTGACAACAATTCCATTCTCTACGGCTCGCCGTGGTACCGGGTAAACACCACAGACCCCAACTATTATCCCTCGGCGGCAGTTGTCGAGGCCGCATTGAGCAATTCGGAAGCCCATGCGGGATGGTCACGTAGCAAGGTCGCCCAACTCAACCAACAGGATGACCGGTACCGCTATAACATGAACTATTATCGCAGCGGTTATATTCTCAACCGTGGCGGCAAACAGTATGGCAAAGCATACGCCTATTCGATAACCGTGACAAAATCATGGAACTGGACGGAGGAAGTATATGAGGCTGTCTTTGACAGCTATAACATGGATCTTGCTACATTCCAGAAGCAGATGCAGGTCAAGCTTAAGGAGTTCAACGATAACGAGGACGGACTTGTGTATCAGATCGGATACGGAAGCCGGAACTACTACTCGGCATCGAGCGCCGACAAACTGAAAGGGACCGAGAGCGTGATTGTATCAGTCACCTGCCATGACGGTGCAAAACTTATGAGTGGCACCACAACCTACAAATGTAAGAGTTGCGGAGGCTCATTGAGCAACCATACCAAACAGTGTTCCATGACAACATCACTTACCGGCAATCAGGATGTCGATACATCTGAACTGGACGCATTGGAAACGGAATACCGCAATAAAATCGCACTCACGCAGGCACAGATAGACCAGTTGGAAAGACAGAACGCCGACCTTATCAAGCAGATAGCCACAGCGACAGTCGAAGAGGCAGCCCGTCTGCGCCAGCAGTACAATGCCAACCAGAATCAGATCAGTCAGCAGAAGAGTCAGTTGGCCGATTATAAGAAGAAATTGCAGGATGTCCTGCAAGCCAAGGAGGACGCATCCCAGGATAATGACATTCAGACCGATGATTATTACCGTATTCCGGCCATCATGCAGGACTGCAAGACCGCTTATAACCTTACATGGGACGGCGACGGTTATTGGTCGGGCTACACCTATATCCGCAAGGCGCACGCTCCGAACATCAACGGCACAATGATCTTCAAGGCTACCATCTCCATTGCCCGGAAGCCTAAATACTTCCTCGGAATAAAGATACACCGCGCCATTGTGCAGATTGACTATGAGCTGTATGCCGAGTATTCGGATACCCAGGTTGTCGAGATAATAAACCTTGACCCCAACGCTTCGGATGCCGACAAAGAGAAACAGATCAACGAAAGACTGTCGGCAATAGCCCGTGAATACCCGGATTGCCAGCTCGACACACAGTATTGCAAAACCGAACCTTCGGAAACAGACGATACAGAGGATACATATCATCTTCTCTGGTCGTCCGACCGCCTTGAGATTGCAAGAGGTGTTGACATGAGGCTCCATAAGATTTATGTCAACCTTGTGTCGATTGAGAAGATGATGAACTACAAACGCTCGATCATAGACGTGCTGCTGACCATCGCTCCGCCTATCAACGATGAGCAGGGTCGCAGACAGACCCTCATACAGCAGGCCCGTCGCCGCTGGCTCCGCAATGCCGCCAATGCCGCACATTCGGACAAGTATAACGGAAAATATGACGAAGACATAGAGACCCGATAAAAAATGAACAGAATCCTATTCGCCATCCTCATGATGCTTCCTGTCCTGACGCCATTGAGTGCCAGTGCCCAGTGGAGCTTCGATATAGCTTCGGTGGAGGCTTATATCTCCGACCACAAGCATCAGAAAAGTCTGCTGCTTGCCCGTTCCACTCTGGAAATGAGCAACCAGCTCCTGCATGAGTATTCAGCCGATGCCTCGAATGACTACAAGGAACTCAATTTAGACCTTGACAAATATACCAGGGCTTTCGACATCATTGACATAATCTACCAGTCAACAAGGACGGCTCTTAATGTCCGCGACACCTATAATAATGTAAGGGATAACGTGGGCAAGTACAAGAAGATGCTGACCGACTTCCATGAGAAATGTCTCAAACGGGGTCATATCGAGATGTCGGACACCCTGATAATAACGGTAAACTTCCACTGTATTCAGAAGATAGGCAATGAGGCGGAGAATCTATATCGCTCAATGACCGATCTTGTGCTGTATGCCACCGGCGCGGCAGCCTGTTCGACCTCCGACCTTATGATGGTAATCAATTCCATAAACCAGTCGCTCGACAACATAAGGCTTCATCTCAACAAGGCGTACTTCGACACATGGAGATACATACAGGTCAGGATCGGCTACTGGAAATCATCTGTTTACCGCAATAAACCGCTGCGAGAGATTATTGATGACGCCTTCGGAAGATGGCGTGATGCAGGATACCTTAATAAACCGAGTCAATGAAACGAATTTACATCCCCGTGCTGCTGGTGGCTTTCGCATTATCGGCCAAAGCACAAAAGATCACCTACAATCACGATGATGCGAAGATGAATCAGATAACAGTGCAGGAGACCGGGGCAGGCTCCCTGACTCCGAGCCTCTACTATCAGGTTCTCCATAACCGATACCGCAAGACTGCAAATGCTGAAAACAAGATGTCGTTCCGCACGACAGCCGGCATATCAGCATATCAGCAGATTGACGATGCCGAGAAACTTGATTCCTCATTTGTCAAGCGGGCCGAGATAGAGGCCCTGAATATGGCTGACCGTCAGGTTGACCTCGCATGGATGGCAGAAGGTCGCAAGATTGAGGCGGGTCTGGAAAATTTTCAGCGCAATATCAACCGGCTCGCTACTGCCGGAGGTAAGAACGTCCATGTCTCGCTTTGGCGTGAGTATTACAACAAGTTCACAACGGCTGTCACTGCAATCAAGCAGTCCTATATGCCGAACTCCCAGCGGAAGAAGGAGTATCTGCGGATATACAAGGATATAACCGAAGCCAACGAAAACCTGCTGCGTTTCCTTGTGCAACTGCACGGACGTGGTGAGACTTCAAGACTGCTCGCCGCTACTTACAACAAACCGGACCGTCGTGGCGCGATAGCCCAAGCTGCCATGAACCGATGGCGCGGTGCCGGATGGTCAACCAAAACAATAACTGATAAATAACCAATCATAACCAAAACATCAATGGATAAAGCAATCAAAACAACCAAGCTCAAGTGTAAACTGGGACATACGACCCTCGTGCTGACTGAAAAAGGAGAGTTCCTTTTCAGGGCATACGAAACCGCCCGTCTTTTCGGCTTCCGCGATGATAAGGAATGTATCCGCAGTTACTCCGAGGACGCCCGGCTCATAGTCATGGAGACCGACGGAGGTCGTCAGCCGGTGAAATGTATCTCGATGGAGGATGTAATCCGCATCGCCGGCAAATCCCGTATCCCCCAGGCAAAGGACATGGCTAACAGCCTTCGTCTTATTCAGAAAGACCAGGAGATAGAATCTCTGAAAATTCAGAATCTTCTTTTGACTGACGACCTTGAGTGTGCTATTGACGGCTTGATAGGAATCCGGGAGCAGCTGGACTTACTTTTCTGTGACCTCGGCGTGAATGGGTGACAATATTCTCTCGGATTTCGGCATAAATCTCCTTGAGGAAGAGATAGATGACGTAATCTTTCAGACCAACGAGTTCCTCTGTGACGCCACGTTCACAGGTTCTCAAGGGCCGTTCTGGTGGATTCTCCAGATGTGCATGGCGTTGGCCGCGCTGTTCTCGCTCATCGTGGCGGGACAGATGGCCTTCAAGATGATGTATAAGAACGAGCCTCTTGATGTGATGAAGCTCCTTCGTCCTCTCGGAATCAGCCTTATCATGTGCTGGTGGTATCCGCCGGCCGACAGCGGGACAAACTCAAGCGGCTCGTCATGGTGTGTGCTTGACTTCTTGTCCTACATACCCAACTCGATAGGCTCATACACGCATGATTTATATTCGGCGGAAGCGGCGCAGATCGAGGACAAATTCAGGGAGGTTCAGGAACTGGTATTCGTAAGGGACAGCCTCTACACAGACCTGCAGGCGCAGGCCGATGTCGCCCGGACAGGCACTTCCGACCCCAACCTCATAGAATCCACAATGGAGACAACGGGGGTCGAGGAAGTCACCCAGATGGAGAAAGATGCCTCAAAGCTATGGTTTACCTCGCTGACCTCCGGTGCGGTAGTCTGCATCGACAAGATTGTTATGGTAATCGCCCTGATAGTCTTCCGAATAGGATGGTGGGCTACCATATACTGCCAGCAGATTCTGTTGGGTATGCTCACGATATTCGGGCCTATACAATGGGCTTTCTCCCTGTTGCCGAAATGGGAAGGGGCATGGGCCAAGTGGCTCACCCGCTATCTCACAGTGCATTTCTATGGGGCCATGCTCTACTTCGTAGGATTTTATGTCCTGCTTCTGTTCGACATCGTGCTGTGCATACAGGTGGAGAATCTGTCAGCTATTACGGAAAGCACTCAGACAATGGCTGCATACCTACAGAACTCATTCTTCTCTGCAGGATATCTTATGGCTGCCTCGATAGTGGCACTCAAATGTCTTAACCTCGTGCCCGACCTTGCGGCATGGATGATACCGGAAGGCGACACCGCTTTCTCGACCCGAAACTTCGGTGAGGGCGTGGCTTCACAGGCAAAGATGTCGGCGCAGGGAGCCATGAGCAAGATATTCTAATCTTTTAATTCATAAAACATATAATGGTAATCAAGAACTTAGAAAATAAAATCAAACTGGTGACGATTGTCTGCTGTGTGTTTCTTGCCGGATGCGTGGTGATTTCCATGTCAAGTATCTGGACAGCGAGAAGCATGGTCGCCGACGCTCAGAAAAAGATATATGTGCTTGACGGCACGGTTCCCGTACTCGTGGAGCGTACAACGATGGACGAGACACTCGATGTCGAAGCCAAGAGCCATGTCGAGCGTTTCCACCAAACTGTTTATATTCTCTACCCATCGTAACTTATCGGAATTGTTTGGAATATAAATATACTAATGTTCAGTTATTTGATTGTGGTTAGGATTATTGGTTGGATTCCTTTGCTCTCTGGAATAAGGCTTATTTTGTTACTTTGATTGCGACTTGTTTGTTACTTTTGAAATTATTTCGTAATTTTGTGTCTATAAAATGACCAATAAGTAACGACAAATAACTTTCGCATGGCTTTCCCCAAATCAAGAATCAACCTGAAATACAAGGATATAGACGGCGGACGCAAGTCCATCTACCTTGACTACTACAAGGACGGGAAACGTGTCCGGGAGAGCATGCGCCTGTATCTGTTACCCGAAACCAACCGTAAGGCTGTTGCCGGAAACAAGGCTACGATGAAAAAGGCTTTGGAGATTCAACGCCGGAGGATTGAAGAACTTACGGCAGAGGAAAACGGAATGAAGATTGAGACTGTTGAGCCGGGCATTCCACTTGCAAAGGTAATCAAAGATTATCATTCAGAGATATTGAACCGTGGCGACAAATCCACGGCAAACAATGTCATGGGGATGTGGCGGGCTGTTTCGGCATATCGCGGTGATGATGTGAGCCTGGCCGATGTCGATATGGAGTATTGTGATGGTCTTGTTGACTTCCTGCGTGATGAATACCACACCGTCCATGGAAAACTGAAAATGACAACGGCGAGGGCGTACATCTATCTTTTCAGCGGTGCATTGAACCTCGCCGTAGAGAACGGCCTTATCCGGCGCAACCCTCTTTTCTTCGTTAAGATACATGACCGCATTACCCGTGAGAGACCGAAGAAACAGAATTTGACGGTTGATGAAATCAGGCTGCTCATGGACACCCAATGCCCGGTAATATCGCGTCCGCAAGTCAAACAGGCGTATCTCTTCTCCGTTTTCACAGGTCTGACTGCATACGACATTGTAAATCTCAGATGGAAGGACATCAAAACCCCTACGGATGGCAAAGCCTCGGTATGGTGCGCTTCACGAAAGATATTCATTCCCCTTTCGTCAAACGCCATGCGTTGGCTTCCGGAAACCTCCAACCGCCGGGGACCCGTATTCAAGGGGCTTCCGAAGGAAACGGAGACAAACAATATCCTGAAACTATGGCAGGGTAAGGCCGGAATTGAAAAACGGCTCAATTTCACATTGGCGAGAAATACATTCGCATATCTGATCCTGTCCACCGGGGCTGACGTAGCGACATTCTGCTCCCTGCTGGGGGTGACATCCAAAAACGCCAAGGGCTATCTCGCAATGGTTGACCGTCAAACCGTATCAATGGAAGAAAAACTAAAAGCATTACAACTCGATTAAATCTCTCTTTATATGGCACGACCAAAGAAAACAGTCAAGGCGAAAGAGCCTGTGAGAATCCGCTTCAAGGAACTGAAAAACGGAAACAAGTCTATCTATCTCGACATTTACCGGGACGGCAAGCGCACATACGAATTTCTAAAACTATATATCGTGCCGGAACTCGACCCCGCGAGCCGCGCGCTGAACGAGCACAACCTCGCCCTCGCCAACAAGGTAAAGGCAGACCGAATCATACAGCTCACCAACAACGAGAAAGGCGTCACCAACTCCATGCTCCATTCACGGATGAAGCTGCTTGACCTTATAGACCTCTACAAGAGATGGATTGATGATAACGGCAAGTCAATGGGGCCGTCTGCTTTCAGCGGTCTTAAAAAGGCGTTGATACAGTTCAGAGGTGACGGGATAACGCTGAAACAGGCCGACAAGGATTACTGCATCGCCTTCACCAATTTCCTGCGCAACGAATACAAGTCACGCACTAAGAAGCCCCTTGCAATCAACACCATCGCTTCCCTCACTGCCTCATTGAGCGCGACATTCAACTGGGCTGTCCGCAACGATTATCTCAGGGAGAACCCCTTTGACCGCATTTCGTCAAACGACCGGGTTTATCATGTCGAGAGCCAACGGCATTATCTGGAGATTGACGAGCTGAAACGCCTTATCGCCACCGAATGTCCGACACGGGAGTCTGTCAAACGGGCATTTCTTTTCTCATGTTACTGCGGGCTTCGCACGAGCGACATCCGCGCCCTGCGGTGGGGTCAAATCCATAAGGACGGCGAGCAGTGGCGCGTGTCCGTTGTCATGAAGAAAACCGACACACCGATTTATCTTCCCCTCTCGTCTCAGGCTATGAAATGGCTTCCTGAGCGTGGCGACGCCGGTGACGATGACAGGGTTTTCAGCCTGCCGACCACAAGCCGCGTGAGCATCATACTCGGCAACTGGGCGAAAGCCGCCGGAGTGAAGAAGGAGATCACATTTCATGTGAGCCGCCACACCTTCGCCACCCTCATGCTTACGCTCGATGTTGACCTTTACACGACAAGCAAACTGCTGGGACACAAGAATATCGCCACAACTCAAATCTACGCGAAAATCATCGACCAGAAGAAAGATGATGCCGTAAATCGCGTAGATGATATTTTCAAGTAATAAATCGAAACAGACAGTCCGCCTCCTCACTGCTGGGCTGTCTGTCATAATTTTGTGGTTGAATGGCTTGCTATACTTTGCGTTGCCCTATGTTCCACTCTATTATCTGCCAATTTTCTCTCCCCAATAATATGTGTTCCAGCTATCACGTGCATACCCGTCTCTGCCGCACTTGAATGAGTCCGGGCTGGCTCCGTCGATCTTTTTTCCATCAAAATAGACGCTCCATGTATCTTTGGCGTATCCGTCACGGAGAACTTTAAAACTATCTGTTGAAGCACCGCTCACTTTCATGCCGTCGTAATATACATTCCACGTGTCTTTGGCATACCAGTCTTCAAGTACGTTAAAGCTGTCAGAGGAAGCCCCATCAATCTTGGAGCCATTATAATATACATTCCATGTGTCCTTTGCATAGCCGTAGCCCAACACCTTGAAGGAATCGGCGGAGGCCCCATCAATCTTGATTCCATTGTAATACACCGTCCATGTGTCCTTTGCGTATCCGTCATGGAGAATTGAAAAGCTCGATGCCGAGGCACCCTCTATTTTCCGACCTTCAAAATAAACATCGTCATTGCCGACATAATATCGTGGTCGATGGTGCCGACACTCACGCCTATCACTATGGGTATCATAATCCCTCTGTGCGACACAAGGCACAGCGACAAATGCCACCAGCAGAAATATATACAGTATTCGGTTCATATTGTTTCTTTTCTTATTTAGGCCGGTATGAACTGCAATAGATCAATCTTTTCATTTAGCCTCGATAAGAAGATAATATTCTTCAAGAGCGGTATCGGAAGGCAATTCGTGAAGAAGCAAGATTCTTGTAGTTTCGTTTTCCCAAAAAAGATCACCCTCAACACCTTCAGGGACACAGTTGAATGATTGAATTCTATCCTTTATTGATTTACCATCGCCTATGTTCTCCCTCATAAGTTGGATTAGAACATCTCTTGATATAGACAAGAACTTATCATCTGGAAGAATTTTATGATTCCGAACATGAATCTCACCATATTTCGTGCCGTTGATCTCACGTATGGGCATCACTCTATACTCCCGACTGTTGTCAAGACCACAATATACGCCCTTGGCATGGGGGTTGGCTATACAAACATCTCCGGTTGTCCAGTTGAAGCACAGAAAATCGCGCTCGAAAGTCTCAATTCTCAACTGATCTGTATATATCACCTTACCCTCTCGATACCCTTTAAGATAACTTCTCACGCTTCCAGCTTTGAAGAAGTGTGATGACCATTGGGCTGTGAAATGTTCCTCAGAACTGCTGTCACCGGATTTTCGTTCATAGATGCGTACTGTATTCGGCATACCCTCGGAGCTCCATACAATCGAATCATACGGTTCAACAAATTCTGGAAATCCCATTGGGCTGAACCTGTCAAGATAATCCAATATCTGGAATGATATATTGTCAAAAGGCGCCGGAACATGGATATTGTCATTCATAATAGGTGTGAAACCTGCATAGGCGAGTTTGAAACGATATTTGTCTGGAACTCCTTCGGGTTCATCCGGGTCAGCAGAAGAAAGAGGTCTTTGGGTAATTGTGACAGCCCCCTTGTTCCAGCCCTTTCCTTTATAGACTGTAAATTCAAGGATTCCGGTCTGCGAAGTTTCTCCAAGATTATTTGTGAGCAGGATTTTTATTTGTTTGTCTCCGGATGTCACCATTCCTATGTCTGGGACAGCCGTGACTCTAAAATAGTCATAGTCACCAATGATATCGATGCTTATGTATTGTTGATTACCCGGCACAGTGATTTCGCAGTCGTGAATACCCATTGCCAATTCGCCCTCACCCTCCAATTGCACGGCAAGAGAGAAGAGATCAGCTTCATGGTCCGGTTCATCATTGCTGCAACCCGACAGGATTAAGCAGGCAACAAGTGAAATTATTGTGTGTAGCTTATTCATAGAAGATTATTTAGCTTTATTATTAAGTGAATTATATATTTCAAGAATGAGATTTTTATCCTCACTGTTGATTGTGAAGCAACCGCTTTCTATCCGGCAGTTTACAGACGGTGCCATGACAACAGAATCCTTGAATACAAACCCGTTGCGCTTGCCGATTCGGTCCTCTGTGGCCTTGGCCCAGACAGGCACTTTGTCAACTTTCAGCCGACCCTCGATGAAAGCGACATCGGGATATGACACGGTATCAAGCCTTGTTGTATCAAAATCCTTGACAGTCACAATAGCTTTTCCTTCAATATGGTTGTCAGGAGTGTCCGCAACAGGATACCAGCCGTTGGCAAGTCGTCTGGTGGAGCAGCCGCAAAGAGTCACAAACATTATTACGATACAGCTAAATCGAGCCATGAAGTTTATCTTTGAATCGTTTTGATCAGTAATCTGTTTCGATGAAATCAACGGTTTCGCGTGGGACATAGATACGCTCCACGGATTGACCATCTTTATCGCGGACATTACTAATGGTAACTCCTCGTCCACTAAACTGTGCATTGATTTTGCCGAGAGGGTTGTCAAAGAAACTGCGCTTGGCCTTGAGGAATTTGATTCGGTCGGTTTTACCGTATTCGCCGGACAGATAGATGGGTGTAATATTTTTGTCAGGCTGTTGGATGCCGTCAGCCACGAAGCTATATAGTCCATCTTCAGTAGCGGCCTCAAGGATCAGTCCGGGAACTCCCTGTAGTTTCCACGGGCCCGCGACAACAGGTATTTCGGGTGTGAACCATACAGACCATTTGCGGCCATGAAAATCAGCCGTTGCAACGAAACACTCATAGCCGAGAATGGTTTTAGTCGAGTCTCTGACTTCCCATTTTGGTTGTGGAATTTCTTCTTCATAATAGAACTTCTCCGTTCCCGCCGTGTCGTAACAAGTGTACTTATTGTCCGTGGCGTTTTTTACTACATAGTAGCTTCCATCGGCTCGTGGAATATCGTCCATTTTTCCGCCAAGATACGCAGAACGTGTCATTTCCTGATATTTTGCTTTTCCCTCAGGAGTGGAGTTGAGTGAGTCGATATATTCTGTTCTCGGTGAGAAGAATTTGGAATCCTCACCACCTGCAAGCAATATATATTGATGAGTTACGCCGTTCTTTTCGCCCGTGCGCATATTTGGCTGATGCTCCGTGTAGCTGACTTCGATTTCTGCTTTCTGCTGTGCGATCGCGGCTATCGCCACAAGACACATTGATAATATTATGCCTTTTCTCTTCATTTGATTTATATTATTCGGCCAATCTGAATCCCATATATGGCGATTTAAAACTGGGATTGCTAACAAACCGACAACCGGGATTATTATATTCCGGGAGAATTGCACAGTTGCCTCCACGAAATATCTTTCCAATTTTGGATTTTTTTGCTCCCCGGGGATTCTTTTGCGGCTTCTCTGAGTAATGCCCATACCAGTCCTGTACCCATTCCGATATATTGCCGCCCATATCATATATGCCCAGCTCATTCGGATTCAATAACCCGACTTTATGTGTATGTTTATCTGCATTGTGAGAATGCCACGCTGTCTTATCTATTTCATTGCCTCCGATAAAAGCATACCCCTTGGATAGATTGCCGCCCTTTGCTGCAAATTCCCATTCAGCCTCGGTCGGAAGACGGTAATTCCTGCCTGTCATTTTATTCAATTTCTTTATGAATATCTGAATGTCATTCCAAGATACCGACTCAACGGGAAGCCGGTCTCCTTTGGAAGAGCTGGGGTTGTCGCCCATCACAGCTTTCCATAGATCCTGCGTCACTTCATACTTTCCTATACGGAAGTCAGAAAGTGTTACCTGATGCCTGGGAGTCTCGTATGAATGTTCCGCCTCGCTTTCGTCAAGCCCCATGACGAAAGTACCACCTTTTACCTCAACCATTTCTATTTCCGGAATGGTTGTCGGTTCCTTTGCCCTGCTGACAGGTGAATTGGAAGTCATAAGGACCGCGAGAGTTATCAGTGTTAAGAATCTCATGGCGTTCAATTATCGGTAATCGGTCTCTATAAAATCTCCGCTTTCTGATTTCTTGGTCTGGTTTTCCGGTGAGATCTGCACATTGATACCTTTGGCGGCGAGATGTCCCATCGGATTGTCGCGCATAGCTCTCATAGCTCGTAGAATCGCCTTGCGGTCCCGCTTTTCATATTTGTCCGCGCCATACACGTCGGTTATAACTCTTTGGGATTTCTCAATTCCGTCGGCTACATACCCATGCCGTCCTTCTCCGGTCATGGCTTCCAGAATCAATCCCGGAAGCCCATGAAATTTCCACGGACCGTCCTGAACCGGAATCTCAGGTGTGAACCACGCAGTCCAATGCCTTCCGTGATAATCCGTCTCAGCCTGTATGCACTCGTAGCCAAGTATGTTTTTGGTGCTGTCGCCAACTTCCCATATCATCTCATCATACGGCTCTGTATAATACACCGGTTCGTCAGCGCCTATCATATCATAAACCGTAATTGTAGAATCGGCTGCCGATTTCACAACATACAATGTCTCCTTCTTGCGTGGCAGTTTGTTCACATCTATCGCACCTTGAGCGATCATAGCCTGCAACACAGCCTCCTGTGTCTTTTTGAAGTTGGCAAGATCCTCGGGTGTGGATTTCAGCGAGTCAATCTCCTCTGAACGGGGATTGAAGAATTTTGACTGACCGACATTTGCAACAAGATGGTATTTGTTGCCTCGCTCCTTGCCGTTCTCAAAGAAAGAAATCTCAGAATAGCTGACCTCTATGTCGGCTTTCTGCTGTGCGCTTGTTGCTATCGCCATAGGACACGCTAAGAGGAATGCAATTATCTTTTTCATTTTCTTTGGCTTTCTTTTCTTTGTTTGTAGTTCCTATGTGCCCGGATGCCGATTATAGTTCCGGCAATTGTTCCGAGAAGTGGTAGAAATATCAATGGATTCATGTCTGTGATTTTGTTATTACGGTTATTTCCTGAGTGTTATCGAAAAGAGGAACTGTCGGCCTCGGAGCTGTCGTTGGCTCTCGAAGGAGGAGAGTTCCGAGTAGGTTGTGTAGTTGTAGCTGCGCTTGTCGAGAATGTTGGTCAGCGAGGCGGCAAACTCGATACGTTTGTTGAGCTGGTAGGTGAGCTTTGTGTCGAGCATCACCACGTTCTTGTAGTTGTGTTCGGTCAGCTCGTTGCGGTAATGCTCGCCGCTGACGGTCCACTGCCATTTGCGGTGGGGGATGAATGTCAGGCTCAGCTCGTTCTCCATCGTCGATAGCCACGACTCGCTCAGGCCATTCATAGTCAGGCGGCTGTCGGAATAGTCTATGCGGTAATCGAAGCTGAACCAGCGGCAGGGGTTGCCGCTGATCTTGCCGCCCACGCTCCAGCCGGTGCTTACAGAGTTGACTGCCCGCGACTGAGAGAACAGCTGTGATTCGTTGCGGCTGAAAGAGCTGTTGACGTTGCAGCTGCCTCGCATGAAGTCAAGGGTCTTGCCTATGTTGCCCATAGCCATAAGCATTTTGCTGTCATTATTGGCATCGGCATAGCTGTAAACAACATAATCGCCATAGAGCTGCTGCGCCATAGTGTAGGGCACGTGCGTCCACGAGTGCATCACCATGCCGTTGGCAAACAGGCCGTGGCGTGTGTGCTTGTAGCTGACGCTTGCCGAGACGTTCTGCGAAGAGGAGTTGTAGAACTGCTCCGTTCCGGCTTTCAGCGTGCGGTAGTTGGTCATTATCAGACCCGGATGAATCAGGTTGAGATTCATCGGAGAGCGTCCGAGACCGCCGCGCAAGGTTCCGGAGAATCTGTTGTTGGGCTTCCAGTTGATGCTTAGCGAGGGGGAGAAATACACCTCGTCATGGTCGGCTATCGCCTTGTCGAATGTATAGTGCGCGTAGCTTACGGGCAGGTTGAGCGAGAGGTTTACTCGGCGTACCCAGTATTCAAATTTCGGTTTGGCATATACTGTAAAATAGTTGGTGTTCACCACATTCTCCGTTAATCCGGGCAATTCCTCCGGGATGTCGGGCAGCTGCGAGTCCATCGATCGCAGATAACCCTTTATTCCCCCTTCAAGACTGAGGGTTATCCCCTTGATGTTGAAAGCGTAGGCCGCGCTCTCGTGGGTATAGAAAGCATGATCGGATATATGCTGGCGGAAACCCTCGCCGTTCATGTCGAGATTCAGTGTCTGGGGCAGCGATTCCCATTCGTTCACGCTCTGAAACGTGACAAGGTGCTTGCCCTTGAAACGTTTGATGATCTTGAAATTGTTGCTGACATAATAGTCGGGGAGGTTTGCAGACTGGCTGTTCGGAATGGAGCCTGTTGTGGTGAGACTGACGTCATCCCAGTCGATGTTTGTGCGGAGGGTGTTGTTGATGAACGCAGTCTTTTGGTTCAGCTCATAGATGAACTTGCCGCTGAGCGAGTGTTCATGTTCCGTGCCGCTTCGGTTCTCTGTTATGACGCGGTTGCCGCTGTCAAGAAAATATGTCGTGATATTTGCGGCATCGGCTGTAACACGGCTGAAGGAATAGTCGATGTTTGCCTTGAACTCGCCGCGCCCGAATTTCCACAGGCTGTTGGTGGATACAAGGAACGAGCGGTTGAACCGTGTCCGTTTGTCGCTCAATGACGGGACACCGGGCAATCCGACACCTACATAACGGCTCTGTCCTGTCTGACGTCGGTCGGCGAAGAAGTCGGTGCTCGACGATGAAAGGTTCTCGCCGGTGTTGTTTGTGCGGAGGGTGGTGATGTTTTGGAATCCCGGCATCACCGCCATTGCGAAGAGTTCTCCGTCCCATACCGCTCCATCAGGCTGCCACGAGTAGCCGCCTCCGGCGTCGCCGTGGAAAGTCCATGTGGCTTTGGCCTTGTTTTTCAATTTTAGGTTTATGGCGGCTTTGTCGGAAAAGGCTATACCCGACAGCACCTGCATAGGCTGATGGTTCTCCATCACTTCGACAGCACCAACATCATCATGGCTTATACCGTTTGTGGCAATGCCGTATTTGCCGCCGAGAAGATCGGAGCCTTCGATATAGAATTTGTTTATGTCCTCCCCTTGGTATTGTATCTTGCCGCTCTTGGCCACGTCGATTCCGGGCATACGCTTCAGCACATCGCCGATGGAGCGGTCCTGCTGCTGGGCGAAGCTGCCGACATTGTATGTTATCGTGTCGCCCTGTTCGCGGATGCGGTCAGCCTTGACCGCCACTTCCTTGAGCTGGATGCTGCCCGGTTCGAGATATACGGTAAGCGGAAAGGTCACGCTGTCGAGCGGTATCGACTGCTTGGCATAGCTCATCATCGACACCTCCAGACGACATCCGGCCACGGTCGGCACCGACATTGCAAACTTTCCGTCGGCCTTCGACGAGGCGAATTTCTTTATCTTGCCGTCGGAGCCCTTGACGATGACCGACGCGCCGGCAACCGGCTCATTCGCCTCCTTGTCAATCACCGTGCCCCTCACATCGACCTGCGCCGCAGCCCCTATCGCGACAATAAGACATATTATATATGAGATAAGGCGTTTCATTCGTGGTAATCCGTTTCAAGAAAGTCGTATTTACGGCTTTCTTCAGTTACCGGAGCGTCTATTCCACCGCCAAGTTCATATCCGGTTGCGGCCTTGAACATCGCGTTGCTGTTTTCCTTGTAATGCCTCAGGGCACGAAGCATATCAAGTCTGCTCATCCTCTCATACTCTGAACTGAATATCGGGAATATGGGGTGAGAGCTTGACTCGATTCCGGTGGCAATAAAGCTATGTTGTCCGGATGGTTCGCTTGCTTCCATAATAAGCCCCGGCAATCCGCAAAACTTCCAAGGGCCGTCTTGCACCGGGACTTCCGGAGTGAACCATATAGTCCATTGCCTTCCGTGATAGTCCGTAGTTGCCATAACGCATTGATAGCCCAGAATTTGTTTTATATTGCCCTCAGCTATTACCCACTCAATTTCAGAGAAAGGTTCATCATAATAACCGCATTCACCCATGCCTGCCTGATCATAGGTGGTGGAAACGGCTTTGGCGAAATCCTTTAATACATATAAGCGCGAGTGATAGACCACACCGTCCATAGCGCTACGATCCCGGTTTTGCACATATGCCGCGGCTGCGGCATCAAACATCTGTCTTTCCTTTGCTCGCCCCGAAGGTGTGGAGAGCAGTGAATCCCGATACTCTGTACTTGGACAATAGAATTTACTCTGACTGTTGTTGGCAAGCAGAATGAACGGAGTGTTTTTATCGACCACGCCGTCACTGCCGCGCAAGAACTTATTATGATAGTTGTAACTCACCTTGATTTCGGCACGAGGACAGTCGGGCCTTTTCTTGGCAAAGGAGCTTGATACCATCAAGATGGCACAGAATATTGATATGATGATTCGATGTCTCATAGGAATGCTTCTATCTTATAGCCTCGAATCTCCAAACGGATTTGTCGGTGTTTGGATAAATCACAGGGTCTTGAAAAGCACTTGTCACTGACAATTCGTAAGGCGTGAGCCTGTCTATTAGCCAGAACTGTTCCGACTTATCCATATAGATGACTGAGAAATTGTCTGTCGTAAAAGTCCATCGGAAATAAACCGGTTCACCTGTGATTGTTCCGTCGCTCCAATTTTCCCATTTATATGAGCCAGTTCCGTTGGCGTTGAACTTATAGATCCGACCCTCTCCCTCAAATACGGTAGGTTCAAAATTGGGTCTGGCTTCGTATGTCTGTTTCCATTCTACGCCCGTAAGGATACTTATTATCTCTTTTTGATCTGAATCATAATAACCTGTGCGTTCCTCACACGAGGATAGGAACACACAAGCCAAAATGATTATGAAGTGATGTATTTGTTTCATTGAGATATTCCTACTGTCACAGAGCCGTTGCCAATAAGGGATTTGCCTTGAATGTTAAGGTATTCTCCGTCAACCTCCGGCAATGCCAAAGAATAGCTATATGGCAATGAGTTCCCACCTAATCCGACTAAGAGGATTGTACCCTTATTGGTGTTATCGGATGTCAAGAAAGAGATTTGTGACACATAAAACATGGAAGTGTTGCCGGAACTCACCATAAGCCGTTTGTCTCCCATAGAATAGAATCCGGTTCGGCAAATATCGTCGCCTGACACAGACAAGCGAGCTATTGTTCTTCCGTCTATATTATCTGACTGAAGTTTTAACAGACGCATTGTTCCTTCTTCATTGTTCCTTACCAATCCTGAAGTCGGGGTTGTGTATATCACACTGACATTTAGGGCATCTCTATATGCCTCTATAAGATCGTTTGCCTGCTCCATTTCACGCTCAAAGCGAGTCCGGTTTATGGAGCTGACCTCCAACAGTTGCTCCCGAGAGCGGTTGACAACGTAATCGGTTGCCGTAACTTTCCTGCCAGGATTGATGGAGAACAGCCCTGTGCGGCTGTCCACCTCGACAAACTGCGAAAGCACTTCGGCATCCGCCTCATAAGTCCTTATCGGAGCGGGTTCGTTGAAAATTGTGTTGTCATCACTGCAAGCCGTTATCGAGAGGGCTGTGCAAATCATTCCGGTAATGATAAGTTTGTTCATGACCTACAATCATTTACTCCACTGACCCGGTGGAGAGATTAATTAAAGAAACGTGAGCCAACTATGCCACGTCTTAGTTTGTAGGTCGTAGGACACCTTTGATGCAGATGTAACAATAGTGACCCACGCTATATGCGTGAGAACCACTATGCTATCCCTTGCATCGGTTTCTGAATTTCCTACGTTCACAAACTACAAGATAAGCATAACGCTTCTTATTTTTCCAAAATGTCGTGGACCGGGCTGAGCCAAATCCGAGCGCAAAGTTAATCATAATCTTTGGGATTCAGGCAATTATTGCCGATTTTTTTGTAACTTTGCACAATGAAGTTACGAAAAGAGTGTAATTTATTGGAAATGAGCGTAGGTTAATTGCTCTT
>CAJTZS010000063.1 GCA_910584055.1 uncultured Muribaculaceae bacterium | reverse complement strand
TTCCAGGGGTCAAAATTGTCTTGGCTCACAGGGTCAACCGAGCCTGGGTTTTCCACCGATTGTGTTGCTGAATTTCTCCGGGCGTCCGACCATATTGGACTGGGAGAAAGAAAACCTCGATGCCATAATGAACGTATGGTTTCCGGGGACCGAGGGCGCAGAAGCCATCTGCGATGTACTGTTCGGCGATAAGAATCCTTCGGGAAAACTAACGGTCAGCATGCCGCAGCACGTAGGACAGGAACCCCTTTATTATAATCAGCTTCCCACAGGACGGCCCGTAGGTGAAGGCGCGGATAAATTTGTGCTTTGGAAATCGAACTATCTTGATGTCCGCAACGACCCGTTGTTTCCCTTCGGATTCGGACTCAGCTATACCGGTTTCGATTATGGAGATATGAAAATCTCGAAGAAAGACGATGGCGTAACCGTGACGGTTGACGTTACAAATTCCGGAGACATGGACGGTCACGAAACCGTGCAATGCTATATCCGCGACATTGCATGCCGGTATTCCCGACCGGTCAAGGAATTAAAGGGATTCGAAAGGATTTTTCTGAAAAAAGGCGAAACAAAGACTGTGACTATAACACTGTCTCAAGAAGACCTCAGTTTCTATGATTCTGACGGCAATCTGATATTCGAGCCTGGGGAATTCGACATTATGATCGGACCGGATTCGAAAAATCTCCAATCCCAGAGAATTTATATCAACGGCCTGCAGGGAAAGATGCTGAGCGTGATAGGCGACAGCGAAGCTGCCGGAGATAAAAACGGTCTCGAGAACACCTATCCCAACTATATCGCCCAAAGGAACAACATGAAAGTCAACAATCTGGCACTTAACGGTCAGAAACTTTGCAATGCTCGTCCCGATGAATGGCCTGCCCTTATTAACTATTATAAGAAAATACCTAAAGAGTCTGACTATATTCTCGTGCATATCGGTTACAATGATGATTTCAACACATCCGAAGACAATGAATCGGTCGATTCATTGTCTTTCAAAGGCGCTTTCAATCACCTGATAGCAGGTTTGCGCTATAATTATCCTGATGCACACATAGGAGTGATCTGTCCCTACTATTTCAATGGAGAACAATCACGTATCGACCGAGCCGGATGGATTAAACAGCGTTGCAGGCAGCTGCAGGTGCAATGCCTTGACGGATGCGCCGCCTCGGGACTCGACCGGAAGTGCGAAACTCAGCGCGACATGTTTCGCGACGAGGTACACCTTACTCCAAAGGGGCATATGCACGTGTCTCATATCTATGAACAATTCTTAAGGCGATTATAAATATGTATACGCGCATAGGTCTGGCACTTTCCATGCTATTCACTCTTATAGCAGGAAATGCTACCGAAAAAGACAACATAAGACTGGTTTTAGGAGAAGAACATGTCATAGTTCGGGGCATCCGGCCGGAAGAACATTTGTGGGGTCCATATCAATTTCCGAGGCCATACAAAATTGGCAACAGACTCCTGGTTGCCGTGCACATTTCTAACGATGACATCGAGCATTATGGAGAAACCAACCGATGGTTTGAAAGTCGTGACAATGGCAAAACCTGGAAGGAAGTGAATCCCGAGGTGGAAGCGCAATGCGGTCTACTTCTTCCCAACGGCGACAGAATATGCTTTCCGCAACAATCAGGCGTGGATGTATCGGATTACGTCATGACTCCTATAGAGTTATATACTCCGGATTATGATTTCAATAAAAAAGCGGGACCGGGGACTTTGCCCATACCCAACGGAATCACCTACTGGATGTGGAACACGGAGATTCGCGCCTACGATGCCGACAGGTTGCCCGAACCGCTTTGCCGTAAGGAATGGGTATCCAAACGGCTTTACGCGGGCGACTCGATTCCAAGAACCGAGAATGTAAAGGTTGATTGGCCTAAATTGACGAGGGTTGTGCATACCCAAGGACAGAAATCCGTGATGAAGGGTGTATTCCCTCGCGGAAACCCCAAAATCGGTCCTGACGGAGCTATCTGGGTGTCTGCGTTTTCCGGAGAGGGACATATCAATCCGGAAAACGGACAGTACAGCCCCTATTATTCCGCCGAACTGTTTCGTTCAGAAGACATTGGGCACACTTTCAAGCTGCATTCCTATATGGAATATCCTGCCGATGGCAAATATTATCCCTACCTGAGCGGAGGATTCTCAGACAGCGACTTCGAATGGATGCCTGACGGATCCATTGTATGGTTTCTTCGTTCAAACTGGTTCGCCAGCACCGGCGAGGAATGGTCGCCTATGTACATATCCCGCTCAACGGATATGGGTAAAAGCTGGAGCGCACCGAAACGTTTCTCGGAACTTGGCACTCTTCCGCGGCTATGTCGGCTTGACTGTGGAACCACGTTAATCTGTTATGCCCGCCCCGGGACATTCATCCGGGGTTCTCTCGATGACAGTGGATATGCATGGAGCGAACCGCTTGAAGTTATGACCGCTGCCGACCGTTCTTCTCTTGGCAACGTGAAACCGACCGGCAAACCTTCATTCCATCAGTGGGTGGGTTCATGCAATAATCCGGAATTAATTGCTATTGACTCCAACACCGCCCTGATATTCTATAGTGATTTCTATTATCCCGATGAACGCGGGGTTAAACGCAAAACCATCCTTTGCCGGGAAATCAAAGTGGAAACCATTGAATAATGCAAAACATACCGTTCAATATCAAAACCCTCCGTATCATTTGAAACGGAGGGTTTTGCCATCACATATACAGCAGCGCGAAGCGGCTATGGATTCATTCAATTCCGATGGAATCTTATAAAATTTCAGGGTTAGTGACCGAGGAAAACGGTTGAACGCCGAATCCCGGCTGTAGAGCCATTCAAAACTTTCCACTTCCGGCAACGATGAAACCTGTCGGTGAATCTCGAAAACACGAGTCCGGGCACTGAGGGTGATACAACGGTCCCCACCCCTAAACCGCGTGAGACAAATATAATGATCCCTCACAGCCGCGTCAGAAGCATTCTCCTGCGGCGTTGACCTATGAGAGACAGTGATCCTTCTGCCATGCCGTGTATTTATGGCTTCCATCATGGTGCGGAATATCTTGCCGTGGGCGGAAGTGTCTTTTAGTCCGTTCACATAGATGTAAAGATGAATCATCTCATGGATAATGGTATCTTCGATAACTTCTTGCGGCATATCCAGCCTGTTGCTTATCCATATCGAATAATCGTAGCAGCGGCCGCCTCTCCGTCTGAACTTAAGGCAACCCAACGCCCTACGCGAACGGCTTATATTCAGAGGCACAACCGGGAGCGTGCCGGCAAAACACTCCCGGTTGAATTCCTCATATTTTTCTAAAACAAATACCCTGTTTGCACGCATAGAGAACGAAGGCTTATGAAGTTGTTTTTATTACCTGCCTACAAATTTAAGGGAAGTTAAATACATGAGCAACCTTTCAGCCAAAATAAATTCTCATTTATAGGACTGACCGAATCATCATACTGAGTCTGTCAACAATATGTGTAGGATGCCGCAGAACCCTCAAATGTAGGGATGCTCCCCGGAGCATCCGATGAGGGATACTTGATTATCATGTCGTTGGCGGATGCACCGGGGTGCATCCCTACAATTTGCGACACGATTAATCGAGCTTTGAAAGTTTTACGCATGTGGATTGGGTCTGTGCGATAAACGGGAATTTAAACCCTCGATTCTGGCTATCAAACAGAAGTCTAAAGAATTGAATTTCCTAATTATTTTGCATATTGAAAAAAATGTGTTAACTTTGCGGCGTTTACGCGTTTGCACGTAAACAAGAGAGAAATATTTTTATTTATTAACCATTTTTTTGCGAGTCCATCCCTTGGCTTATCCATCGGAAATGTTCCGGGAAGCCGCGTGCGAGAGGACCGCTATAACAAAAATCCAACAGTTCATTTATAATGGCTGAAACAAAAGTACAGACCGCCATCGAAGACTTCGATTGGGAAGCCTATGAGAATGGCGAGACAGCTGGTTCGAAGAACCGTCAGGAACTCACAAACACTTACGACGAGTCTCTTAAGACAGCTAAAGAAAACGAGGTTGTAACAGGCACAGTGAAATCGATTTCAAAGCGTGAAGTCCGTGTGGACATAGGCATGAAATCGGATGCCATCATCCCCGTTAGCGAATTCCGCTACAATCCTGACCTCAAAGTTGGTGACGAAGTGGAAGTTTACATCGAGACCCTTGAAGACAAAAACGGTCAGCTCCGACTTTCTCACAAGAAAGCTTGCCAGACCCGCAGCTGGGATCGCGTCAACGAGGCTCTTGAGAAAGATGAAATCATCAAGGGTTATGTCAAGAGCCGCACCAAGGGCGGTATGATTGTCGATGTATTCGGCATCGAGGCGTTCCTCCCCGGCTCACAGATCGACGTTCGTCCTATCCGCGACTACGATGTATTTGTTGACAAGACCATGGAATTCAAGGTTGTGAAGATCAACCAGGAATACAAGAATGTTGTCGTTAGCCACAAAGCCCTCATCGAGGCTGAGCTCGAACAGCAGAA
Source organism: uncultured Muribaculaceae bacterium (assembly GCA_910584055.1). Taxonomy (GTDB): domain Bacteria; phylum Bacteroidota; class Bacteroidia; order Bacteroidales; family Muribaculaceae; genus Lepagella. The sequence goes on along the minus strand of CAJTZS010000063.1, from coordinate 14,842 downwards.
GAAAGAAATCATCTCCAAGCTGGAGAAAGGCCAGGTGCTCGAAGGCAAGGTCAAGAACATCACTCCTTACGGTGTATTCGTCGACCTCGGCGGTGTTGACGGTCTCGTTCACATCACCGACCTCAGCTGGGGCCGCGTATCCGATCCCCGCGAGGTTGTTGAGCTCGATCAGGATATCAAAGTCGTTATCATCGACTTCGACGATGAGAAGAAGCGTATCGCCCTCGGTCTCAAACAGCTTATGCCCCATCCTTGGGACAACCTCGATCCCAACCTCAAAGTTGGCGACCACGTTCACGGTAAAGTTGTCGTTATGGCAGATTACGGTGCATTCGTTGAAGTTCAGCCGGGCGTAGAGGGTCTCGTTCACGTAAGCGAGATGAGCTGGAGCCAGCACCTCCGCAGCGCACAGGACTTCCTCAAGGTTGGCGACGAAATCGAGGCTGTTGTCCTCACTCTCGACCGCGACGAGCGCAAGATGAGCCTCGGCCTCAAGCAGCTCAAGAACGATCCTTGGGAGAATATCGAGGAGAAATATGCTATCGGCAGCCGCCACACAGCAAAAGTCCGCAACTTCACCAACTTCGGTGTGTTTGTCGAAATCGAAGAAGGCGTTGACGGTCTCATCCATATCTCCGACCTCTCTTGGACCAAGAAGATCAAACACCCCTCTGAGTTCACTCAGGTTGGCAACGACATCGAGGTTCAGGTTCTCGAGATCGACAAAGACAACCGTCGTCTCTCCCTCGGTCATAAACAGCTCGAAGAGAATCCTTGGGACGTATTCGAGACTATCTACACAGTAGGCTCAATCCACGAAGGAACAATCACTGAAGTTATGGACAAGGGCGCCGTTATCTCCCTCCCCCACGGAGTTGAAGGTTTCGCAACACCCAAACATCTCGTTAAAGAGGACGGCACACAGGCTAAACTCAACGAGAAACTTGACTTCAAGGTGATTGAATTCAACAAAGACAGCAAACGCATCATCCTCAGCCACAGCCGCATCGCTGAAGACGCCAACAAACCTGAGCGTCGCGAGAAACCGGCTGCACGCAAAGCTCCGAAGGCTGCTGAGACAGCAGCCGCTCCCGCTATCGAGAAAACAACTCTCGGTGACCTCGGCGCACTCCAGGCACTCAAAGAGCAGATGCAGAAGCAGGAGAAGAAAGGTTAATCCCTTAGCTTCATTCAACATAAAGAAGAAGGCTTGCCACACGGCGAGCCTTCTTCATATTTTCTCTAAACATCCCATCCCGCCCCATCCAGCCCCATAATGTTCCACCCATAAAACAAAATCCACAATTATTTCCTAAAATTTAAAAAGATTTTGTAACTTTACGAATTAAAATAGAAGATATGAGATTTTTGACCGGATATATTCTTGCAGCCATGGTGTGCATCGCCACGGCGGGAGCGGCTTACGCCTCTCCCGGAGGATGGGAACCGGCAAAAACCGAGCAGGCTTCCGCTGCGAAATCGGTGATGAAAGATGCCGATCTGGAAGTGAAAACCTCACCCGGAATCATTTTGGTCAGCACCAATCATCAGGTGCAGATCAAAGTCTTCACTATCCTTGGAAGACTCGTGAACAGTGAGACTCTTCAGCCGGGCACATCCCGGCTTCAGCTTCCCACCCACGGTGTCTACATTGTCAAGGTGGGCGACCTCACATGCAAGGTTGCCGTTTAGCATAAATACGCAAATGACCAACTTATACCAATATACACATGAAAACACCCGACATTAAATGGGAGGAACTTCCATTCGGATATGTTCCCACCGACTACAATGTTAGATGCACATTTAAAGATGGCAAATGGGGCGAGATCGAAGTCAGCGACTCCGAATATATTCCCATTCACATCGCAGCGACATGTCTACACTACGGACAGGAATCATTCGAAGGGCTGAAAGCCTTCCGTGGCAAAGACGGCAAAGTGAGGGTATTCCGCATGGAAGAAAACGCGCGCCGTTTCATCCGCAGTGCGGAAGGCATCAAGATGGAGCCGATGCCCGAAGAACTTTTCTGCGAGATGGTGCGTAAAGTCGTAAAACTCAACGAGCGTTTCATTCCGCCCTATGGTTCCGGAGCTTCACTCTATATCCGACCATTCGAGATCGGCCTTTCACCGCGTGTAGGCGTGAAACCCGCCGATGAGTATATGGTAGTGATGCTCGTCACTCCCGTCGGACCTTACTTCAAGACAGGCTTCAAGCCCTGCAAGGTATGTCTCTCACGAGAATATGACCGCGTGGCTCCCAAAGGGACAGGTTCCATTAAGATAGGAGGCAACTATGCAGCTTCGCTCGTTGCCGGGGAAAAGGCTCACGACCTTGGTTACGCGGTGATGCTTTACATGGATCCGAAAGAGAAGAAATATCTCGACGAATGCGGCGCAGCCAACTTCTTCGGAATCCGAGGCAACAGTTACATCACCCCCGACAGCGAATCAATCCTGCCGTCAATCACCAACAAGAGTATCCGACAGCTCGCCGAAGACATGGGCATGACCGTTGAGCGCAGGCATGTGCCGTATGAAGAACTTGAAACATTCGAGGAAGCAGGAAACTGCGGCACCGCGGCTGTCATATCGCCCATCGGGGAGATATTCGACCTCGACAACGGACGTAAATTCACTTACTGTCCCGACGGCACCCCCGGCCCTAAATCCACGATGCTCTATAACAAACTTCGCGGCATCCAGCTTGGTGAAGAACCCGACACACATGGATGGTGCGAAATCATAGAATTCAATGACTGACCCACTTGATATAATCAAGAAATATTACGAGGTCGGTTCCCCACTTTATGAGACATTGCTGATACACAGCGAAAAAGTACGGGACAAGGCTTTGGAATGCATCAACCGCAGAGGTCTCGAAGTCGATACAGACTTCGTTGCCTCTGCGGCAACGCTTCATGACATCGGAATATTCCTGTGCGATGCGCCGGACATTTACTGCACAGGCTCGCTACCATACATCTGTCACGGCGTGGAAGGACGCAGGTTGCTTGAAGCCGAAGGGCTTCCGCGACATGCCCTTGTATGCGAACGTCACACAGGCTCCGGATTAACAGTAGAGGATATCATCCGACAGAATTTACCACTCCCCCACCGCGATATGACCCCGCAGACCATTGAGGAGAAACTGATATGCTACGCCGATAAATTTTATTCAAAATCAGGGGATATCCGCGCAGAAAAAAGCCTTGACAGTATAATCCGCTCGATGGAACGCCACGGAGCCGACACCCTCACCCGTTTCCTTGAGCTGCATGCACTTTTCGGATAAAAAATTCTTAAAATTCCCCTCCCTATCCATTATTTTTTGGCTAAGTCTGCAATAATATCTAAATTTGCAGGATATATTGCTCTAACTTGAACATCAGCCGCAATTGAGGCAGTTTATTATATATATTGCAATCATCCTTGCCTTAGGCATTGCGTGGGCTCAGAAAAACACAACCCCACGCAGGGCCGCTCTCAAGGCATCCACGTCCGACACCCTGGAAAGGCTGCCGGAGAATGTGGTTTTACCCGACAGTTCAAAGCTGTCGTTCCCCCTTATAAAAGACTCTCTGCAACTTACAGGGGATTCCATACTACTTCAGAAGGATTCGATTGCAGGCGACTCCCTACCGACACAGCGAGATTCATTAGGGACGCGAAAAGGCTTCACACGTATTGTCCGCGAAAAGGTAGACATAGACAACGCGCTGAACTTCTCGGCAAAAGACTCTCTTGTGCTCATCGGTCAGCAGAACGCATACCTTTATGGCGACGGGAATGTAGACTACGGTGAGTTCAAACTCAACTCCGCTGAAATCCGCATGGAGATGGACAGCTCCACTGTATATGCAGAAGGCGTTGTGGATTCCATAGGCGAACTGCAGGGAAACCCTATATTCCAGCAGGGGGGTGATGAATATGAGTCAAAGTCGATGAAATATAATTTCAAGACGGAACGAGGATACATCACCGATGTCATAACCGAACAGCAAGACGGCTTCCTTTTAGGCAACAAAGCCAAGAAAAACCCAGACGGAAGCTTCTTCCTCCAGGACGGATTCTATACCACCTGCGACGACCACGAACACCCGCATTTCGGTTTCAAGATCACGCGAGCTAAAGTGCGTCCTAAAAAAGATGTGGTGACCGGTCCCGGATACATGATGCTCGTTGGCATCCCCCTCCCCCTTGCCCTTCCGTTCGGCTATTTCCCTTTCTCTGAAAAATACTCGAGCGGTATCATATTCCCCTCTTTCGGAGACGACTATAACCGGGGGTTCTATCTCCGCGACGGCGGCTACTATTTCGCCATCAACGACAACGTTGACCTTGCGCTCCGGGGCGAGATATACACCAAAGGGTCGTGGGGTATCTCGGCGCACTCGTCTTACGTGAAACGATACAAGTTCCGAGGGTCCTTCGATGTCTCGTTCCTCACCACCATCACAGGAGACAAAGGCTCGCCCGACTATTCCAAGATGCAGAACTTCCAGGTAATATGGAGCCATCAACAAGATACGAAAGCCAATCCGGCGCTCAACTTCTCGGCATCGGTCAACTTCGCCACTTCCGGTTATTCACGCAATGACCTGAACTCATATTACAACCAGAACTTCACGGAGAATACCAAATCATCCACCATCAACGCCACTTACCGTCGCCCCGGCTCTAAATGGAGTTTCTCCGCCACCGCCAACATAGCCCAGCGGTCGCAAGACTCTACCCTGGCTGTGTCTTTCCCTAACCTCACCGTAACGATGTCGCAGGTGGCGCCGTTCAAACGGAAAAAATCCGTAGGTGGAGAAAAATGGTATGAAAAGATCAAGCTCTCCTATTCAGGACAGTTCCAAAACTCCCTCACCGCGCAACAGGATGTGTTCTTCAAAAAGAGCCTTATCAAAGACTGGAGAAACGGAATGCGCCACTCAGTGCCCGTAAGCGCCACATTCTCCATCTTCAATTATCTCAACCTCTCCCCCTCGATCCAGATGAACGACCGTATGTATACCTCCAAAATCAAGCGACAGTGGGACACACAGGCATCACGCGAAATCCAGGATACTACCTACGGTTTCTACAACATATTCGACTTCAACGCATCCCTCTCTTTCGACACCAAGGTCTACGGCTTCTACAAACCGATGAAATTTCTTGGCGACAAAGTGCAGATGATACGTCACGTGATCACCCCGACCCTCTCCTTCAACTGGGCCCCGGACTTTGGCAACCCGATGTGGAAATATTACGACTTCTACGAATATACCGACCAGGCAGGCAATAACCGCCGCGTTGACTATTCATATTTCTCGCACGGTCTTTTCGGAGTGCCGGGGAGAGGGAAAAGCGGATCTTTGTCGCTCAACATCTCCAACAACCTCGAAATGAAAGTGAAGGATGAAAACGATTCCACCGGTTCGCGAAAAATATCACTCATAGAGAACCTCTCTCTCAGTTCGAGCTACAACTTTGCGGCAGACTCGCTCAGGCTCAGTCCGCTGCAGACATCGATCATGCTGAGGTTAGTTAAAAACTTCAACCTCAACCTCTCCGCGACATGGGATCCATACGTGTATAAGCTTGACGCTTCCGGTTATCCACGACAGGTAAACAGATTTCGCTGGCAGGAAGGGAAAGGCCTCTACAAGCTTTCATCCACAGGAACGTCATTCTCTTATACATTCAATAACGACACCTTCAAACGTAAGAAGAAAGACGACAAGGATACCGACAACCCTGCAGACGAAGACGAGGAATCAACCGAAGAGGATAGCTTTTCGAATCGTGCCGAAGCTCGCCGCCGCAACAAGACCGGAGAAACGGAAGGAGGGAGCGATTCCGACGGCTATGCCAAGTGGGACTGCCCGTGGAGTCTCTCCGTCAACTATTCCATCAACTATGGATACGGCGAATTCGACAAGCAGAAAATGGATTTTAAAGGGAAATGGACACAGAATCTCTCTTTCAACGGCAACATTCGCCCAACAAAAAACTGGAACTTCTCCTTCTCTGCATCCTATAACTTCGAATTGAAGAAGATAGCCTATATGAACTGCTCCATCTCACGCGACCTGCACTGCTTCACGATGACAGCCTCTTTCGTGCCGATGGGCCCCTATAAATCCTATAACTTCCACATAGCCGTGAAGTCTTCGCTACTGAAAGACCTCAAATACGACAAACGCTCGCAAGGCAACAATAACATCCGCTGGTATTAACCCGGCAAATCTCGGATTCCAGGTTTCAGGTTTCAGATTTATTTTCATTTGCGGGTTTGAGATTTTTTTAGTACCTTTGTGCAAATTTGGCATTGATGGCACAATCCCTCTTAAGCATTCTTGAAAAGCTGGAAGCTCGCCAGGAAGAGCTCCGTGCGGAGATGGAATCCCTGCGCAAGCGCAACAGGGAGCTGGAGGAGGAGAATGCCGACCTGCGGCGCAAGGAAGCGGAGGCGCTCAGCGTGCGTGACAAGGCCCTGCTTGACGTGGAGTATCTCAGTGTCTCGCACAGATTGGCTGAAGACCCTGACACACTAATCGAAACGCGCCGCATCATTGCCGGATTGATCAAAAACATCGACCGCTGCATAGCAATGCTCAAGGAATGATGAAAGATCAGGAAAAGATAAATATGGAAATCAATATAGGCGGAGAGCCGATACAGCTCACCGTCCCGTTCCAGAAACAGGAATTTACCCGAAGCGTGGAGGACGAGGTCAACAATCTCTTCGCCGCATGGCGGCGCTCCTTCCCGAAACGCTCTGAAAAAGGTCTTCTTGCAATGATGGTATACCAATACGCTTCCTACTACAAGGAGCTTTCCGTCAAACATCAGGAAGCCACCCGCAAAGCCGAGGAGTGTCTCGGCAATCTGGACGATATCCTTCAATAACTAACACCCTGTCTTTCCCATCTCGACTTGCTGCGTTACGGTTGTAAAAAAAATTGATAAATTAATAAAAAACAATAACAACCAAAATTACAACTACATACGCATGGAAACAGCAATATGGATCATAATTGCGGCGGTAGCGGCAGCCATTGCAGGCTACGTAGCAGCTACCGTGATCAGCAAAAAGAATGCCTCATCCCGCGCGAACACCATCATCGAGGATGCCAACCGCGAGGCTGAAGTTATAAAAGAGAAGAAAATCCTTCAGGCGAAAGAGGAGGAAATGAAAATCCTTGGCGAGGCGGAAAGGAATGCCGGTCAGAGGATACAGAAAGCCCAGGCAGCAGAAGCCCGCAACAAGCAACGCGAGATTCAGCTCAATCAGCAGCAGAACGAGAATTCACGCCGCAAGAAAGAACTTGACACTCTCAAAGGGAACCTCGACAACCGCGAGGCCGTGATAGAATCTCGACAGGCTGAAGTTGACCATCTCCACCGTCAGATCACCGATGAGCTGGAACGCATCTCCGGTCTTTCTGCAGATGAGGCGAAAGAGAAACTCGTGGAATCGCTCAAAGATGAAGCCAAGACAGCTGCAGCAGGCTACATAAACGACATCATGGACGATGCCCGTATGACAGCAACAAAAGAAGCCAAGCGAATCGTGATACAGTCGATTCAGCGCGTTGCAACCGAGGCCGCAGTGGAGAATTCGGTGACTGTGTTCCACATCGACAATGATGAAATCAAGGGACGCATCATCGGTCGCGAAGGCCGCAACATCCGCGCACTTGAGGCAGCAACCGGTATCGAAATCATTGTTGACGACACACCGGAGGCGATAGTGCTCTCAGGTTTTGACCCGGTGCGCCGCGAGATTGCGCGTCTCGCACTGCACCAGCTCGTGGTTGACGGACGTATCCATCCGGCACGCATCGAAGAGGTTGTGGCTAAAGTCAGGAAACAGGTCGAGGAAGAGATTATCGAAACCGGTAAGCGCACCGCCATCGACCTCGGAATCCATGGTCTGCATCCCGAACTTATCCGCATGGTGGGCAAAATGAAATACCGTTCATCTTACGGGCAAAACCTCCTTCAACACTCACGCGAGACAGCAAACCTTTGCGCTGTCATGGCTTCCGAACTCGGCCTTAATCCCAAGAAAGCACGCCGCGCCGGACTTCTCCATGACATCGGCAAAGTGCCGGACGATGAGCCGGAACTCCCGCACGCACTCTTCGGTATGAAACTTGCCGAGAAATTCAAGGAAAAACCGGAAATCTGCAACGCCATTGGCGCGCACCACGAAGAGGTGGAGATGACTTCGCTACTTGCCCCGATCGTGCAGGTGTGCGATGCCATCTCCGGAGCACGTCCGGGCGCACGCCGCGAAATTGTTGAGGCATACATCAAGCGTCTCAACGATCTTGAGCAGCTTGCCCTATCCTATCCCGGCGTTGTCAAGACTTATGCGATACAGGCCGGACGTGAGCTTCGGGTGATTGTCGGAGCAGACAAGATCACAGATGAGGAGACAGAGAAGCTCTCAGCGGAAATAGCCAAGAAGATTCAGGATGAGCTGACTTATCCCGGACAGGTGAAAATCACCGTTATCCGCGAGACAAGGGCCATCAGTTTTGCAAAATAAGCCTGCGCAGTGGAGACAGATAACAAACCAAAATGCACAGGCAGTCAATGTCCGCGCGGCAAACTTTTCGCCACCAACTGGCTCGATGGAATATCATCGGGCAACGACTTCGATGTCGTGGAGGTGGTGTTCAAGAACACCCGCACCGGATTCTACACCAATCCTAACCGTCTTGACCTCAAAATCGGAGATATGGTGGCGGTGGAGGGTGCGCCGGGACATGACGTGGGACGCGTAAGCATGATCGGCCGTCTTGTGCGCCTCCAGATGAAGAAGGGCAACATCAGTTCGGATTCCGAATTGAAGAAAGTCTTCCGCATCGCCACGCAGAATGACCTTGAGAAATATGCCGAGGCAGCCGCCCGCGAGGAAGACACCATGATTCGTTCCCGCAAAATCGCCGAGGAGTTAGGGCTCAACATGAAAATCGGCGATGTGGAGTATCAGGGTGACGGGGGAAAGGCAATCTTCTATTATATCGCCGACGAACGTGTTGACTTCCGCAAGCTCATCCGCATTTTAGCGGATACTTTCAAGGTGCGCATCGAAATGAAACAGATCGGTGCACGCCAGGAGGCGGGACGCATCGGAGGGATAGGCCCTTGCGGCAGACCGCTGTGCTGCTCAAGCTGGATGACGCATTTCGTATCGGTCGGAACCGGGGCGGCTCGTGTTCAGGACCTGTCGATGAACCCTCAGAAGCTTGCCGGACAATGCGCGAAACTCAAGTGTTGTCTGAATTTCGAGATTGATTCCTACAGCGAGGCTCAGAAAAAACTTCCTCCTAAGGATGTCACCCTCGAGACAAAAGACGGCACCTACTATTATTTCAAGCCTGACATCCTTGCCCGCAAGATAACATATTCCACCGACAAAGCAATTCCAGCAAACCTTGTGACAATTGATGCGGCCCGTGCATTCGAGATTATAGCACTCAACAAGCAGGGGGTAAAGGTTGATTCTCTTGAAGAAACTGAAGGAAAGAAGAATGAGAAACCAGCATATGTGGATCTTGTGGAGCAGGAGAGCCTGACACGTTTCGATAACTCGAAACGCCGCAAACGCAAGCGTAACAATAATAATCAGGATTCTGACAGGCAGGATAGAAAGGAGAAAACCGGCAACACCCCTAAAACCGAAGGAAAAAACGATATAAAAAACGGCAACGACCGCAACAAGAATAATCGTTACAAAAACAATCGCGGCAACCGCAAGGGAAAACCTAACCAAGAGGTGTCCGCCAAGCCAAAGGAATGAGCAGAACAGCCGTCATATCCGTATTAATAGTTATCCTTACTGTAACAGGCGCGTTCTTCGGTTCATGCCGCAGAGTTGACAATGTGGTTTACTCTGAATTCGCAAACTTTGACAGTGAGGGGTGGGACCCGGTATGCGTACTGCCTTTCTCCCCTTGGCCTATGGACTCTATCCTGAATCCTACCGACAGGTTTGACCTTATCCTGACGTTGAGATATGCCCCTAATCACGCATCTTCAGAGATTCCTCTTGAAATCATGGAAGAGGATGAAAACGGAGTGTGCGGAACAAATAGAGTCACCGTCAGGCTCCGCGACAAAAACGGCAAGCCAAGGGGGCGCAAGAGCCTGTATCTCTACGAGATTTCAGATACTTTGCGCCACAGGATACAACTTTCCGATGGATACGTTGTTAACATAGCATCCCTCTCTCCCCTTTCAAACACCCGGGGGCTTCGCAACCTCGGGTTAACGCTTGCATTGACAACAAACAACTAAGAAGTTGTCTAAGTGCTTGTTTAAAAATAATCATCTCCCATGACAATACCTTTTCTCACACCGGATCTTCGCTCGGAACTTGATTTGCGCCTTGCAAAAGTTCGCGAACAAATGACTGCAGACAAACTCGACGCCATACTTGTTGGCTCGACTGTCAATATCTACTATCTCGGCGGGTGCATATTCCGCGGATACATCTACGTCCCTGCTTACCGCAATCCCCTCTTCTTTATCATTCCGCCAAGCTTTGCGGATGAGAAAGATTTTTGCGTAGCTGTTAGAAAGCCGGAACTCATAGCTGAAGTTTTAGGAGAGAAGGGTTATGAATTTCCACGGAAACTCGGTCTTGAATTCAGCGATCTCCTCTATTCCGATGTTGAACGTCTCAAGAGATGTTTCCCCGGAGCGGAGTTTGCAGATGCATCGATGTCCATTCGCAAGGCACGCATGGTGAAGACCGGTTACGAGATTCTGAAGATGAAGGAAGACGGGATGCATCAGGCTGCCGTCTATGCCCAGATCCCTCACTGCTATCAGGAGGGGATGACAGATATCGAATTGCAGATAGAAATTGAACGGGTGCTCCGCAGGGAAGGGTGTCTCGGAATCCTACGAACTGCAGGAAGCCGCATGGAGCTGAACCTCGGCTCGGTGATTAGCGGAGAGAATGCCGACACTCCCTCTCCATACGACTTCGCTATGGGTGGGGAAGGCACAGACCCGTCGCTACCGGTCGGAGCAAACGGAGTGACACTGAAGCCCGGCACCTCCGTTATGATCGATATGAACGGAGGATTTAACGGTTATCAAACCGACATGACTCGCTGCTGGAGCATCGGAGAAGTTTCAGAACTCGCAAGGAAAGCCCATGAGTGTTCATGCCGAATTCTACACCGTCTGGAAAAGATTGCGCTACCGGGCGTTCCGATATCACGGCTATATTCCGAAGCTGCTGAAATCGCAAAAAGCGAAAACATGCATGAGTATTTCATGGGACACAGAAACAAAGTCGGTTTCATCGGACATGGCGTGGGCATAGAACTCAACGAGATGCCGGTCGTTATGGAGAGGAATCATGAGCCGCTGCAGGCAAACATGACCATTGCCTTGGAGCCAAAGTTCGTCATCCCCCACGTTGGAGCGGTAGGAATAGAGAACACATATCGTGTCACCGAGAACGGCCTCGAAAACCTTACACCCTTTCCTGAAAAGCTATCCGATCTATGAACCTCACAGATGACCTGAAACTCCCTGTCTTCCGACAGATTGGCGAGATTGCCGACAGCATGGGCCGTGAAGTTTATGTTGTTGGTGGATATGTCCGCGATATTTTCCTTAAACGCCATTCCTCAGATATAGATTTTGTCACCGTAGGCAGCGGGATAGACCTGGCAACGCAAGTGGCACAACATCTGAACCGGGGAAACGGCCTCAGCGTGTTTGCGAGCTACGGCACCGCCCAAGTAAAAGCCAACCATCTTGAACTTGAATTCGTGGGCGCACGCCGGGAGTCGTATAACCGCGACTCGCGCAACCCGATAGTTGAAGACGGTACACTCGAAGATGACCAGAACCGCCGCGATTTCACAATCAACGCCATGGCGATATGTCTGAACTCAAAACGTTTCGGAGAACTTGTGGACCCGTTCAATGGAGTTGTGGATCTTCACAACGGTCTGATAAGGACTCCGCTCGATCCGGACATAACCTTCTCTGACGATCCCTTGCGCATGATGCGTGCCATCCGGTTTGCCACGCAACTGGATTTCACCATTCAACCGGAGACTTTCGAGGCAATCCGTCGGAACCGCGACAGGATATCGATAATAACAAAGGAACGAATCAACGATGAACTTTCGAAGATAATGCGCTCCCAAAAACCCTCTATCGGATTCAGGCTTCTTGACGAATGCGGATTGCTCGAACTTATATTCCCCGCCGTATTCGCCTTGAAGGGCGTGGAGACAAAGGAAGGAAAAGGACACAAAGATAATTTCTATCACACCCTACAGGTTGTTGACAACGTTGCGGCGAAAAGCGACAACGAATGGCTGCGCTGGGCCGCCCTGCTTCACGATATTGGCAAGCCCGTGACCAAACGTTATGACGAAAGAATCGGCTGGACTTTCCATAATCACAATTTCATAGGGGAGAAGATGATTCCCCGTGTTTTCAAGCAGATGAAACTGCCGCTTAACGAAAAAATGAAATATGTGGCAAAACTCGTGGGCCTCCACATGCGCCCGCAGTCTGTAGGAGAAGAAGGGGTCTCAGATTCGGGAGTGCGCCGCCTCATCACCGATGCCGGTCCGGATCTCGAAGATCTCATGACCCTCGCCGAGGCGGACATCACATCGAAGAATCCGGCGAAAGTTCGCCGACAGCTCGAAGGCTTTGCCGCGTTGCGTCAACGCATGTCGGAAATCAACGATGCGGATGCCCTGCGCAATTGGAAATCGCCGATTGATGGCCACGAGATTATGGAATACTTCAAAATTCCGCCATCGTCAGTGATCAAGGAGATAAAGGATGCGGTGAAAGAAGCGATCCTCGAGGGTGAAATCCCCTACTCCCACGAAGCCGCCTGGGAATACGCCTTGCGCATCGCTCCGCGATATATTAATGTGTAATGTGAAATGTTAAATGTGTAATGGAGAATGTGTGATATTGAATGAAACCCCATTACACATTAAACATTCAACATTACTCATTATTAAAAAGGTTCTTGATGGAACCGATTGAGGAAAGCACAGAAGAAGCCTCGTAAGGGATATATACTGTCTTGTTGTCCTTACCGGCGGTCATTTCTTTCAAAGTCTCTATGTATTTCACAGCGAGCATATAGGTTGCGGGATCTGTTTTTGTGGCGGCAACAGCCTCAGCCACTTTGCGGATAGCATCTGCCTCGGCCTGAGCGTTAAGCACTATCGACCGGGCATCGCCCTCTGCACGCAGGATCTCCGCCTGTTTTATAGCCTCAGCCTCGTTGATTCGCGAAGCCTTCTCACCTTCGGAACGAAGAATAAGCGACTGCTTCTCACCCTCTGCATTCAAAATCTCGGCACGGCGGTTACGCTCAGCCTGCATCTGTTTCTCCATGGCTACACGTACACTTTCCGGAGGTGTGATGTCCTGCAATTCAACACGGTTAACTTTCACTCCCCATTTATTGGTGGCATCATCGAGAATCGACTGAAGCTTGGTGTTGATTGTATCGCGGGAGGTCAGGGTCTCGTCGAGTTCCAGTTCTCCGATAACGTTACGCAACGATGTCTGGGTCAGCTTCTCTATTGCATTCGGCAAATTATCAATCTCGTATACAGCCTTCTTCGGATCCGTAATCTGGAAATAAAGAAGCGCATTGATTTCTGTTGTTACGTTATCGCGGGTTATCACCTGCTGCGAAGGGAAGTCATATACCTGCTCACGCAAATCAATGACGGGAGTAGTAGACATCCTGACCACATGGCGACCGCCAACCATCGTGACATAGCGCGTGTATATCATTTTTGGACGATCAACGAACGGGATAATGAAATTCAATCCCGGAGGCAACACCGCATGAAAACGCCCCAAGCGCTCAATGACCCTGGTTTCCGACTGCGGGACAACTTTAACTCCCGCCGCAATTATTGCAACAGCGATGCCGATAACGACCACCGCAACGATTATAGATACAACACTCATATTGTTAATGTTAAATGTGTAATGTTTAATGCCTAATTTCCACGTCAAGAATTATGCTGTCGTAGCCTGTAACGACCACTTCTTCCCCTCTACGCACCACCTCTTTTCCTCCGGGCATACGCACCTGCCAATAATCACCGTCGATTCGCGCACGCCCGAGCCTTCCCGGACGGATCTCATCAGTCACTACCGCCACCCGGCCGAGAAGCGCATCCATACCCGTCCTCGCCTTCGACCTGTTTTTATTCCGCGCATTTTCCTGCCATTTATTGAGCACCGGAATCAAAAGTATGTAAGCCACCACTGCTGATGCCGACAAATACACGACCTGCATCAGCAAGGAGGCATCGCAAATGGCCCCGATCATGGCCACGATGCAGCCGATAGCAAGACACAGAGTCCACACCCACTGAAAGGCTATTTCCGAAATCAGTAGCACTCCGGCCACCGCCAACCATAAAATCCAAAGATCCACCTTAATAAAAATTTTAATGTGTAATGTTGAAAGTTGAATTCTCTACTTGCAAATATACAACATTTCTGACACTTTGGCAAGTCCCGGGCTATAAAAATATCATAGTGACAGCACATATTCCTTTCTATCCACGTTCCTTTCATGTCATCCACTGAAATAAATTCCCATTTATCGCACTGAACATTATTCCTCGCAGAGCCGCAGAGGGCGCAAAGGTTTGACACTTTTAGGGTCGTAAACTCCCGGCTGAGTGGCAGAGCCTGACGCGGTGATTTTCGCGGCAGGCTCTGCTCCTCGGCAGGAGTGGACACGACCTCTGACAACCTGTCTTTCCCTGAAAAAAGTTGACTCATAATAACAAATATATTATGAGTAT
>CAJTZS010000062.1 GCA_910584055.1 uncultured Muribaculaceae bacterium | reverse complement strand
AGGCGAACGGCATCGAGTTTGTTACGTCGGAGTGTCGCTATAAAGGCGACTGCCTTGGCACGTGCCCAAAATGCGAGGCCGAAGTCCGCTACTTGGAGCAGCAGCTCCGCTCGCGTCAGCGCATAGGTAAAGCCATAGCACTTGCCGGAATCTCGGCCGGTGCTATTGCGATGTTTAGTCCGTTATCTTTGCAGGCTCAAACACAATACGATACGCAATTATCTCCGGATAGTATCTCAGTTCAATCACGGATTGGTACGGCACTAATAAAGGGACGTGTTACGGGAATTTGGACAAAACCGGGCGATTCTAAACAAGAACCCGAAATTTTGATAGGCACCGTCATTCAAAATCTTAATACTAAAAAATCAATTAGCACTGATATTGATGGGAATTTTCAAATCGAAGCATGTTTAGGTGATTCTATAAAGTTTTCATATATTGGCTACAAGCCACTTACGGTGTCTGTGGATAATCTTGAGAATCCAATGAATGTTACGTTGGAGCAAGCAGATTACTTTATTGGTGAAATAGAAGGTGTTATAGCCCGTGAACCTGCAAAACCACGTGGGATGCTTGATTTATATTTTGTCGATGAAAAAGGCAACAAGATTAGCCCCTCTGAAGTAGATGTTTACAAGGTATTCATTGATGAAAATGGTGAAGAAGATTATGAATCTTTATCGTCAGATTATTTATATGATAATGACACTGCACTTAGAATCGAATGGATTAATGACTGGGAACTTCAAGACAAAGACGGCAAACCATTGAAAGAAGTCACACTCCGCATCGAAGCCGAAGGCTACGACGAGCCGGTAATAATCAAGGTCAAATATCCCAAGCGCAACGCCAAGAAAACCATCAAGTTCAAACACAAAAAGAAATAGCCATGCGATTATATACATTGAAATCAGTATTTGTCACATCAATATGTTTGATATTGATGTCTTTATTCTCATGCACTGTGGGATATAAAAACGACGGCAAGGAAGTTACATGGCACACTTGGAATGAAGGGAACGGTCATAACTCACGTCATGTCGATGCCGACCCCAAGACTTTTGAAGAACTGGATGATGATTACGGCAGAGATAAGAATCACGCATTCTACAAAGGAGATATTATAAAAGATGCTGATGGAGACTCTTTTAGGGTCATAGGCAAATGGTATGCAGCTGATAAAAATCAAGTGTATCTTTCAGGGGAATTGGTTGAAAAGGCCAATCCTGCCACATTCAAAGTTCATTCTTACTATTTTGCTGAGGATGTCAACGATTTTTATTGGAGGGGAGAAGCATTGGGAGTCAGAGATAAATCGACATTCATATTATTAGGAAAGCCCGACTCTTGGGAGACTAAATGGGCGAAGGACAGATATAATGGGTATTATCTTGGGGGAGGTACGATTTCTGACATTGATTATGAGACTTTTCACCAGATTGAAGCAAAAATTCCTGTTCAATCGGGAAGTTATGCCGCGGATAAAAATAGGGTTTATTTTATGTATAGGATAGTACCTGAAGCAGATCCGGTGACATTCAAGGAGGTAGCGTTCTACATAGGCCAAGATAAACATAGAGCCTATAAGAAAGCAACTCCTACTCAGATTAAGGATTACACTAAATTAAAAGGATTGGGCGATATGTATGCTGACGGAGTGAATGTTTATGATAGGGATTTTCATATCCTTCCAAATGCTGATGCCGAATCGTTTGAGCACATAGAGCGAAATTGGTATAAAGATAAAGCTAATGTGTGGTGGGACAATAAGATGCTTATCGGTGCAAATCCCAAGACATTTGCCCCGGTGCAAGTTTCATCATATCGAAGTGGAAGAAAAGACCCGATGAGTGGCGGAGATTTTAATTACGGGAAAGATGACAAGCACGTTTTCTGCCAAGATTCTCTATTGCCCGAAGCGGATGCGGCCAGTTTCGAGAAGATAGATTTCCCGGATGGTGACAGTTGGACGGTATTCGACCGTTACCGGGTATATCAAGGCAAAGATTCTCCCAAACTACGTGAATATCTAAAAAAGAAATACAGCAAATAACGATGAAGCCGATATGGTATAAAATAGGCGTGGCGTGTGTGCTGATTTCCGCTATTGGCAGAATGGCGGATAAACTATTGGCGGTGTTAATCGTCATTGGGGTTCTCGCCATGATATTCCTTACCGTCAGACTATATGACAATGGTAAAATAAGGATTCCTGAACGGCTTAAGAACATTCTAAAGAAAATCGGTGTCGGTATAGTTGTCTTTGTTGGTATCATATACCTTGTGGCGATGGTCGGATTTACCATATACAAAGTAGTGACTGCCGACGAATGGTATGGGGTTATTGTCTTTGCCCTCGCTGGAATCTTTATCGGCATATCGTGGTATATGACACGTTGGCGCAGATGGTGGGTAAAATTCATAAAAACCTTTTTGCCAAAAGACCAAGTAAATAATGGCGATTGGAAACTCCGTGAAAATTATTATTGGACTTTTGATTACGATACAAACGCGCAGTATGGTTTGCGCATAAAAGAACGCATTTTTGAAGGCCGGGCGAGAGTGTGGCTTGACCCTGAAGATGTCGATGCGTCGTTAAAACAGATTACCGCCTGTTTTTATGACTGGCTGAAGCAAAAAGGCATAGAGGCGAATTTAGTTGTTGACCATATGTCGGGATATATATACGCTTATGTCGTAGCTGAAACAAAAGTCAAAACAATGACACCATCGAAGTTGCAGCAGTTCAGAGATAGTTTTCGCTTGCTCTCCGGTATGAATTACGAGGGCGATTACTATGGAAAATATCATGGCGAACTTGGCACGATATTTTTTGAATCAACATCAAGTGGCGTAATCCGTGCGATCAGAACAGAACCGCGCGAAGAGCGTTATCTTGATCCGGACAGTGGATTTGGCTCCGATGAGGCTTACTATTTTATTTCATCATATCCGGTTTGGAATGAAAATGAATGTGAGCTGATTACTCAAAAAGAGTTTTTCAATCTATGGCATGAGT
The DNA here is from genome assembly GCA_910584055.1 of uncultured Muribaculaceae bacterium. Lineage (GTDB taxonomy): Bacteria > Bacteroidota > Bacteroidia > Bacteroidales > Muribaculaceae > Lepagella. Next base: position 16,683 of record CAJTZS010000062.1, on the reverse strand, counting down.
ACGCAGATTATGAAGATGGCGACGAGGCTTTTAGTTTTTTCACCAATTCATCAACGATGTATTTCGCGGCAGTCGCCAATGGAGATAAAAAGGAACAAGCAAACAGCAGATGGGATATTGAGAATGCGGCCAATTACCTGATAGCCCATGATGAAGTGGATATTATGAAGGAACTGTTGTCGATTTCTGAGCAATCCATATTCTGGGCAGCCAAGCTGTTCCATGATGTCATTCCAGAACTTTGCGAGAACGCAGCACGCAGCCTTGTGGAGAATTGCGACAATCCTGTGATCGTCCGCAACTCAAAGCGACTATTAACCCAATGGAAGGAAGGAGGCATACAATGAAATTGTCAGATAAGAGATTTTGGATAATGGAGGCATTGAGTTTATTGCCTTCGATTTACCCGATTTATTCGTGTTATAAGGAACTTGAATTTTTCCCTATGATAGCCGCATTCTTATTATCGAGTATTGTTTGCGGCATTTATAGCTTTATCTATTCCAGCAAGACCTTTTCTAATTTATTTTTGAAATCGTGGCTCAGCTATAACATCGTGTTTGTAGTTGCGATGTCAATCATCTGTATATTCAGTAATATCCAGCTATTGGGATATATTATATTATTTGGCTTTATAATAGCAATTTATACGTTAATCCCATTCTTGGTTGTAGTGTGGTTATACAAACTAATTATTAAAAATATGACATGAAAAATTGGCAGAAAATATCAGGTTGTGTAATCTTCGGATTAGGAGCAGTCATTGAATTGCTCTTATGGACTTTTGCAATTACCGACTGGGAGGACACTCCTTGGTATAGTTGCATTAGCAGTCTTTCATGTGCCATGTGGATAAACTATTTTGTAGCACTCGGACTGTTCGTTTACTTATGGCGGAAAGGAGATCGAGAAAAGAAGTCACCCAAATATTCTTCAAGTGATGGACTAAGACTTGATTGGGTAAATGGCTTTGAAATCAAGAGCAATGTAAGTGAGGATGGCATGGTAATAAAGGCGAACAAAGAGGGGTTGCTCTCATTGGCTAATCATCTTGCGAATTTGGCGCAGTCAGATGTTCCGATCGGCACTCATATACATTTGGATTCATTAAACTCATTGGAAGATGGTTCGGACAACATTATAATCGAGAAAATATGAAGCTGAAAGATAAAAACACGGGCAAATTTATTGGTGTGGCGACTATTAGCGGCATACTGACTTTCGTTATCGCTTGCGGATTGTGGTATATGGTTTTCAGGCGTGAATTGGTTGTATTTTGGGGGATTCCTGTCACAATCATTTCGTTTTGGATAATCGGGGCTTTGATAGCGTGGCTTATCATCCCTGACAGGAAAAGCTATCGGTTAGGCATCTCAGCGTATTTATCCACTATCGGGGTTAATTTCATTATAGCGGCTTTTATTTTCCCGATAAACGGATGGATTGTCCTGTTCGCAATAGGCTTCGCAATTATCTCCATCCCCGGAGCTATTCTGCTGAATTTAGTAACAATACGTGTTCTCAAATGAAAGGTAATAAAATACATATAACCATTGCAATGGCAATATTGTCATTAATGATAATAGCCGGTTGCTCCCGAAGTATTGACTATAACGATGGCGAGCCTGTGATGTTCTCTGAACTGCCGAAAGAGGTTCAGGATACTCTAATCTGGTGGGGAGAACAGACAATCGTATCCCTTGTAGATACGGTTGTTGTGGAACTGGACAATGTGATATGTTTTGAATCAGACTATACTTTTTTGCGCTCTACTTTCGGGCCGTGGATAACATCAAGAGGTTTGCGTCGAAATAGTGACGGGAAAGAATGGAAATTTAGTGGTAATCTGAATGTGCCGACCCCTATTGTCACCATAGGCGACACCATTTATATCCCATCTGACTATAATCTTGTCACTTGCGGAGAAGTGGATCCGGATGCTGTTTTCTATCGGCAAACACTCAATTAACTAATTGGCATGGAGGCTTTAATTGAAATGTTTATGTCCTCGATACTTGGTTCAATCTTCCGGCATATCGGAGCGGGCCTCCGGTATTTCTTCATGCGAATAATCCTCGGGAAGAAAGTAACATATAAAAGCCTGCGTTACGATAATCCGAAAGATACGGTTCTCGCAAACTTTGACAACGCCTTTGTCAACACCTTTTTCGGGTTTGTAATCTTCTTTGGCATCTTCTTTTTTATAGTAATCAAATACTTGTCATGATATGAAAAAGGCTGGAAAAATAATTGCATATTCCATCGCTACCTTTATCGTCATAGTGATAGCCGTTTCCATTGTCGCAATTTATCATATGGGCTACAATACGGCTCATTATAGAGAGAAGGACATCAACACAATCAATCAGGCTGCTTTTGATGATAGACATAATGAACAATCGGAATATAAAGACATAATTATCAGCAAGGAAGAAGCCATAAAGAATTTTTACGACAAAGATTCAGTCTTTGATATTGATATAGAAGATTATGAAACCGCAAAATGGGTTTTGGAATCCTCATTTCCGAAAGAAATAATCAGAAATGGAGGCGGGTACAAATGCGTTGAATCCGGCAATACATCATCCGCCGATAGGATAATAAAGATGCATCCTATTGACCGGTATTTCAAACAATACTTTGGTGTCTGGCAGAATGGGCGAAAGACCGTCACTATATATCTCACAACAGAATACACTCCGGAGTATGTGGGGCAATATGTGCAATACAAGGGCCTGCCTCCGGACGAGATTACCGTAACCATTGATTTAAGTACCGAAAAACTATCGCTATAATCCAGCTCATGAAGGAATATCCGACAAATAAGTCAATGACCAAGAAGCAGGTATTTCTGCGGTTCATGCGGTATATTGCCGTGGCTGTTGTCACGGTGTGGCTGCTTGTGATAGCGATTGAAGAAATCAATGAAGATGATTTTGGAGTCGCATTTTTAGCCGCTTTTTTATTTTTCTTTATTACAATTCCTCTTGTCGGTTTCTGGGTTTATTCTTTTGTCAAGGCTGTATGGCGACGCACAAAAACCGATAGGATTCTTTTATGGTTCCATATAGTCGATTTACTACTATTGAGCATGATTATCTATATTGCAAATCAACCTCCTCAGAAGTGCGATGCCTTCATTATGGCAGAATGTTACAACGGAGAACCTGTTTTTTGGATGTGGAATACAGCAGATCATTATCGTAACATGCTACCTGACAGCACACGGCTGGTTGTCGAATTTGATAACGATGAAATGTCACAATCCGATATCCTGAGTGAATTTGAAATGAAGAAACTAAAAGAACGTTTGGACTACTTGGGCTGCATAGGTATAGATGTCAACAATTACCCAAATTCGGAGTATTCAACTATCCGATTCCGACGCATTGGAATGGGGTTGTACTCATTTCGTCTATACCACCATCCGCTAACCCGTCAACAACAGGATAGCATAAATGCCAATGAGTGCCTGATTGTCTATAACGATTCCACCGTCTTTGAGTTTTGGGGCGGCGTGTTCGGTGCCCAGATCTTTGTCGGTAAAGATGAATTTCTAAAAAGTAGAAATAAAAACCAATCAAACAGCAAACAATGATACTACTCGGCATTATAATACAATTGATTATCTTTACTTTACTGGCTGTGGTAATTGCACTGCCATTGGCCGGTATAATATGTTGGCGAAGTAAGAAGCATCGGAAACGTAATACCATACTGGCATTATTATCGCCATTCGTGTTTATATACTCATTCTATTTCACTTGTCTAATCGGAGGTTTCGCCTGTGCATCAATCTTTGACACCGGGTGTGGGATGGACGGTTATTATAAGACCGATTTGCCTAACGGTTATCAGATAGAATCTCTTGCAGATGACTTCGACCGCGAATATTTTACCGGTGATATCAGTAAAGACGGAACGTGCGTTATTGAATGGGTAACTAAAATCAAGGTTACAGAGGATTCGATCTATGGTCAGCGATATTTCGTTAACGAAGCACCGGGAAGCGAGTATTACTTTGCAATAGATACCAAGACCGACAGCCTAACGCAATATAATTCATTCAGCGAAGCAAAGGAAAAAGCACCGATGGTTGTGACTGGGCTAACGCACTTGGAGGCATTCTATTACAAGAGTTGGTCGTGGGTAATCCCTGCGACAATCCTCGCTGTTGTCCTATCGTCTGGGTTAGTATTCCTTTTATGGTTTGTTGTTATCAAAATATCTGCACGATGGAGAAAATAACTGCGGGAATGAGATGGTTATTGATCGGATTGCTTCTTATAGAGGCAATGGTTATGTTTTGGGTTGTTCCAAAGGCCAATGCCGATGAAATTGAGATGCAAATAACTTTGGTAATTGGTACATTATTAGCTCTAATGATAAGTTTGGCCGTCTTGATAAAATGGAATCAAGATGATCGCAAGACTGTTATTCCCATCTTTGTTGTATGCGTTACGACATATCTTCAGATACTATATTGCTCCGTGTTTTATGAGTGGGGCGCTTATGTTTGTATGACCTTGCCGATATTCCAACTGGTATTGGGATATGCGGTATTTCGATATTCCACCGACATAGTTTCTTTATTTATTGGCTGCTCGAATCTGATGTTTTCGGCTATATGGGCTAATCAATATCAAGGTTTCCTATGGTTTCATAATAAGTCCTGTGATTTTGAAACGATGGCAGTGGCGAGTCTTGGCGCCTTTGGCGGTGCTGTGATTGTATTCGCCATATCAGCTATTATGATAATGAAGTTCAATCATAAAAACGTCTGAGTATGAATTATGATATAACTATCGAATATAAGGATGGCCGGGTAAGTATGAGATTCCTCGGCGTTGATTTCTTTGCATTGGATAAAGTTTTTGGAGCGATGCCAATAAAAAGGCTATCCAATTATTGCTTAGGAATTTTCAATACAGAACCGGATGAACCGACCTATATTCAGTCATCCGACAATAATATCTCTGAAATCATATCCGTCCCGATTACTAATCTACACTCGCTTATTGAGTTTTTCAGGAGTATTCGGGACAGAGAAGATTTTTCAATATATAAGTTGAAAATAGATTTCAATGATTTCTCTATGCTCTATGATGACGATTGTATGCTTGCCATAGAGGGCAAATGCTCTGACAATGTTGAATTTCAATTCTTTAATAGGCTTTATCGTGATATATGTGAAACTCTTGAAAATGAGGGTTAACGTTGTAGTTAATTTCCATGAAATCTGACAGCAAAATATATCGGTTTTTCTTCGGGCGGCGGGGTGAAACTCGCTTACCATTTGGTGCTATGCTGCTGATTTTAGTACCTTTTCTCATCGTAGGTTCGTATTTCCAGAATCGTAAATATAATGCTCTGTTAGCAAATCCGGAACATACATCAACTATAATTTCAAATATCGGCTATATAGGCAACGATGGCCCTATAATATATTACAGCTTTACAGTGAATGGTGTTACATATAATGGTGGTATGCATGCCAATGGCCTTGCCGTAGGCGACAGTATTGGCGTGGTGTATCAGAAAGACAATCCGGAGAATAATATGACTGTATTTCAGTATTACGACGGCCCCTCATATGGGTTCGTTTCTGCATTTGTCATTCTTGTCATTTTCCTTGTGGTTATCCGTTGGCGGAAGATTCACAGACGGTATAATGACCGATGTCCGGAACTTGAACGGTCGGGGGCGTGCATGATTTATTGTACACCAAAAGAATATATTTTCCTTACAGGGTATAGAATATCCGGATGTTTCATGAGCAGCCCTCCGATTAAATTTGTTCCTCTGGATTGCACCAATGCCGAATTTGAAGATACCTTGATGATGATATTTCACGCGAGCCTACATGATAAGTATGTGGAACTGAAATCCTCGGAACTAATCAAGGCAATGAAGCAACGTTCATGGCGACAGCTTTACCTGCACTCAACAAGCGTACTTCTAAAACATGACGGGCGCACCCTGGAGATTCTACCGACACGGAAAGCCACCGATGGCAAAGGACTTGAATATGATTACGACCGCGCTCTTTCCTTCGATCTTGACACGGCATCATGGAAAGACATAATAACATCAACCCGTAAACTCCTCAACAACAATGAAACTGAACGATAAGAGATTCTGGAAATTCGAGGCAATGATGTTACTTTGTGGAGTTTTGTTGTTTTGCCTGTTATGCAGCTTGCTTATATTTGGCAGGGCGGAAATAGATTCGGGGAGTGGCTTTATGCTCATACTGCTGTTCCCGGTTCTGTTGTTTTACTTTTCGATATGCGGCATCCCTGTTTGGCTACTATACAAGGGTGGTTCATGGTTGAAACTTGCAGGATACTTGTATTTTATTTCCTCATTGTTGGTGATTGCGCCAATAATGACATTTATGTATGATTGGAATCCGGCCACTGCAAATATGCGACCCGAAAACATACCTATTGATGAAGGGAAATTCTTTACAGATAATGAATTTACTATTATTATTTGTGTCGGATGGGCGATGTCACTCATTATCCCGGTGTTATTATCATCATATCTTTCAAAACGATGGTTCATAAAAGATAATAAACGACTAAGTAAATATGAATAATGGAACATCAAAGAGATAGCCGAGGCACCGGAATTTTGTTGTTCAGTACCATTTGAATTTTTTGGTAAGATAGACGATGAGAGCCACTGTGACCACCCAAAAGAAAATAATCAAGGAAACGAGTGAATTTATCTCTTCGGAATGTACCGCATGGAAATTTGCAAAAATCACCAATGCGAGAAATACGAGTAACCATATCAGGGAAAATAGGATAATGTAGGCGGCGAGTGCCGGGATGATGACGCTGTTCCTTGCGGTCTCCATCTTATCGACCATCGGCTTGACATTGGCATTGAAGGTTTTTGCCATTTCGGTTGCAGACTTCTGGAGATTGCCGCTGACTGCCGATGAGAATTTACAAGCGTCCATCGGCGAGGCTGCTTCCCGGATTTCATTGATGATATACGGAGCCTCCTTCATGAAGAGCCGGATTTGCAGGGCGAGGTCGCTCTGCGCCTCGATTTCTTTCTGCCGCAGCTCGTCGTCTCTCGTCTCGGCTATCGCGTTGTCTATGTCGGAGACATCAATCTTTTTAAGTGCCATGATAAAATCGGTTATCTTCTGATTCCTTTTCTTCTTATAATTCCTATCTTTGACCGGGCGGCTGCGGCACAACGACGGGCGCGGGCTATCTCTTCCTCGATGTCGTCACGCTTCCTCGGGAGGTCGTTGTTCGATGCTCCACCACCGCCGGAAACATAGACGGGTGTGTTGAGAAACGACATGAAGCTCATCACAACCACAAAGTGATAACACGCCTCGTTGATAAGGTCGGCCCAGTTCTCCACCTCCCGGTAATCAAACTCGTCATCGAACACGCGCATGACTTGTTCCGGGATAAAACAGGAATAAGATTCACCCTCATGCTCAAACTCGATACGTTTGGTGTCGGATCTATAAATGGTATAGTCCGGTCGAATGTTGGAATCCCTACTGTCGGTTCTTATCCGTTGTTCCTGTGCCGTGTGCAACTTTTTCCATGTGCCTTCAAGTTTGGATGCCATGAGGTTGCGGCCTTTGCCTAACTCGGATGCCTTGAATTTTGCGTTTCCTTTTTTCAGGATATAGCCTCTGGCAACACCCTTGTCATCTTTCCTGACCTTGACATCATATCCTTTCGCTTCAAGCCTGGCAAAGTAATCTTCAAGTGACCATTTTCCCATTTGGCGCAGGACATCGAGGCAGTCACGGCTTACGGTCTGTCGGTTTACATCGTGTATGTTGGCCGCTGTCCGCCATCCCCGTTTTCTCGCGACACGTTCAGCCGCCCGTTGTGCCCGCAGGTGGATGTTGTTGTCATTGTTGATGTCCCCGTTCCCGTCAAGACGGCTTACAATGGCATGGAGGTGTGGAATGCCGCTGTCGGATTCGAGGTGCAGCCACACGGTTGACTTGCTTCCGGCGAGATTGGTTCTCTGGGAGAGGATACTACCGTTTTTGCCTTTCATCTCCTGACGGTCAAACTCCGCCACGAAATCCAGCCATAGCTGTTTCCAGTCCTCGGAAGTGAAGTCGCGTGTATGCTCCTTTGCAGGACTGATCTCTATTCTTATGAGATTGTTCCTCATGCGCGGGTGGCACAAGGAATTAAGTCTGACAGAGTTCCAAATTCCCAACGGATCGATGCCGGGAGGGAGGAAGCTGTCGCAGATATGGAAGATTCTCTCCGGGTGTTTCTTGTTCGCCGACACGCCCGTTATGTAGTTCAGGGCGTTTATGCCGTGCGATATTGATTTTGCTTTCGCTATCATGATTTCAAATTTGTGTGAGATTTTTCCTTGTGCGTGAACTCAATCGGCCACCATTTATCACGGAGTTCAGAAACTCGGTTACGGCGTTGGTTATCGGCACGATCTGCCTGTACCAGTCGAGCATGAAGGAGACTTTTTGAAAAAGTATGATTCTCTTGTCTTGTTTCATTCCGGCAAGGGCGTTGGCGAAGTTGAGTATATCGACACGGCAGCCGTCAAGGTTGTGAAGTAGTGCCGATTCCTCGGCTGTAAGAGCCGATGGTGGTTCATAACCCAATGCCCGTTGCCTCATATAGTCGCTCGGTGTCAGGTTGCATCTGGCGGCTGTGGCGTGTATCTTCTCACGCTCTGCGGCTGTCATCTTCGTGGTGACGGTACATGAGCGCACAGCCTCCGGCGGCAGCTTCTTCCGCTTCGTCTTTCCGGCATTGTTGCCGGGTCTATTGTCTGTATTGGTCATAAAAAGGATATTCCATGATTGGTATAACTGATTATCGGGTGCGAGCCTGCGAGCGGCCATGACCCTGACCGGAGGGAGGGGCGAGGCGTTTTGGTGCAACCGGGCGAAGCCGGGTGTAACACCAAAACATATCTCGCAACACTTCTCAAAAGACCTGCCTTCACGCCCTGTTTCCCATGCTCTTGGTCGCACATCGGATTAGTCTGCTCAATCTGCAAAGAATCTGTTGATTACGGTCTCTCCGTCGGGGTTCTCCCAACAGGATATGCAGGTGAACGAGATAGCCGACCCGACACGGGAATTGTATATGCTGACAAGACCTGCGGCTTCCATTCTTGACAGGATATTGTGCATCTTTTTCCGTCCGAGATTCCAGTTATCAGCAAGGCCGATTTCCGAGAATTGCGCCTGACCGGGTTTCAGATTCAGCGGTCTGCGGAATGAGCCGTCATATCCGGCTGATGTTCTCATATCTTTGAGCAATTCATTGAAGATTGCCATGTTTGGGATTTCCTTGCTGTCGTTATCGGTCGTTGTTCCCGAAAGCCATTCCACGGCTTCCGCTGTCAGACGGATATTTACCGATGAAAAGGGATATATGTCCTGTTGTTTCATGTTCCTTGTTTTCTTATAGATGGATTATTGGCGAAATGCCAAAGATTGGAAATTCCAAAATAGAAAATTTGTGTATGATAATTTGTCAGTCGTTCTCCTTGCCCCCTTTGCTCGTCAGTCAATATTTCCATGATATTCTATTCTCATAAGATTATGTTACCAAATGTCCTTCAAACATCGGTTCCGACAATTTTCTAATTGAGGATTGGGGAACAACGAAAAAGTAGGGAAAAGAGGGCTGACGATGATTCTCTATTTCGGCATCGGCGCATTAGACGGCACGTTTCTGGCATTATGATTGGTGTCCGGAGTCTGCAATTTCGGGAGGCTGTTCAACACCGTCTGTATGTCCTGACTGTCGGAAGATATGGTGAGCAGCGCGGTGGTGATGTCTATGATTTCATCCTTGCCCACATACTGCGACACGGTTTTCATCAGTTCCAATGCCCGTTTCTGTCGATGTGCGCGGATGCCGTCCATGCCTCCGGTTTCCTTGTCGCATCCGAAGTTGAGATAGCGGTTGAGCGCGGAGCGGTCATACTGCGGCATGGTCTCCAACGTGCTTTTTCCTGCCGCGATCGAGAGCATGGCGCGGAGCGCGTCGGCCTCGTATGGGGTACATCCACCAAGAAACTCCATGATGATTTGAGATTTCTTCTGATTCCCGGATTTTGAATACTTGGATTTGGTATCCGATGATTTGCCGGGTTTTACTCCCGGCGTGGTTGTTATGTCAGTCGGCATAGTATTGAATGATTGGATTTGTGAGTGGTTAAAGAGGTTTCTTATTTGCGAGATAGCGGGCGGCTTCGGCCTCGATTTCGTCCTGCGAGGATATGCGGACACTTTTGAGGTATGCGTCGAGGTCGTCGGGGTCGAAGAAGCATATCTTTCCGCTCGGTTTGTACATGGGGATCACACGCCGCATCATCATCTTGCGGAAGTACGACAGGGAGAAGCCCAGATAGTCGGCGGCCTCCTGCGAGTTGAGTAGTTTTCGTTTTGTCTGCATCGGCAAATTTTGTTTACTGGTTCGTATTCTTTGATTTTGGAATGTGCTGATTGATAGACTTGCCAGCCTTTGTATTCCGATGCAAAATTACAGCCGTCCCCATGTGGCACAATGTGGGTCTCACGGGGAAAGGTTAAAAATGGCAAACGCACTATACGCTGAATCTCAGTCGCATAGTGCGTTTTCAAAATGTCTTTATATTCTGTAAATGGGGAACGGCAGGGATATTACGGGGTTCCTCGCCTTGAACGCCATTCATCTATGGCTCCGTCAATTGATTTGCGGTAGTTCCTGTTGTCCTCGGTCGCGTAATCGGCGCATATATCTGAACGGTGCTTGTCGTAGTATGACTTAGTGATGTCGCAGCGTTGCAGGAACAACCGCGTCCATGTCTCTGCCTCCTTGCGCGGTCTGATGTTCCTCGCCACGGCAAAGACCATGTAGCAGACCCGCAGTTTCTCTTTCGGCAACACGGCAATGGATTTTGCCTCTTCCCTTACGTTGAGGAAATTGGCAAAATCGAGAGGGGTGCAGTTCTCGAACTGGCTGTCGTTGCATACATCGTGTATCGCCATGCACAGACCCAGTTCCACCACATCACGCCACTTGGCGGTTTCAAGAAGGAGGCTTCCGCTCATTGGCCGCTCCCTTTCTCCATGCGGTCAAGGTCGTTGAGTATGCTCCCGGCTATGCCGTCCAGTTTCGCGGCAAGCGCATACAGGTGGGAGGCTTTGAGGGAGAATACATCCCCGGCGCGGCGGCTCTCGCGTTCATAATCGGCATAGAGTTTTTTCACTTCTACCTGTCGGCTGTCATGCTCTGCCTTAGCCGCCTCGCACTCCTTTTCAGCCTCGGCATACTCCTTTGAATCAAGAGGGAGATAGTCAAGACGGGTGTTCAGCTCGCAGTAACACTTCCAGTACGGATTAAACTGTGCCGAAGCCTCCTGAAAAACATCATGGAATTTCCTTGAGTGCGCGTTGGCAATCTCACGGAAATCAACGCAGTCAAGCCGCCCCATATTATTAAGGAGTGTCGCTGTTTCGGCTTTAAGGGAAAGAGCGGCCTCTTTCAGCCGTTCCGGATTTTCCGTAGCCATAGCGTCTGCCTCGGCAATAAGCGCGTTGGTGTCCTGAAAGTCATAATAGAACCGGGCAACGGTCAATGCTTGTTCAAACGGCATAGTGTCACCGTTGCAGGCGGCAAGGATTCCGTTCACCTCTTTTAGCCGGGGTATTATATTTGTCATCATTCCAATCATGAGTTAAAAAGGTCATCCATCGTGACCTCACTGTGGACTATACTGTGATGCTTGCCGTCACCAAGTCCAAAAGTAGTTACAAATGTATGCACCAATGGTTTCTTATTCTTTGTCTTTAAGTCGAAGAGCCACATCCTATCACGCAGTTTCTTCTCGTAATCGGCTGAGATATTGTATGCCTTTTGAGAGAATTTCATTTCGCACAGGTGAATCATGCGGTCTGCCCTCTCTATAATCATATCTATCTGCGCTCCCGGAAGCCCTTTCTTTGCATCGGGATAATTGCGCCATGTCGATACGGACGTGGCCATTCCCGAAATTCCGAGAGCGTTCTTTATCTGCTGATGATGCTCCATGCAGATGATTTCAAAAGTCAACCCTTGCCATGCTGATATGCCGCTTGAATCAAGATGATGCGTCCACCATGCGCTATCGAGTGACAGATTGTTTTCAATGAATTTGAAATAGAACAGGGTATAGAAATCTATGAGACGATATATCGCCTCATTCTTTTTGTTGCCGAACTGGGCGCGCTTCCCTATGAAACTGCATTTTTCAAGATTGCCGATAATTCGTGAGAGATTTGCGCCGTTAAACCCGACACCTTCCTCAATCTCCTTACGGGTAAGACCGTTCTTATGCTGTGATAGAAGCCGGACTACGGAGATATATGTATCGGCCGTAGGGAAAACAGCGTTGTATAATTCATCAAACTCTTTGCTTAACGCGCCATCCTCTCCATAGCAGAGCCTGTCGATATTTTTTGCCAGAGTCTCTCGCGGCTCAATAAGGTCAAGATAATATGGCACACCGCCTGTTACCATATAGCATTGCAGCATTTCGTATCTGTCCCATGTCGTGCGACGTTTTTTGAGATATTCCTCCATCTCTCGAAGGGTGAAAGGAGCAAGATAGAGCCGTCGTGTCACGCGGTTGTGAAGTCCACCTTTGTTTTTGAGCAGCTTGTCAACCATCCATGATGTAGCCGATCCGGTAGCGACAAGCACAATATTGTATTGGCCGTTTGCCCATCCGTTCCAGAAATTTTCCAACGCGCTCACGAAATTGGAGCGTTTTGAGTCCATCCAAGGCATCTCATCAATGAATATCACTTTTTTCCTATCGGACGGCAGTGATTCGAGGTATTCCTCCAGCGCATCGAAAGCCTCGAACCAGTCCGAGAACTCCGGCCATTTCTTTTTGGAATACTTGCCGAGAGCCTTTGAGAAATTGCGCAGCTGATCGCGGGTGCGCAGATTGTGTCCTCCAACGTACTTGAAATCAAATTTGCCGTTAAAGTACCTGTCAACAAGATAGGTCTTGCCGATTCTCCTACGTCCGCATATAATAACAAACTCAGACTTGTCGGATTCCATGCAGCGGGAAAGTTCCTCACATTCCTGGCGTCTTGCTATAAGATTGGTTGCCATATTGATTGCTTAATGATGTGCAAATGTAGGGAAATATTAGGATACAGCCAAATCATTTGCACGAAAAACAACTTTTTAACAGAGCGCACAGTGGGTATAAAGTTGTTTTTCGTGCATGTAGCGGGGAGATAATACTGGGAAATTGGAGTATTCATAGACCTCCGGCTATTTGATTCTACCGTTTCTCAAACATCCTGTCAACAAGGTTGACGGCCTCAATCTTCTTGCTGTCAACAATTTTCGCGTAAATCTGTGTCGTGCGGACATCGGAATGACCCATCAGCTTGCAGGTCGTATAGAGGTCTGCGCCAACAGTCATCATAAGGGTTCCGAATGTGTGCCGGGATGTGTGAAAAGTCAGGTGTTTGTCTATTCCGGCTGATTTTGCCCATACTCCTAAAATCCTGTTAACAGTAGGCTCGGTAGGCAGTCCGGCAAAGATACGGGATTCATCATCAATCCTTTCAGGCAGCCATGCAAGGGCATTGGCCGACAGCGGGATATATATAGGCGTCGATGTTTTCTTCATGACTACCGACAGCATATACCGACCGTCATTCATTCGGACATCTTTCCACCGCAGGGCGTAAATATCACTTATGCGCAACCCGCAATAACAGGAAAATAGATACGCCTGCTTCACAGTGGGGTTTGAACACTCGGTGGCAATCATCATCTTTATCTCCTCGATAGAAAGGAACTGCCTTTGAGATTCCGGTTTTTTTATCTTTTCCGAGGATGACAACAGCATGAACGGGTTTTCTCCGAGAAGTTCGGCACGCACGGCGGCGTTCAATGCCGCCGAAAGTTGCGACACATATGTTGCAGCTGTTCCCGATGAAAGATGCTTATTGTCTTTACCGTTGGATCTGACCGGTATGTAGGTGTTTTGTAACCAGTCTATAAAACCGAGTGCCCATTTCTTGTCAATATCCCCCATGCGGGTCTTTTTCGCATATGCAGACACTATCCTGACGACGGACTTCAATGTACCGAGGTTGCGTATGCCTTTCCGCTCCTGATTCGCCACATGTCTGTCGAGCCAGTCCGTAAGCAATAGTCTCTGCCAGCCGGATGTACGTTTTATCCCCGCCTTGCCGTTGGTTATGTCGATTATCCGTTGCGATTTTATTGCCTCGACAGCGGCGCGGGTCGCCCGGTTCTGTTCCTTGACTTTCGCGCTTACCTCCGGGAGAAGGTACAGTTTAAGAAACTCATAGCTTCGTTTTCCGTTAACGTATATGTCAAGATAGAAAGACTCCGAGCCATCCGCAAGTTTTTTGGTGCGGACTCTTACCGGCTCTTTGAGCTTTGCGGTTTTCTTTTTAGGAGAGGTCATATTGTCGTGTTTGTATTGTTGTAAATGATATTTCCAGAAAACAATAATTAAAATACGCGGTCTATGAGATCCATCGCTTCCGATTTCTTGCTGTCGATTATTTTCGCATACACCTGTGTCGCCCGGACATCGGAGTGTCCCATCATCTTGCTCGCGGTATAAAGGTCAACTCCGGCTGTCATCAGCATTGTCCCGTAGGTATGCCTCGACATGTGGAAATGGAGATTCCGCCTTATTCCGGCATCATTGGCCCATTCCTTCAAATGCCAGCTTATCAACGATTGACTCGGCAGGTCTGCGAACACCAGCGCATCCGAAGGTGAGCAGCCACGTTCCGGCAAATATTCCGATGCTTTTGAAGGGAGGGGAACGGAAACCGGCTTCGATGTTTTATTCATAACGAGGGAAATCGACATCTTGCCTCCGCTGAAGGAAATATTATCCCATCGCAGATTCAGCAGATCAGAGATGCGGAGTCCGCAGAAACAGCAGAAAAGGAAAGCATTGCGGATGTTTTCTCGTTTATACGGGGTTGACTCAAGCATTGCAAGCTCTTCAAGAGTGAGGAATCCGCGTGTCGTAGGCGGTTCAGTCATTTTGTCCGTGCTTTCAAGGAGAATCCAAGGGTTATTCCTTATATATTCCATGCGTGTGGCATTGCCGAGTATATTTCCAAGAAGCCAGAAATAGCCGAATGCCGTTCTCTTCGCCAATGGCTTGCCTGTTCTTTCACTACAATGGCTCAAAAGCCAATCCCGGAAATCTATGCAGAAATTTTTGTCAATTTCGCACAGCCTTGCGCCGGGTCTGAAACACTCCAGGTTTTTTCGCACCGACACAAATTCCTTGTAGGTATTCTTGCCTCGTTCCTTATGATGCGCGATAAGGATGTCTATAAAGTCACGAAGAAGAACGGTTGACTTGTCCCCGTTTTCTGCCGTTTCCGATTTCCGGCTAATAAAAGCGTCGGTTTTTTCAATGATGATTTCCTCCGCCTTACGGATTGTCCTCGCATTCTCCCGTCTCGCCTTTTCCGAAGTTTCGGGCAGGAGATACAGTTTCAGAAACTCATATTCATGCTTCCCATTGACAGCATGGTCTATAAAAAGGGACTCACGACCGTCCGCAAGTTTGCGGCGGCGCAACTTGAACGGACTTTTATCTACTTTCGATTCTCTTCTTCTACCCATTGCTTCTCAGTGTATTGTATCCGATTGCAAAGGTAACAAATAAATCCGATATAAGTATCAAAATAGGTAACAAAAATAGTCTATGCAAGGGTGTTTTATGGAATCATTAAGAAAATGTTATATACAATTAAATAGCTAATATATAGTATAATAAGTTCTTATATGCAGCTAATTAATTCGCTTAAATTCGTGCTTTGTTTTTCTCCCTTACTTTCCTGAGTGCTTTGAGGGACATCGTCCATTTCTCCCTTACCTTCTCCCTTACTTTCTTGGGTGCTATCAACTTCTACCAGCTCTTCAGGACGGTCATAGAGGAGTTTCATTGCCTCAATGTCGGGATGGTGTCCTTCAAAGTTGAGCGTCAGCGTGGTGCGGTCAACGCCTCCTGATGTAGTCATTTCCAGCTTAGGGGCACAGTGATACACGCTTTGCCATGTTCTGAAAATACCTTGAAGACCGCTTCCTGCACGCTCTCCGTATTCCACCATTGCAAGCATCTTCATCATTACTCCGTTGCGGGGATCGGACGCGCTGTCCTGCAATGCCTCGGTAAGCGATACGCGCATTCCGCCGGGGTTGGCGAATTTGAAACCCTCGGTGCTTTTATGCACCACAACCCCTCGCCGACCATAAAAGTCAGCGTTGGCAAGCATATTGACCGTAGCCTCTCGCACCGTCTTGTGAAGCGGTGTATCTTCATTCCTGAAATTACCACGGAACATAAATGGCACTTTCAAATCCGCCTGCAATTTGGGGATTACTTTAAGAATGAAATCAAACAACGCTGCAATCGCAGCAATGCAGCAGATGCTCCAGGAACGTTGCATCGCAGAACCCACTTTCGCTATCAAGATGGCGAACCCAAACAAGAGCATGGAGGGCGCAGTAAACTATCTGTGTGGGCAAATTCAGAAGAGGGGTCTCTGTATGGTGGACGACACCAACGTGATGAGTGGCTCTCCAAACGGAATCACTACTGTCCACTAAAAATGGACGTGGTTAAAAATTAAATAAATTCGGTTCA
>CAJTZS010000061.1 GCA_910584055.1 uncultured Muribaculaceae bacterium | reverse complement strand
CGGATTAAACACTCGGCTCCTCGGAGCCACTAAAAAATAACCGAAGTATTGATTTCAAGTTTTACCGCTGCATGTCCGTTGGCGGTGTTAAACGTTAAAAAGGTTTCACCTTTGGCTTTCCCTGTTAACTCACCGTTATTTGTCACTGTTGCGACATTGCTGTCAATCACCTTTATGTCGTTTACGTCATCGGTTCCGCATATGGCTTTAAAATTTATGCTTTGAGTATCATTTGCAGTTAAAGTGACGGATGAAAGAATACGATATAAAGAAGAACTGCCTATATAATCATTGTTATCAAATAGCTTGAATGAAATCTCGAAAGGTTGGATAGTTTCAATAATCCAGTCAAGATATATGACATTTCCATTTTCAAGTTTATAGTTTCCCGTTAGGGAATTCTTTTCATTATTGACCCAGTAGTATCCGGATCCTTCTGCCTGTTTTTGATTCTCGAGGAATTTTGCATTAATCCTGCTTGTCTCGGTAAATTCATAAGTCAGCCATTCCTCGGCATTTGAAGAGGCGATGAGCCAATTCCCGATGATGTTGTCTGACACGTTAAACGATTCCCCTTTCGGATCATCTGACTCGTCTTTGCAAGATGTGAAACAGCATCCGATTATAAAAATAATGGAAAGGTAGATTGTTTTTTTTAAATACATAGTTGTTTTATGTTTTATTTTTAAGTAGGTAATAAAAATTAATGCACAAATAAAACGCAGTTATTTTTGAGATGTTTTTGCCGCGTAATGAAGGAGCATATAGGCATATGCGACTGAATTACAAGGTTAAAACAGCCAAAAAGAACAAGTTTTATTGGGCAAGATTCCATTACCTACATATATCGTTTAATTTTTCTTACCTACTTAATATCTAAAAGTGTAGCCCAGTGTCACCAGAAGCAGGTTATTCCTTTGGGAATAGCCGGTCATCAAGTCCGAACCTCTTCCGAACACCATCCATCTATCGCTGTCCCAGAACTTTTTGTCTGCCATATTCGTCACCATGAACTGGTATGACAGATTCAGGCTGATGCCCATATATTCATAGCCTGCGCCTATACGAATACCGAAATTGATTCTTTTAAATGGAGAACTATCGAAAGTTGAAGGAGTATCCTTATAATCATTGTTGCCGTCAGATGTCATCATCCTGAGGTCAGCTTTTGTAGAATATAGATTGAACTTTCCGTCATAATTAAGATGACTGCCGTTCACTTCATTGTCGTATTGTATTTCCGTGTATTTGCCATTGACAATCTTATAGTTCCTGATATCGGAAGAATTTGATTTCCCGGAAAAATCAAGATTGGAGGATAATCCTATACTCAGCACCGGACCAAGATTAATTTGGAAATGACTTTTCCTATTGAGGGGAATCCGGTATGATGCAAGAACAGGCACATCTAAGGAAATGTCGGTATAGTTCTCTTTATAACTATAAAGTGCAGTTCCTTTGCTGTAAAAATTCGCCGAGGTCTGTGGAAGGATAATCGGCATTGTGCCGGAAAGCTCATTCTTGTATCTATAATACATGAAGCCGAGACCGGCGTTAAGGTATAAATTCTTATACAACCTGATGTCTGCGAATACGGACACGTTAAATCCTCCGGTTGAAGAATATGATACCTGTTCATTCTCATTGCCAAGAGCATAATTCACTGCACTGAATGTATGTGGTGATGATGATTTTGCAGAAACGAAAGGATAAATATAACTTGCTGCCACTCCAAACGATATGCGTCGTCCCCCGATGCCGTCTGTCGGTATGATGTGGAAAATCGGTTTTGAGGCCTGGGAAACGTTGATTCCGAGATGCTGTGTGCCGGTGGTTACGTTTATGCTTGCCTCTCGCGGCATGTCCACCGGTTCGTTGGGGGTGCAGTGCACTTTGATGGTATTGTCATTTACCCTTTCCAGCTGACACCAGTGTGGGAAGTCTCCGAATCTCCAGTCATCGGCGTTAGTAAGCACATGGATGTATTCGTCACCACCGTCGGGACCGAAATGGAGATTATTCTTTGAGAAAGCTAAGGAGTCGAGTGTTGCCCCCTGAATTATGTTGATTGTAATTTCCTGTTTCGAAGGTGTCTCAACCTTTACTTGCGCAATGCGGTCCTTGTTTTCATCATTAGGAGAGGCAGTAAATTGGATGTCGCCGGTTCCCTTGATAGCTCGAATCCATTCGGGAACGTCCGCTATGTTCCAGTCCGTATTGGCATCGATATCAACAACATTGGTCTCTCCGTTGGGCGTGAACACGAGATTTTGGGCGGAACTTCGGAGTATTTCAGGAGAGCCTTCATTGATTACCTCAACTGTTTTCTTCCTCCCGTTCCCGTTTTTAATAGTGACAAATGTGTTACGGCTATTTGTGGAATGGTTCGGTGAAGAATATATCTTCACTATTCCTTTCTTTTTATCGACTTCGATCCTGCACCAGTCTTCGCCGGTTGGTGTAGATGCAGACCAGTTTGAACCGTCAACATGAATTGGATAGTCACCTCCGACATAACTGATTTTAACCGTATCCTGTGAGATCTCGAAAACTGATGTTGTATTGCCCCGTTTCTTATTGCCGGCAAGAAGGGCATGGGTCGCTTTCAGTTTGGTGCGGCAGAATTCAGCGTAGTAACCGTCACCGGTGGCGAGAGCCTGTTCATAAAGGACTTTTGCATCGTTATATTTCCCTTTATTGAAAGAGGCATTTGCCCTCTTTACAAGCTCGGTGCATATGGCAGTATTATAATGGTCTTTGGGGACTGCATAACTGCCCAGGCAGATTACACATAGAAAGAAAGCGAGGGAATAGACTCGTTGTTTCATTTCAGTTGTTGTATTAATTGATTTATATTTAATTTCTTATTTTCGAGGACTAACGAATATTTTATAACGCTGTCCTCCATTTCTGTGATTCTCGCATTTTCTACAAGCCGCACGGTGTACTCATATTCTCCGGTTTGCTCGATAAGTTCGTTGATTGTTCCTATCTTCATATTTGCAGTTTTCTTTCTTGGATAAGAATCAGGTGAATCTTTCAAGACTTTGTTCAGTAATACAATTGCTTTTTCAAACTCTGAAATGTTTTCGGGAGATGGAATGCCGTCGTTGTCCTCTATATTCACAAGTTGTGCTGAAACAATGGAGTCTGCGCTTACGTATAGCGAGTTAAGATGTTCCTCAGGGTCAGTGGAATGATTGACTATGAAGTATGATGCCATGCCTATGGCGATTGTAATTATGGCTGTAGTTGCTATGACAATAGTCTTTCTGTTGCGGGAATATCTTTTTTTCAGGACCATGTCCACAATCTGACGCGCCGTCGGACGTTCTTTTGGATTATACGCGAGGCAAGAATAGACAAGTTCCTTTATAGCATCAGGAATATCCTGTTTAATTGAAGGGACTTGTGCACCCTCGGTTTGCTTCTTGCCACCCTCATTCCCATATGGAGCGTCTCCGGTTATCAGTTCATAAACGGTTGCGCCAAATGCCCATATATCGCTTTCGGGCATTGGTGGCGTTCCCTCAATGAACCGTTCAGGTGCCATATACGCGAAAGTGCCGCCTGTCTCATCTTCCGATTCAATACCGATACCTCCCATTTCCGCACTGATGCCGAAATCAGTGATAGCATAATTCCCGTTATCGTCTATAAGGACGTTTGCCGGTTTAATGTCCTGATGAATAATCTGGGGCGTATGCTCATGAAGATAGGCCAAACCCGATGCAACCTCAAAGATATATTTCCAGATGTCGCTGTCATCGGTTAATTGTCCTATTAAAAGTTCGGAAGAACCCGATGGACAAAAAGGCAACACTAAATACGGCGATTCTTCAAATATTGAAAAATAGGTTGGTTGTATGATGTTCTCATGGTGGCATCCGAATACCTTCTTAAACTCCTTACGGAATTGATATTCGCCCTCGATGTCAATCAGGTTTTTCGGTCTGTAAATTTTAATGACAACCTTTGTAGCCCTCGATTCATCTTTCGATTCATCGATTGTGTTCAAGTCAATGGCCAGCCATACGTCCGCCGACCCGCCGGCTGTGCTCAATAAGCGTATCAATTTATAGTGTCCGTCGAACGGCAATCCTTTTTCAAATATGTTGTTGATATCGAGCATCCTATTTCAAAATTACTCGGGTTCCTTCCCGGAGTCTGTCGTAATCATTCATGTTGTTAAGTTTTGCCAGCTGATGTAATTGAATGCCAAATTCTTGTGAAATGACATACAATGTGTCGCCGTTTTTTGCAATATATACATCCTGCGAGCCTTCATATTTTTTCTTTTTCTTGTCAAGAAAAACTATATCCCCCTCTTTAACTTGATATTCAGAGCCAAGTTCATTGAATTTGAGTAATTGGACGGGGGATATGTCATATTTGCGTGAAATCGAAGCAAGAGTTTCGCCAGGCTGCAATACAGTGCAATGAATGTCGTTTATGAGCACTGCATAGCGGGTCGCGGCTTCGGCTATCATGGCCTGTTCCTCCGATTCTTTCTCATCGTCAAGTACACAATCTTCTTCAAAAACAGGTTTTTCAACGGTCATATACTGTGTGATTATAACTGTTTTGCCGGGTTTCAGTTTCGCGCCGCCATTTATTTCATAAAGCTTATACTGGTCGATGATGCCTATCAAGGCTTGGGCATAATGCGGGGCTGTGGCGTAACCAGCTTTTTTCAGACCGTGCGCCCATCCCCGATAGTCATAAATATTGATCTTGAAAAGAGGTCGATAACAGGAATTGGTTGTCAGCAACCGGGCGTGATCCCGGTACGATTCCTCGGCGGAATCATAGCATCTGAACTTGCTTTTTTGAGTTTCATCATCCCATGCCAAATGAACTTTGCCTTTCCATCTTGAACCGGCCTTGATGCCGAAATGATTATTGGATGCACGTGTCAGACTGCTTGTCCCTGCACCCGATTCAAGGATACCCTGGGCGAGGATTATCGTTGCCGGAATGCCGTACTCCTTTTCATTCCGGAGTGCGGTAGCCTTATGTTGCGCAATATAAGCCCGCACCGCAGCCGGATTGTAGGCAAATACTCTGCCAGCTATAAATATAAATAATATTAGAGAGACCAATCTTGTCATAGGATCGTTTTCCCTGTCTTCGTACTTAATCGATATATCATGCTGTTGATGGATTCGGGATAATAATAGTTTTTCGGAGGCTGAGGAATATGTGTGGGCATATCTCTTCTCATATTGATTTCAATAGCTTCTTCCAATGAGGGCATATTCCCGGTTTTAGGGGGATATAATTCTGTTCGGATACCATAATCATATCCAACTTTGGGCTTGGGTTTAGTTTTCGGAGCATGTTTCTCAAAAAATTCGACAACAACCTTTTGTGGCTTAGAACTTGCTTCCACTATAACTTTAAGGGCATGGTTGTTTTGCACTATCTCAATCATAATTTTTTCTATCTTCGGATAGAGTTTGGAAGCTCCTTTTCCTGCAACTTTACCACCCGGGATGCATCCAAGTAATTCAAATAGTCCGCCAACAATATTTCCTGTGCTAAAGCAGACAATGGCATTTATCAGGGAACACACGATTCCGACGGGGCCGGGAACAAAACTTAGGACTTGAGACGCAAACAAAGATATGGCTGTAGCACTTTTTGCCAGCTTTTGAGCCGGGACGACCAAGCTTTTAACTTCGCATCCTTTGCTTAATAATGGTATAACCTCTTTCTCTAATATTAAAATAATATTGTCCCATTCCTTAAACAATGCAAGACTACACAGTTTTGTGCCGGCGGCAGCCCGCAATTCTATGATACCCTCTGATTTTAATAGGTGAAGGAATTTACTTAAGTCTATAGGCGGAATCTTCATTGTTCGGTATACGTAATATTTACAATTATCGGCATCGAGATGCATGACCGATCCACAATCATCCTGTGCAGTTTCCTGTCAAGGGCTATGCTTTGGGCCTTACGGTAGTTCTTTTCATCCTTGAAGATTATGTCGATATATAACCCCCGTGTCAATTTTGCCGCGCCGGCCGCCCCTTGAATCGAGATATTGTGATTTATACGTTTCACTTCCTCTTTGCCGAACTCTTTTATCAATTGCAGACGCAGGAACGCATCGATATCCATTTTGGTAAAGAGCCTGTCGGAGGTCAAGGTATAGTAACGGAGCATTTCATAGCGTTGGTCGGCGGATGCCTTGTCTTCACCTCCAACTGCCGAAGATATGACCCTGACATCCCTATCAAGAGCCGCGTCTTTTTTGTTCTCCATCATCATTCCTGATTTTGGAGTGTTGCCCAGACTGCCGTTGGTGGTCAGATAAGACACCTTTACCGTAGCGGCTTTGCCAATCAATCTTACGCTTCTCATTACGTATGTGCCTTCATCGAACGTGTTCTTAATGTTGGCGGTTGAAGTTACGCTTTTTCCTATTTTGTTTACAAGTTCCCTTAAATTCCGCACAAGTTCACCATCCTTTAGCGCGTGATAATCGACAAAAGCGTGATAATCGTCGATAAACCGGTTATACATATTGCGTACATCTCGTTGTAAAGTATCCTTATTGTAACAATTGATATCGAAATCGCGTACCACAATATCCTCTTTAATAGTATTGAATCCCTGCTTTTGTGAAGGCACTGACGTTTCAACGATATTAAGGTAATAGGAACCATCCCCTGCTGTCAGCTTCGCTATAGGGGTGGATTGAGTCAACGTTACGGAATTGAGGCTTACGTTTACGGACGGCACAACGTTTGGAATAATCTCAATATCTTCCGGCACATCATATCCGTATCCAAAATCAAAGAGAATCCAAAGGGTGTTGTTTTCAAACTTGTCCAGATCGTTGCTTTCCAGATATTGCTGGAATGATTTGGGGTATGCGCGATATTTGAAAACATCACGGTCTTTGAGAGAATCGTTTATATATACCAGATTTCCGTCTTCCATTTCAGACAAGAGCCTTTGCCAATTTGAAAAAATTTCAATAGTGGAAGGATTTGTCTGTTGCGAATCGAACGGTGGCATCATTGGAATATCGGCCAGTTGGTTTGTCTCTGTAAAGGATACCTCGGTCATGTCATTCCCCACAAAAATCTTTTTGGGGAGGACACCCGAAGAATTGCGGATGTAGAATGAAACGTTCTCCAGCGATTCCACTTCGACAGGTATTTCAAGCCCCAACCATACTTTGCCTTTGCAATTCAGTTCCAAACGGGTTTTAGTGCCTCCGGCTATAAGCATTTTATCCGTGAGTATATGGCACTCAGTCACCGGTATGATATAATTCTTGAAGAGAGGATAATACGTCAGGACCGTTTTATTATCGATCTTGAAAGAGAAATAAGTTCCATCGGCTATCGCCGTCGCCTCCAGTCCTTTCCTTGGCTTTACCGACGGCTGCAGCAGACAAAGGGCAGAGGTTGCATCAATTTTATTATTCGGAATGAAATACTCGAACAGGCGGGAAATGACCCTGTCGGGAATATTTGCAATTTCATCCTTTATTTTTTGCGCCTGATACAGCAACGTAGTAACCATCAGCTTCGAAACCGGGTCATTGAGATTTGCTCCGGATTTCTTGAATTCGGATAGAAGCTCGTCGATATTTTTTTGGATCACTGAATCCATGTCATATACTTATTTTCTTTGCGGTAGGTTCCACCATGAAAGAGATTCTTTTTTCAAAAGGCCTGCCGATTCCTAACCCGTCATCAATTGAGCCGCTAATCATGATTTTCATCTCATACTTTGATTGAGATTTGCTTTTCCGGATTTTTTCGTTTATTTCAAGTTCAATCCTGACTTCGGGATCCATAAGCCGAGGTTCGTATGCCAGTATACTGTCTCTCAGGCTTGCCTCACATTGCTTCCTTGACACGTCGTTAAGTGATTGTGCATCCGCCATCATGCCCATATAGCTGTTGTTGAACTCCCTTACATTAATATTTGAGAATTCATGATTCCAATATTCGAATCCAAATTCCGGATCCGCGCTGAAAGTTCCTTTGGGGGTGAAGACTATTAAATCCAAGATATTGTTGATGCAGTTTTCCAGTTCCCCGCTCTCTTTCTCAAGAGACGGTGGTTCAGACATTTCGATTGACAATGGAATGGATGTATGTGCCGTCATATAGGAAAATCCTTATATTTCTATTCCATCCCAACGGTTGCGTCCCGTCGGTTTTGGCGCGGGTTCTGGAGCAGGCTGAGGTTTAGGCTTGGGCTTTTCGATGGGAGGCTCGGGTGTCACGCGCACTTCGGTCATTGCGCACACAGCCTCCATCTTAATTGAAATCTCGGAGCATAATTCCAGACCTTCCTTTATATCACGATACAGGTTCTTGATGTCATAAGGTCTTTGATGATAAGCTACAAATGGGTCTGCCTGTTCCAGCGTGATAAATTCATCGATAGAGCATCCTATTACAAATGCGGATATAACTTTCTGTATTGATGCGAAGAGTTCTGCGGGGGAAAGAGTTTCCTGTTTATTATCGATAAAGATATAATTTTCTGTCGCTGATGTCCAGATTGATTGAAGTAAATGACGTGCAACACAATTCTGTGCTGACAGGCATCTGTCGGATATTGACTTTAGCACCAGCCTCGCGCGATTGACCAGTTCTCCAAATTTTGGATGTGCACAGGTGTATAGGCAAGGGGGGACGAAGTCAGTCTCGTCCAATCTCCATCCGTATTGGTTAACGAGCCGACCGATTGGAAGGGAAGCGCTATTTATCTGACCGTGTTCACCAATTAGTTCAAAGCTATATTCAGGCTCCGAATACATTTCATTCACTTCGCGCCATTGCTTGTCGTGAAATTTAACAATGAGCAATAAAGCACCCCCGCTGTCTGACGCCGGTATGGACACCCGTGTATCGAATGTATTAGTATAATTGGCATCAAAGTCGATATCGACTATCCTGCCGTTCTTTGTCACGCCATGGCATGACAGGGAAACGACTTCGAGAATATTGTCGATAACGTTTACTGACAGTTCGAAAGGCTTATTCACCGGAACAAGGCCGAATCTTCCTCCGGTTGCAATGATGTTGGAGAGCCTTATGTTCTCCTCTAACGATGCGTCCGATGCGTCAAACACTTCGGTGCTCAGCCGCATCCCTTTCTTCCATGTAACTTTTAGAGGCATTCTGTTATATGTTTGTATTATAGTTCAGATAAGTATAGCATACGTTGTCCGACAGCCTTACCGGCAAGGTCTGTGCGGAGACATTGAATTTCACTGATGTTTCAATTCCCATGAAAAAGTTATTGACGAATTCCTCAAGAACTTTGATTTCATCTATGAATTCAAGGAAAGACCCGTCACAAAAATCATCATTCCAATAATGGATGTCATAGCACACAACATTCTCGTCGTAACGATTCCCTAAATACAGATCCCCGTCATCCCCTTCATGTTGAATCCGGCAGTTATAACGTGGAGCGACATCCTCGAATGAAAGAGACCTGTCCTTCATAACAAGTTTCAAACCTTCATCAGCCAACATCTTCCGAAGCATAAGCGTTATCAAGGCTGTGTTGCCTCTTATACTCTTGCAGCGCGGTGTAAATTCTATTATTCGGGCAATAAAACGGTTTGATCTATACTTCGAAGGGAGCGAATCGCATATAATGTCGGACAATATATGATTATCGTTGAATTCACTATTTTTGAAATTGGAGACAACGGAACTTAAATCAAATATTAATCGGTCATACGGGGAAAAAAAGGAGCGTGCATTCGATTCCTCGATGTGTTGCTGTTCGACTTCCTCCTCAAACCGTTCTTTATATTCATTAGCGGGAATATTGTCAAATCTATCGATTGGGTGAAATAACGCTTCCGGCAAGATGTCATATAACCCCGCTATTGACAATTCTACTTTAACAGTCTTCTCATCCTGTGAAACGGATAGGATATCATTATAGGCGTTTCTTTTGTGTCTACCGAGAAAGACAAAATCTTTTTCGATACCTTCAAAATAATTGCCGACTGCTTCAGCCCGTATGTCAGAAGGAATGTTTATATGCATCAGGTTATTCAAACCGTTCTTTATCCGCGCTCAATTCAACATAGAATTCACCTTTTTCGGTGGCAACCTTGAGCACATCAAAATAAGGGATGCCAATCTGTTTCAAAGTCAATTTTTGAAAAGGGAAGCAAGAATCTATGTTCTCATGAAATTTCTTATGGAACAATGTCTTATAACTCAACTTGCGCATTTCGGCATCTGAAGAAATCGTATCGTCAAGTTGAGACTCCGGCACCATTACCTTAAACTCCTTTTCGGGGGAATCCGATATTACAGCTTCGATAAACTTATTGTTCATCATGTTTATCTCGACTGCCTGTGCTCCGCATATTCTTTTCAACTCTTCCAAGGCTTCGCTTACCGACATGTCTGCGGTCATGTTTTCACCGGGCAATGTAGGTGTCCATTGCTCATGAGCCGGACAGTTTTTCTTCCATGAAGCGAATTTATAGATGTTGGTGGTATTTGTCAATCCCTCGTATCTCCACATTTTCCCTTGTAAAGTCGTAAATGGCTTGCTCTCCTTGTCATATGTATCCTCATGGATTATTTTCATGGCTTCCTGCGCTTGGACTGCCCCTACGATTGACGCGCTTACGGGAGTGGTAGCAATCCTGCCCTGGGATGCCTGCGAACGCACAACATCCGCGCACCCTGTCCTAAGCATGATGATATTGAACTCTTCACGGGAAAGTCCGCATTCATAGCAGCTGATGCCGGGCGAATAGACTTTTACAGCCCCTGTGAGGTTCTCGATGCTGCCATCTATCCATGTCTTCCCGGCACGCATGGCCATTCGGTTCAACTGGTATCTCGCCAATCGGCTGTCAAGACAGCCGATAATAACATCCACCGATTTGTATAAGGCCAGACCTACCTCAGAGAATAGGTTACCGACTATAGGTGTAACTTTTATCTGCGGATTGATTTCCATTGCCCTTTTTGCCACGACTTCCGCTTTGTATCTATGTTGAAGCGCGTCTTCTTCCCGAAAAAGCACGGAACGGGTGAGGTTGCTTAATTCAATTCTGTCGAAGTCTACTATAAATATATGACCGACTCCGAACAATGTCAAATCTTTCACTACCTCATTTCCCAGTGCTCCCGCTCCAGCTACAAGGACAAGGGCGTTGTTCACTTTTTCTTTCTTAAACCAAGAAAGAAGAGTGAACACGCCTTCGCCCCATTCATATTTTGTCGTTGTTGTCATTAAGCTATTTCAAAGAACGATGCCGATTTTTGCACCAAGAAACATATGTCCGGCGCACTTTTTATAGACATCATAATCCGATGGTGTGCAATTGATTTTATATGTTCCATAAACTCCAATGCGCATTATTATGCTACCTACGGGGATATTGCCGCCGAATTCTAATGAAGGTGCGATAAGGAACCCGCTCTTTTTTACATCATCAACTCTTTTGTTACCCTCGATTTTAGACGCATTTATCGTTGAATAGAAAGTGGGCGTGAGGCCGAATAATCCGTAGAGGGATGCATATTGACGGTTTAATTTGCCAAGTTCTATCTGCAATGGGACACCTACTTCAAACATATTGCGTTTCCGGCCGAAATCTCCGGAACTTGAATGTCCTATGGCAAAAGATAACCCTCCGTTGAAGTATAGATTCTTGCCAACATTCTGTTTCCAAACCCCTTCAAGGCCTATTTCTTTCGATGCGTAACGGTTTGCACCGACCCGACCGGATATTTGAATAGCATGCTTGACCGGAATTTCCTTTGCAAGTGAAATAATGGTTGTGTCTCTCTTAAGCTCAAAGAACTCATAAAGATTGATATTGTCGCGGAGGCGATATTTCACATCGCCTTGACCATTGTAATCAACTACATACGGACCGACCGTGAAGTTATCGATCACCGTTTGCGCTTCGCTGTTTATCATGCCCGCTATAAAGGCACAAAAAATTAAAATCTTTTTCATTTTGTCGTTAGAATATGTTTATAGTTCTTCGTATTTAAAGATGGTGTCACCTATCTTGAAGGTGTCGCCATTGGAAAGGATGGCAGTGCGATTCACCGGCAACTCAGCCCTTGTGTTATAGAGCACACCGGTGCAAAGGGGCTTGATTACGGGGAGATTCTTTTCATGATCAATAAAAAGCTGGGCGTGTTCCTTGGCCACTTTGTTGCTTTTCTCCCAGTTCATCTGAATCTCGCATTCCCCGGTCATGCCGATTGAAACTTTGTTGCCTCCGCCAGTGGCGTTCATCCACTTGTGGATGGGAATACGCTGCCCCGCCTTAACTCCGTTTTGGATAACGAGGAAGTATTTCTCGGCAAGCATTCTCACGGTAATCAATGATGCCCCGAGCCCTCCGCCATAAATAATGAAATCGAGCAGCATATTGAGCCATTCGTAGCGGCCGCTGGTGAATTTTGTGAAATAGAGCACCAGGAATCCTATGAATGCGGATGCCGTTCCACCTATCAGTGCGCTCTTTACCGGTATTGACGATTTGATTGTAAGCGCTAACGATACGCTTATGGAGAACAGAATATAAGCCGGGAGCGAGCAGTACCAAGGAATGTATGTTTTGCCTGTCCATGAAAGGATGAGGCAGAACAAATCAGCTCCTATACCGAAGGCCAACATCCCTATCGCACCTGTCATTACTGACAAACCTATTATCTTTAGCCAGATTTTCCAATTCTTGTTCCGGATGTCATCTTTATATCTGAACACGAGGGATATGAAGAAGCCCAAGAGTAGACCGATCATCAGGAATGACGATGTGCGCATCACGCAATCCTGTATTAATGAAGCTTGAGTATCGGTTTCATTGAATACCAATCCAACTATGAACCTGGATAGGGCAGTAAATCCTCCGCGACCGCAAATTTCATAAATAATCCAGCTGATAAGACCTGCGAGAACGCCGGCTATGGTTTGCGAGCATTCCTTCAATGAACTCATCTTGAACAACTCTTTCCATTCAATATGATCTTGTATCCCGGTTTTACAGTTCTGGCCGAATTCCGCACACTTGTATCCGTTTTCTTCCCAGCAATGTTTATGCATCCAATGATTACATTTTGTCACAATTATTTGTCCCGGGCGCAAGTCTTGTTTGCAATAGTGGCATATTCTGCGTTGCACATTCTCTTCCGGCTGATACTTCTTATAATATTTTGATTTGAAAGACAGGAACCTGATATAAGGAACCACAATTTTCATTATAAGGAAGAAAAATCCGAAAGTGAGGAGGGTAACAAGAACTGCAACCAATAATTCGATAAAGATATTTGTAGTTGTCTGTTTACGTTCAGGCCAAGGCCTTTCGGCAGACCCTAATGTAAATGTGCCTTCACCGATCAGTGATTTGCCCCATTCCGCCTTGAATGAGACGTTGCCTGAATATGTTTTATCCTCTTCAATCCTATATGACAATTCATATCCGTATGCGGATTCCTCTATCGTTTCGGCAAAGGAGTTCAGAACATCCCCCATGTTTGCCGACGATTTCACTTTCCCTCTTAATTCAGCCAAGGGGGAGTTGTTTGCGTCTTTGGGATTGGCAAGAAGAGTCAGCGTGTTTTCGATGTACGCATCTTCACCTTCGGCAGTATAGTAAAAACCATACACTTTCGGCAAATTGCCTGCGTATTCTCCCTGCAGGTCTTCAACCGACAGAATATCCAAAACTTCATCGTCCGGACGCCGACTACCTTCCGCAAAGACCATAAGGATGTTCTTGCCGGGATTCATTATGGAGCGGGAAGATATAACGGGATTCTGCCGGTAGTCGGATGCCCGCAGTGAAGACAAATCGACACTTCCTTTAGTGAACTCCGCAAGCTTTGAATAAACACCGCTATAGAATGTCTTGCCGGTTGTAGCTGTTAAAAACGCATTCTCTATTTTAGCGAAGTTGCGCGATGTGGCCATGATGCTTCCTGAGACTTCATCACCGTAGAACGACACATATATACACGAATCCGGTGCAATCTCAATGAACTGTTTGACCGCCTGAAGTATCTGCTGTTTGCCTTCGGCCGGAATGCTTTGATCCAATAATATGGAGAATGTGTATTCTTTGGGCAGCCGTATACCGGAATTCAAACGTCTGACACTAAATTCCGTCACTCTGTCCCCGTCTTCGTATAAGTTGAGGAACTGTGAAAAATCATTGGTCGGAATATCAGGAAGGGTCTTCCCGTTTTTACCATAGATGTTAAAGAATAACTTGACAGAGTCATTTCCAATCCCATACTCATATGCGCGGTCGCAGAACTGCATACGCGCCGGTGTCTGGGCTGAAACGTAAGGGCAGAACAAAGATAATATGCCCAGTAAGATCAGAGAGATTTTCAGCGTTTTCTTCTTGTCCATATCTTTAAGTCGTCAATGTTTACATCCCCATAAAATTGTTCGTCGGAGAGCAACTCGCCGTTTATTACGGGCAGAGTGGTCAGAGACATTTGTTTTGATGAATAGACCATCACGAAAGAGAGATTCACGCTATAGCGGGCGATCAGTCTCTGGATTGTCGGGAAGCTCATGTGTGTCATGCTGATGAGGCATCCGATTACTCCTGTGCCGGGCTTTTCGGCATCGCGGACGATGCTGGAAACAACAAATTCCCGACAACCTCCGATCTCCACTGTTGTGCCGACGGCCCAACCGACAATGCCGGTCTCTGCTTCTATCACAATCTGAGTCATGTCTATAATGGAACTGTTGTTAAGCTCTACACCCTTGCATGTCGGCATTTTCAGTTTGGCGTTTTCAATTATGTTGAAATAGTTGTCATGCGAGAAAGTGTTTCGCTCGCTTTGTAAGGCCCATTTATACATTTCTTCAAGAGAATACATCTTTGTGAGGTCGCCCTTTGAGTTCATACTCCCGTCTTTTCTGAAAGTGAATATACCTGTCTCCTGGTCGGAAGTAAGAATATCCACAACAAACGCTATCAGGAAGTTCGGATGTTGAGAATGCTTCAATTGCATCTGCACGTTGTCATCAGAGTTGCTGAAAAAGACACCGAGGCCGGGGTGGGAGTGAATCCAGCATACGAGATCGTATTGTAGATTGGTTTCACGTCTGAGTTTGCGAAGCTTCTCAGCAATGCGAAGTTTGATTTTCCCTCCGAAATTCAGTTCATACTCTTTGAAAACAGCATCATCACCGGGAAAAACAACTTCTTCAAGAGATATATCGTATGTGTGGTCAATCTCGTCATGAACCCAGCGGCCGAGCACCATACACCCGTCTTCCTTCGGGTTTTCAGAGTTGCGGAGATCCTCGGCATAAAGATTGTATACATCCTTTATGCAGGAGTTTTTGATATATATTCTCTTCACGGCGGAATCCACGGTGAAGTCGGAAGACTTTATCACCATGTATGCCGGATTGTCCTTTATATCGTCGATACATTGTTTCTTCAGAATCGATGTAGTCCTGCGCCTTACCACAATTGCAGGATTGTCAGGTGAGACATGTCTATCTGTTGCCGTCTGAGCCGTGGGTCTTGCCCCCCTGTCCTGTTTTTTCTTCTTACTTCTTATCGCAACAATCGTGAGGATACATAAGATAATGACAATGACTGCTATGATTCCGTAATTCAAAATTATTTCGCCAAGACTGCCGGATGTCTGGCGGTCTCCGTCATTTACATTCGACACCATATTGTGGAGTCTGTTGTAGGCATCCTCTCTTGTCTTTAAACGGTTGCTTAGAGTCTCGACAATGATGGCCATCGTAGATGCCTGGCTTGAGGCTTCCACATTTGAGCCGCTTACTATTTCCTGCGCCTTATCGGCCAAAGTAGCTTTCTTCTCATTTATTTCCTTTTCTGATTCTGCGAGGAAAAGTTCGACATCGTTATCTATGATGAATTGCTGTTTATTCTTTGATGATTCAATTGACCAGCAGAGGTTCTCGACTTTCCCGGTGAAGGCTGTCATGGCATCCATGCCGAAGAATTCATCTTGATTCAATTTTTCGAGATAGCTTACAGATTCTTTTGTACGCGCCCTGTTTACGGATTGTTCCCTTTGGTTTCTTGAGTCTCGCGGCTCTGTAGTCTGTGGCGCTTCTTTTTTCTTTTCCTTATCTTTCTCTATATTGTCAGATGTTGTGGCGGCAACAGGAGCCGTCTCTTCGATAGCCGGCTCTTTTCTATAGGTAGGTCTCCATAAAACATCGCCTCCGGTGGCGCAATCATACCTCACTAATTTGGAAGCATACTGGTTGGGTTGTGCGCTTCCACCGGGATTTATCGTGGTTATCCTGCCATCTATTTTGATATCTATTTGTTTTTCGGCTTTATTCCATACATTTATTACTTTAATGCCTCCATCGTCCATGGGTTCGTATTGAATTGTCACCCTCCCTCTGGTTACTGTCTCGGCGAACCCCATCACAGCTGAGACGCCGATAATGGAGATAATTGTAAGAAGCCTATGTAATTTCATCATTTTCATATAGACTTTATCTTAGTTCCTTTTTTCTTTTTACCTGATTCTTTAAGAGACTCCCTCATCTTTGATTTACCTTTGTTTACCACTTGGTGAGCCTTGTTCCTTACTATCTCCCGTGAACGCCTGCTGGCTTCTTGTTCTGCCTGTTTGGTCAGGGATGCCTGCATTTCCATTATACTCTTCTGATTACGGATGTCACGGAAATGTTTGGTTATTGCATTCCCCACGAAACCGAGGACAGCCAGGATAACGCCTCCTATAATCATCCAGAGCGTCCTTTTCTGCTGTTTCTCTTCCTGGATACGTTCTTTCTCCTCCGTTTCTTTCTGACGCGCCTCTTCTTCAGCCTTCTGTTGCGAGATGAGCGCCTGTTCCTGCGCCTGAGCTGCCATAGATGCCTCTTTCTGAGATTCTTTTAATTCCCGTTCCTTGTCATTGCACTGCAAAAGGACTTCATTGATCTTTTCAATGACATCCCGGTCGCTCACACGGTCTTTAAGG
The DNA here is from genome assembly GCA_910584055.1 of uncultured Muribaculaceae bacterium. Classification (GTDB taxonomy): domain Bacteria; phylum Bacteroidota; class Bacteroidia; order Bacteroidales; family Muribaculaceae; genus Lepagella. The sequence continues at coordinate 2,858 of CAJTZS010000061.1, read as the reverse complement.
GAGCGGAGATTGTAGATTTCCATTTGAAGTGTCTGCGAGAAGGGGAGTTCGGTTTCGGAGTCAAGCAACTGCCGGATCATCTGCATGCTGCTTAGTGCTTTTGCCAGACCTTCGTTGTCTGCTTCCAATTCTTCGCTGCTTTGAATCGCTATGCGTTCTGTCTGCACCCCCGTGCGGACACTGCGTGCCGGCGCGGAAAGGGATTTGCCTACAGAGACTTTCAAGGGATTGGAACTCACGCCGACAAGCCTGTAGGTCTGCTTCTTCTCATACACTGCGATATACAGGGGGAATGAGATGTAGCGGCTGTCCGCAACTTTTTTCGTGAATGAAACCGGCGTTGTCGTCTCTCCGAATATATAATACCCGTCATCCGATTTTTCATAGGAAAACCCGGAAGGCACCATGAAAGCCGTTGGAGAGAGTCCTCTCCATTTGACTTTGCCGAAGTCTCCTACCCTGTCGAACAACACCACCTTCAAACGCTCCAGGTCGCCCTTGCAAGCTTTCCTTAGATTGCCACTCGGAATTATCCGGGGCTTTTTATCAACCTTGAGGACAATCTCATCCCCATTCATGGAAATATCGTATGTCAGGATGACCCGGTCATTCTGCCGTGTCTGTATAGTGTCTCTCACCTGCTTCGCAGATGCTAAAAGAGACAGGAGCAGAACGGACGAAAGTAATAAGGCGTGTCTCATTTCAGTAGCTTACTATCCTACTATAGAACCTTGAAATTTTTTCCGTATAATTCGGGTCTTTCCTACTCTTCTTATGTTTCTGGTAACATGCGTTCAGTGCCTGAGCCTTCTTTAATGCCGCGTCCTTTTTCAGTTTTCCCGTGCGGAGTTGCTGATAGATGTCGTCAAGTTGATGATATATCTGTTGGGAGCTTAAAGAACAATAACCGCAACGGGGAGGAGGCGGAGTGGTATTGTGCTTCCCACAGTCGCGTGTGTGCTCATTCAAGTCAACTGTATTCAGGAGAGTGAGCAGTTCAGAATACTTGACATGCGGCTTGTCGGTGGAGAACCACTCCGAGTGATTCCCGATTATTGTCTTGATCACATTTACAAGACTGTCTTTCCTTTCCTGATAAGGCAGCTTTTGTTGGGTCAGAGACGGGACGTGCCTTTTATTTGTACAGAATTCCGCAGTCTCCACCGACTGGACATATTTCTCAACTGCCGATTTTGTGGAAACATATTCGGGGTCGTCCTCGCTCCAGGTCTTTATCGTTATATTAAAATTCAAGATGTCCTGACTCAATATCTTATAAGTGATATTGCCGGGCCCTTTCTTGATTAGTTTTTTAGGGTCATACTTTGCCAGATAGATCGGCAGCTCAAGCTTTGTATCGGATGTTGCCGAGACATCTAAGGTGAATAAGACCTGTTTCTCTTGCGGAATGATTGAAACAATGGGTCTGTTCAACTCCTTGCAACCATATACGGACCTCTCTCCTTTGCTTCCCGGGTATGTTTTCTCAAACTCAATCTTGGGTTTATTCTTCTTTAATGTCTTCTCCCCCTCCGAATGTTTGAAGATAAGGAAAGCCATGGATGGTGTCGTGTTTTCTATCGTAACAAGCACCCGGTTGTAATTATTGTAATCTACCAGCTTGAAAGATATGTTTCCGTAAGGTAGTTCGGTTGTGTATCCTTCTGTATCTCCTTTTTCAAGAGTCATGTTGTATTCTTCGTTTGCCAGCATGGCGGTGCACACGAAGAAGGTTGCTGTTAAAAGCGTGATTAAGCGTCTCATCATATCTTGCGGGCGATGATTTTTATTTTATCGGGAGTTGAGGTGGGGCTTCCATTCCCTTCCGTAGTTTTTTTAGTTTTGTCGGGTTCGCTCTCCGGCATATCCTGACCGAAACGTGTCCATCCGTTGGGTTCGCCCTCTTCGCGCACCCACTCGGCCACGTTCTGGTCTTCGGGGTAGGGGTAAGTGTTCTGTGCGTGGTAGAGTTGGTATTTGAGATAGCGTTCCACACGTAGCACCAGGTCCTTAAGGGAGGCCAACACACCCATTTCCTTTATTGTCAGGCAGACGTGACCCTTGAAACTTCCGGAATATCTGATGTTCGGATGCCAGATATTTGTGCGGAATGTGAAGATCGGGTTGCCGTCGGCCGAGGGATAGTTATTGGGAAGGACGATGCTCATCTTGTGAAGATAACCGAAAACCGGCTCCCTGGGCACCGCCGTGTCCTTAACGCCGACGATGGATTTCACCCTATACCAGATTTCGTACTCGGTAGGGAGTCCCATCACGTTCTTTCTGCGGATGATATAAGAGAGGGATGGCTTACGAGGGTTTTCTGCCGATGCTTTCCTTTTGGCACAGAGTGAGTCAAGTTCTTTCCACTCTTTCCAAAGACGGGCGTCACGCCCGGACAACTCCTTCTGATTGAAATTGTTTATCGCTTCATTCATTGAGTCTGGATACCTTGATTAAACAACTTCTTAGTTTATTAACCGGCGATAGGGACAGAGATTAAATGGAGATGGTCGCCCGGCTGGATATTATAGTCGATTAGGGCTTGCTCCCGGCCGTCTTCATCTTCAAATTCGAGAATTTCGGGTTCTTCACCATCTTCCATGATCTGACCGAGCAGATATTGGATTGGGTTACCGCCGTTATCGAGTTTGGGAAGTTCAAACACCGCAACGATACTCGATATCTGGTCGCGTATTGTCTTGTTAGGGTCAGTGACCTTGACTTCAACCTCCTCATAAGAAGTCCCATCAATCGTCAGATTGATGATGAACTCATCATCATCATACATTTCTTCGTTTGCCATTAGAGATTAAATAAAGTTAGATGTTAAGCACGATGCAGAAATCTCCAGTTAT
>CAJTZS010000060.1 GCA_910584055.1 uncultured Muribaculaceae bacterium | reverse complement strand
CGGATTAAACACTCGGCTCCTCGGAGCCACTAAAAAATAACCGAAGTATTGATTTAGCATTTATGGCACAAAATTATCCGCCTCATCAAACCCGATTGTTATATCTATTGAAATTTTAATTATCTTTGTAAGTTGAAAAACTTGTCCCAAATTGATTATGTCAAAAAAAAATAATATCTCTTCTACAGAAAACCGTACCTGCGCACCGGGTGTGCGCCCCGACGTGCTCAATTTTGACGATATCGCAAAGATGGTGCCTGCTCTCGCCGGTCATCGCAAATTTGTTGAAAAAGTGCTGCATATTGTGGGCATTGACGAGGTCAACGCCATCCACAGAAGACATTGTTATTCAACAGGAGTTGAATTCTCCCGTCATCTTGTTGAGGATGAATTCAAATTCAAGCTTCGCATTGACAACGAAGATATCCTTTCCAGGTTTCCCGACAGCGCCTTCATCACAATTTCCAACCACCCATACGGTGGAATGGACGGAATCCTGCTTCTGCACATCGTGGGCAAATACCGCAAGGACTATCAGGTAATGGTGAATATGTTTCTCAATAACATATCCGCCATGCGACCGTCATTCATTGCCGTAGACCCGATAAAGACAGACGATCCGGAGAAAAAAGCCGTGACCATGCAAGGGATACGCCGGGCCATCGCCCACGTCCGCGGCGGCCATCCCCTCGGTTTCTTCCCCGCGGGAGCAGTCTCCAAAATCGACAGGTCCCTACATATACGCGACCGCGAATGGCAGCCCACAATCACGCGCCTGATCCAGCAGCTTAAGGTGCCCGTGATCCCCATCTATTTCCACGGCCACAACTCCACATTCTTCAACATCCTCGGCCTCATCGACTGGCGGCTACGCAGCGCGCGGCTACCCAAAGAAATATTCAACAAGCGCAACAAAGAAGTGCATGTATCCGTAGGCGAGCCTATATCGGTAGAGAAGCAGCAGGAATTTCCCGATGCCGAAGCCCTTGGAAAATTCCTCCGCGAGCAAACCTACAGCCTCTCGCGCCTCCCTTAATCCCCTCTCCCTCCCCGTGCTGAGGGCGCAAGCCCGAAGTCCCGGTTCAGTGCTGAGGCGGAAGCCCGAAGCCCCGGTTCAGTGCTGAGGCGGAAGCCGAAGTCCCTTTGAAGTCCAATAAATATTAATTTGATTATGGCAATTCAAGCCTCAGATATACCGGCAGAAGTCGCATCTGCCAAACAGCGGTTCTCCATCATAGGGAACTCGCCGGCCCTCATACGTGCCATTGCAAGGGCAATCCGCGTCGCCCCGATTGACCTGTCTGTCCTCGTCACCGGCGAAAGCGGTGCCGGAAAGGAATTCTTCCCTAAGATAATCCATCAGTTCGGAGCTCGGAAACATAAGAAATACATAGCTGTAAACTGCGGAGCAATCCCCGAGGGCACAATCGATTCCGAACTCTTCGGACACGAAAAAGGTTCCTTCACCGGTGCAATATCCGCGCGCAAAGGCTATTTCGAAGAGGCAGATGGCGGAACCATATTCCTCGATGAGGTGGCGGAACTCCCCCTCACCACCCAAGCGCGCCTCCTCCGCGTGCTTGAGACCGGAGAGTTTCTGAAAGTCGGATCATCCACTGTTCAGAAAACAAACATCCGTATTGTAGCCGCCACAAATGTGGATCTGATAAAGGCGGTAGAAAAGGGCAAATTTCGCGAAGACCTGTATTACCGCCTCTCCACAATCCGCATAGATGTTCCCAACCTCCACGACCGCGGAGACGACATAAAGCTCCTCACCCGTAAATTCGCCGCTGATTTTGCAGAGAAATACATGACCAAGCCCATATCCTTCTCTGAAGACGCATACCGGGCAATGCTCGTATACCGATGGCCCGGCAACGTCCGGCAGCTAAAAAATTTCGTCGAACAATTCGCACTCTTCGAAGCCGGCGAAGAAATTTCCCGCAAACTCGTGCTGGAAGCCCTCCCCCTCGATCGGTCGGCCACATCCTCACTCGTAAAATCAGACAAACCGGTAAACTACGAAGCTGAACGCGAAATGCTCTGGCAACTGATGCTCGGAATGAAAGCGGAGATCGCCGAATTAAAAGCATCGATTGCAGGGCAAGACACCGCAAAGAAACGCACCTCGACTTCCCTTATAAAATATCCGGTGGAAGACCTCCTCTCGCCTGCATTCGGAAACGACTCTTCCATGCCATTCACCTCTGAGCCACTGCAAGAATGTGAGAAAGAGAGCATGACGCTGGAAGAGTCGGAAAAAGAGACTATAATAGCGGCATTAGAACGAAATGCCTCCGACAAAAAGATGGCGGCAGAAGAGCTCGGCATCTCCCTCCGCACCCTCTACCGCAAAATCAAAGAACTCGGCATCGATTCCTGAGGGCGCAAGCCCGAAGCCCCAGCCCAGTGCTGAGGCATCAGCCGAAGTCCGAACTCAGTGCCGAGGCGCAAGCGAAGCCCAGGTCCAGTGCCGAGGCGGAAGCCGAAGTCCCCACCGTGCTGAGGGCAAAAGCCCGAAGCCCCAGCCCAGTGCTGAGGCATCAGCCGAAGTCCGAACTCAGTGCCGAGGCGCAAGCGAAGCCCAGGTCCAGTGCCGAGGCGGAAGCCGAAGTCCCCACCGTACTGAGGGCAAAAGCCCGAAGCCCATTGAATCAACCAAAATAAATTTAAATGAAAAATTTCATTCCCGTCATAATAATATCCTTAGCCTTTGGACTCTCAGGCTGCATTCCCAGTTTCAGTCTAAAAGGCACAGCTATCAATTATGATGTATACAAGACAATCGATGTCTCCGAATTCCCCATTCGGGCAGCCTTGGTTTATCCCCCTCTCCAGCAAACCTTTGAAAACAAACTTCTCGACTATATCACCCGCCAGACGCGCCTCCAGGAGATCGACGGCCCCGCAGATATAGAACTCAGCGGCGAAATCACCGGCTATTCTCTCTCCCCGCAAGCCGTCGGGACTGATGCCTACGCCACCGAAACACGACTGACCATCACTGTCCGCGTCAAATATGTTGACAACAAGAACCCTGCCAACAACGTTGACCAGACGTTCTCAGCATACCGGCAATTCTCCTCTTCACTGATGCTCACTGATGTCCAGGACGACCTCTGCATGCAAATCAGCGAAGAACTCGTGAACCTGATTTTCAACGCCACACTCGGCAACTGGTAAGCATCGCGCACCCTTTAAAGCCTGTCGAGTGTGAGCGCCCTTGAGCTAAGTCCCGTGCGAAGCCTGTCGAGTGTGAGCGTCCTTGAGCTAAGACCCGTGCGAAGCCTGTCGAGTGTGAGCGCCCTTGAGCTAAGTCCCGTGCGAAGCCTGTCGAGTGTGAGCGTCCTTGAGCTAAGACCCGTGCGAAGCCTGTCGAGTGTGAGCGCCTCGGCGCGAAAATTTAAACCAATAGCCGCAAATATTATCACAAATCCGCAAAAATGAATAAACATCCGTATTTCATAGTTCCCGCAATCGAAGAATTGCCATCAGCCACGGGCGTGCAACGGCTGCAACTCGTGCGTCGCATTGCCACCGCCATCGGCGATCCGGCTGCATTGCGCGCCATTATCGGCATGGATCCGGAAGAATTCATCGAATTCTATCCTGACCTGCACTCCCCCGAACTCTCGACAGAAGACACAATTGACTCGTTTCTTGATCGTTTCGGTAATCCGGCCCTCACCTCCGCAAAAGAAATCGAAGACATAATGACTCCGGCCGCCGTGCCCTACGACCTGTCCTCTCTCGAAGCCCTCCCCGAAATTGGAGATTCCACTCCCCTCTTCCCCGAGCCGGCTGCTATCTCTGAAAAGGCGGCAGCTCCCCCAGCCGGCTCCCCCGTGCCGCAGCCCTTAGCTGCGGTTGACGCGCCCCAGGCCCAGCCTGCTGCCGACTTGTCACTATCCTTAGCCAAAATAATGATTAAAAACGGCAACTATCAGAAAGCTTTGGAAATAATTACCGAAATAAGTTTGAATAATCCGAAAAAAAGTATTTACTTTGCAGACCAAATACGATTTCTCAAGAAATTGATATCTTACACATCAAATTCTTGAGAGATTTATGGTGCATATGGATTATTCCGGAAGCCAACCAATTCAACATTAAAAATTAAACATTTAACATTAAAGATATGTATATCTTTCTTAGCATCCTTATCGTAATCGCATCTCTTCTCCTCATCGGAGCAGTGCTTATCCAGAAATCAAAGGGAGGCGGTCTCGCTTCCGACTATTCAAGCGGCAACCAATATCTCGGATATCGCAAAACAACAGACTTTATCGAAAAAGCCACTTGGGGTCTTGCAATATTCATTTGCCTTGTCAGCATCTGCGCTTCTTTCGCTGTGAAAACTCCCGTTAACGTTTCAAGCATCCAGAATGCAGCTCCGGCTCCGAATTCAGCAGCTCCGGCTCCCGTAAATGTCCCCGCAGCTCCCGCCACTCCGGCAGCCCCTGCAAAATAATAATGCTCACCCGGCTAAAAACCGGATTTCAATCGATATAGATATAAGGACAAAGGATTGCAACTGATTGCAATCCTTTGTCCTTATATCGTTTTTAATTATTTGCTCACCTCTTCCCCCATAAAAGCTTATTGCGCAACAATCCCGCAAAGCTTCCGCTCGGACGCCTGAGCACCATCACCGAGAACTTGGCCTTACGTATACGCAACTCATCCCTGTCGCACGCCATCATAAAGTATCGTCCGTCAAGACTGACACGCGAATACTCCACCCTCGAACTTGTTGTCAACCGGATTTCCGAATCACAGCCCACCACCAAGGGACGCATCGTCAAGGAATGTGGAGCGATAGGCGACAGCACTGCGCATTCGAGCGTCGGCATCAATATGGGGCCGCCAACTGAAAGATTATAGGCCGTAGAGCCTGTAGGTGTAGCCACAACAAGGCCGTCCGCCATATAATCCGCAAGGAAATACCCATCTACCTCTGCATGCACAGTAACCATCGACGCGGTCTCTCCCCTCAGCACTGCCACTTCATTGAGGGCATAAGGCCAGAAACTCTCCGGCATCGCCTGACACTCTATCTCAAGCACGGTCCGGCGTTCCACGCGCCCCTTATCACAAGCCACCACCTCTATAAGTTCATCCATCTCCTCAAGCGAATAACTCGCAAGGAATCCAAGATGCCCCGTATTTATCCCAAGAATAGGAATCTCCCTATCCCCGACCCATTGAGCAGCCTTCAGAAACGTCCCGTCACCTCCGATGCTGATCACGCATTCCACATCCTGATGCAGATTCCCGACAGGACACATGCCATCAGGCACAACCACTCCGTTTTCTAAAAGATATTTGTAAAAAGGGGCAAATACGGAAACATCAAAACCTCTACCGGCAAGCGACTCGAAAAACCGCTGCAGCAATGACAGATACCCTTCCTGATAACAGTTGCCGAAAATAGCGATCTTTTTCATACATTCATCAAGGTCTTCAATTCAAGAAGCCGCATGGCCGCCATATCTGAATCTCCATAATCATTGCCATAAGCCGACACCACGTCATATCCATATCTCTCAAGACTATGCACCGTAGACGACGGATCATCGCGCCTCACGCGGAGCGTGACGCGCATACGTCCTCCGTCTGACGGAACGCTCCATAAATCCACGAGATGTGCATCCGTGTCTTCCACGGCATGGGCAATACGCGATGCACTGTAATCCGCCGGAGAGCACTCCACTGTGATCACGCTGCAATCATCCCGCGCCGCAATCATCCGGCCTATTCCGTCAAGAAGAGAATCCCGGTCAATGACACCCACCAACTCCCCGGCCTCCTTGACTCCCAATTTACCGTCGGGGCTGTCAAGCAACCGTGGCAACACATTCACTACAGGCATATCCTCCCCGACATTTCGGAAAGGTTTGATATGTGGTGTTCCACATCCCGGTGCCATTATATCTTTTGCTCTCATCATATCCCTCACTTAACGAAGTCGTTTAGAAACAGAACTTGTCCAAACTTCAACTTCTTATTGAAGCCATTCAAACAACTTCTTCAATAAGCCACTCGATAATTCCGATTTTTTTTCTAAATTTGCATTCGGAATTGCAGAGAAGCTTGTTTTTCAAAAATCTCTTTATATTATTTAACGAAAGAAGGAACAAATATCCTCTTCATGATGCAAAGTTACAAATAATATGCCAATTTCATAAAAAGATTTCAAACTATGACGCGTCTTAGTGTAAACATAAACAAAGTTGCGACCCTTCGCAACGCCAGAGGCGAAAACATACCGGATGTTGTGAAATTCGCAATCGACTGCGAGCGTTTCGGAGCGCAAGGCATAACCGTTCATCCGCGTCCCGACGAACGGCACATCACTCACAAGGACGTATACGACCTCCGCGAGGTTGTCACAACAGAATTCAATATAGAAGGCTACCCTTCCGATGATTTCATGCGATTGGTCATAGAGGTTGCCCCCGAACAGGTCACCCTCGTTCCCGACGCTCCCGGGGTGCTTACTTCAAACGCGGGATGGGACGTGCTTGCAAATTCCGAATTCCTGACAGGAATCGTGACCCGTCTGAGACAAGCGGGCATCCGCAGTTCAATTTTTGTCGATGCTGACCCCCGTCAAGTAAAGGAAGCTGCCCGCATCGGCGCAGACAGGGTGGAGCTATATACAAAACCCTACGCCGACAGATATCCCGACAACCCGGATGAAGCCGTAGCCCCATTCATCGAAGCCTCCTCGGAAGCCCTCAAACGTGGAATCGGGCTAAATGCCGGCCACGACCTCAACCTTCACAACCTCTCTTTCTTCCATAAGCATCTTCCCCTCCTCGATGAAGTAAGCATCGGCCACGCAATAATTTCCGATGCCCTCTATCTCGGCATCGAGCGCACGATCCGCGAATACCGAGCCTGCCTCGGCTAAAAAGGAAGCTCGCTAAAGTGGATTCAGGCGAAGCCTGTCAAGTGCTTCGCGCCTTGGCGCGAAGATCCGTAGCGCGAAGCCTGTCAGGCGTGAGCGCCTTGGCGCGAAGACCCGCAGCGCGAAGCCTGTCAGGTGTGAGCGCCTTGGCGCGAAAAAAAAGAAAATAATTAAAACAAAATAAGCTATGACCCAGTCAACACTTTCATTCTGGTCGCTTGTAATGGACGGCGGTTACATCATGATCCCTCTCGCCATCCTGCTCATCGTCACAATCTACGTCTTCACAGAGCGCTGCATTGCAATAAACCGGGCATCGAAGGAAGACAGCACCTTCATGAACCGCATCCGCGACTACGTTCACGAAGGAGACATCGATTCCGCCTTCAACCTCTGCAAAAAGACCGACACCCCCTATGCCCGTCTTATCCAGAAAGGTCTCACCCGTATCGGACGCCCGATGAATGATGTGCTCGTAGCAATCGAAAACACCGGCAACATCGAAGTTGCACAGCTCGGGAAAGGGTTCCCGTGGTTATCCACAACCGCAGCCGGAGCGCCAATGCTCGGATTCCTCGGGACAGTGGTCGGGATGATCCAGGCGTTCTTCTCCCTCGCCAGTGCAGGCACATCCGCCAACATCACCGTTCTTTCAAGCGGCATATACCAGGCACTCGTCACCACAGTTGCCGGTCTCGTTGTCGGCATCATCGCTCTTTTCGCATACAACTACCTCGTAGCACGCGTCAACAGGGTAATGAACTCCCTTGAGACCAAAACGATGGAATTCATGGACCTCCTCAACGAGCCTGTAGCTTAACAGATATGGCACTCAAACGAAATTTCCAGTCATTGGAGACATTCTCCATGTCGTCTATGACAGACGTGATATTCCTTCTGCTCATATTCTTCATGGTCACCTCCACCATCATATTTCCGGCGGCTATAGATGTCAACCTCCCGCAAAGCAGCGAACAGACCTCGCTCAAACCGGTGACGGAAGTCTATATCGACGCTGAAAAAAACATATATCTGGTGGAAGACCGCAACGACTCCACTCAAACGCTCTCTTCACCGGTAGCGCTCTCCCTCAATGAGCTTTCCGTGCGACTCACTGCTATCCAGCAAAAAGATTCTTTGCGTTCCATCGCCCTTTACGCCGACAGCCTCGTCGATTATGGCAAAGTGGTTGGCATTCTGGATATGGCCGCCCGACAGAACCTAAGGATGGTGCTCGCCACCCGTGCTAAAGCTCCGGCAACTGCAAAATAAAAGGAATATGAACAGACAGCAAAAAGACAAAGCTACAGCCGCAGTCATTACATTCGTGGCAATGCTGGTCATTCTTCTCTCTCTCTTCTTAGGCGGAGTCACATTCGACCGCGAGCAACTCGCTGTGCAATCCACCCCCGAACTCATGAATGAAGAAGAACTGTTCCTCGAACCCGAGATTCTCAAAGACCTCGGAGAGGAAGATGCTGTCCATAACGATGCTCCCGCCGAAACATTCAAGGGCGAACCGGAACCCGCAGAAACCGACAATACAAAACTTGTGGTCAAAGGGGAAAATCCCAAACCCGCCCCACCGGTCGAAAAACACGTGACCACAAAGAAAGAAAGCCCTGTGAAAGCTACCGAACCCTCGGTCAGCAAAGAAGAAAAGCAGAAAATCACATCATCCGTAGCCAAAGGTTTCTCCTCGCGAAACGGCGCATCCGATGGCACCTCGGGCACCTCCGGAGCCGGGGACACAGGTATGGGCATTACCGGCAGTGCATCGGGCCGCACCTTCAAAGGCTGTCCCAAACCCGATGTAACCCTCCGCAACAAAACCACGGTCATAGTCTCCGTAGTGATTGATGCCGAGGGCAATGTAATCTCGGCCAAAGCCTCCGGAGGAGCATCCGCCGCCATCCGCCGTGCCTGCGAACAAGCCGCCAGAGGTGCCAAATGGAGCGCAAAAAAAGGAGCCGGCGAGACCAGAGGCTCAATCACCTTCACCATCACCCCGCGCTAAATCCCCGTCCCCGTCTCCCCCTATAACGCCCCATTCAGCCCCATCTCCCCCTAAAAAATTGCGTTTTCAAAAAAATTTGCATATCTTTGCATAGACTTTGAGACATCGCTCTCAAAAATAATTGCCGCAATATGTGCGCAAACCTATCAAAATTAGCGGAAATTTTTCATAACTGCATAATATATAGCATGATATATTAATATGCAGGAATAGATGTTTTGCCCTTCCATACACATTCCCGGCAAAAACAGCCCGCAAAATCAATCGATTTTTTTTAACAAGCTCCAAATCATACTGCAATAAGACAGATGCAGGCTCCTGTCTCTTCGGGCAAGGGCTTCGACTTCTTCATTCCTGCAACAAAACAATCAAGGCAATAGCTAATATAAATAAACATAGATTTCGCAAAATGATCTATGCTCTTCGTTGTGCCCGTTTGCGGGCATATCGAAGAAATCGGAATGGTGATTTGTGAAAACCTCCATCCCGATTCTGAAAATGAATACAAATCGAAAATTGTGAAGATCAGGGGGTCTGAGAAGATCTCCTGATCTTTTTTTTACAGAAAACGCCTGCCGGAACATCCGGCGGGCGTTTAAAGGTTTTATAAGCGATTGTTTTATTGAGAATCCATAGAAAATTTTACGGAAAAAAACCGTAGGAAATCCCTCCCTATGCGAATTTGGAGAAATCCGCCTGAAGCATGTCTCCCTTCTCGCTGAATGCCTGATGCAACGCGAACGCAGCGCCAAGCGTGTGAGGAGTGTGGCCACCCTTGGAGAGCTTGAGATAATCCCACATCAGCTCCTTATACATCGGATGCACGCAATTCTCGATAATTGTCTCCGCCTTCTGACGCGGATCCTTGCCGCGGAGGTCGGCAACGCCCTGTTCCGTAGCGAGAATCTTGACGGAATGCTCGCTATGGTCGAGATGCGACACCATAGGCACGATCGTGGAAATCTTGCCACCTTTCTGGATTGACGGACAAGAGAATATCGAGAGGTAAGCGTTGCGGCAGAAGTCAGCGGACCCACCTATACCGTTCATCATCTTCGTGCCGAGCACGTGAGTGGAATTCACATTGCCGAAAATGTCTGCCTCAAGGGCTGTATTCATGGCAATGAGTCCGAGCCGGCGAACGATCTCAGGATTGTTGGATATCTCACCCGGACGCATCAACACCTTGTCGCGGAAGAAATCGATATTTTCCATGAAATGAAGCATTGCATCATCCGAGAATGTCAAGGCGCATGTAGAAGCGAACTTGCATTTACCCTCCTCCATAAGATGCATAACGGCATCCTGAATCACCTCTGTATACATCTCGAACTGCGGAATCTCTGGATTCTCACCCAAGCCATAGAGCACTGCATTCGCCACGTTGCCCACACCGCTCTGAATCGGAAGGAATTCCTTGGGAATCCTCCCCTCGCGAAGCTGGGAAGCGAGGAAGTGACAGATGTTCTCGCTGATGCGCTGGCTCACCTCGTCAGGAGCGGTGAATGGCTTAATGCTCTCCGATGCATTGGAGGGAACCACGCCGATTATCTTCTTCGGATCAATCTTCAGCACTGTGCTGCCGATACGGTCTGATGGCTTGTAGATAGGAATCTCGCGGCGGTGAGGAGGATCCAATGGCACATAATTGTCATGAAAGCCACGGAAGGAATTATGATAATATGAAGAATATTCAATAATAATCTTCTTGGCAAGCTGCGCTATTGTAGGACTCATGCCAAGACCCGCCCCGAGAATAACCTCTCCGTTGGGGCTCATCTCCGTCGCTTCGATAATGGCAACATCTATATCGCCATAGAAACCATAACGGAGATCCTGTGAAAGATGGCTCAGATGCAGGTCGAAATAATTCATCTCGGCAGCGTTGAGCGACTTGCGCATGTCGCCATGGCTCTGGTAAGGGGTTCGGATAGCAACCGCATTGGCACGTGCAAGCTCGCCATCAACGTGATCATTAGTCGACGCACCGCTAAACACATTGATCTTAAATGGCTTCCCCTCTTCGTGGAGCTTCTTGGCACGCTCCGCCAATGCAACTGTCACTACTTTGGGAGTACCGGAAGCGGTGAAGCCCGAAAAAGCTACGTTATCACCGTTCTTGATATAACTTGCGGCCTCTTCCGCCGTGATAAATGGGATACTCATGATGTAACGTTATTAGATTTATGGTTTTCTGTTTCTTAGAAGTTGTTAAAAAAATTGCTTTAGTTTGAGCAATTATGTAATTTTGCACAAAAGTAATAAATTTATGCAAGAAAATACTATAAAGAATAGATTTTTTATTCCGAATAACGATAAAAATTGCACGCTTTCAAAGAAAGTGCGCATCGAAACATATGGATGCCAGATGAATGTCGCTGATTCTGAGGTAGTGGCGGCAATGATGGAGATGGCTGGATATGAAACCACGGAAATCGACGGCGATGCGGCCGCCGTACTCCTCAACACCTGCTCCATCCGCGACAATGCGGAGCAAAAAATTTATTCCCGCATAGCTTACTGGAATTCCATGCGCCGCAAATTAGGTCGCAACATCATAATCGGCGTGATCGGCTGCATGGCTGAACGCCTGAAGCAGGAACTGATTGAGAAACATGGGGTAGACATCGTGGCAGGGCCGGATGCATACCTCGACCTCCCGAATCTTATAGCAGCGGCGGAGACCGGGGCTCCTGCCATCAACATCGAACTATCCACGACAGAAACTTACCGCGACATCGTGCCTCGCCGCATAGGCTCCAACGGAGTGTCAGGCTTCATCTCGATAATGCGCGGATGCAACAATTTCTGCTCCTACTGCATCGTGCCCTACACCCGCGGCCGCGAACGCTCCCGCGAACCGGAAAGCATCCTCCGCGAGCTCGCTGACCTCCGCGCCCGCGGCTTCAAGGAAGTCACACTCCTCGGCCAGAACGTCAACAGCTACTGCTTCAGCCCCTCCGAAAATGGTCAAGTGGCCGGAGCCTTGGCTCCGGAACCGGTAGATTTCCCGGCATTGCTGAAGATGGTGGCAGAAGCCGCTCCTGACATGCGCATACGCTTCACCACATCCCACCCTAAAGACATGAGCGACCGCACCCTCGAAGTCGTGGCCAAATACCCCAACATCGCCCGCCACATCCACCTCCCGGTGCAGAGCGGCAGCAACTCTGTGCTGAAAGCGATGAACCGCAAATACACCCGCGAATGGTATCTCGACCGTGTGGCGGCGATTCGCCGCATAATACCCGATGCAGGCCTCTCCACCGACATGTTCACCGGCTTCCACAACGAATCGGAGGAAGATTTCGAACAAACCCTCTCCCTCATGCGTGAAGCCGCATTCGACTCCGCATTCATGTTCAAATATTCGGAACGTCCCGGCACGCTCGCAAGCCGCGAGATGCCCGACAACATTCCCGAAGAAATCAAGATTGATCGGCTCAACCGCATGATTGCCCTACAGAACGAGCTTTCGCTCGAAAGCAACCTGCGCGATGTTGGCAAGGAATTCGAGGTCCTTGTTGAGGGCACCTCGAAGCGCAATGCCGAAGAGCTTTTCGGCCGCACCTCCCAGAACAAGGTCGCAGTCTTCCCTGCCGCGGGTCATCGCCCCGGCGACTTCGTCCGCGTCCGCGTCCTCTCCGCCACCTCCGCCACCCTCCGCGCCGAAGTTCTTCCGGTTAAGTGAAGGTGCCACCGTGCGCCTCTCCGGTTGAGTGAAGGCACGGAAGTGCCGCAGTGCCGCTTATATAGAATCCAGCAGATGCTTCAGTATTGATTCTCCTTCCGAATAAGGATAGGGGATGAGGCAGACAGCAAGAATAAGCGCCGCAAAGAAAAATATTATCAACCCCGAGCCCCAGATGGCAAGCGAACCGGGGATATCGCCAATTAATCTACGCGATTTTTCCGACCGGAGCGATATTCCCGGGATATCGCTCCGTTTCTCCTTTTGGTTACCCTTAATTTGCATTTTCATCAAAAAATAAGCTATGCTCCCAACTCAAGCTGGTTCTTTATCAGATTATAGTAAACACCTTTCCTTGCGATAAGTTCCGAGTGATTCCCGCTTTCCGCAATCCGACCCTTTTCAAGAACAACGATATTGTCGGCGTTCCTTACCGTGGAGAGGCGGTGAGCCACCACAATAACTGTTCTCCCCCGGTAGAACCCCGCCAAGTTCTCGACAATCATCCGCTCATTCTTTGCATCGAGTGAATTTGTCGCCTCGTCAAGGAATATGAAGCAGGGGTCCTTATAGACCGCACGTGCTATCAATATCCTCTGTTTCTGCCCTTGGCTCAGCCCGGTGCCGTCGCGTCCTATCTTGGTGTCATATTTCAAGGGCAACCCCATCACATACTCATGTATCTCCGCAATCTTCGCCGCTTCCACGAGCCGCCGTTCATCAATCTCCCCGTCATCCACGGCGATATTCCTTGCAATCGATTCGGAGAATATCACCCCGTCCTGCATCACCACCCCGCAGTTTTTCCGCCATTCCTTCAGATTATAGTCGTTGATATTCCTTCCCGCTATCTTTATTTCCCCTCCGTTTACCCTATAATAACCCAACATCAACTTTATCAAGGTCGTCTTGCCGCTGCCCGAGGCACCCACTATCGCCGTCACTTTACTTGCCGGAATATTGAAGTAAACAGAATCGATCGTATTCTCTATGGCATGTGCGTTATATTTGAACGAGACATCCTCCAATTCGATTCTCATATCACCCTCAGGATTCATTAGCCGGTTTTCATCCGATTCCTCATTCCTCCCTCCGTGGATTTCATTGATCCTTTCAAGCGAGAGTTTCACGTCTTGCAGGGAATAGATGAAGGTCATCAGTTGGTCCACCGGCGAATTCAGCTGCCCGATTATGTATTGCACTGCAAGCATCGATCCCAACGTCATTCCCCCATCTATCACTGCCGTAGCAGCAAGAACCGTGATTATTATGTTCTTGACCTCGTTTATGAATATTGAGCCGGCCTCTTGTGTCTGTTTAAGTTTGAGTGATTTAAGCTGCACGTCAAAAAGCTCCGCCTGAGTATCCTCCCACTCCAGACGTCGTCTCTGTTCACAATTCTGAAGTTTTATTTCCTGCATGGAGGTGATAAACTGGTAAGTCTTGTTATTGGAATCCGCCTGCCGCTCAAACAATTCAGAATCCAAGACTTTCCTTCGCCTCAGGAATAGGCTCATCCATATTCCATACGCTACGCTTCCAATCAGGAAAACGAGGAATATCATCTTGTCATAAATGAACAATACAATGCCGAAAATAAAAAAACTCAATATCGAGAAAACCACGCTCAACAGCTGCCCCGTTAGAAACGATTGCACCCGGTCGTGGTCGCCCATGCGCTGCAGCAAATCCCCCATGAGTTTCGTATCGAAAAACGACATGGGCAGCTTCAGCAGCTTTATAAAGAAATCGCTGACAAGCGACAGGTTGATACGGATCGAGATATGCAGCAGCAACCACCGGCGTATGAAATCGGTTGACACCCTGCCCGTAACTATAAACAGCTCTCCCAGCAATACAAGCCATATGAACCCTATGTCCTCATGCCTGATGCCTATGTCTACTATCGATTGTGTCAGGAAAGGGAGAATCAACTGGAAAATGCACCCTAAGAGCAGCCCGGCTATGATTTGCAGGAAATACTTCTTATAATGGAGCACATACCCCCACAGGAATTTGAAAGAATGACGGTCCTTCTCCTCATATTCCCGCTGACATCCGAACCGTTCCGTCTTTGTGAGGAACAGCACGACGCCTTTGTCTTCTCCCTGACTGCGGGTTGACAGCCAGAGACCGGCAAATTCCTCCCGGTTCAGGCACATCTTCCCTTTACCCGGATCGGCAATAAAAAATTTCTTTCCCCTCACAACTTTGTAGAGAACCACATAATGGTTCTGCCGCCAATGCAATATGCACGGGCACGGGGCATTCTCAATTTCGGCCATCGATGCGCGGCAGCACACCGTGTCGAAACCGAGTTGCTTCGCTGCGTCGCTTATCCCTTTCAGCGACACCCCTGCGTTGGTGGCCCGGCAGAATTCCGAGACAAACCCGAGGGAATAATCGATGCCGTAATAGCTGCAGACCATGCGCAGGCACGTGGCTCCGCACTGCATCGCATCGCTCTGGATGTATATAGGGAATCGCCTGCCCATATCAAGCCATATGCCTCTTTAGAATTGTGAGCCGACATTGACACCCTGATTTTGAAGCGATACTTTCCGTACCTGCTTACCCGTAGAGAATCTGAAAAGTGCTGTGATTTCAATCTTGTTGTTTGTTCTGAATTGATCGTTGCCCCAACCGTTCATTACCATGTTTGGCGAATGCATCCGATATTTCCAGTCACCCTTGGTTATGTGCAAAGGCAAGTACCAGCTTAAAGCTAAATACAGTTTCTTTTTAAAAAAGCCTTTCTGCACACCCAGCAATAAATCATCCGTAATAAGTTTTTGATACACCTGCGGAGTTACGCGTCCCGCCCCATTGACAGAATATGATAGCGACGCCGCCAAATCCTGATTTTCTAATTCATAAAATAAATTGACACTTCCTTTAGGATACCATACCGAATTCCGGTAATTCTGATACGAAGCATAACCATGATCGACTCCGGCATTGAGATAGATAGAAAAATATTTGGAAAGCTGCTGGTTATAATTCACACCTAAAATCAGCCCTCTCTTTTTCCCGTTCTGATATTTTCCGGAAGCATAATGAAATTTCTCTCCTGTATCGTCCAAATCCATTACTCCATCAGTGAAGATATTGAATATCCCACTGCTGGTAAATTCATATTGTGCATAAAATGTAAGTTTCCTCCAGAATGAAATCCTAAAGTTGATCATCTGCGCAGTGTATGGCTTTAGTTCAGGATTTCCTTCCTGATACTTGAACTTGTTTATAAACTGACCGTAATCGTTAAGCTGCGATAAGGAAGGGGTGCCTGTATGCATTGTATAGCCAACCTCCATTGAGACTTTCTCCGTCGGATTCCAGTTTATGACCCCCTGCAGACGAGGCACGACCGTTGTCTTACGCATATCCCCGGTCTTGTTGGAAAAGACAGTGATACCGGCATTCGCCCGCATGCTCAGATACCGGGAAGGAATATATTGCGCCGTTGCATACAGGTTATCATAGACCGTCGTATACTCCGACAACATATCCCCGGTAAAGGAATCCTTTTCATGGAAATCTGTAACATAGACATAATTGGAGAAACCGAGATACCATTTGTAGTCTTTGAAAAAACGGTTCAAGTCAAAGCCTCCCCAAATATAATCATACCTGTCTTTCCTGTCATAAAGCAGATTGTAATTGTCCGTCCGCTCCAGATTGTAATAAGACTTCCAGTTGTTGAAACTATAGCTTGCTGAAACGTCCAAATTCCATTGCCCTAATTTTCCTAAATAATTCAATACAAAGCTGTTCAAAAGATCATTTCCCCTGTCAGTATGCGTATGCACTCCTACAGTTTCCTCTTTACCTTTATCGAGCACATTCATGACATAGCCATTAGCCGTTTTACGGGCTGACGGACTTATCTGCCATTGGAATGAAATCTTGTGCCGGTCACTGAATTTATAATCCGCTGCAAGATTTGCACTCAAACTGTTCGATCTATTTATGGTCTGAGGGTCTTTACGGTCACGCTCCAGTTGCGTTTCCGAATAATCGCTCATGGGGTATTCGGTCTTTGTATAATATGTTGATCCTGACCTTGACCATTGCCAGTTGGCCAATGCCGTGACAGTAAGCTTATTCTGCATATATGTACCGTCAATATATGTTTTGTTGTCCGAAAAATCGTTTCCTCTGCCATTATTTCCATCGGGCATTATATCCATAGTTTCCCTGACATTAGTTTCGAAACCGACATAATTAGGTTTTGGATGGAAATTGATGAGCACATCATAACCGGTGTATTTACCGCTCGGATGCGGCACAACGTCGATACGGTCGAACCGGTCTGGCGACTGCCTCTTTATATATGATGCATCCTTTTCAAGGCTGTCCACAAGCAACACGACATTTGACGACCCTAAGTAAGTTAGTGCTTCCGAGAAAGGCTGATAATGCATGCCGTTGACCTTGCGCAGCAACTCCCCGGCCGTCCGGCTTCCCTTACGCATGTCTTTTGTAATGATATAAGATTCCATATTCCCACGCCTTATGACGTTGCTGGCCGTCACGGTCAGCTCCTTGAGGTCCTTTACTTTTGTAATGGAATCGGTTGCTATACTGTCAACAGCATTCTGAGGAATCGAATATGCAACCGTGCAGCATAAAAGGGCAATTGTCATTGTCAATACATATTTCATAGTCGTTCAAAAAAATTAGTATGTCTGAAGATCATATTATTATTCAAAACATTAATCCACAATCAAAGGTACAAATTATTTTATATTTTTCTTATGATTTGATGGGAAAAAGAAGCTCAATACTTCCATAATTAATAAAAATAGCCAGATATAGGAATAGCTTCTCCAATCACATACGTAACTAATAATCAAACCGATCAAGATAATCAGGATGCCAACCCAATTTTTATTCACATCCATAAACGCGCCAACCAATTCAGATTTAGAATGCTTCATAATCATATACTTGTATACACCATAAATCACAGCAATTGCTGTTAGTCCTATAATCAAAAATGAAATGATATAGAATGCCATATCAATATCATAAACAATAGGTATCACGGCAAAGAGCGCCAGAATAACATTAATGAAATATGAAATATTAAGTTTCATAAAAAGTTAATACAATTAAAACGGCGCAACCCATTTTAGCACTCATGGGTTGCACCTAATTACAAAACTGATTATAATGTTCCGTCCCAATAATTAAAGCTATACAAAGCCGTTGCTAATCCGCTTTTAATGCTGTCCTTTTCATAATCAGTTAATTCTTTTGATGCATCAATAACTTCAACATATTTATTAATAATAAATACTACATCGTCATTAGTTGAAGAATATTTCTGATAAACTTCATTGAATAGCATAAGCACGCGGGCTTCTAATGTTGGATCAATATCTTCTTGTGAGGAATTTACCTTTAATCCTATTTCTTGGCAACCATTAGCAAGATCAACTGAATTTACGAGCGAATCATAAATATCATTTGATTCAACTTCAGTACTATCCAGAGATTTAATTTCAATACTACCGTCAAGTGTCCCTAGGAGGATATTATGAAGTTTCCCGACATTCAAATCCTTTTCTCGGAGATTTACTTTTCCAATCAACGCATCATCTACTTCAAGTTTATTAATTACCGCCGGCTCTTTAATCATGACTGCGGAATCATCAATAGATAAATCATCGGCTATTAAATTGTCACAAGTTATCATCAAATCCCTACAACCTTCGATCCGTGATACGGCACGTGTATCTGGAGCCGCAAGCCATGACGAATACGCGCCTCCAACTACTGCTCCAAGAAATGACCCGAAAGCACCTCCGGTTATTGGATTTCCTAGAGCTGCGCCAATACGAAGCCCAATTTTTGCTCCTATTTTACAGCCACCCCAAGCACCTGAAATATCAGCAGAAGCTACCTGCAATTTCTGTTTCGTTGTCCAAGCCCTTGTATCCGGCTTAGCGGAGAGTATTTCACTATTAATACTCTTTAATTCTTTTATCATTTCAGAATCTTCGAAATCGCTAACCCTTTCCGAATCAGCCATCTGTGGTTCAATAGAAGAACACGAAGATAGAATAACTGATGATACCATAGCAACTATGACAATCATCCAATAAACAAATCTTTTCATAACAAGTGAGTTTATGTGAAACAAATGTAACTATCAGAGCATTAGACGTTATAAGCCTCTTTTAGTTATTTAAAATCTCCCCATATAGATACGACTAATAGAGTTTGCAACGCAATTACCTGAGCTGCAATATATATTGCAACCTCCGTAGGTTGGACATTTTGCGAGAACATAGTTCCCCGTGATATCCCCATCCAATAATCCTCCTACAATCTCAACCGACTCCATCTCCGACAGCAAGTCAGCCGTCGGAATCGCCTCAATTCTCTTTAGCTCTTTCATAATCTTGATATTAAATTATATATATATTACTTATTCCGTCCATAAGACAGAACCTTTAGAGTATTACAATCTCTCCTATATAAGTGTGCCCGCTGGAAGTCGTAATAGTTATGGCGGCATTCTTAACATTTCCTATAAACACTTCCGCATGATCGGAAGAATCAAAAACATAGTTCGTCACAAACCCCGTGTCTTTATCTGCCACACAAAGGTTGCACATTCCCTCCGAAATGGCAAAGTCGAAACTCAGAATGCCGTCCCCATACCAACACTCTATAGATTGCATTGAAGGTGCTTTGGGACGACCAAGGGTGTCCCTTTTGTCTCTTATCATCACCTGCGCTTTTGAGGATGACTCGGAACAAGACTGAGCGGACATGTCCATTGGCAACAATGCCAACATTAATACTAAATATACAAGTGCCTTTTTCATATCGTTCATGTTTACTTTTGCACAAAAGTAGAACATCCATGACTCAAATCCAAATAATTTAACATTTTTCCATTCCTCACCTACGCCTATAACACCCTGATTATTAATTATATACAAAGTGAGGAATTTTGTTAAATTCCTCACTTTTATAATATTCTGTTATACAACCATATATATATACCCACTCAATCTTCTTGAGGAATAAAAAAATTCCCTTCAGTCTAATAACTTTATTCTAACATACGATTAATTCGCACCAATATTCATCATCATAGCGCTTTGAAAAGAATCAAATTCCCATTTATCGGACTGAATAAACCAAATGTGTCTAAGACAATAGCCGGATGGGGGAGACAAGCAGCTCCCCATCCGGCTATATGCACCGACGCGTCATTTTTTACCTCGCAGAGCCGCAGAGTGGCTGAGCATTCATATCCATTATCAGAGGTCGTTTCCACTCCTGCCGAGGAGCAGACCCTGTCGCTAAAATCTCCGCGACAGGCTCCGCCACTCTGCCGGGAGTCTACGACCCTAAAAAGGAATGGCAATCCTTTGCGCCCTCTGCGGCTCTGCGAGGAATAATGTTCAGTCCGATAAACGGGAATTTTGAGGTTTGACTCCCTGGATGTTTTCCAAAAAATAAGATCTCTATTTTAATTTGGATACAAACAACTCCTTGTCTTTCGCATCGGATTTCGCTATGCGCTCTATCAACCTTGCCCTCTTATTGTAGAAATGTTTGAACTTGATTCCTGTAAACATACACACCGTACGTGCCGTAAATCCGGCATAATTCAAAATGATGAATACAAAATCACTTTCCTTAAGGAATCCACATTGTTCCCTTAATGATTTGGCAATATCATTCATACTCTTATTGACAGTCTCCTCTATATGTTCTATGTTGCCTTCATTCACAATCTTAGCAATCTCTTTTTCTATTGATTTAACAATAGACACCTTCATTGACTCGGAGTCCTTTTCATAAAATTCATTACACAACGTATTCAATGTGTTCCACTGATTTCTAAATAATTCTTCTACATATAAATTTAAATCAGCTATCTGTTTTTCCTGACTGCCTACTAATACACTCAGTTGCTCATTGTCTGCTGATTTATTCCTTAATTGTTCTGTAAGTATAATTATCTCATCACTACTGTCCACTAAAAATGGACGTGGTTAAAAATTAAATAAATTCGGTTCA
>CAJTZS010000059.1 GCA_910584055.1 uncultured Muribaculaceae bacterium | reverse complement strand
TTTCATCGCGCGTACGTGCGTGAATATAACAACTTAAGAATTTCTAATGTCTATTGTATAATTTTTTATTATAAATTCTTTTTAATTTGTTGTAGGTTGATTTAGATATTCCAGATTTGGGCATCAGGAATAAGACAGGTCTTTTTGTCAAAATTCTGTCCTCTTCTTTAAAATGGTCATCAAGGCTTATCCTGTTATAATCTTTGTCAAAAATTTCAAGATATTTTAAATCAATATTTTTATATCCTACTTTTGATACTTTCGTGAGATAATATCCAGATGGATCTCCTAAATTTAGTTTATTGCAAATGTTGAAGACAGCATCGTTAGCGGATGCATATCTTGATGTCGCAAAACCATGTTCAGGAGAATCTGCGAACTGTTCTAGTTTTTTATAGCTGAAAAAGCCTACTTTAAATGTCTTTATATAGAAGAGGTCAGCCCATAAAGTACCTGGAATAGGAACACTGATTAAATGGAGGTGGTCGTCCGTTTGAATGTTATAGTCAACAAGAGCATACTCACGTCCGTATTCGTCTTCTAATTCGAGGACATCAAATTCTACCCCGTCCTCCATCATTTGGACAAGAAGATACTGGATCGGGTAGCCTCCATTGTCGCGTTTAGGAAGCCCGAAAACGTCAATAATACTCGAGATCTGTTCACGTACAGTCTTGTTAGGATCATTGACCCTGACCTCCACTCCTTCATAGGAAGTACCTTCAATTGTCAGCTTGATTATAAAATCATCCTCTTCATATATTTCTCCGATTTCCATGTATCCAGATTTTATAATCAGATTGTGTTTAATAGTGTTTTAATATTATTTTACCAGATCCAGGCACCTCTTGGCTGGTCGTAATTCTCCGAGCGGTAATCTTCAAATTTGTTTTTGAAAACAATCAGCTGATATGCAGATTCCGGTATAACCACCGGCTCTTTTAGTCCCTGCCGGAACAAAGCTAACTCGTACTTCTTGTTCTCCGCATCAATCCGTATGATGAAGTCAGCTTTAGTTTCCGGATGCGCCCCGTAAAACCGTTTAAAAATGTTTGTTAATTCATCTTCATCCAGCCAGAAATAGACGGAATATTCAATATTGTTTTTACGCCATTTGATAGCTATGTTTCGTGGTTTGGAGGCTTCATGAAAGTCAAAAATGAACTTTGAACCATCCTTTATATATGTACCGTCAAAAAGAAGACACGACAGATTGAGGTTATCATTCATTGCAATCACCTTCTCTTGCATAGGTTTGATTTTAGTGATGATAAAACGGTAATTATATTTTAACCAACCGTTTATAATTCTTGCATCAAATTCTTGAGTGTTGTCTGATTGTTTCTGATTTTTGTCCCAACCCTTGGTTATGTGAGCTAACATTGACATCTTGAACTTCCAATCCTCGCTGATTTTGGATTCTTCAATGGGTTCACAAATGTGGTTACAGATTATAATGGCCTTGTATTCATTGAATAACCACATTGTGATATGACCATTAGGCCCAATTGCCAACGTGAGAGAAAAATTTGTCAGATCATTATTGCTATATTTGTCTTTAAAAAAATCAAAATTAAATGTGAATAAATAAGGGCTTTTTGTTAATGCTTGAAATTTAATTTCCAATAAATAAGGAAAATTATTTATATCACAAGTTAATGGAGTTCCCAAACATGGCTGCCATTCATTTTTAATCGGAGCACCAATCTCAAAGGATTCATTGTGGGTTTTGATAACACCATTAACCAGTATAGGATATTGATGTTTATATGTAATTATTGAAAAGTTCATTCGTCATTTAAGATTTGCACTCGAACTAATTCTTTGTTAGGTTTCCAAAGGAAGCAAAAGTTATTGCTCCCGTTGCCACAAATTTAAAAGAGTTTATAACTATATTAGCAACTCCCTCTTTTATTTTTACAGTTATAGGAGTATCTATTCTTGTTTTAATGCCTCCATTTATTTCTTCTATATCTTCTTGGACAATTCCTTGGGATTCCTCCTTTTTCAGAATTCTTAATCTTTTCATGATATTACAGTAAAGGAAATTATTGATACCATGTTTCTTTCCACTTGATAAATCAACATTGCGGAATTCGAGCGCATTACGTCCATAAGCTCGCTCGTTTAAATTACATGTTAGAAATTTTGCTACAATCATGAGAACATCTACAATCTCATGCTGAATTCTTATGGGGTGTACCCGCTCTGCAATAGCCTGCGGCCGAAGAGTCTGAACTGAAAAATTGGCAACCGCACCGACAACTCTTGTCCATAAACTTCCAATAAAATTTAAACCTGCAGCATTGTATGTAATGGCATGACAATCCGGTACTGAGACAGCATTACTTGATGCCAGACCACCACCAAGAGAATGTCCACAAAACATAAGAGGAACATTAACAAATTCTCCTTTTATCTTTTGATAGAGAGTGATGCTATTTTTGACAGCGTGAACATGTTGCAGCGAAAAACCGGTAAAAGCCTGGAGTACATCTGCCATAACCCAGTCGTTTATAGAATTGAAATCCGTCCCTTTTGAAGCATAATTGAATTTTTCGGGCTTATTCTGATATTCGCGAATTTTTACAAA
This sequence comes from uncultured Muribaculaceae bacterium, assembly GCA_910584055.1. Classification (GTDB taxonomy): domain Bacteria; phylum Bacteroidota; class Bacteroidia; order Bacteroidales; family Muribaculaceae; genus Lepagella. The sequence goes on along the minus strand of CAJTZS010000059.1, from coordinate 18,591 downwards.
CAATGCCCCTCCATATCCGGAAAGACCGCTCATGCCGCTTATGAGTGCATTATTGAAATAAATATTTTTTTTAATATTGTCTATTGTTATGCTTTCCTCCCAAAAAAATGAACTGGCAATATTTAAATTAACCGTTTTTTTGCAGGTTGTTTTTTGAACATTATTTGATAGTTTGTTAATTAAAGAATATGGATGTACAACATGCCATAATTTTGCTTCTTTTTGAAGCGTGTCATCTCCCAAATATCTTTTTATATATTCCCAATAACCCAATTTTTCATAAAATTCGTAGAATTCATATGGCCTTTGATGTATTATAGTATAGTCAAAAATGTCACGTAGCAGTTTTTCAGTGTCTTGATAAGGTATCTCCCCTGGTATTGGAGGAGTTAATGATTTTAATTGAACTATATTTACCACTTCCATCATTCTATTAACCACTCTGTGGAAAACTTTTTTCCCTCCAAAAGCTATTAATGAAGTACCGGTGGCTGTATCCTTAATAAATTTACAACTGGCAATTATGTTTTTGTATAGGTTAATTGGTTTCAAATTATTAATAGTATTGCCCAGAATTGCTATTGAGATATTAACCACAGGTTTGATAATGTCTATGGTGTGATCTTTTATCCCCTTATTATTCTTATTATTCTCGTTAGTTTCGTTCTTTTTATTACTCTCGTTCTTTTTATTATTCTCGTTATTCTTGTTATTTTCATAACTTGCTTTTATTGTTTTATAAATTGGATTAAGAATTTTATCAAAACCATCAGAGGATCTTAATCCATTATGATTTGCCATATATTCCAGACAATCAAGATAGTAATACACATAATGGCTGATAAGAGCAGATATTTTTGCGTCTATATCATCTATTGGTTTTATAATATCGTTTTTTTGCGCATCTTTTGCATTGCAACATTGTTTATCGTCTAATGATAATATCTCAAAACTGCTCTTATTAAAATCAAGAACTCTTCTTATAGATTTTCGTGAAAATATTTCGTTAAACAACATGCCCATCAATAACGCCTGCGTTACAGAACTGTTGTTATACCCAAGAATATATACTTTAAATATGATTTTATTATAATTAAATGCTTGGGCTTCAAGTCCTTTTAGGAGTGACTTGAAGGTAAGCGGTGCTAATTTAAAATAGTTTGATTCTTCAAACTGTAAATAACTGTCGACTACTTTTGAATTCTCGGAATAATCTTGCTCAGACTGCGAGATTTGTGGGTTTGCACCAGATGATACAATCTCTTCTTCCAACGAAATCAAGGCAGTTCCATCGGTTGATGCCGCGGCAGAATTGAAAATAGTTTTTGGATATGAACAAATCATTATTGTCAATCTGCAAACGAGATCAACAACCTCACTTTCGATTAAACTATCTTTAGCAACTTGTGATGCTTCAGGACTGCCGACAATCATGTCTATTTGTATTTTTTATTAAATATGTTCTATGAATACTTATTCAGAAAAACTATTGTAATGTACTGCTCCATAAGAAATATCCTTAAGCCTGAGGTTCAGATCCGGGTTGTTTTGTAGATAAATCTCTCCCAGTGTCGGAAACGAGTATCTTTCGTATATGTCATCCCAATACATGTTCAAACCATTTTTTGAAATTTGCTCTTTCAAATCGCGTAATTGCATTAAAATTGACTCATAATAATCAGAACTTGTTATGGATGTCTCTTTTTCAATGAGATGAATTGTTTCATCCAATAACTCTATAAATTTTGTCTTGGTGAGATTTTCCGATATTGAGTGGTACATACTTATATTTTTGACATTGGAATAATACCAGCATCCTTGCTTATGAAAATCTGAGCTCCGCCTCCTTCTGTAAGAACTGACTCTCCGCTTTTTGACCACGTATCATGAATTCTACGAGAAGTTGAATGAAGGGATGGTGTCGGTTCTGTGAGTTCTCCAACAAATTTTTCTTTTTGGAAAGGTAGCCCAAGTTGCTTTTCCGCTCTATTGGCATTATTAACAGTGTAAGTGTTGGCAATCCCAAGTTCCGATGGTTTTGCGTTAGGATTGGCTGTATAATATTGTCCCGGTCGATAGTGACCTGAATTATCAATTACCCTATATTGATATAATGTTGCCTTTTCTCCTGCTGGCGGAATAGTTTTAATTTCTACCTTTTTTGTGAAATCAATTCCCCTCATATGATCATTGATTTCAGCCGGAGACATGTTTGTGTGTCGGGAATAAAAATTGGATGCGATGGTGCGCCGTTCATTTCTTACGGCTCTACTGAATGTCTTAGCTTCTTTAACACTCATTCCCTTGCCAACCAAACTTTTAATAGAAACATCAACATTGCGGCTTGCACATCTTCTTGCTTTTTTAGAGAGTTTGGCTGCTTTTGTTGCTATTTTAGTTGCAGCTGCAGCATCCCCAATTACCGGTATTGCTGCCAAGATGGAGAATCCTGCCTCCATCCAATTGCCACGGCATGCTGAAATCGCTGCGTTTAGCAAATCCGGAACTGCCCCGAATCCTGGTACAAATCCTGCCGCATCCAGAACAAGTTGGATACTATCTAATACTGATATTGAACCATCTTCGTTTGATACTGATTCATTGTCTAATGCATCTTTCCCTAAAGCCTTATCTCGTTTGCCATCTGGGAGATCTCCTATTGTCTGGCCGTCGTAGGTGATGGAGATTGTGCCGCCCCAGACGCATTTGCAGGTGGAGGATTTTAGGAGGGCGGGTTGCCCTTTGAGGATTACGTCGTTTTTGCCTCCCATCCATGGGAAGGGGGTGTTGGGTACGCATGGCATCGGGGTGAGCTTGCCGTGAGCGGCGGCTGTGGCCGCGCCTGTGGCGGGATAGCGCGTCGTATGGCATCTGCCGAACGGTGCTATATTCCTCATGGGAATATGGTCACTAATGTTTGCCTGCGGCTGTCCCGTAAGCCAGATTGTCCGGTCGGGGAATACAGTCAATGTGGAAATCCTGTCTCCACAGGAACATTTTATCTTAGCCTTTGAGCAAACGTAGGAATCGGCCATTTTTAATTAGACTTTTATCTTTGTTTTGGCGACCGTTGCGAGCAACGATCGCTCCGCCATCCGGCTATGTGCTCCAAATCAGATATATCAATTTGAACACTTACTTACTAATTGGTTTTAACTTGCGACGCTTTTATGTCGATGCGATTGGATGCATTCACGGCAAGATCCTGTGACGCCTTCATGTGATGGGTTGAGGAATATTCGAGAAGTTTATCTTTTGCCTCCGTTCTGATATTTTCCGCAGTAATCTGCAATTTGTGTTCGACTTGCTCGTCTTTGTTTTCTTCAACCCTGATGAACTGGTTTTGCGATACGGTCATGGAATCGTTGCGATCGATAGAAGTAGAGCGGTCGTTACCGGCATGTTCGCGTATATCATTGTCGGCGGTGCGTTGCATGTCATTGCCTGCGGCTATGAAGATGTCGTTGTCGGCGGAGGCGTTGATGTCGTGCCCGGCATGCATTATTATGTCGTTCTGCGCATATAGTTCGATGTTGCCGGTGGATTCAAGCTTAATAAGCTTTTCATCCGTGGAGAATGTGAGGATATAGTTCTCTTTCCCGTTGTCGTAGATGCGGATGTAGCCCCCTTCGCCTTCGTCCCATATCTCGATTGTGTGACCGTTGCGGGTGCGGATGGCCTTCACTTGATTATTGCCGGGAAGCCATTTGCCGTCGGGATCTCCCACGCCGTTGTAGAGAGTGCCCTTTACAAACGGGCGCTCCGCGTTGCCGCCCTCAAAGTCAATCATTACTTCCTCGCCTATCTCCGGAATAAAGCTGAAGCCTTTGCCTCCTCCTGCATATGGCTGTGACAACCGTAACCACGGAGTCATCATATTCTCGTCAAGCTGCGCCTGCCAGTCGAATTGAACCCGGATTCTCCCAAGATGGTTCGGGTCTTCGGTGTCTTTGACTTTTGCCCTGCATGAGGTCGCCACCGGGAAAATATCGCTGTTGCAATAGGGGGGATAGTCACAGGCGGCAGGGATTCCTACGAAACTGTTGGAATATGTCTCATCTGCCGAGAAGAAGTGAACCAATTCTGTGATCAATATCTCGTCTTGGTCAACTTCGCTTATATTGCCGACCAGGTCATTTGCGAGATAGTTATCCTGGATAATGAGGGTGTTGCCGATCTTAAGACGGGAACAATATGTCGCGCCGGAGTAGACGAGCATCCCCGCCTTTTCCCCTCGCGCCTGTGTCTTCGTGGAGACATTGAGAACGGTCTCCCTGCCATCTTTGTCGGCAAAGCCGCCCGAATGAAGGTTCTGCAGCGTAGGCTTCCTCAATCTTTCGCGGGCGATATTGAACGCCACGTCCGCAAGATTGTTGTATTCCCGCTCCATTTCCTCTACGCCCTCCTTTTGATTGGAGTCGTATGAATTATATGAAGATGCAACATGGCTGAATGCCGTATGTTGAATCTTCAGGTCTACATTATAAGCCGTAATATCTTTATCAGGATAACCTAAGGTAACCGTTTCCCCTCGCGGCAGATTCCCAAAAATCAGATGTTCCCCGTCGTTATAGATCCATTCCCCGAATCTCTGAGCAAGCCGGATGAGGAATTGATAATTCGTTTCGTTATATTGCACCGTGTAGGGTAGGGTGTCGGTAAACCGAGAATCTATCTTCGCGTCAATCAGATCTGAGTAATCCTCAACGACATCCTCAACGATGTCATTAAGCGTTTTATTCTCAAAAGATTTGCATGTGGGGTTGTCAATAAGCAAAGCGTCATAGGTCCTTGCTTCGATATCGAGGTTATATTCCGACATGGAACGAGAGCCGCTTATCGACGTTATGATACCTTTGAAACGGATTTCCTCTGTTTTTTCTCCTTCTGATTTAAGTGAAGAAAGTTTTTCAAAATTTTCTGTTTCAAGACTCAATGTTATGTCTTTGCCAATAATGTTGCCGCAAGTCTTGAATTGAGGTTCGTTGCCGTCTTCCCTGGGCCCTTTGCACATACGGAAGCGAAGCGTGTTCGGCTGCATGAGACATTGTGTCAATACAAAGTTGTCTAATTTGAACAACTCTCCATCCACTTCAATCAGAAATCCTTCTGACCGGACATCATCAATGGTAAGGCTAAATCTTGAAACGGTTGTAGACATGAATTATAGGGGGTTTAGCTTTTGGGCAATAGAGTCCCTGACATACTCTCCGAGGTTGGATGTTATCATTTCAACCGGATCGTTTGTCCATGCGTTTGTAAATGTCGATGAATTGGCTGCGCCTATTCTTATCACCTGTGCCGAAATCTTGATGGTCGTGTACATCAGTTTTGCGTCATGGTCATTAAAATAATCACGCAATTCAACGCAATACGCGTTGGCAAAACTAACTGTCTTATAACTTATCTTGTTCTCATTGGAATAGAGACGGAAGCGGATAATCCCCGCCTTGACCTCAGATTTATGGAACATCCAGTTGTAGAAGAACATATCGTCATCGTTCGTGGAAGGTATCACGATTGTGATCTGCCCTCCGCGGGGACGAGAAGTCGGTTTGCCTGTGTCATCGACGGCCTGCTCGAATTTATATTCGCATTCCACAACTCCATAGGTTCGGCCTCCAATCTTCAAACTTCCGTGTAATGCCATTTTTGTTACGTTGAATTTCTCACTGGAAGGTATTTAACCCTCCAATGAGAAAAAGGTTTAGTCGATTAATTGTCAATGGTCCAACGGTTGTTGTGACGGGCATTGCCGATGGCAATTTCCTTTGCAGAGATGGTGAACTCTTCATACTGAAGGAGGCTGTTGGTTGAGTCGTATGTTTCGGCGTAGTCTACCACATAACCTTCTTTGAACGACAGATGCTTCATCTCGCCGCCTTGACGGTTGGGGAAGGAGATCGTACCAGATTTGCTCATGTAAGTGTCAATCATCCATTCGAGGATGTCGGTGTTGCCATCATCGTTAGACTTAACCTTCACTGTGATTTTGCCACCGCGGGTTGTACCCGTAGGCTGTCCTTCAACGTCTGTCTGCTGATTCAGTTCATACTTGACGAAGATCACTTCGCGCTCCTGGATACCATCGGCGGAAATGGTTGCTGTTCTTGTTGCCATAATTGAAAAAATTAATTAATTAATTGGTTTTATGTTATTATTGTCATCATTGAACATTCTGTTCCCAGTCCACACCGGCAGTGCCGTTATGACCGGTAAGCTCTATCAGAAAGTTTTTTGCGGCAAAGAATGGTTTCAATTCTACCTGGACCGAAATGTCCTTAGTCTTGGGATCCTGCGTGATACCTTTCAGGTTATAGTTCTCAATCAATTTGCCCGGTCCCTTGTAGTCACTGAGGAAATCGTGGATAGCCTGCTGCAGTTCTCCTTTGACCGCCGAGTTCCAGTTGATGAAAGCCTCGTCATTGAAGAAATTCTGGAACACCTTGCCGATCCAGTCGAAAACACGTACGATCGGGTATTCCTGCAATCCGAGGGTCGCCCCATTGTAAAGCGACCGGTTTGAGAATGCCATCACGCGTCCATCCTCTTCCACAATAGGCACGACACCTTGATCGATTATGGCTGCTATCTCAGACTTACGCATTTCCATACGTGCGCCTTTAACATTGCTCAAAGTGCCATATTTCTTACCTGCCACACCTTGGGCTATGACCACTTCCTCAGTATTGGTCATGCGGCCGGCAAGCGCAGCAGATGCCGGGATGTATGTGTCGTCATCCTCCTTGGCGATTTCCGATTTCTTACGTCCGAGTATGTAGTTGGCCGTCATGATGACATTCGCTAACTGGGCGTCCTGGCCTTGAAGATTCGCATCGTCAAGTTCATCCTTAAGCATACTGAAATTTAGACTGTCTTTGAAGTCAGTAACCAACAGCACCTTATTCTTATAGGCAGTGGAAGCCCACATCCTCACGGTATCGCTATCGCCTAAATAACCTGGAATGACCATGAGGCTATAGTTGTTTTTGAGGCTAAGGCGGTCGTAATATTTTTCCAACTCGTCTCTGACAGTTGTGGTATCTTCCGAATCGTGTGATTCCAACTCGGCCTTGTCAACATTCATCAGCGTGATGCAGTCAACCTTGGATTGCCCGGCGTTGGCAAAGAATGAGTCGAGAGCGCGATACGCCACTTCCAGATTCCTTATTTCTTCGTGCACGTTGAAAAGGTTGCTGCTGAGATTCTCTTCTGCTTTCTGACATTTTTCCGTGCACATGTCGATTATCTTCATCGGGTCATCGCCTCCCGTTTCAAGAATTTCTATCCACATGGAAAGTTCGTTCCTGAATTTCTTACGGGTCTCCTCATAAGTGGAATCTGTGAGGAAGATATTCTTGACCGCCTTGCGGCGGGGATCCATATTCTCCGCGCCTTTGATAAGGCCTTTGATGAGTTGGAATCCACCGAATTTATCAAGACCTTTCAAGCCGCTCTGGAGCAAGTCGGCGGGGTTTGCGGAAGTCTCATTGTTTTTGAACTGCAACTGTTCTTCAGCTGCGCTGTTCGTTAATTGTTCCTGTATTGCCATATACGTAAGCGTTATTCAGCAGCCTCTATCTCTGCCATTAGAGATTTGAGGACGTTTAACAAACTTGCCCTTGAAGCAGGATCTTTAAGCGCGTTGCGGAGAGGTTTGTTCTTCTGGAGTTGGCGCACAATAGCATTGTAAGCATCTATTTTAGCTTTTTTTTCGGATAACAATGCACTTTGCTCAATCAACTGTTCATCTTCGAAATCCTTGATCTGATGGAACACGAAGTCTTCATATACGGAGCCTCCCTCTTCCGTCTCCAATGCGACACCTTCTTTCGAGGGCTGATAATGCTCAAAGACATCCTTGAGGTTCTTAGGCTTGAAGCCTTCTCGCTCCTCATCGGTGTTCGGTGCGTTGTCAGTGAACTGATCGACATAGAGAGTCCTGTTCTGGGGAAACTCTATGACACCATCCTGCGTGTTCGCATCGAGGACCTTGGTGATAACCGTTTTCTTTGCCATATTTTGTTTTTTGTTGTTATTGAATTCGTTTTTTGCGATATTTCGAATTGACCCGGCCTTTGCCTCCCTTTCCGTGAACTTACGAATCAATCTCCCAAACCATTTCATTCTTTTCCGGATCGTGTTTCATGATAACGGTATCTCCTGCCGCAACATCCCCTGCAATTATCATTTTGGAAAGAGGCCTCCTTATTTCTTTTCTGATAATGCCGAGCACGGGACGGGCTCCATAGTGGGTGTTAAAACCGACTTTGGTGATGTATTGTCTTGCCGATTCATCTATCTCCAGCTTAATGTCTTGGGCATTAAGTGATTTTATGAGATTTTTGATATGGATGTCGAAGATCCTGGAAATCATCTCTTCGGTGATAGGGGAGAAGGGGAGTATCTCTGTGAGTCGTGCTAAAAATTCGGGACGGAACTGACCTTGCATCACCTCGAGCATTTCATCGTGCGTAGGTATGTGTTGCGCTTCGAATGACCGGAATATGTAATCGCTCCCGATGTTAGACGTGAATATGATCAGAGCGTTGGAGAAATCACCGACCTTTCCGAGCCTGTCGTGTAATTTACCTTCGTCCAATATCTGAAGGAATAGATCGAAAACGGAGCGATGGGCTTTTTCTATTTCATCGAAAAGAACAACCGAGTAAGGGTGCTGGCGTATCTGATTTACAAGCAGGCCACCCTCTTCATATCCTACGTATCCCGGAGGTGCTCCGTAGAGCAACGCCACCGAATGTTCCTCCTTGTATTCCGACATGTCGAAACGCAGGATGGATGTCTCGTCGTTGAAAAGGAATTCTGCCAGGGATTTCGCCAACTCCGTTTTGCCTGTTCCCGTGGGACCGAGGAAGAAGAAAGAGCCTATGGGCTGTCCTTTTTTATTCAGGCCTGACCGGGATTCAAATATTGCATCAAGAATACTTTTTACGGCGTGATCCTGACCAACTACACGTTTGTGTAATATCTCTTCTGCGTTGGAGAGTTTTTCCCTCTCTTCCGTCTGGATGTTGCCGATGGGAAGACCGGTTATTCTCGCAACGATATCCTTTATATAGTCTTTGTCGAGGATGTTGTCGTGATTGTTTTCCCCCGACATCTCAAATTTGATTTTTGCAGAGGCCATTGACCGGTCCAATAAATCTATGGCGGATGATGGAAGATGTTTTTCCGGCATATATCTTTTTGCCATTCTTACAACATCTTCTATGACACCGTTTTCAATCCCGATATTGTGAAATGCGCTATAGATTTTTGCCTTGTCTTCCAATATTTTTATAGATATTTCTTCCGTAGGTTCTTCGACTGAAATCTTTTCGCAGTAGGAGAGAAGCTCTTTATCTTTTTCTATATCTTTGGTATAGCCATCGATTGTTGTAGTGAGGATCACTTGCAACGAATTCTTGGACAAAAGTCGTTTCAATGCCGGTAAGGTGCCATTCAATACCGACTGTTTATCCATAACTCTATGGAAATTCTCAATTACCAGCAGAGGTTGCGGATGTCGGCATGCCTCGTCACAAACTTTCTTGAACCTGTCTTCCAGTTCCCCCTTATAACTTACCCCTTGGGATATTGAGGTTAAATCAAGCTGTACGGGATATATGTTCTTAAGATTGGAGGGTACTTGTCCTTCCTTGATTTTTTTAATGAGACCATAGATTAAACTCGATTTCCCAACTCCTGTTTCCCCGGCGATAATTACATTGGCTTTGTCTTTTCTTGACAATGATTCAATGACAGAATGAATTTTATCATCCATAGATAAAACTTCATGAATCATTTCTATAGAAAGAAGAGGAGTGGTATAAGTATCCGGTTTCCCAATAGATGCTGCGGGGTGTGGAGTAGGGGCTGAGGTCCCTTCCGCTTTGCTGTTGTCTCCTTCACATCCGATAGAGGATAAAATGCTGTTGACCGATAGTGGGAATGTCTTTAGCTGCTCTGAATTGAAGCCGACACCGGGGGTGATTAATGCGGCCAAAAGCTCTTTTACCCCGATGAAATCTTTCCCGGCATTGTGGGAAATGTTTTTTGCCTCTTTAATGACACTTTTGGATTCTTCGGAAAATTGGATATCCCTCATTGGGTATGGAGATTTCGGAGCTTGTCCCACCCTTATATCTGCCCAATCCAATATATAATAATAGTCTGAATCCAACTCATTTTCGATATAATCCACAAGTCCGGCATCTTTATGCAGTAAAGCACGCAGAAGATGAGCCGGTTCAATTTTAGGAGAATTGTGGTCAATCGCAAATGATTGTGCGATATGGAGTACCCCGTTCGACACTGAGGTCATAAGTTCAACGTATTTATCCATTTCTATTGTCCGTTCTTAGAGATTGGAAAGCGGTTCGACATCTTGAGAGTCAATTTTAAGTCTGGCGCTTCCTAAAAAATCGATATTAACAATGAGCTCGCTGTGATGTGAATCTATGCGCTCGATAGCTCCTTCAAGTCCTCTCAGATTTCCCCGGATAACTCTGACGGCATCTCCTTTTTTGTAGGTGAGGGGTTTGAATGTTATAGGGGAGTCGGTATTGCCAACCATAAACATCAGTTTCTGCATCTGTATGTCGGGTATTATTGCCAGAGGCTTTTGCCCGAATTCGGATGAAATGCCGGCCTTGTCGGTCATAAATCTTTTTATGAACGGGAAAGATACAATCCCCTTCCTCTGAGACTCGGTGCAATTGATGAAAACGATGGTTGAAATAATAACTTTTTCAATTAATTTCCTTCTGCCGTTGCTCCATATCCTAACCTCTTTCTGCGTGGGGACATAACATTCATAACCCATTTTCTTCAGTTTTTCAGCAACCGATTTTTCTGTATTATTGGAGACCAATGCCACAAACCAGCAGGCAGATTCCACGCCTACGGCGTCGCCAACGCCATCGGGCACTGTCGGAAGGTTTTCAATGTTTTGTTCGGCACTCATTTCCTGAATATCGAAGAATGTTTAATGGTTGCACTCTAATTCAGAGTGTTGCCAATTTCAAAATCAAATTTTAAATGCTTCGGAGGATTAAGGAATTGGCTTTGTCCACCAGTGAAGTGTCGAGACTTGCAATATAGATTTGAGTCGTTGTCACAGAGTCATGCCCCATCCCCTCACTTATTATATTCAGCGGAATACCTTTTGCGTTTGCAGCTGATGCCCAGCTGTGACGGGCGCAATACAAGGTTATTGGAGTCGTGAGATTCACCATTGCTGCAACTTTTCGTAAATGCTTGTTGATATTATGACCTATGTTTCGATAGGCTTTTTTCTCGTCTGAGTACTCTCGGACGAGTATCGGTAGCAGATAATGATTGGGATTTTCGGGATATTTGTCAAGAATCTTCTGCATCTCTTCTGTCCATTCGATACAGAGCTGTTGGCTTGTCTTGCGGCGGCGATAGGTGACGTGACCGTTAGCGAGGTCTGACTTACGGAGGAAGGCCATGTCTACGAAACTCATTCCCCTCAAGTAAAAACTCATAAGGAACATGTCGCGGGCATATTCCGTACCGGGGTGGCTCGAAAGGTCCAGGGCTTTGATTTCCTTGATGATATTTATCGGCAATGCCCGCTTTATCGTTTTATCAATACCCGTATAGACATGGCGGAATGGATTGCGGTTCTCTATTATGTCGTCCTCCACGGCTCGATTGTAAACTGCGCGGAGAATACGCATGTAGAAAGATGTTGTGTTTGGAGAGTTGCCGCGGTTCTTGAGATAGGCTTCGTATGCCTCCACCTCTTTTGAAGTTATTGCGTCAAGCGTTATGTCTTCCTCTCTTCGGAATGATCTGATACTGTTGAGGGTGGCTCTATATGTCTCTGAAGTTCTTATCTGGTTGCGCTGTTTAAGAGAGAATATAGCGGACTCCATATAGTTGAATAATGAGTATTCCTGTGAATACCGTTCGAATTCATCTACTATGTCGTCTGCTCCAAATGACAGACCTTTATAGTCAAGGTTGCGAATGATCCTGGAAAGACGCTCCACGTCCCATCTAATTCTCTCTCTTATGGAGTTGAGTAATGTGATACGGGTGGATTCCGGATTGCTAACGATTATTGAACGGTTATCATCCCATTCGTATGGAAAAATTTTGTAGCCTGTGTGTAGATGTCTTATTTTCCGTTCGTGGATAATCTGATAGAAGATTGTGCCTTCGCGGTCTGCGACAGAGGAGGGACGAAATTTTACTCTTATTGATGCCATTGAATCTGTGTTTTTATTATAACATCTCAACGGCAAACAAACTCTAATCAATTGTCACTCGTGATAGTCCAATGGACGGGAAGAGGGGAAGACTTAGGGCGAGATTATTGGGTAACGTTATCGGTAGTCGGTTTCAAGAAAATCTACATGTAAATCCGGTTTGTCATTACGCTCGGATTCCGGAAATTCTATCTTGCCTCCGTCCGGGGCATCCTGTATGATCATTCTTGTCATTGAATCTCCGCTTAATAAGAATTTTCTTTGAGCCAAAAGCATTTCGATCCTTGAAACCTTTTCATACTTTTTCTTATCATACACTTGCGTCATCTCCGCATCCGACATTTCAATCCCGTCTGTAGTAAATGAGTGCTGACCGGTAGAATCCCGTGCCTCTAAAATCAATCCCGGCAATCCGCAGAGCTTCCAAGGTCCATCCTGAATCGGGATTTCCGGAGCAAACCATGCTTCCCAATGACGTCCATGATAGTCAGTGGCGGCGGCAACACATTCATATCCAAGTATAGTTTTCGTTGAATCGCCTATCTGCCATTGTATTTGACCTAAAGGCTCTGTATAATAATGTGCCGACGAACTTCCGTTCCTGTCAAAAAAGGTGATAATGGAATCATTCTTTGACTTGTAGACGTACATTGTGCACGGGGGCAGAAAATCATCATTAAGGACACCGGTCTCAACATATCCCCTGGCCATGTTTCCCATCATCTTCCGGTATATCGCCTTTCCGGATGGTGTGGAACGGAGAGAGTCGATATACTCACATTTTTGATTGAAGAACTTGGATTCCATGGCGTTGGCCAACAATATCATTTGGTATTCAGCTGTGTAGGCTTTGGCATCGGTTTTTAGATGCTCTTCATGACATAGATAGCTCACCCTGATTTCGGCTCGCGGATACACTACCTGTTTCTTTTTGGCTGGTGCGGAAAAAGTAACAACGGTTATTGCAGCGAGAAGTACTATTATTCGGTTTAGCATAAACTTTGACGTATAATTAAGAAGTCGTACAGATGTATGACTTCTTAGACAAAATTACAACAAAAATAATCACCATCGCTCAAACTTGTTTGAGAACTTGTAAATTTTTTTTCAGTAAATTTGCAACTGAAATGAAAACTATGAAGTTGTTTAGACTAATTTTTTATTAACATTTGCAGGCATATTTTGAGCAGGTTTCTTTCATCGAAGAGGCGGCAACCTTTCGGTTGGCGGCGATGAGAGGGAAGAAAGATGCCAAAATAGGCCGCAAAGGTTAATAAAAGAATAAACAACTCTCTGTTTTTAACATTCGTAAATTAGTCTAAACAACTTCTATGTGTGAAGACAGAAACAAGCTCTTAAAAAATGAAGAATTGGAACGGTATTATATATGGTTTGTTAGGGGGAGTGGGTTATGGAGTAAATTCTGAGCTGCTTCCAACTTGGAGTCATATTCTCGTCGGTATATTCACGGCATTGACAGTCGTTGCGGTCTATTGGCCCCTCAGCAAAAACCTTAAGGCTTGGATCCGTGTTTCTATTTCCGTGGCCGTATCCATTGCAGTAGCAGCGTTAGTCAGAATTTTTTGCGTCTAAAAATATTTGTCAATCTGCGCACCGACTCTCATAGATGTAAATCTACTCGATTAAAAATTCTCTTGGCTATTAAGCTGGTTATGTGAGAGATTTGTTGTATCTTTACGGTGAATAACTTTGCCTGCGGCATCGTTCATCGGCTTTCAGCCGACCTGTGTTAAGCTTTTACTCGCGAATGTTATTTGTAATTGAATAACAAGAGAGGGGATAATAATCATGGCAATGACAATTAAAACATCTCCCGAACTTTGGGGCGAAGATGCAAGAGCATTCACCGAGGAAGCGGAGCGCAATGGCAAATTGCCTACGCCAAAACTCTCGGAATCACAGCGCAAGGTGCTTTCCACCATGTTGGAGAGTGCCAGAAATGTTATATTCCCTCCCCAGAAAAACTGACAATGGTTGAATTTATTTTCGTGGAAAACACCTTTATGGTGTCCTATACAAAGGAGGCCGCAGAATACTGTGACCCCTTTTCTTGTGGAGATGATGACCTTGATGATTTTTTCAGCCATGATGTGTTTCTCTATGAGAAAGAATTGCTCGGAAAGACCTATTGTTGGATCAACAAGGAAAATCAACATGAGATTTACCTGTGCCATTGCCGCCAATGGAAAGATAAAAATCAGAATGGCAAACATTACCTGCTTCATTTGTCGTGATAATCGGTTTCAAGAAAATCATAACCGGCATCCAATATTTTTAGGAATCGACGTCGTAATTCATCACGGGTTGTCTGCTGTCCATTTACAAACACCTTTGCATTTGGAGGGAGGTTGCCTCCAGCTATGTCGGCGAGAGGGTCTTGCAGATATTTGTATCGAGCTTGCAGATATTTGATGCGGTCTTCTTTGTGATACCAATCAGCCCTCGGCATACCGGGTATTTTAGCTCCTGAAGATTCAAGGCCGTTGGCAACAAATGAATGTAAACCCGTTGAATCCGTTGCGAGAAGAATTAGACCCGGCAATCCCGCAAACTTCCATGGCCCGTCGTTTATCGGTATCTCGGGAGCAAACCAGACAGTCCAATCCCGACCATGATAATCGGCAACCGCCTTCACACATTCATAGCCCAATACTGTTTTTGTAGAGTCCTCAATAATATCCCATTTCATCTGGTCAAAAGGCTCATCATAAACCGCGAACTGATCGCTGAAGTCATCATAGACTGTTTTGGACTGCTTCTCGAAATCCTTGAAAACATACATGCTGACAGCACGGTTAGGCACTTCATCGCCTCTGCCGGCTTCCATCAGTCGCGCAGCCATGGCTCCGTAAGCCTGTCGTGCGGCATCGTCTTTTGAGGTGATGTCCATTTGTAATGCAGTGGGATTGAAAAACATCGATTGTTGCTGTCCGCTTAAAAGTATGTAATCATCCTTCCGTAATTGGCCGTCAAGATTCATCACATAATCGTAGCCTACCTTTATAGAGGCAGCTTGTGGAAAAGCGGAAAGAAATGCCATAAGTGAGATTATGGAGATAACAGTCCTGTTCATAAAGCATATTTTTTTGGCAAAGTTACAGCAAAACAAATTTTTGTTTCTCAAACAAGTTTGAGAAATGAGGCTCGGAAGCTATCTCAATCAGTGCTTTTTGCGGATTCGGCTCAGATAGGTCGGTGTGATGTTGAGCAGGGAGGCTATTACCTTCAATGAGAAATGTTGAAACAGCTGCGGGTCAAAAGAGATTAAATCTCTGTAACGTTCTTCGGGAGTCTGGGCATAGAGGGCAATCATACGGTCATAGACGGTACCGAAAACAGCCTCGGTCGTGACGCGCACCGCCTCTCTCAATTCTTCATCATTCCGCATACGCTCCTTGAGAATGTGGGTAGGCACACATAGAATCTCACACGGCGATTCGGCTATGACCGAGGCGCGGGCCTTGCGCCCGGAAAGAGAAAACGGGAAATCCGCCACAAATTCATCGGCATATTCCAGTCCGATGACATGCGCCACTCCATCGCCGCCCATGACTGAATAGACCAAAGTGCCGGACTTGACGAGACCGAGATAGCGGGCAACCTCCCCCTGCCGGAAAAAACAGTCGTCCTTATTATAATGCCTTATCTCTCCTTCCTGAAGGCATAGATTCCGCCAATAATCAATGGCGTGGATATTCATATATGAGTTGAAAGTAGCCATTATTCTCATAAATGCCGTGGCTCTCGGCGAAATTGTGTAAAAAGAAAACGTGAGCCAACTATGCCACGTCCCAATAGGAGGCCCTGAGAAAGCCTATGATGCAGGTGTAACAATAGCAGCCCACGCTATGAGCGTGAGAACCACTATGCTATCTCCTGCATCAAATCGAAAATTTCTCAGGTTTCCTATCGCAAAATAAGCATAACGCTTCTTTTTTATCTAAAATGTCGTGCAGCCAATGGCTTGCAAATTCAAAGTTACAAAATTGTCATGACTTATAGAGCATTGGCTGATGGATATTTTCTACTGGGCCGTTGAAAGCCGAGTTATGTCCAGGTTTGTGTTCAAAGTGAACTGTTAGAGCCGTATTATGGAATAATCCAATGCCCCGTTTTGGGATGACCTTCCCATGTAATGTTAAGGCTTTTCAAGTGTGAGCTCGTCTTGACTTATTTAACATTCGTAAATAAGTCAAGACGAGTTAATACTCTAAAACGCAGTTATTTTTCAAATCTGTCAACACTTTTCAGGGATAGTCAGTAAAAATCTCACGATTTTTATCTACATTTGTATTTCAGAGGCTATATTAAAGCCTCTTTCTCCAAATGAATAATTTACAAAAATTACCTATACCTCATTGGATTTTAGTATTTGCCGTGGTGATTATGGCTTGCATGGCCGTTTCATGTTCACACAATTCTGAAGTAGAAAGGCAACTAAATGCTGCTGAAGACCTTATGGCTCAATATCCGGATTCGGCTATGAGAATCATCAGGGGAATAGACCTTGCTACGATTTCAGACAAACAGAACAAGAGGTTAAATGTGCTGTATGCTTTCGGGAGTGTCCTTCATGCGACTGCGGGGCAACTCGACTCAGCTGAAATTCATAAAGGTGATAATTGGTTCATCGGCGAATTTTCAGCTGATGAGGTAAAATGGCTGATCGTAAAGTCTAACGATGCAAAACTACGCGGCAACAATGTTGCCCGTATCGAATACCTGAAGGATGCTGAGTTCCTCGCCATACAGCTTGACTGCAAATTTGAACTTGCCATGATCTACCAGTATCTCGCCGAAGTCTATTCACAAGGATTCAACGGTACCGTCAGTAAATATTATGCGGATAAATCCATTGAATTATTAAAGGAGCTTGACTACCCCAAGCAGCTCAGAGAGGCGAAAATGGCAGTCGTTGGCGCCCTGTGTGCAAGACGAGACTATAAAGGAATGCTCGATTCATTGCTGGCAATGAAAGATGAGGTGATGGCATATGCAAACGAGGGCTATAAGGTTTTCTTTCTGGATCAGCTGGCAAGGAGTTATGATGAAAATCACCTGACCGACAATGCGATCCGGATATGGCAGTCAATCTACAGGAATAAGGAGGTCAGTTCCAACACCCTTGCCCATATAGCTTACGCATACACGCATATCAACCGGCTTGACAGTGCGTATATGCTAATCCGACAAGCCAACGCTCAACCTCACAGCAATACGGATGAATATCTATGCCGCAATGTTGAGTATCAGATTCTTGAAAAGCTGGGGCGAACGACAGAACTTGCGGAAATAGACAGTCTGAGGAGTCTTGCCGCCCAAAAGATAGCAGAGGAAATGAAACTTGAAGAAAGTAGCCTTGCAATGAATCAGAAATATGATTCGGCGGCTCGGCTTGCATGGATGGAAACAGCCAATGCCCATGTACGGACACGTATGGCTGTATTTTCCGGTATAATTCTCTTGATATTGGCGTTGGGTATTATTGTTTATCTCAGAAAACGAAATCTATTGCTGAAACTTGAACATGAAAACGATGTGCTTAAAATTCAAAGTCTGCAAAACAATCTCTTTGAAAGCGGCCAACACCAAGAAGACACAGCAAAAAAGATTTCAGAACTATTCAGATCAAGATTCAAATTGCTTGACGGACTGGCTTCATCATATTTTGAGTGTAAAGAAACCGGACAGGAGCAAAAGCGAATTTATTCTGAGGTAAAGACATCGCTCGGTGATTTCAGCACCGAAGCGACGACTCAGGAATTGATTGATATTGTGAACGGGTATAAAAACGGATTGATGGAGCATTTCAAGTCCGACTTCCCCAAACTTCCCGCTTCGCAGTATCGCCTTGCTCTTTATCTTTTCTGCCGATTTTCCTTGCCCTCTATCAGCGTATTCATAGGCACCGACCTGCGCAATGTATATGTCTATAAATCCCGTCTGAAATCCATAATCTCCAAAAGCGAGACACCCCGCAAGGAGGAATACCTCAAATATTTCGCTTGAACCTTCGCCATGTAAGGCGATGTTAGATTCTATTATTAAGGGTATTTGAATATCAGTATCTTACATCATCCAATGTAAGGTGCTGTAGTTTGTCATACCATATATTAGAGCTAATTTTGCGAGTAGCATTCTAAATTCAATAACGGAGAATAATATGAAGATTCCAATTATAGCTTTTCTTGCGCCTATCGCTGGCATCATAGCCGGTATGTTGGGCGGCAGGGTATATAAAAATAATAAAGACCGAAAGGAAAATAAAAAACAATAATTAGAGATTAAATAAAGTTAGATGTTAAGCACGATGCAGAAATCTCCAGTTATG
>CAJTZS010000058.1 GCA_910584055.1 uncultured Muribaculaceae bacterium | reverse complement strand
AGAGCACCTGACTGTTAATCAGGGGGTCGTTGGTTCAAGCCCATCCTGAAGCGCCAAGCAAGAATTCTTAGTCAAAACTCGGACTGAGAATTTTTTGTAAAAATATACATCATCTGCTTCAGTAGCTCAGTTGGTTAGAGCACCTGACTGTTAATCAGGGGGTCGTTGGTTCAAGCCCATCCTGAAGCGCAATGAGAGTCTCGAATTCCGGGACTCTTTTTTATTATTAACTATTCTAACCATAACTGAAATGAAAAATCTAAATTATCTGAAAAGCGGGCTGTCAGTATGCATCCTTTCTTTTTGTGCCGTAGCGGCGGTGGCCCAAACGCAACAGGTGCGCGTATTCTCACATCGTGGAGGTAGATTGGAGCACGACGAGAACACGGTTGAGGCGTTCAAGGCAAGTCATAAAGCCGGATATACCGGTTATGAGACCGATATCCGCATCACTAAAGACGGAGAACTGATTGTAACCCACGACAGCAAGCTTGACCGCACAACCAACGGCACAGGAGCTGTAGAAGAGAAGACGCTTGCGGAGCTGCGCAGGCTCGACACCAAGAAGGGGAACAAGATGATGACTCTTGACGAGCTGATGGATTTCCTGAAAGACAAGCCGGGACTTTATGTGGAGTTTGAAATGAAAACTAATCCGGCTGAGCTTTATCCCGAGAATAAATTGCCTGAATATGTAGATAAGCTTTATAGGAAAGTGATGTCGAAGAAGCCTGCTGATGCGGAGTTTATTTTCACATCGTCCGATACCCGTTCACTAAGATGCATGCAGCAGCGCCATCCCGATGCCGACCTTCTTTTGATAACGAGTGATCCGGTGAGCAAAGCCACTATCAATCTTTGCAAGGGGCTCGGGATTAAAAGGCTCGGCTCTAAAATGGAAGGGACTTCGCGGGAGGCGGTTAATCTCGCTCATAAACAGGGATTGACCGTTAGCCTCTGGCCCGGTAAGTCGATCGGGGATTTTATGTTGGGTGTCTATCTGGGTGCCGATTATCTTTGCACCGACATTCCTGTCCGGCAAAAGGAATGGGCAGAGAAAAATGCGCCATGGATTAATGTTAAGTATTAGTTGAGGCCTTAGGCTTTAGGCGTTAGGTTTTAGGCGTTAGGCTTTAGATAAAAAGAGAGGAATCCGTCGGATTCCTCTCTTTTTATTCGGTTTGGAAAGAAGTGTTATGCTTCCTTGGGCTGCACGTTGATGAACTTGCGACCCTCTTTGCCGGTGGAGAACACCACGATGCCGTCGATGAGGGCGAAGAGTGTGTGGTCCTTACCCATGCCTACGTTGAGGCCGGGATGATGCACAGTTCCACGCTGACGCTTGATGATGTTGCCTGCCTTGCAGTATGAACCACCGAAGATTTTGACTCCAAGTCGTTTGCTTTCTGATTCGCGGCCGTTCTTAGAACTACCGACACCTTTCTTATGTGCCATTTCTTATCTACGGTTTTAAGCGGTTACAATTTTTTTGATTAACACTTTGGAGAAGTACTGGCGGTGACCGTTTTTGCGGCGATAGCCCTTGCGGCGTTTCTTCTTGAAAACAATCACTTTCTCACCTTTTACAAGCGATGTGAGAACTTCGCACTCCACTTTTGCCCCTTCAACGGCAGGAGCACCGATTTTTACATCGCCGTCGGCGTCAATGAGGAGAACTTTGTCGAAGGAAATTGCATCACCTTCCTTTACATCATCGCCGAGATGGTGGACATACAGGAATTTGCCTTCTTCAGCTTTGAACTGCTGTCCCTTAATTTCTACGATAGCGTACATTTAAACTATTGAATTATAAATGAATCCGTTGGGCGGAGACTTCACTGAGCCTCTCTTTTTCATGCCTTGGCGGAAAATGCGATGCAAAATTAATAAATTTTATCATCAGGAGCAAATTAAGTTGTGTTAAATTTTGCAGTTCATTAATTATTTAGTAATTTTGCAACGCTTTTCGAGAAAAGTGGCCGGCAACAGGTGAGAGACCCCCGGCACAATGGCTTTTCAAAGAAAGGTAAAATATTTTTAATAATTTAAATTCTCTCAATCATGCATCTTTCAGCAGAAGAAAAGAAACACATTTTCGAGACTTACGGTCAGGGCCCGACAGATACAGGCAGCCCTGAAAGCCAGATTGCTCTTTTCTCGATTCGTATCAAACATCTTACCGAGCACCTTAAAGAGAATCACAAAGACTTCACCACAGCCCGCGCCCTTAAGGCGCTCGTAGGTCAGCGCCGTAGCCTTCTCGACTATCTGATCCGCAAAGATATCAACCGTTATCGTGCGATCATAGCCAAGAAAGAACTCGGAATCAGAAAATAATTCTGTAGTTTCGTAAAAAATTTAAAAGCAGAGGAGAAAATCCTTTGCTTTTTTTGTTATATTAACATAAATTCGGTTTCTTTACACGTTGAAAGTATTATGAATAAAGCGCAGAGCATAATAGGGAAGTTACCGCCATGGCTCCTTACGGGAGTCACAACGGCGGCTATTTTATGGCTTACGCTCGCCCCCCGTCCGTTGGGAGATATGAAGCCGGAATTGTTTCCGGGTGCAGACAAGGTTGCTCACGCAATAATGTTCGGGGGGCTTGCCCTTATGATATATGTCGATAAATCGAGGTCTACAGGCTGGAGTTCACTGCATGCCGCATTTGTTGTCGTTGCAATGCTGGCAGTTATTATATTCGGAACAATCATAGAGTTTGTTCAGGGTGGCATGGGTATGGGCCGCTCTTTTGATATTTATGATATATTGGCGGATGCAGCGGGAGCAATCTCTGTAGCGGCATTATGGTACTTATTCACACGATTACGCGATGGAAGAAAACAAGATTCCTGAGAAGACAGAAATAAATAATGACGTTTCGGGGAAGGGGAGTGTCAAGGATGAGAGGCGTAGTAAGAGACACCTCATAAGACCGACGTGGCTCAGACGCACGTTGAAAACCCTTATGTGGGTGGTCATTGCGATTCTAATCATTCCTGTGCTTCTGTATATACCTCCGGTTCAGACTTTTGTTAAAAATATAGCATGTGATTTCGTGTATAAATCCACCGGCATGAAGGTGGAAATAGGAAGACTCAGGCTTTCATTCCCTATTGACGTCAACCTCGAGAATGTGGTGGTGCTTGATCAGCATGCCGACACAATGGTGCGTGCCGATAAAGTAATGGCGGACGTGAAAATGCTTCCTCTTCTCAAACTCGATGTCCGGCTCAAGAAACTCAGGCTTGAAGAAGGGTATTACCGCATGGTTTCTCCGGATTCGTCTATGATCATGAGCGTTGCCGCCGGTATGCTCGACGTGGATGACAAAAGTTCCGCGAACATATTGACAGGTGAAATAAACCTAAACAAGGCATTGCTGCGCAACGGAAACCTCAAGCTGTATATGAATGTGTGGAAACAGAAACCGACACCGGCAGATTCCTCATCATCCACACCATTCCTGATAAAGGCCAACGATCTTAAACTTGAAAACTTTTCATTTGCGATGTCGATGCTTCCTACAATCGACACCCTTTATCTCAATGCGCGAGACATCAATCTCAAACGCGGGGTCGTGGATCTTGGCAAGAATACGGTTAGCTGGAAACTCGCCTCCGTCGCCGGCGGTTCCGGAGCATACTATACCCCGACTCCGGAGTGGGTTGCAGCCCATCCGGCACCTGTGCCGCAACCATCTTCCGGAGAACCTATGCGCATAAGCGGAGATTCCATATCGCTCGACAGTTTTAACTTCATATATGCTATGAAAGGGGTCAAACCCCTTCCCGGCTTTGACGCATCATATATAGAGGTCTCGGAAATAGGACTCGGGATGAAGAATTTTTATAACGAGTCATCCACCGTGAGATTACCGATTACGCGTCTGCAGGCGAAAGAGCGCAGCGGACTGCGGATTGTAAGCGGGAAGGGAGGGATTGACGTTGACTCCACGGGCCTGTCACTAAAGAATCTTGATATCAGCACGCTTTATTCTTATGTAAGAGGGAATGCCGATGTTCCGTTTGCACTTATGGAACTTAAGCCGCAGGCCCCTGTAAATGTCAATGTAGAGGCGCGTCTTGGCATGCCCGACGTAGATTCTTTCATGCCTTCCCTCAAAGAATACACATCCCTGCTGCCGGCACGCAATCCACTTGATGTGGCCCTTGAGGCTAATGGTTCGCTGGAATCTGTGGATATTGACCGGCTGGAAGCGTCGTTGCGTGATGTCATGTCGCTGCACGCCGAAGGGTACGCCGACAATCCTCTTGATATAAAGAAGTTGGAGACGGAAGTGGATTTCAACGGACGCATATCCGATCCCCGTCTTATCAATAAATTCATGGGAAAATCAGAAATACAGGTTCCCGCGTTTCACATAGAGGGCACGGCGTCCGCAATGCGTGAGAACTATGGCGCTGATTTCACTTTGACAAGTACGGCGGGTAATGCCTCGGGAAAAGGTCATGTAGGCATGAACTCGGAGAAATATAATATAGATGCGGAAGTCAACGGGCTTGATGTCGGTTATTTCATGCCTTCGCTCGGTATCGGCAGCGTCACGGCGTCGGTCCAGGCCGAGGGAGCCGGGTTCAATCCGTTGAGTGGAAAGGCTGTGACTGATGCCAGACTGAGGGTTAATTCCATTGAATATAACAAACGCCTCCTTAATGATATTCGTGCGGACATTGTATTGAGACCGGATAATAACTTCGATCTCTATGCCGTGTCTGCCAACGATGGACTCGACCTCGAACTGGAAGGGAGCGGCGCGATACATCCCGATGATTATGTGTTTGACATCACCGCAAAAATCCGTGATCTCGATCTTCATAAAATCGGAATGTCTCCCGATATGAGCAACGGTAAAGGCACGGTCTATATCAACGGAACGGCAAGTCCCGACCGTTGGCTCTACGCCGCAGACCTCAAACTTGTTGATTTCGACTGGAACCTTCCGAACCAGTATATTCATCTTCCAGGCGGAGTCACAGCGCGTATAGATGCTACTGAGACATCGACCTCCGCAGACATCGATTCTTATATGACATCGGTTGCATTCCATAGTCCGACGGGACTCAAGATGCTTGTTGACGGGATGACGAAAGCATCGGATGTGATAATGTCGCAGGTTAAGGAGAGAAACCTGCAGATGGACAGCATAAGCATGGCGCTCCCTCCATTCTCACTTTCCCTCAATGCCTCCGGGCGCGGGTTGCTGAATCAGTTCCTGGTTCCTTCCGGCATGAATCTTGACACTGTCTACGGTTCGATATATAAGGATTCCCTCTTTCATGGAAATATCGCAGCCCGTAAGTTCACATCAGGATCGATAAGTATCGATACACTCGACCTCGCCCTTAAGGAACGCCGCAATCTACTCGATTATAAGATACACATGGGCAATAGCCCGGGCACAATGGATGAATTCGCACAGGTAAATCTCAACGGCTATCTGGGCAGCAACCGTCTCGGGGCGTTCCTCACCCAGCGGAATCTGCAAGGGAAGACAGGTTACCGTGTCGGTTTGACAGCCGCATTACAGGACTCGGTGATTTCCGTTCACTTCACTCCTTTGAAATCCACAATCGCCTATCTTCCCTGGACTCTTAACGATGACAACTTCATCGATTATAATCTCGGAAACAAGAAGGTGGATGCAAACTTGGTGGCGAGCAGTGCCGAGAGCAGCATATTGCTGCGTACCCAGCCCACGGATGCCGGTATAGATGAGCTTCACATGAAACTTGACAACATCAAAATAGAAGACTTCCTGAGCATGTCGTTGCTCGCGCCGCCGATCACCGGCTCAGTCGATTCGGATATCCATGTGCTTTACGACGGTTCGACATTGTCAGGAAAGGGTACGCTGGGAGTCAAAAGCCTGACGTATGAGAAGACTCAGCTCGGTGATTTCGATTTGCGGCTCGATGCCGGGATGGCGCACGACGGCAGTTCCGGTATTAACGCGGCATTGCTTATAAACAATGAGCCTGCACTTGCCGCCTACGCGAACCTGCGCAAGGATTCGGTCGGTAATCTGGCTCCCGACAGCATAGGTGTGCGCCTCACCGAATTCCCGCTTAAACTTGCCAATCCTTTCCTTGACAATATGGTAACGCTCGGGGGAAACCTCAACGGCGAGATGCGCATGGACGGCTCGTTCTCCAAACCGATACTAAACGGCAACATAGCATTTGAGGATGCATCCGCATATATCCCCATGGCCGGATGCAAGTTGAGTTTCGATACCGTGCCTGTGACTGTGACAAACAGTGTGGTAGGCTTTGACCAATTCGATATTTTCGGTGCCAACAGTAATCCGATTACAATTGACGGTTCTGTGGATGCCTCTTCATTCGGCAATATATTGTTGAATCTTAGTGCTTCGGCTTCCAATTGCCAGCTCGTGAAAAGCGACAGCCGCTCGAAAGCGGATCTTTTCGGTAAACTGTTTATAAATCTCGATGGGACTGTGAAAGGTTCTTTGAGCCTGATGGATATAAAGGCGAACTTGAATATCCTTGGAACAACTGACATAACATACCGTGTTAATATGGTTGGATCCGAGCTGACAGGAGGTTCGGAAAACAATGTCGTCAAGTTCGTGAATTTCAACGACACCACGCAAGTGGTGAAGGCGGATTCGGTGGTTCAGACTTCCACGATGCGCATCCGGGCCGGATTGACAATCTCCCCCGGCACGGAAGCTACGGTCTTGCTATCGACCGACGGACGCAGCCGCGTGGAACTTCAGCCTTCCGGCACACTTAACTACTTCCAGAACTATATGGGAGACATGCGCCTTAACGGGACACTGTTGCTTGGTAACGGTTTTGTACGATACGGATTGCCGGTATTGGGAGAGAAGATGTTCACTTTCAATCCATCGAGTCAGGTAACGTGGGGCGGAGACATCATGAATCCCAAACTCAACATCACGGCCACCGATGATGTCAAGGCCAACGTGACAACCGGCTCGAACAGCCGTCTTGTCAATTTCCTTGTGACGCTTAACGCGACGGGTAATCTGAACTCTCCCAAAATAAACTTCGACCTCTCCACTAACGATGACGTGAGCGTGCAGAACGAATTGCAGTCGATGAGCGCGGACCAGCGACAGACCCAGGCGATGAACATGCTGATTACCGGTCAATATACGGGGCAGAATGCCATGGGTGGCAAGCCGTCCATCAGCACCGGTATGCTCTATGGCTATCTTGCTTCTCAGCTCAACAAATGGGCTTCCCAGAACATACGCGGCGTGGACCTGTCATTTGGCGTGGATCAGTATGACAGAATGCAGAACGGCACCAGCAGTTCTCAGATGAGCTATAGTTATCAGGTGTCGAAATCTTTGTTCAACAATCGCTTCAAGATTCAGGTCGGAGGAAATTATTCCACAGATGCATCGGCAGACGAGAACCTTAGCCAGAACCTGATCAGTGACATATCGGCAGAGTATGTGCTGAAGCAGACGGAGACGGTGAATATGTCTGTCAGGCTGTTCCGCCACACCGGATTTGAGAGTATCCTCGAAGGTGAAATAACCGAAACCGGGGCAGGCTTTGTGCTGAAACGTAAACTGAACAATCTTCTGCATCTCTTCCGGATCCGTGGGGGCAAGAAAAGAGAAAATAGAGACACAACTCAGATTAAATCGTCTGTGGATTCAACGAGTCATGACAAAATAACGGTTAGAAAGGAGGAGGGAGATGATGAATGATATGAAAAAGTTTTTTGAGATGACGCGTTTGTCTGCTATAATTGGAGTTTCTTTTTTTATAGTACTTATATATTGTTGCGGCTGTTCCACAACATCGAAACTTGAAGACGGAGAGATTCTGTACAATGGCATGAAGCTCAATGTCAAGGCAGCCGAAGGGGATAAGGTGCCCTCGGAAATGGTGTCTGATATGAAAAAGACGGTTAATGTGAAGCCAAACAATCCGTGGCCGTTCATCTCTCCCTATATCCGGAGCCCTTTCCCGGTAGGATTATGGGTCTACAACCATATGAACGATTCTGCCAAGGGATTGAAAGGCTGGATATACCGTAATCTTGTTGCAGAGCCGGTTCTCGTAACGGATGCCCGTCCGGAAGTTAGAACCAAGATGCTGCAGACCATTCTTGATGACAACGGCTATTTCGGATCAAAGGTGTCCTATTCATTAAAAAGCGGCAAGAATCCAAAGAAGGCGAAGATTATCTACGATGCCTCCCTGCCGGAGCCTTACCTTATTGACAGCATTGAATATATCAACGACGGCACAAAACTCGGGTTTCTTGTAGATACGATATCCAAGAGAAGCAAATATCTGCGGAAAGGGGAGCGGTTCTGCGTTGACTCGCTTGAGATGGTGCGCACGAAAATAGCCAACACCTTGCGGAATTTAGGGTATTATTATTTCCGCCCCGAATATATAGAATATCTTGCCGACAGTCTCATCACCCCGCATGCCGTGGCACTCAGGGTGACGCTTGCCGACAATGTGCCGGAACTTGCCCGTAGACAATACCGTGTCGGCAACATATATACGTCGGTGTTGCGTAGAAGCACGAAAAATCCCGGTGTCCCCGACACCATACAGACCGACAAGGGAGAGCTGATCGTTTATCGACCCGCCAAGCTTAGGAAAAACCTCATCCCTTCCTGCATCACTTTCCGGAAAGGTAGGATATTCTCTGTATGGAATATGGACCGTACGCAAGAAAGGCTTGCAAGGCTCGGAATTTTCAGTAATATCCAGATGCAGGCTGTCCCTGCCGATACTTCCGCCTCTAATCCGACACTCGACCTTTACATCACCTGTCAGTTCGACCGCCCGATGGAAGCTACGTTGGAGGCCAATGTAGCTTATAAATCCAATTCTTATCTGGGTCCGGGTCTCGTTCTCGGCGTGACCAACAACAATACGTTCGGTGGTGGCGAAAAATTGTCGCTTTCGTTCAATGCAAACTATGAATGGCAGACCGGTCGCAATCGTGGCAGTATATTCAACAGCTACGAATTCGGCTTGACAGGTTCACTTGCGTTTCCGCGTCTCCTTGCGCCAAAATTCATACCGCGCAATGACCGCAACCTTAACTGGACAACCATCTCCCTGGGCGCAGATATAATGAACCGTCCCCATTATTTCAAGCTTGCGGATTTCCATGTGGGAATCAATTATGAATGGCATCCGTCAAGGAACGTGCTCAATCAATTGACACTGTTTAAGTTGACATATAATAAACTGATGCATCGCACGGAAGCGTTCGATTCCGTTATGGCGGCCAATCCTGCAGTTGCCCTCAGTTTCCAGAGCCAGTATATCCCACAAATGAGCTATACCTATACTCTCGATAAATTTCTCGAACGGGAAAAGATTAACGGAATAAACTTTACGGCGACAGTGACTGAGGCCGGGAACGTATTCGACGGCATCTATCGGCTCTGCGGAGTAAAAGGGGAGAAGCGGCTCGTCGGCACACCGTTTTCGCAATTTGTAAAAGGGCAGGCTCAGCTTGTTTATAGCCGCCGGCTAATGCGCGGGACTGACCAATGGCTTGTATCCAGGGTATTGATAGGGGCGGCGCATGCATATGGCAATTCGAGTGTGGTTCCTTATTCCGAGCAGTTCTATATCGGAGGCGCCAATTCAATCCGTGCATTCACGGTGCGTTCCCTCGGACCGGGAAGTTACCGTCCCCCGAAAGATTTGCAGAACGGGTATTTTGACCAGACCGGAACGTTTAAACTGGAACTCAATACGGAATACCGGTTCCCGATAGTCAGCATACTGCACGGGGCTGTCTTTCTGGATGCCGGCAACATCTGGCTCCTGCAGAATGATCCGACGCGCCCGGGAGGGAAGCTATGCGGCAAGACTTTCTTAAAAGATCTCGCCCTCGGCACTGGTGTGGGGTTGCGAGTGGATATAGGAATGCTCGTGGTTCGCGGCGATCTCGGTTATGGGTTGCATGCCCCTTATTACAACGGCACCAATCATTATTTCAACATACGGTTTAAAAATGCATTCGCATTCCATCTCGCAATAGGCTATCCTTTTTAACATTGCGCCAAGGCGCAATGCACCCGACCGGGCCAAGGCGTAATGCACCCGACCGGGCCAAGGCGCAATGCACCCGACCGGGCCAAGGCGCAATGCACCCGACCGGGCCAAGGCGCAATGCACCCGACCGGGGCCAAGGCGCAATGCACCCGACCGGGCCAAGGCGCAATGCCCCCGACCAGGCCCAGACGCAAATAAATGATGTTTTATAACATCGTTTTGGGGATTTTTTTGTAATTTTGCGGATTGAAAATAACTAAGATATGCAGAATATAAGAAATATAGCGATTATCGCGCATGTCGATCATGGTAAGACCACCCTGGTCGATAAAATGCTCCTCGCCGGTCATCTTTTCCGCGAGAACCAGAACGCAGGAGAACTGATCCTTGACAATAACGATCTGGAGCGCGAACGCGGCATAACAATCCTTTCCAAGAATGTATCGATAAATTATAAGGGCACAAAAATCAATATTATAGACACTCCGGGACACGCAGATTTCGGGGGGGAGGTTGAGCGTGTGCTCAATATGGCCGACGGATGCCTCCTTCTCGTGGATGCTTTCGAAGGTCCGATGCCTCAGACTCGTTTTGTGCTTCAGAAGGCCATTCAGATGGGACTCAAACCGGTTGTTGTGATAAATAAGGTTGACAAACCCAACTGTCGTCCGGATGAAGTGAACGAGATGGTGTTCGACCTTATGTTCAATCTCGACGCCACTGAAGATCAGCTTGATTTCCCGACTATTTACGGCTCTGCAAAGCAGAACTGGATGTCTACCGACTGGCGGGAGCCGAAAGAGGATATAACTGCCGTGCTTGATGCCATTATAGAAAATATTCCCGCTCCGACTCAAATTGAGGGTGATCCCCAGATGCTTATAACCAGTCTCGATTTCAGCAACTATGTGGGCAGGATAGCCGTGGGGCGTGTGCATCGAGGCACTATTCGCGAAGGCCAGGAATTGGGACTGTGTAAAAAAGACGGCACCGTGACGCGTCAGCGTGTGAAAGAACTTCATACGTTTGAAGGCATGGGGCGCAAGAAAGTGCAGGAGGTATCGAGCGGCGATATATGTGCTATCGTTGGTCTCGATGATTTTGAGATTGGTGATACCCTCACACTTTTCGACAATCCTGAGCCCCTTCCCCGTATCGCCATTGACGAGCCTACAATGTCGATGACTTTCACTATCAATGATTCGCCGTTTTTCGGTAAAGACGGAAAGTATGTGACATCACGCCATATCAACGACCGTCTTGAGCGCGAGCTTGACCGCAATCTTGCGCTTCGTGTGGAGAAAGGGGTGAATGAAGATAAGTGGACGGTATACGGGCGAGGTGTGCTGCATCTCTCCATTCTGATCGAGACGATGCGCCGCGAGGGTTATGAGCTGCAGGTCGGTCAGCCGCAGGTTATCATAAAGGAGATTGATGGAAAGAAGTGTGAGCCGGTGGAGGCGTTGTCCATTAATGTTCCTGAGGAGTATTCCTCTAAGGTGGTGGATATGGTGACGCGCCGCAAGGGGGATATTGTCTCCATGGATACGCGCAACGACCGTATAGACATAGAATTCCATATTCCTTCAAGAGGTATAATCGGCTTGCGCAACAATGTGCTTACCGCCACTGCCGGAGAAGCGATAATGGCTCATAGGTTTCTTGAATATCAGCCTTGGAAAGGGGATATCGAACGGCGCACGAACGGTTCGCTTATCGCCATGGAGGCCGGAACGGCTTATGCTTATGCTATAGATAAGCTTCAGGATCGCGGACGTTTCTTTATATTCCCGCAGGAGGACGTATATGCCGGACAGGTTGTGGGAGAGAACGCCAAGGAAAACGACATTGTGGTGAACGTGACCAAATCGAAAAAACTTACCAACATGCGCGCCTCGGGAGCCGATGACAAGGCTAAAATCGTTCCCCCCGTGGTCTTCTCACTTGAAGAAGCGTTGGAATATATCAAAGAAGATGAATACGTGGAGGTGACACCGAATCACATAAGGCTCAGGAAGATTATTCTCGACGAGAACGAGCGTAAGCGCGCCAACCGCAGTTGAACCATCGAGACTTACCGGACGTTTTAAAGACAAGGAAGACGTTCGGCTCCAGATGGCGCGAGGCCTCTTTGAGAGAACCCTTCAATTATCAATAATAAAAAGACCTCGGGAGTGCTCTCGAGGTCTTCGTTATCCCGGTCTATCAGAAAATTGCGCCCTTTATAAGAACCGTGAATGGCCGGGTGTTGGGGTGAATGGTGTTTATCCGTTGGTGGTTCCGATTATATCGCTGAAAGTACCTATAGAGAACAGCCACCATACCAGGATAAATATCAGGATTATGATTCCAAGCCATAACCAAAGTCTGTTGGTTTTGGCGGATCCATTGTTTTTACGGATTTTGCCTTCGGCTTTAAGCCCCTCGGCCTGAGGAGCCACATAGCCTTCCCGGGCTTCCCGAATCTCCCTTTTTACGTTGGATTCGTTTTCTCTGATGTGTTTTTCCTTTGTATCCATAACCTTAATTGTTTATTTACATATTAAACAATAGGTGGAGGTAAAAGGTTGAGAAATTTGTTGAGATTTTAAACAACTTCCTAATCACGGATTATCCAGTTCAGGTTGAGCATGAGGGTCGAGGCTGATTTGTGTGGCATTGCATAAGACACGCCGAAGCCGAAGTTGCTCACTTTTATCCCTCCTCCCAGCGAAAAACCGGAGAGGAAATTGCGCTGGTACGCAGACATGTCGGTGCGCGTTTTGTAGTTATAGCCAATTCCGAGATAGAACTTTTCAGATGGAGAGTATTGCAGTCCGAACACAAGATGACGGAAAAGGTCTGTAAAGAAACTTGATTTGATCTGTTGCTGCTTATCGGGGTCGTTTCTGTCGTGAGAATAGTAAGGTAATTTCCATCGTGTAAGATGCCAGGCGTTGATAGAGAGCTGGAATGCCGAGTTCCCGAGAGTCTGCATGTATCCCAGACGGAAATCGAACGGAAGCCGGTTGTATTCGGTATCGAAACGTTTCACTTGTCCACCCATGTTCGTAAGAACCGCTGACAGAGACATGTCGTTCTCTTCGTTATAGTAGTTGATGCCGAGATCCACAGCCATAGCGAATGCCGTATATTGTTCATAATTGCTATAGATCGCACGGTAGCTCACACCGCCGCGCAGCCTTTCCGTTATATCGTGCGAGTATGTGCCTTCGAAAACGATATCCTGAGGGCTGAAAGATCCTGTCGGGGTGCCGTCGGGAAGGTATCCGTCGAATGCTCCGTAGTTAAGATACCGGATTCCGGCCGCCCATGCGCCTCTATCTCCCGCAGGCATGCCGAAACGGACGCCGCCGAAATTGCCGGAGCCCATATAGTGCATATATGATGCGGCAGCCTGATATCCTATTTCCGGGCCGAGAAGGGCCGGATTTTGATCCACGAGGAG
This sequence comes from uncultured Muribaculaceae bacterium, assembly GCA_910584055.1. Taxonomy (GTDB): domain Bacteria; phylum Bacteroidota; class Bacteroidia; order Bacteroidales; family Muribaculaceae; genus Lepagella. The sequence goes on along the minus strand of CAJTZS010000058.1, from coordinate 7,827 downwards.
GATATCGTTGTCGATCAATGCGGAATTCACCCCTCCCAAAGAGTATGTATGAGATGAAACAGGAATGTCCAGAAACCCATATCCCGATGAGGTGTTCTGGGCTTCGGCCGGAAGGATGAAGCCGGCGGAAACAAGGGCGAAGGGGTATATTTTGAGGTACTTTGCAAATTTCATCTCTCTATAAACGCAAAAACACCCCACGTTCGTATAAACCCGAATGCTTTAAACAATATTAACTATATTTAAGTATCGGGGAGTTGATAAATTCACTTCTACATTTTAAATTTGCATCCGAATAAAAGAAGTTGTTTGACATTCTAAAATTAGTCTAAACAACATCAGATGCAATCTTAAACTGAATGACACGATTCAATCTATATATACTGCTTATTGTCGGTTTCCTACCGTTGCTGGTTTCTCAGCAAGGAAACGCTCAGACCACCCGAGTCAGGGCCGGTAACGGAGCATCCGGATGCAAAGCCTACCTTGAAGTCTATGAATACGACTATGTGACGCAGAAACCGGTGTTTCCAGGTGGCGATGCTAAACTCGTAGCTTTTATCAACAAGAACCGTCACTATCCCGCCGAGGCATACAAGAAAGGCATTCAAGGGCGTGTGACGTGCTCGTTTGTGGTCAATACCGATGGCACTGTCAGCCATATATCGATCCTTAAAGGGGTGGAGCATTCCCTGAATCAGGAGGCAATAAGAATAATGAGCAAGATGCCGGAATGGACTCCCGGCAAGCATGACGGGCAAACAGTGCCGGTGCGGGTGATCTGGTCTGTCCCTTTCCGCAAATAGCATAAAACAATATAAGTAGGTAAGAAAAATTAAACGATATAAGTAGGTAATGAAATCTTGCCCAATAAAACTTGTTCTTTTTGGCTGTTTTTACCTTGTAATTCAGTTGCATATGCCTATATGCTCCTTCATTACGCGGCAAAAACATCTCAAAAATAACTGCGTTTTATTTGTGCATTAAATTTTCTTACCTACTTAGAAATAAAAAATTAGCTGAGACATACCTTTATGGCTCAGCTAATTTTTTTATGAGATTACGGTGAATGTTACACCAAAGTGATGACGATGTCTTCATCGTTCATAGTGATGGCAATCTTGCCTTCACGGCCGAGCCAGCCGAGGGCTGCCATGATTTCATCTTTTTTGAGTTTGGTGGCTTTCTTCACGCCTTTTAATCCAAGCATGCGTGTGTCTGATGAGTCAAGCGCTTTATAAACCTCACCAGCCCATGTTCCAATTGATTCAATGTTCATGTTCTTTCAAATTTTGTGAGCTTGTCTAAACTCTTTTCAATGTTTGTAACCAAGTATAGGCAAGTTCTATTATTAATAATTAGTGTTTTACGACTGCAAATTTGGCTAAAATTTATTAAACTGCAAAATTTATTGCAAATTTGACAGCTATTTTAACCCATTTCTCTAAATTTTTAACAACTTATTGACCGAAATTGTTAAGAAATCAGTTAAATTTGTGTTATGAAATCAAAAAGAAAAGAAGGGAACATCATATCGAAAGGTGAAGGGACAGTGGTTAAGAATACCGGCTCTTCATATGTCGTGCGTCTTGATTCGGGGGAGGATGTCGCCTGTCGAGTGAAAGGAAATTTCAGGATAAAGGGTATACGCACCACCAACCCGGTAGCCGTCGGCGACCGGGTTACGGTCGCCGAGTCCGCAGATGATGCCGATTATATCATCTCTGTTTCGCAGCGCCGCAATTATATCATACGGCGGGCATCCAACCTCTCCAAGGAGTCTCATATATTGGCTGCCAACCTTGATTGCGCTGCGCTTGTGGCTACATTGCGAGATCCTCAGACTCCGACAACATTCATCGACCGTTTCCTTGCCACAGCCGAGGCGTATTCAGTGCCGGCTATGCTGATTCTGAACAAAATGGATTTATGGGATGCCGATGACAGACAGCTCGGAGAGATGGTGGCTCATCTTTACAGGTCTATCGGGTATCCAGTATATGTGGTGTCGGCTGAAACCGGAGAAGGACTTGAATCCCTGAAAGAAGCATTGACAGGTAAAACCACATTGATGGCAGGCAATAGCGGTGTCGGAAAATCCTCACTTATCAATGCCCTTGTTCCTGGAGCTGGCTTGAAAACAGGAAAAATCTCAGACATACACCACACCGGGATGCACACTACAACCTTCTCCGAAATGATCACCATCCCCGGCGGAGGGGAGATTATTGATATTCCGGGAGTGAAAGGATTCGGCACGATAGACTTCAGTCCGGAGGAGGTTTCCCATTTCTTCCCGGAGATATTCAAGACCGCATCCGGTTGCCGCTATTCAGACTGCAAACATACCGGAGAGCCCGGCTGCGCTGTCGTTCCCGCTGTGGAGCAAAGTCTCATCTCACAAAGCCGCTACGCCTCCTACCTCTCCATACTCGAAGAACTCGCCGACCCCACCAAATACCGCAAACCCTACTGATTACAGCGTTAGCTGCCAAACTTTTTGCTGAAACGATGATATCCGTTAAATAAAAGACAGGAGAGAAATCTTTAGATTTCCCTCCTCAGATGTTTTCACAACGGAATAATCCTTATTGTGATCAGCTTTGAATTATTTTTGCGAAACAAATTTACTGGTTTATATTATATTTTGCAAATGATTTGCAAAATATTTTAATATTATTTATTTTTTTGTTAGATTTGTAAGGTATTATACAAATCTACGCTAATGAAGATACTCGGACTTGACCTCGGCACGGCTTCCATAGGGTGGGCTGTTATTGAACTTAATGAAGACAAGACAATAAACAAGCTGCTTGGATTAGGAAGTAGGATTATACAGTTTGACAATAAAGAAGAATCGGATTTTTCTGCCGGTCGCGGTGAAACGGTATGCTCCCAGCGCACGGCGATGCGTACTGCCCGGAAATTGCTCGACCGTTTTCAATTGAGACGGGAGTCCCTTAAAGAGGCGATGATTGAATTGGGATTAATGAATTCTGACGAAAAATTCCAATCTTTATCACCATTGGAGATATGGAAATTAAGAAACGATGCCGCTACGGAAGGCTGTCGGCTTTCTCTTTCACAAATAGCCAGAGTTTTGTTGCATCTGAATCAAAGGCGCGGTTATAAACATGCCAAATCGGATTTGGCAGATTCCAGACAGACGGAATATGTTAAAAATGTCAATTCCCGTTTTAAAGAAATTAAGGATGCAGGATTGACTGCCGGTCAATATTTCTACTCGAAATTGAAAGATTCAGAAGAAGTTTCTGCCAAAGGTTCTAAGTTTTATACTTACCGGATAAAGGAGAATGTTCTTCCACGCGAGGCATATGCCGAGGAATTTGATAAGATAATGTTTTCGCAGCGGATATATTATCCTGAAATACTGACAGAAGAAAACATAGGGAGACTTAAACAGATAATATTTTTCCAGCGTCCTCTTAAATCATGTAAGCATCTGGTTTCCTTTTGTGAATTTGAGAGAAAATTGTTCAAAGACAGAAATGGCAAGGTTGTTGAGAGCGGACCAAAAGTTGCTCCCCGTACGTCTCCATTGGCACAGGTTTGTAGAATATATGAGGCAATTAATAATGTCAGGCTTTGCAATCCTCGGCAGAAAGGGAGACAGGCATATGCTCCATCGCTTTTTGACGATGTCTTGAGTGTTCCGACTGATGCAAGGAAACTTAATTATGAGTATGATCTAAACCGGGAAGAAAGGAAGAGAGTGTTCGATTATCTCAACACTCATGAAAAGCTTTCTGAAACTGAATTGCTCAGGATTCTTGGCCTAAAGAAGGCTGATGGCTTCAAATCGGATAAGGCGCTTGGAAAAGGGATACAGGGGAATGTAACATATTGTAAGATTGCTGCGGCTTTGGAAGGATATGAGGGAAAGGAGACTCTTCTGAAGTTTGATTTGAATATGGAAGACACTGCTTTTGTGGATTCCGATACAGGAGAGGTTATAGAACAGGTCTCAAATGAATATCGCGATGAACCGTTTTATCGGTTGTGGCATACACTCTATTCTATATCTGACAAAAACGAGCTGTTCCATTGTCTGCGTTCTAAATTTGGAATTGATGATGAAAACATACTTGAAAAATTATATGCCATAGATTTTGTCGGGGCAGGTTATTCGAACAAGTCGGCTAAGTTCATGCGTAAGCTTATACCCAATCTTATGAAAGGTTATGGATATAGCGAGGCATGCACTCTTGTCAATGTGAATCATAGTGATTCCATAACTAAAGAAGAAAACGCCAATAGAGAGCTTAAAAGCCGTCTGGAGATCCTGCCGAAAGGCACTTTACGGCAGCCGATAGTTGAAAAGATTATTAATCAGACAATAAATCTGGTTAATGCTATAATTGATGAATACGGAGAAATCGACGAAGCAAGGATTGAGCTTGCACGAGAACTGAAGATGAGTCGTGACGAGCGTGCGGAGACCACGGAACGAATTAACAGGCAAGAACGGGAAAACAACAGGCTGGAGGCGCAGATAGCGGAACTCGGCATAGTGCCGACTCGTCGGCGTATTCAAAAGATGCGTATGCTTCTGGAGACCGGCAATAGATGTATGTATTGCGGGAAAGTGGTAACGCCCGTTCAGTTTGTTGAAGGTCATGGCTATGAGATTGAACACATCATACCGAGGTCGCGTCTGTTTGACGATAGCTTCTCAAATAAGGTATGTTCCTGTCGCGAATGTAATCATGCCAAAGGGGCGATGACTGCTTATGATTTCATGAAAGGACGGTCTGAGCAGGATTTCAATGAGTATTGTGACAGAGTGGAGAGTCTCTATAAAGATAAAAAAATCTCAAAGGCAAAGAGAAATAAGCTTATGATGGCAGCCAAGGATATTCCGCAGGATTTCATTGAGCGGGACCTCAGGGAAAGCCAATATATTGCAAAGAAGACTCGTGAAGTCCTGCTTGACGTAATCCGTAATGTGTATGCATCCTCGGGAGCCGTGACAAGTTATTTCCGTCATGTATGGGGGTATGACAATATCCTTCATGACCTAAACTTCCCGAAATATAAAGATGCGGGATTGACAGAGCGTGTGGAATATGAGAGTCACAGGCAGATGCATTGCAAAGAACGTATAGTTAACTGGTCGAAGAGACGGGATCATCGTCACCATGCGCTTGATGCATTGGTGATTGCCTTGACGCGGCAAAGTCACGTCCAGCGGCTCAACACCCTTAATGCTTCTTCTGATAAGAACCTTTTCAATGAGAATCTTGATAAGTGGGCGGAAAAACAACCTCATTTCAACGTGTCTGAAGTTTTGACGGCATTGGATTTAGTGTCCGTATCTTTTAAGGCCGGAAAGAAATTGACCACGCCCGGGAAAAGGTATGTTAAAAAGAATGGGAAGAGGGTGTGCGTGCAAAAGGGAGTATTGGTGCCGAGAGGACCATTGACAAAAGAATCTGTCTATGGAGAGATTCTGGTTTACGATGGAAAAAAGAGTATTAAGCAGGCAATTAAAAATCTTGATTTGATTGTCGATTCTCAGATTCGTAGCGAGCTTAAGGACCTTCTTGACAGAAATGATAGAGATGAAACAAAAGTGATTAAGTCTCTTAAGAAGACCCCTTTGAAAGTTCGTGACAAGGTAATACCTGAAATTGGATGTTATAGGAAGGAGATTGTGATCAATTATGATTTGTCAAGCTTCAAGAAACTTAAAGATGCAGACTCGATAGTTGACTCACGCATAAGGGGTATAGTTAAAAAGCGCTTCGAAGAAGTCGGGGAGAATAATTTCGCTAAGAGTCTTGTGGAATCTCCTCTGTATTCGGCTCCAAACGTGGAGATTAAAAGAGTGAGGTGTTTTACCGGTATCAATTCCGATTCGCTTGCCTGTGTGCGACATGATGACGAGGGAAAAGCGATAGGGTATTCTCAGACGAGGAATAACCATCATATTGCGTTATACCGCACTCCGGATGGCTCGGTAGTTGAAACAACGGTAAGCTTTTGGGATTGCGTTTTGAGGAAGAGATATGGTCTGCCGATTATTGTAACGGATCCTTCTGAGGCATGGGATAAATTGTCGCAGATGGAAGATAATGAGGATATTCAAAGATTGGCGAAAGGATTGCCACCGGTGGATTCCGAATTATATATGACTTTACGGAGAAATGAAATGTTCGTTCTCGGAATGTCAGGCGATGAATGGAACGATGCTGTGGCATCGGGAGATTTGTCAACTATAAACAAACATCTGTATCGGGTATGGAAATTGAGTCCGAGTGATTATTATTTTAAATTCCATACTGATACAGTTGCGAAAATTGAGAAAGGGGATAAGGAAATGAAACAGTATCATAGAGTAGGATCTATTAAGGCTTTTGATGCGCTGCATCCGCGCAAAGTGAAAGTTTCTATGCTTGGTAGAATAATATTTGAATAGTTTTTATGATAAAGAAGACATTGTGTTTTTCAAATAGGGCATATCTGTCATTGAAACTTAAACAGTTGGTTATTAACAATGTTAATCCGGAGACCGGCTGCGAACAGGTTCTGACGCGTCCTATTGAAGACATCGGTGTCTTGATAATAGAGAGTCCTCAGGTGACAATAACCTCCGCTTTGATGTCGTCATTGCTTGATGCAAATGTTGCAGTAATATTTTGTGATGCAAAACATATGCCTTCCGGTTTGTTGTTGCCACTTGATGGGAATACGTTGCAGTCTGAGCGGTTTGGCGATCAGATTGTGGCCTCCTTGCCCCTTAAGAAACAATTATGGCAACAGACAATTTCGGCAAAGATTCGGAATCAGGCTGCGGTCTTAAAGAGAGCGAATGGCACTGAGGTCGGAAATATGTTGAAGTGGTCAACGCAGGTCAGAAGCGGGGATCCGGATAACCTTGAGGGGAGGGCGGCAGCATATTATTGGAGGAATCTATTTGAAACAATCCCGGGATTTGTTCGTAGACAGGAAGGGGATGATCCAAATTCCTTGCTCAATTATGGCTATGCCATATTGAGGGCGGTGATAGCGCGAAGTCTGGTAGGTAGCGGATTATTGCCTACATTGGGAATTCATCACTCTAATAAATACAATGCATATTGTCTGGCTGACGATATAATGGAACCATACAGACCTTATGTGGATCAATTGGTGGTTGATATGATAAAGAATAAATATTTATCGCCTGAATTGACAAAAGCCTCAAAAAAGATATTGTTGTCCATTCCTTCATTGGATGTCAGATTGAAGGGTTTAAACAGGCCATTAATGGTGGCTGTGTCAATGACTACTGCATCTTTGGCAAAGTGTTATGGAGGAGAGAGCCGGAAACTTGTATATCCCGAGATTCCGTTAGAATAAAGGGTGTTAATATGGCTGAATTATGTTCATATGATAGAATTAGTGCTTATCAGCTTATGTGGATTTTGATAATGTTTGATTTGCCAACTGAAACTAAGTTGCAGCGTAAAATGGCATCTGATTTCAGAAAAAGATTGCAATCAGATGGGTTTACGATGTTTCAGTTTTCTATTTATGTTCGAAATTGTGCTTCCCGGGAAAATACACAAGTTCATATAGACAGGGTTAAGAAATTTCTTCCCTCAGAAGGAAAGGTGTGTGTAATATCGATTACAGAACGACAATTTAATGAAATCCTTTTATTTGAGGGGTCAAAGAAAACTGAACCATTGCCGGCTGCAATCCAATTGGAATTGTTTTAATAATTCAGAAAAATAAAAAACTCGGTTATTTAACCGAGTTTTTTATTTGTATCCATCCGAAAAAAGCCGACTTGATTTTTGATTTTCAGGTCGGCTTTAGCTT
>CAJTZS010000057.1 GCA_910584055.1 uncultured Muribaculaceae bacterium | reverse complement strand
GAATATCAATAATTTCAAAGAACTCTTATGATTTTTCAGTGGACACTAATGATATTGCAAGAAAAAATAAGAATTATTTTATATGACTAAAATAAAGAATTTGTCAGAAATTCTGTCGACAAGAAAAACCGTAAAAACTTTCAATTCAAAATTCTTTTTCAATCCCGATTCATATGCCGAACGATTCGCTAACTTGTTCGATATACCAAAAGACAAACGGAAGAGATTTTATGACGCTTTTCGAATTGTAACAGAGGGACAGGGTAACGAACTCGGCAAAATTAATTCTCTAAAATCTTCTTCATTATTATCGTTGCTTACCTTTTATCCGCTTTTCGACAATGAAGATCAGAACAAAGGAATTATTATTAATGATAAAAAGTATTATAAGTGCTTTTTTGAAGTGAGAAATCGAGTAATTAAATTGCCGTCATGCATTGATGTTGTATTGGTTTCCAAAGATGGGGAGTTGTTGTTTTTGGAATCAAAATTTTCTGAATATGTAGACGGAGCAGCCAATTCAATCGACTTGAAGAAAGGATATGTAGATTTGTATACCAGATATATAACTACAGATGTCCTATCGCCTTTGAAAATCAGCAATGAACAGAACAAAACTCTACTTAGCGCAGCTCCCGGAGAAATGCGATACATTGAGGGCATCAAACAATCAATCAGCCATCTTATTGGCTTGATTAGAGGGCCTCAATTCTGCAAACAAGGTTATTACCCAAAGTCGTACTTTAAGTCATATCAAGATGCTTATGAATCCTCGACTAAACTCATATACGGAACAATCATTTTCGACTTGGGATCGTTAGGCATCATTCAAGATGCATTCAATAATTACAATAAACTTTATTCCGAGATAATTGGAGCACGCGGAGGCATGATCGTAGACGCCATACGTCGATGGGACTGTTTCATGGAAAAAAATAACAAAAATAAGACTCTCGAAATTTTACCTACTCCATTGACTTATCAAACCATATTTTCAGGAGATGATAATCCTAATGACAGTTTGCTTACAGGATCTATCAGAGAGTTTTATGGTCTATGAAGATTCTGCATCTCTCTGATACACATGGTTGCCATCGGCAGCTAAATGAATTGCCGGAGGCTGACATAGTTGTGCATTCAGGCGACTTCTGTATGGTTGGCATCAAGAAAGAAGCTATATACTTTCTCAATTGGTTCTGCAATTTACCGCACAGGCACAAAATCTTCATCTGTGGCAACCACGACAACTGTCTCTATGGTGCCAATATAGGGGGTTTGGATAAAAACGTTCATTATCTTTGCAATTCCGAAGTTACAATAGACGGTATCAAGTTCTATGGCGTTCCTATGTTTATTGAGGATTGCATCACTAAGCATCAAGCCCAAGACTATGCTGATATTTCCAATGACATTGATGTGCTTGTCACCCATAACCCTCCTTTGGGCATCCTTGACTTCGATAACGGCATCTATTATGGCTCAAAGGAACTACTCCAAAGAGTATCAGATATTAAGCCGAAGATTCATCTTTTCGGGCATATCCATAACAATTACGGTATGATTCACTCTCAACATACAGTATTCTCCAACGCATCTCTTGTAGATAACGATTATAGATTAACGAATAAGCCGGTTATCATTGAGTTATAATTAATCCACCGAAAGAAGCGGTTTTCTTTCGGTGGATTTTCGATTACAGGTTCGGACCTTTGATGCGTTGTTTGGCTTTCTGCTGGTCGCAGAAACGGTGCCACGCTTCCTCGATGCTCATGCCGGAGTGCATTTGCCTCATGTTGCTTTGATTCCAGTTGTATTCAGCGATTTTCAATTCAAGGAAGTGCTTGAAGTCGTCGGACACTCCGCCTCCGTGTGCGAAGCCTTGTTATTCGGGAGCATTTCCTCCGAGAGAAGGCGATGAGAAACGGATGTCGGCACCAGGTGATGGCGATACCGGGGATTGCTTTGCAGTCAACTGTTGCAGGAAGACTTCGGGAATCTTGTGGTCGGAGGGATATTCCCGGCTTATCACAGGCTGCCGCCTGTCAAAATCGTACCATATCCAATGAGTGAGGGGTACAACACCTCCCTGTTTGCAGATTCCGATGCTTATGAACTTCTAATTATATAGGGCAACGAGAAGAAAGACAACCCAATTCAAGGCTTATGCTTCCCGGAATAGCTCTTGCAACTGACTGATTCTTGAAATCAGTTTGTCGTAGGACATTTCATCTCCATAAACCATTGTTTTTTTTGCATCGTCTCATAATCTCTGCGCCATTCATTTTCAAATTCTTTCGGCGATACAAGAGCATTGAGCGTGAAGTCAAACACAAGGAAACTGTGCTATTCTTTTATTGTTTTAGTGAATTATATGCTTGTTGTTCAAAGTATTAACCCGAATATTATATTGTATTCTTGTCATATTTTATTGCATAATTTGCGACAATATCGTTGTACGTGTAGTAAATGCGACACAACATAATATTTCGGAAAATCATCAGATCATATATTATACTAGATGGAAATTGATTATAAGAAAAGGCGAATCCGCAGATTGTCAAATTTATTTCATTGCTACATATCCTGAGTCTCAGATTTTTTTCGCTAATTTTGTAAGTAGTTGATAAAAATTAATGAACAGATAAAACGCAGTTATTTTTGAGGGGATTTGGCTCATATTGGTTTGATATAATTGATATTCGCCGATTTTCAATTCATCGGAGGACAGCTTGATGTAGTCCATAAAAGTCTTTTGGGTCTTGTGCCCGCTGACGTGCATCATCTGGACAATGGTGTATTTGTGGGGGAGATACATATTGGTTATGCCGCTGCGCCGGGCTGTATCACCAAACTTAATCGTTAAAATTCCATAAATTTTTTATACCTTTGTGGTCGGGTTGGCGCAAGTCCTCGCTCCTGCATTTATAAACCGCTCCACCGGACTGTGGGGCAAAAAAAGATATGACCATGTTTATCGCAATACTTACATACAAAAAGCCGTTGAGCGAGGTTGACCGATTCCTTGCAGCTCATCGTGAATATCTCGCCCAACACTATGCAGTCGGAGATTTCATCGCATCTGGGCCGCAGAATCCTCGTGTCGGTGGCGTGATAATGATGAAAGCTGATAGCCGTACAGCGGTTGATGCTATCATTGCTGAAGACCCGTTCCACATCAACGGTATTGCCGATTATCAGATTGTGGAGTTTACTCCGACTATGTTTTGCAATGGAGATTTGAAAACAATTCTATAATGCACCTTACCCTCAGACCATATCAGCCCACGGATGCCAATGCAATCACTACTTGGCTTAAAAGCGAATATCTTATGCGCCAATGGTGCGCTGACCGATATGAGCGTTATCCCGTCATTCCCGATGATATGAACTCTTATTATCATCAATACATTGACGGACATGATTCTATAGCTCTGACTATGGTTGATGGTGAAGATACTGTCGGATATATTACACTACGCATACCCGCCGATGACCGAACGGAACAACGCTTGGGATTTGTTATTGTAGATGATTCGAAGCGTGGCAAAGGATTGGGGAAAGCTCTTGTCAGCATGACGGTTGATTATGCTTTCTCCAAATTAGGAGTGACAAAAGTATCATTGGGCGTATTTGAAAACAATCCGGCGGCAATCCGGTGTTATGAATCGGTTGGATTTCACCGTGTTGCCAGACAAGAGACAGAGTGTTATGAGTGTCTTGGTGAAACATGGAATTGTATTGAAATGGAATTATCAGCCGTTTAAATGGAAAAGACTCTCAAAGATATGACATTGGAAGAGTTGTGGCAACTCTTCCCGATAATTCTGACCCCGCATCAGCCTCAATGGAAGGAATGGGCTAAAGATGAGATTGATAACCTTTCGGCAGTCCTTTTTGAATATGCCCCTATAATAAATCACATCGGCAGTACGGCAATCCCTGCGATTCAGGCAAAGCCCATCATTGACATTCTCGTTGAGATTTCGCCAGGTGTCGATTGGCATCAGGCAAGAGTGGAAATGGAATCTGCTGGATATATCTGCATGTCCTTCTCCCTAAACCGCATGAGTTTCAACAAGGGCTATGCTCCCGATGGGTATGCCGAAAAGGTATTCCACATTCATTTTCACAGAATCGGTGACAATGACGAGATTCTTTTCCGAGACTATCTCAACAACCATCCCGTCGCTGCACGGCAATATGAGAAATTGAAACTTAGCCTTTTGCCCAAATACAAGAATAATCGCGACTGTTACACCAACGCCAAGTCCGAATTTGTCAAAACTATAATCAACATCGCAAAAATATAATGACCAAGAAATATAAACTACGTCTGTGTGATTGGACACTGGCTGTCTTGATGATATCTATACTTGCTTCCGGCATACAACTTGAAGTCATTGATAGCCGAAGTGTCGCATGGGTATGGATTCATGTGATTATAGGCTGCCTTTTCTTTGCCGATATCGTCTGGCATCTTTATCTTCATTTCGGTTGGAAATCATGGGTTCAAAGATTGCGAAAACAAAAATCACCTGTCACACGCTGGCTTGCCGTTTTCGCACTGCTCACAATTATAAGTGCGTTGGTCGCTCTCTTCCATTGGATTGGCACATATACACATTCGCCGATTGGTGGCATCCACGGCAAGCTTGGCTTCGTATTCATTGCATTGGCAATCGGGCATACAGTCAAACGCATAAAATTCTTCAAAAGAAAAGCCTACCCAAAACGAGTAGGCTGAAAGACGGGGATAGGAATCTGTCACAGATGCCATATCCTGTCGCGGTAGGTTTTCAGTTCCTTCTCAGGGAAGGATGCGATAGCCTTGTCGAATTCGGCGAGAAGTGCCGCCTTGTCGTTCGGCAACGCCCCGGTTATCGGCACTGTATTGGAAACGTGATGACCGAGTAAGTTAGTCTTTATTTTCAACCGCTCTATAAGTGTCCGCATCTCCACCAGACGTTCAATCTCCGGTTCTTCTTCATATGTCTCATCAAGAACTTCCTGATGTAACTGCGATTCAGGGAAGATTGTCAGCGATACGATATTGATGATGCAGGGATGAAGCCGGTTCAGCACATCGGCGGTAGCCACCGCACTTGCCATGCCGTTGCCTTTCCCTCCAAGTCCGTTGAGGTAAAAGACGTTGTAGCGTATTCCCGCCTCATCGAGTTTTGACAGCTGTTCAAGAATGTCGGAGGCATGGTAGCCTTTATTCATGCGGTCAAGTGTCGGGTCATGGGCTGTCTCGATGCCGATATTGATGCTGTCGAGTTTAAGGTGATGGAGATTTTTCAATTCCTCCACCGATTTGGGCGTGATGTCGGTCACACGGGCAAACATTCCGAAAGATACCATGTGAGGCAGATACTTGCGGAGCAACAATGCCACATCCATCAGTTTGTTGTAGCTCAATGCGAATGGATTGGCGCCGGTGAGATAGACACGTCGGGCGCGTGGCTGCCATTGGCGTATCACTTTCAAATCTTCCTCAACCTCGGATAGTGGCGACATACGAAACGGAGTGCCGTGGTATAGGCTGCAAAACTTGCATTTGTGCCATGTGCATCCGGAGGTCAGTTGTAGGAGCTGTGAGTTGGCTTCGTATGGCGGTCGCCATACCTGCCCGGTGAAATGGAGCTGTGGATACATCATATCTCGATTATTTTCGTTAATTTTGCGGTAAGTCCGAGTGCTTCGCACCGCGCACCGGCTTTGCCGACTTGCGCTCTCGGCTTACTCGCGAATATTTCATATTTGTCATGTAAAATTAGGTGAGAATCAGCGGTGAAGCAATAACTTACCGATTGGTTTGACCCTTACCGAAAAGTTTGTTTTGCACAAAACCAATAAGTTCCGACATCGAGAAAATGGCAAAAAAATTGGACTATGAATATTGCAAGGCCGCTCCCATGCTTGAATGGATGGGCAACAAATGGGCTTTGGTGGTGCTTCTGAAAGTTTCGGAGAATGAGCCTGTGCGGTTCAACGAACTTTTTCGGACAATCCCGGCTATATCGGAGAAAGTCCTCTCCCAGGTCCTGCGCCAGTTATACACCGATGGTATTCTTGACCGTCAGCTTTATCCGGATGTGCCTCCGAGGGTAGAATACTCGGTTTCCGATTTCGGCAGGACTCTGTTGCCGCTTGTCCAAAATCTTATAGACTGGGGGCGCGAGAATTTTGACACGATAATAAAGAATCGAAAACGTATCAGTAACGACAAAACGGACCAATCATGAGCAATCCGATAGTAACTGTCATAAAGCCATGCACGGAACTGCGTCCGTATGTACGCTATTATTGGGTGCTGAAAAGTCGGCAGAAATTCAGTGTCCTGACTTTTCCTATTGGTTGTCCTCAGATTATTTTTCATAGACAGTCACCGCTGTGTATCCCGGAATTGCAAACATTACAGGATAAGTTTACTATTAGCGGTCAAGTGAATTTTCCGGCTAACATAGCGTCGGGAGGTGATACGGAGATGATTGTGGTTGTGTTTTATCCTCATACAATCGGAATGTTTATCGACACTTCGCCATCTGCCTTTTACAACTCTGAAATATCCGGATTTGACATTGGAAATAAGAGCCTTAACGAACTTGCCACACGAATTTTAGATTTTGAAAATACACATCAATGTATTAAGGACATAGAGAATTGGCTGTTGTCAAAGCTGAAATGTCGCCATGACATATTGAATTTGAAAAGAATTGGCGCAGCCATGAATTCTCTTATGGGTAATCCGGCTTTGCAAGTCAGTGAGTTGGCTGATATTGCCTGTCTCTCCCAAAAGCAGTTCGGGCGCGTATTCAACAGCCTTGTCGGCATGATGCCCAAAGAATATGCCCGGATTGTCCGATTTCAAAAATCAATATGGATGTTGCAGAATCATTGTAAGGATTATGCCGAGATAGCTTATTGTTGCGGCTACTCTGACCAATCACATTTCATCCGTGATTTCCGGCGGTTCAGTGGCGTTACACCGTCGCAAATCAACAGTCCTTATTCGGATTTATTCACAACTCCGGCATAATGTCCGATTTCTTCTATCATGGATAATCTATCGTTTGTAATTTTGTCATAAAAAAATGATAGAGATAAATCCCCAGGAAACTACCCGCGCTTACGCATTTGAGATGTGGATGAAAGCCCCTATGCCAATGGTTACTTTTTTCAAGACGCTCGATGTGTCAAGACTTGTCAAGTTGAACAAAAACAAAGGGTTGAAATTCAATATGCTGATGTGCTGGTGCATAGGTAAGGCAGCATCTCAGGTCAAAGAATTTTTTATGCTTCCCGTTGGTGATAAACTGATTCAGTATGACACTATTGCTGTCAACACCATTGTTGCCAACAGTCAAGGCGAAGTAAGTTCTTGCGACATCCCTTTTTCTGACGATTTGGCGACATTCAATGCGGAATATCTCCGGCTCACACGGCAGGTTGCCGAAACCTGCGAAAATCACGACCTCGCGGATAGCATGGTGATTGGCACATCGGCGTTGGCACAGTTCGATATTGACGGTGCGGTCGGAATGTATAGCGGCATCTTTAATAATCCGTTTATGATTTGGGGGCGATACCGCAAAGGCTGGTTCAAGACTTCGCTCACGGTATCATTCCAATTCCACCACACCCAGATGGATGGTGCCCACGCCGCCCGCTTCCTTGATTTGCTCCAAAAGGAAATCAATAATTTATAGAAAAATTCACCGAAAGAAAACGATTTTTCTGACCGATTAGAATGGAATGCTTGTTCTAATAGTTCTATTTCTTGTTTTCTTCCTATCATAGAATTTCTTTTGAGAAAGGAAAGTTAGCTAAGTTTTACGAGAGTGCCAAATATGGGTGTGAATTTAGAGATTTGGCACCATCGTGGATGTCGTCGGTGAGGTTAGTGGTTTGGTTCGGTATATATAGGACCAAACCAAACTTATTTTTGGCAGCCTATTGACTTGCAACGCAAAAAGTCGTACCTTTGCGATTGATTGGGAGTAATCCCATAACGACATTTTGATAAAATAAGAAGCGTTATGCTCATCAAGTATTTGGAAACCTGGGAACATTTTCAAATAGTGTATGAGAAGGAGAGTAATGGTTCTCACGCTATAGCGTGGGCTGTTATTACCACAACTATACACTAAGGTTTTCTCAGGACCTCCGATACAAGGCGTGGTATAGTTGGCTCACGTTTCTGCATTATAAATTAATCTCCCCGCTGAGCCATACGGAAAAAAGGAAAAAGTATGAAGCAAATAGTTACAATTATTCTGTTCATTGCCTTGGTGTTCGTTTCAAGTTGTAATAAGGATGAGCCAAAGTTTTCATCATCTGAAATTCAAAGAGCACTTTTTGAAATGAAAGGCACGTATCATGGCGAAATGAGTGTTTCCTATTATCATGGGGAAACAATATCGGATGGAAATGAGTGCAAGGCAGTTTCAAAGGATTCCTTGACAGTCAACATGGACTTGTCCCTAATGGCACTGTCCATTCCAGATGAAAGAATTGCATCCCGACTTCGTGACATAGGAATAGTTCAAGTAAAAGCTGCTTACGAATTTTATCAAATGGATGAACAAATATATAATTTTGTGTTACATCCTAAGGACGTGATTTGCATTGGAGGATATGATGCGCCCGAAACAGTAAAAATTGTTTTCTCTCAAAATTTTGGTGGCGATGCCGATTACTATCATCATGACATAATATTCAATATGTCTCCAACAGAACTATGGGTAGGCGATAAGAAATACGAACAGTTCCAACAGCTTGTATATCATTTCAGAGGAATTTGCGAATAACAATCAACCCACGACATATTGAAATCTGCATTTATAAACCGCTCTATCGGATTATGGGGCAAAAAAAGAAAAATGACAATGGAAATGAGAATCTGTCAGAGTTGCGGTATGCCGCTAACAAACGAAATCCTGGGTACGAATGCCGATGGTTCACGGAACGAAGATTATTGTATCTACTGCTACAAGGATGGCAAGTTCATGCAGGACATGACAATTGAGCAGATGATTGATCATTGTGCCCAGTTCACCGACGAGATAAACAAGCAGTCAGGCCAGAACTTGACAAAGGAACAGTCCAAAGAAATGATGCGCCAGTTCTTCCCTCACCTCAAACGCTGGAAAAAGTAAAAGACGATTATGAACAACGAAATTCTATATATACTCTTGCCCGATTATGCGGCACATGAGGCAGTTTATCTCTCGCAGGCTGTCGCCTCCGATGAATATGCCATGAAGGAAAACCCGAAGTATGTCAATAAGGTTGTGGCCCCGACATTGGAGCCGGTAAAGTCGATAGGAGGATTTCGCACGGTGCCCGATTATTCGTTTGATACCATGCCCGGTGATTATGACGCATTAGTGCTGATTGGCGGTTTCGGGTGGTGCACGCCTGTCGCTGAACAAGTCGTGCCGATTGTCAAAAGAGCTGTTGAAAAAGGAAAGATTGTAGGTGCTATCTGCAATGCAGCATCGTTTATGGCAAAGCATGGCTTTCTCAATGCTGTGAAACACACCGGCAACGGCCTCGACCAACTCAAGCTCTGGGGTGGAGACAATTACACCAATCCCGACGGATACGTCAATGCACAAGCGGTAAGCGATAAAAGAATAGTTACCGCTAATGGCTCAGCCACTCTCGAATTTGCCAAAGAACTGCTTATATTGCTTGAGAACGACACGCCGGAACGAATCGAAATGTACTATCAGTTCAACAAGCAGGGTTTCTGCAACCTATTTCCCAATTAAAGCCATGTTTATCGCAATACCTAATAAGGGCTCATGAAAGTCAAAGGATTTATTTTTGCAGCTCTCGCTGCTGCCACTTATGGCACGAACCCGGCTTTCGCCGTGCCGCTGTATGGTGAAGGGATGAACGCGATTTCGGTACTTTTCTTCCGATACGTGCTCGGGCTGCCTGTTATCGCGGCCATGATTGCATGGCGGGGACAGAGGTTTCGGCTCACGGCTAAAGAAATCTGGCCTGCCTGTATTCTTGGAGTCATGATGTCGCTCTCTTCGCTTACACTCTTTGAGGCATACAATTATATGAATTCCGGAGTGGCATCCACGCTGCTGTTTGTTTATCCGGTTATGGTCGCCTTGATAATGACATTTTTCTTTCATGAAAAATTCAAGCTGACAACCGGATTCTGTCTCGCCATCATGGGTGTCGGGTTGGGTATGCTTATGCGCGGGGAGGATGGGGCAGGACTGAACCTGTCAGGTTTTCTGCTTGTAATGCTTTCCTCGCTCACTTATGCAGTCTATCTTGTAATGGTGAACGTTTCCGATGTCGTGCGGCATATCCCTACTTTGACACTGCTGTTTTATGTGTTGCTTAGCGGGAGTGTGCTTTTTGTGATTATACTTTGCGGCGGCGCGCAGTTCACGCTCCCGCCGATGCCTGTATGCTGGTTGAACCTTATGGCCCTGGCGCTTATCCCCACTGTCCTTTCGCTTGTGTTCACCACGCGGGCGATACAGATAATAGGCTCCACCTCCACCGCGATATTCGGGGCCTTGGAACCGGTAACGGCGGTTATCCTGAGTGTGATATTGCTCAATCAACCGTTATCTGTGAATGAGATAGTGGGTGGTCTGTTTATCGTTGTTGCCACCACACTGATTGTTGCCGGTGATTCCGTAGAGGGAGTGCTGTTGCGTATGCGTAAGATGTTTCCCGCCGTCCGGCATCGCAAATGATTCTATGAAGATGTGAATCTGAGTAGTTGCAGATTCTTTTGCATTGTTAGCGAATATTCGCTAATTTTGCGGTGTGAAAAAGTCGTTGACCCGTATTTTAGTATCGGTTGTGATACTTGCGTTCGTGAATTTCATGTTCTCGAACGCCATTTTCACACATGTACACAAGGGTGTTGACGGGAGACCGATAGCGCACTCGCACCCGTATCTTCCTTCGGGTAATCACGGACACGCGTCACATTCGTTCGACCTTGTGGCGACATTCAACGCTGCTGCACAGTCGGCGCAACCTTTTGCTTCAATAGATATAGAAGTTCCGGCAGTCGCCGCAACTATATTATATATTGAATCGGGCATCTTCGTTGAGACGCTCCATACTATATCGTGTGCGCTTCGCGGTCCCCCTTTACGAAACAGTTGGCCAAACTTGTAAAATGGCAAGTCAAGATTTTTTTATTTAAATTTCAGCTTTCGCGAGTCACCAAATCATTAAATCATATTTGGTTTTAATCTCAAACCATAAAAACCATTTAAAACCATTTTTATACAAACCATATACCGGATAAATATTCCTCCAACCACGAACGACCACTTTGGGTCTAATGTGGAATGTTTAATGTCAGAAATATATTTTCCATCCATATGCATCTCATGCATGGTTTTTGAGGGTTTTAATGGTTTGATTCCATTGGGGTTGATTGCTTGCGAAAGTTGAGTTGATTGTTTCGTAAATCAGAATGCTTAATAAATTATATTTTGCGGCTATGGCTGGTGCTGTGGCCGCGTCGGCGTATGCCGACAAACCGGTCGTGTCTTCTCAACCGACTGATAGCGAACTTGATTCGCTGATGGATGTCTTTATGCTCGACCAGGTGGTTGTAACCAGTTCCAAAAGTGAAGTGAAACGCAGGGAGAGCCCTTCGCTTGTCAATGTAATGACAGGTAAGTTGCTGACCACGGTAGGGGCGTGCTCGCTTGCCGACGGTCTCGATTTCCAACCCGGTGTGCGTGTGGAGAATGACTGCCAGAACTGTGGGTTCACGCAGGTACGTATCAATGGCCTTGACGGGCATTATTCGCAGATACTCATGAATTCCCGCCCGGTTTTTTCTGCGCTCACGGGAGTTTACGGGCTGGAGCAGATTCCTGCCAATATGATTGACCGCATAGAAGTGATGCGCGGGGGCGGCTCGGCTCTGTTCGGTTCATCCGCAATCGGCGGCACAATTAACATTATCACTAAAGATCCACGGGAAAATTCCGCGAAGATATCACATACCCTTACATCCATCGGCCCGTCAGGCTCCCTTGACAATAACACCACTTTGAACGCTTCTGTAGTAACCGATAATGACAAGGCTGGAATCTTTATCTACGGGCAGAGCCGATACCGCGACGGATACGACCATAATGGCGACGGCTTCACTGAGGTGGCACAATTGAAAACCCAGACCCTCGGGGCGAGGACATTCCTGCGTACGTCGGCCGACTCCAAACTTTCACTTGAGTATCACAACACTCATGAATACAGGCGCGGCGGAGACCAGCTCAATCAACCCGCGCATCTTGCGATGATTGCCGAGCAGGTGGAGCATAATATACATGGTGCGGAGGTGACATATGACATATGGCCCCGTGACCGTCGCGACCATGTTTCTGTGTTTTCCGCCATGCAGGCCACGAAACGCAACAGCTATTATGGCTCGGATATGGATCCGGATGCTTATGGGCGCACCTCGGATCTTGTTGTCACTGCCGGCACGCAATGGACTCATCCGATATCCCATTTCCTGTTTATGCCCTCGGAGCTTGTGGCAGGTCTCGAATATTCCTACAACAGGCTTCATGATGTCACGATAGGTTATGGCCATGACATACTGCAGAATGTCAATATATTCAGCGGCTATCTTCAGAACGAATGGCGCAATGAGCGGTGGGGATTCCTTGTCGGGGCACGGCTCGATAAACATTCACTTATCAAAAATCCTATCGTTTCGCCGCGTGTCAACGTTCGTTTCAATCCCTCCCGGAGTGCTAATTTCCGCTTGTCTTATTCCACCGGTTTCCGCTCGCCGCAAGCTTATGACGAGGATTTCCATGTCGCTATTGTCGGGGGCGAAAGGGTGGTGACAGTCTTGGCACCCGGCCTTAAACAGGAAAGTTCGCAGAGCGTCAGTGTCTCCGCAGATCTGTATCACACTTTCGGTAACGTTCAGACCAATCTTCTAGTGGAAGGTTTCTTCACCGACTTGCGAGACGTGTTCGCGCTTCGTCAGCTCGAAGGTCTCGACGCGCAAGGGAATGCCGTCCTTGAACGTTACAATGGTTCGGGAGCTCGCGTTTTCGGACTGAATCTTGAAGCAAAGGCATTCTTCTCCTCGCATTTCGATATACAGGCAGGCGTTACATTGCAGAGAAGCCGTTATAAAACTCCGGAAGTATGGAGCGATAATCCCGATGTGCCGGCTGAAAAACGGTTGTTCAGGACCCCCGATATATACGGGTATTTCACCGCCAACTGGGAGATATTGCCAAAATTCCGGGCCATATTCACCGGAACCCTCACCGGCCCGATGACCGTGCAGCATCTTGTTGGATCGGGAACCGATGTGGATCTCGCCGTGAGGACAGAGTCTTTCTTCGATGCATCAGTCAAGCTCGCATACTGCTTCACGATTTTCAGGAAGGTGGATGTTGACGTCACCGCCGGCGTCAGCAATATCTTCAATTCCTATCAGCGAGACTTCGATTCCGGTTCGCTTCGGGATTCCGGATATATGTACGGCCCGGCGCTGCCGCGCTGCCTCACCTGCGGAATCTCACTGAGCATTTGATCCAATTCAATAAAATTCGTTAATTTTGCACTGGATTTAGGATTGAAGCATATTGTAATGAAGAATAGTGCAACCGAAAAAGAGAAATTGTGGAACAGCGACTACCTTAAAGCTCTCGGCGGTAACTTCATGCTGTTTTTCTCGTTTTACATTCTTACCCCTCTTATTCCGATATATCTTGATGAGGAGTTTCACGCCGATAAGGATTTGATTGGAGTTGTCCTTTCCGGCTATGTGTTGGCGGCATTGCTGGTGCGTCCGTTTTCTGCATTTTTTGTAGATACGTTCGATAGAAAGAAAGTGCTGACGATTACATTCTTCCTGTTCTTCATACTTTTTAGCGGTTACATCGGAGCGGGCACTGTGTTGATGTTTGCCATTGTAAGGACAATCCATGGCTTGCCGTTCGGAGCGGTGACGGTTGCCAACAACACTGTTGCCATCGATGTGCTTCCCTCCTCACGGCGTAACGAGGGCGTGGGTTTCTACGGCTTGAGCAATAACCTGGCCATGGCAATTGCGCCCAGCATCGGAATGTTCGTGTATGGAAGAACCGGCAATTTCCAGATCCTTTTCTGGATAGCGCTGGTCACGTCGCTGATGGGATATATATTTGCCCGAAGCATCAGGACCAGACCGCGCCCTCGCTTAAGAACCAAGCAGAAGCTGAGTTTCGACCGCTTCTTTATGACCTCGGCCTGGCTTCTTGCCATCAATATTGCACTATTCGGAACCTGCTGGGGCATAATGGCAAACTATGTGGCCATTTATGCCAAAGAGGAGATGAACCTGACAGACGGGACGGGTATATTCTTCTTGCTCCTGTCTTCCGGACTGTTCGTCAGTCGGTTGTATGGAAACAAAGCCCTCCGCAAAGGGAAAATTGTCGGTAACTGCGTGGAGGGTGTGATAGTGTCAACGGTCGGCTATACGTTGTTTGCGGCAGTGCCTCATATGTGGGCCTTCTATACCGCAGCTGTTTTGATAGGACTTGGCAATGGACATATGTATCCCGCTTTTCTTAATATGTTCGTTGGCATGGCGACACCTGACAGGCGCGGGACGGCGACCTCTACCATCATGACCTCATGGGACATCGGAATGGGGTTGGGAATGTTGTTCGGAGGAATGCTTGTAGAATATGTATCTTATTCCTCTGCATTTTGGGCTTCATCCATCTGTCAGGCTACCGGCGCAATGCTCTTCATAGTTGCAACCGCCGCATTCTTTCAGAAACGTCGGCTCTCTATTTAGGCTGATACCAGCGGGAGCCGAGAAGGCGCAGCAGGAAGATAGAGCCTCGGAAGATCAATTCGATGCACATCGCCGTCCAGACTCCGCGAAGTCCCATCGAACGGGCGAGAAGCCACGCTAACGGCACTCTCACTGCCCAGATGCTGCCGAAGTTCATGATGGCGGGAAGTGTGGTCTGGCCTACACCTACGAATACTCCATACGCTACGATCGAGGCGGCGAACATCGGTTCAGCCCAGGCTTCTATCCTCATTACTTCCGCCCCTAATTCGCGTATGGACTCCACCGGTGTAATTACGGCCATTATCTCATAGGCAAAGAGATACATCAGAACGCCCATGACCGACATTATGGTCATTCCTAACCCAACCGACATATACCCGAACTGGCGCACAAGCCGCGGACGTTCGGCCCCGTGGCTTTGCCCTGTAAGGGCTGTCGCGGCATCTCCGATTCCATATCCCGGCATGTAGCACAGGCTCTCCGCTGTTACCGCGAATGCGTTGGCCGCTATGGCTATAATCCCTAAGGGCGCGACAATCATTGTTATGGCAATCTGTGCGCCGCATATCACGGCATGCTCCAATGTCATCGGGGCTGAGATCCCGACAGCCTTGCGGGTGATGTCGCGTGTCGGACGGAAACTCCCGGAGGTTTTGAAAATCCGAAGTTCCGGTTGTCTTACACATGCATAGTACATCATGATTACCGCGCATACAGCCTCTGCCGCTACAGTCCCCAACGCCGCGCCGAGCACCCCTAAGTCCGCTCCCGGAATGGTTATCGGAAATCCTGCGATTTCATAATGACGAGGCGGGAATATGAGGAGGAAATTGAAGAGGCAGTCGAGCACGCACATCATTCCGCTTAGCAGGCTCGGTATCTTCATATTGCCTACGCTGCGCAACATGCCTCCTCCGAGATAATTCATCGTCAGCAATGGCAGGGCGGCGACAAACACCACGAAATAGAGAGAGGCCTTGGGGCAGATGGTGGCCTCTCCTCCCAGCCAGCGGGGGAGGGGCATCGCGATCGCCACGCCGATTACCGCAGCCATTAAGCTGAAGATAAGGCTTGCCGTTATGCCTTGACGGAGCACCCGCCGCGCTCCCTCGTTGTCTTTGGCCCCGACCCGGTGTGCTACCTGCACAGAATAACCGGAGGTCATGGCAGAGCATATTCCCCAGAAAAGCCACAGGCTTGTTGACACGAGCCCGATGGAAGCCGAGTCGTCAGCTCCAAGCCTGCCAACCATCGAAGCGTCAATATACTGCATCGCGATGCTCGACAATTGTGCAAGCATCGCGGGTAAGGAGAGCGAGATGGTGAGGGAGAGGCGCTGTCGCCATGACAAGTCTTTCCCGTCGCGTATGAATCTTATGTCGGTTTTCAAATCTTGTCTAATACTCTGATTATCCTGGTTAAGGCTTCTTCGAGACGTGCACGCGGACATGCATAGTTGATGCGGATATATCCCTCCCCGGCATACATGGAGCCGGAATTGATTCGCACCTTCGCTCTTTCAACAAGCAATCTCTCCACATCATCCGATGTCAGATTCAGGGGAGTGATGTCAACCCATGCGAGATATGTTGCCTCCGAATTGCAAATCTTCAGCCGGGGCAGTGCATTTCCAAGTGTTTTGCACAGGTATCTGTAATTTTCATCAAGATATGCGTTCAATGCATCGAGCCATTCACTGCCATTGTTATAAGCGGCTTCCAGCGCCACTACTCCGAATGGATTTATGTCGCAGACCTCATTGTCGTTTATAGCCCTGTCAACAAGATTCCTGATTTCCATATCGGGGCACACGATGTTTGCGGTCTGTAGCCCGGCGGTGTTGAAAGCCTTGCTCGGTGAGCAGCATACTATTGCGTGCGGGTCTATTGTGGCATATGGTATATATTCGTAACCGGCGTGAACCAGTTCGCAGTGTATCTCATCGCTGAGCACATGCACCCCGTTGCGGCGGCATATGTCGCTTACGCGCTGCAGCTCTTCCCGGGTCCATACGCGCCCTGTGGGATTCTGGGGATTGCAAAGGAGCAGCAGTTTTGCTTCAGGTCGGGCGGCGGCAGTTTCGAGGCCTTCGAAATCGATTTCGTAAGTGAAGCCCTCGTCTGTCTCTATTCGGCGGAGCGGGTTGTCGATTTCGAGGGCATGGTTGTTACGCACGGAAGAGAAGAAGCAATTGTAGGCGGGAGTCTGGATGATGACTCCTTCGCCGGGTTTCACAAGAGCCTTGATGATGGCTGATAGTGCCGGCACGACCCCGGTTGTGTATATCACCATGTCGCGGTCGATGTGCCAGCCATGGCGGCTTTCAAACCAATGTGTCAAGGCGTTGTAATATGAATCAGGCACCCGCACATATCCGTAGATGCCGGAAGCGGCACGTTGCATCACGGCCTCCCTTACAGCCGGGGCTGTGCGGAAATCCATGTCGGCCACCCAAAGCGGCAGGATATCCGCTTCCCGGTCGGAATCCCACTTCACGCAAGCCGTGTCGCGGCGTTGCGTCAGTTCGTCAAAATTATAAATCATTGTTCAATATTACCGGTTCTTCTGCTTTTGAATTTTCATCTATGATGATTTCCCCGAAAGATTTTGCATGGATTTCGCCGCGCATCGGATTCTTGACGCTTGTGATTGGCGTTTGCACCGTGGCTTTCACTTCGCTGTCTTCGAAAGCGAGATCGCAGTCTTCTGCAAACTCGCAGTCTTCCAGAATAAGGTCGCGGCAGTAACATAATGGCTGCGTCCCTGATATTTTGCAGCGGACGAGGTGCAACCGTTTTGAATGCCATCCGAGGTATTCGCCTGTCAGCTCGGAATCGTATATTGTTACATTCTCGGTCGCCCAGAAAGCATCTTTCGAATTTATCACGGCATTACGGATCTCAACGTTGCTGCAGTATTGAAAAGAGTAGTTGCCATGCTGTTCCCAGTCTTCGATGCGGATATTGCGCGAATGCATGAAGAGATAGTCGGCTTTGTCTACTTTCACATTCCTTATATCTACGTTGGAGCAATGCCATAGCGTCTCTTCCGCATCAGGGATGTTGACGTTGCGGAGGATAATGCCGTCCATTTCGCGAAACATTTTCGGCGCGTCAACCTGCGTGTCGGTCATTTCGAGATTACGCGAATACCAGAGTGCGGCGCGTGCCCCGGGCGTGAAAAGTGAATTGTTGATTTTAAAACCGTCAACATGCCAGAATGGATATTTACCCTCGAATCGGCAGCTGTCGGCCTCTATGTCGCGACAGCATTTCAAGGCCGATTCTCCGGCATGTATGGTTACGTTCTCCAGTCTCAGACCTTTGGTGGCAAAAAGCGGCCGCTCTCCGCCAAACTCTTTGTTTTTTATAATTTCCATAGGAGGTGGGCTTTAATGTTAATTCATAATAGAGGTCGCAACCATAAAATGATACGCGACCTCCGGGAATTAGTGAGTGTGAGTGTATAAGAGTAACGACATATCGCATTTTGTTATTGTAGAAGTTGCTTAAAAATAAATGTGAAATTTGGATATTTCGCGAAAAGAGATTAATTTTGCATCTGAACTCCGGACGAGACCGGAACGAGGATGCAGAAATGGTGGAATGGTAGACACGAAGGACTTAAAATCCTTTGGCCTTTACCGGCTGTGTGGGTTCGAGTCCCACTTTCTGTACGATGAATCGGAACCGTGCCAATTGCGGTTCCTTTTTTTATAAGTAGGTAATAAAAATTAATGCACAAATAAAACGCGGTTATTTTTGAGATGTTTTTGCCGCGTAATGAAGGAGCATATAGGCATATGCGACTGAATTACAAGGTAAAAACAGCCAAAAAGAACAAGTTTTATTGGACAAGATTTCATTAACAACATATATCGATTAATTTTTCTTACCTACTTATCGAGTTTTGTTATGGCACAGGGTCTGAAAATGGAACAGCGCATCGGCATGCGCCTCTCGCAGCAGCAGCTTCGCTTCGTGAAGCTGCTGGAACTCAATGCGCCTGAACTCGATGACGCCGTGGAACGCGAACTGGAGGATAACCCTGCGCTTGGCGTGAAGGAGGAGATACATGAGGATGACACCACCCGCTATCCTCTTTTCTTTGCCCGCAGCAATGATGACGACCGTCCGGCATATGTGCCGGCGGATGAATCCGAATCGCTGTATGATCACCTTTATGCGCAGCTGTCGGAACGTCGGCTGCCTCCTAAGGTGGAACTCGCCGCAAGGTATATCATCGGAAGCCTCGACTCCAACGGATATCTTACGCGGTCGCTTGCCAATCTTGTGAATGATATGGCGTTTGGGCCAGGTATAGATGTCGATGACACCGAAGCGCAGGAAGCGCTTGATGTGGTGCGCAGCCTTGAACCTTCGGGGATAGGGGCGTTTGACCTGCGCGACTGCCTGGAGCTTCAGCTGCTTGCGATGCCTGCGGATCAGGATCGTGATGACGCACTCCGTATCATGCGCGAGGCATACGAGGCTTTCACCATGAAACATAAGCACCGCATTATCTCGCAACTCCATATTTCGGAAAAACGGGTTGATGCCGCCCTGTCGCTGATCCTTTCCCTGAATCCCAAGCCGGGGAACGCTCTCGGGTCCGATCCTTCCGAAGAGGCAAATATCATAATTCCCGACTTCATTGTCAACAATGAGGAGGGGGAGATCACGATAACGCTCAATAACAAGATTCCTGAATTGCAGATTGAACAGAGCTTTGATCAGGCAATGGCTACTCTTGAACGCACGGCGAAGGGGCGTCCTAAGAAAGGTTCTGAGTTTATTGTAAGCCGGTATAACGACGCCCGCGATTTCATCCGTGTGCTCACGCAGCGTCAGCAGACAATGATGGCTGTGATGTCGGCGATCGTAAAGATTCAGAAAGAATATTTCCTCACGGAGGATGTATATAAGCTCCGTCCGATGATGATAAAGAATGTTTCGGAGCTGACGGGTCTCGATCTATCCGTTATTTCCCGGGCCACTACAAATAAGTTTGTGGCTACCCCGTGGGGAATTTTTCCGCTGAGGTTCTTCTTCAGCGATTCGATAGGGGAGACGTCTGAAGATGGGAATGCAGCTACGAACCGAAAAATTGAAGCGGAGATAGCCGCCATGGTCGAAAGTGAGGACAAGCGTCATCCCTTATCGGATCAGCGTATCATGGAAGAGATGACAGCGCGGGGCTATGACGTATCTCGCCGCACGGTCGCCAAATACCGCGACCGTCAGGGTATCCCTGTGGCGCGTCTGAGAAAAAAACTATAATCAACTGCCCTCTTAATTACAATAACCCCATAATACCCTATAATACCTCATAACACCTTATATAAAATGATAAAAAGAATAATCATATCGGTTTTAATTGCCGCATTTGCTGTTCCGGCATTCGCCGTCACGGAGAAAGAGATGGAGGAGGCGCGTGCGATTACGGCTCAGGCCTATCTGAGATATGCCAATGACGGCTCGGGATATCTCGACGAGTTCCGTGCCACTTCCATGTCGCAGCTTGAATCAAAACTTAAAACAAAGGAGAGGGAGAATCTCAAGGCGTTCAAGACAGTTAAAGTGCCGGGTGACTATGCTTCGTGGGACAAAGCGAAACTTGTGGAATTCTGGGGAGTGACTTTCTTCACTTCACCGAATCTCGCGGAGAAGGGGAAGGCTGCGCGCACCCGCGTGAAGCAGCGTATAAATGCCATGACCGTTGCCGCCCCCGCGCCTGTGAAAGAGGAAAAGCCGGCAGAGTCAAAACCTGCGGAGGAACTTAAGGATGTAAAAGCTGCCGAGGCTTCGGCAGAGGGTGTTTCCGCTGAAAATGTATCGGCTACGGATGCGGATGCCGGGAAGATACTTGAGAAGCAGGAAGAGATTTTGGCTGATCAGAATGCCATAGCGCAGGATACGGAAGAGCGGCAATACAAGAAGGAAGACAGTGGCACATGGATATATGTCCTGGTGCTCGTTGTCCTTATCGGAGTGGTTATCTGGCTTGTGGTTTTTGCTGCGAATATGATGAAGAAGCAATCCGAGCCTCTTGCACAGAGTGCCCGCAATTCTGACGAAGGCGCGGATAACCGTGAGAATGCTGAGCTACGCAAGCAGTATGCATCTCAAAAGAACGCTTTGGAGGAATACAAGGCGGCGTTTGAAGAGGCGCAGGCGGAAAACAAAAGGCTGCGCACGGAAATTAAAGCGATAAAGGCGGAATTGTCGGAGGCTCTTGCGGCGCGCGACGCGGCATTGCGCGCCCCGAAACCTGCGGCGGAAAGTCCTCGACCTGCTGCGGCTACTCCCGCTCAGCCGTCTGTCCTGTATCTTGGCCGTGTTAACGGACGCGGGTTGTTCGTGCGGGCAGACCGCCGTCTCAATCCCGGTCATACCATATATCGTCTCGAGACCCGCGACGGCCTTGTAGGGACATTCCATGTTGTGGATACTCCTGAGGTCACTGACCTGGCGTTGAACAATCCTGTGGAATATCTGTCGGGCGGTTGCAACGCTATTGACATTGAAGACACGGCCGGGGCTCATAATATCGTTACGGAGAATGCAGGCACTGCCATGTTCGAGAACGGCACATGGAAAGTGCTCCGTAAATCGCGCATCCGTTTCGAATGATAAGCTGTTCAAAATATTTTTCTGAAATTTTGCCGCAAGCGAAATTTTTATTAACTTTGCACCGCTAAGCCCAGATGGCGGAATCGGTAGACGCGCTGGTCTCAAACACCAGTGGAGCAA
>CAJTZS010000056.1 GCA_910584055.1 uncultured Muribaculaceae bacterium | reverse complement strand
GGCTTGGCGACAGATGCAGCTTAGCCTATAATCAAATTTTTAACGAACTATTGTATGAAGAGAGTGCAGATTTTAATTCAATATCATATTCGAAATCTTCGCTGACTGCAAAGAAATCCCAACCGGCAGATGCTATTGCATTACTGATAACTTTTGTCCCGTCTGAACCAGGGCCATCTTTATTGATATCGATTCCACTGATTTTGACCGGCAATCCATCTACATTCATTGCCGCGCATGTGAATGTTCCGGTTTGGATTTCTATGTCACCGCGCGGTTCATCCACCCATCCATATTCCTCCTTGCCTTCATAATCGGTAAGTTTGAGAGGAAAGACATATGCAGTCCCCCCAGCGAAGTCTACACTGACAGTTACATTAAATGAAACCTTCCTCAGACTGGTGAGAAGCTCTATGTGGAGATTATCACCTGTTTTCAGAGTAGGAAGGAAAGACATGAAGCCGGTGATATGGTTATTCAGTGATACCCCTTCCATCCATACTGCCTTCGCAACATTACCTGTTGTTTTGCTGTAATTGATAGAACCGTCAACAGCACTGAAATTGAATTCGCCACTCATAATCACAGATTGTCCATTTCGTTCGGCCGTAAAAACAACTTCTTCGAGCGTCTCGTCCGATAAACTCGAACCGGCACCTTCCACTTCAAGGCGTGCAAGAGACAAAAGGTGTTTGAAACGCACATTAGTATCTGCGATACCGTTCTCAATTATTCCGTATTTATAGTCGGCATCAATATGATGGTTAGAATATACATTCTGCGATTCAGGCAATATACCTGTCAGAGAATTCACATCTTTACCCGCGTTGATTTGAGAATAAGGAAAGTATGCATATTGTATCATTCCCGACGGTTGACCTGAAAACCCGGTTTTCTTAGCATTTACCGTTGCTGTGTTTGTAAATGGGGTATTGGCATCTGATGTGCCGTAGACACCAATTACATCGCCCGGTTCCCACAACATTCCTATGAAATCACTGTTGAGGGTCGCTCCGTCTATGCACGAACGGGTAGCAGGGGCAGTCTCCTCAATAGTTGCCGTTATTGTCATCGTCTGTTCGACATCACACTCCGGAGTTTCTTGAGAACATCCGGTAGCAATAAGGAACAGCATACCCAAAGATGAGATTAAATAATTGTTAACCGCTTTTTTCATTATCAGAAAGATTATAATTTGTTTATCAAAGCATCCATTGCCGTCAGGCGATTCACATAGCACTCAATCATGTTTTCAATCACCTCGTCATATGTAGAGAGCCATTCGTCTCCGCTCCAATCCTTGAAATCACTGTTATCGTTACCTGCCTTGCGCACTGCCTTTGTAGTGGGCCACATGGCGTTGTTATACTTCCAGCTGATACGGTTTTCTTCACCAAGCATACGTATTTCGCCCGGCAACAACTCAAGGTGCGGCAATAATTTCTTCCACCTTGCTTTAACAGCTGCGGTAAAGACCGGATCTTTTACAAGGACGCGATACCATACTCCCGGTGTGGTGCCGGAATCACCGGTGGAGAGCTCACTGAGCCATTGATTGTAAGGCTTGATTCTATTTGATTCATTCCCCATCTCTTTAGCTTTCGTAGGGTTGTGGAAAGTGCCACGGTCAAAATCCCATACCGGACCGGCCGTCAGTTTACCTCCACCGTTGATGAAATAATAAACCGATCTCGGCTCAGTATATTCGCGGTTCTGAGTTAATTCATAAATTAGCCATTGGTCAATCGCGGAATATATGTCGTAATCTTTATATGCCTCAGCATAATTACCGTTCAATAGATTTGTCTCCACTGCGTTTATTTTGTCCTGAACCTGTTGCCATAAAGCCTTGCCGACAGCGTCACCTCCAATCACGTCATCCTTAATCTGAACCGGAATGTTGCTCCGTGACGTCCTGAATTTCCAGGGCTCGTCGTAACTTTGATCAAACTCAAGGAGATAGCCGCAATCGGTAAAAGCGGTAGACTTACCGTCCTTCAACCTGTCTTCAAAACTGTCGTTGATATTGAGACGCTTCTTTTCAACCTTGATCTGCTCGGCAAGGAGATAATTGCCAACATGTCTGCCATCTATCACCAATTCAACGTTACGGCCGGACGGTTGCCACGGGATTCCCGGTTCGAGGTTCTCAGCCTCCACTCCCGTCTTGATCAGATTGGCGAGCGCGAAAGCTGCGGCATTGCGTATCACTGAATGATCTATCCAGTTGGCGAGGAGCACCCATCGCTTGGATGACGGCATGCCTAAGATTGCATTTTTTGACGCAAGCTTGATGGCGAGAGCTTTCTTTGGATATTTCTTTGTGGAATTACCGCGCTGACGAACGCCGCCCTTGGCCGAAGACAGATTCTCAGTTCCGTCGGGGTTGTAAACAGTGATTACATCATCGCTCACCCATTCTGAATTTTTCTTACGGATCTTGAAGTCAAGGAACTGGTTTCTGACTCTTTTATTAAATAGTGATCCTGAAGTTTCATCACTGAAATCACCGCTTCCGGATTGATTAATCACAACCACAGGTAAACCGCTGTTCCGGACATTCACCCGATATGTGTGAGTATCGTTATCGGTGATGACATTCATCTCGACGCATCCGGAACTGAAATCAATCTCCGTCTCTCCGCTTATCACCGTTCGATCCCCGCAGGTTACACGTGTCCCTTCTCCCACCGTGAACGTTGGCTTAAGTTTAAAATCATATAGATACGGTATTTCGATATTTACGTCGCTACCCTCAATCGAAGCGATTTCAGCAGTATTCTTTTCCACATTGTAATCTGTACCGCTATTCACGACCTTACGGTCAAGAATTTTTCCGGAATTGGAGGCTGCCGTAAAACTGAATGAAGTGATTTTTGCACGTGCATTCTCCTTCCATCCATATTCCTCCCTTCCCTCATAGTTGTCAAGGATCAAGGGGAAATTATAGACATACCCTGATTTAAAGTCTACGGCACATTCTACCATAAAATCCATCAACCGTTGGTCAGTGGCAATCGTAAGCTTTATTACGTCACCTCTTCGCACCTCCGGAATTGCAGTAACAAAACCTATATATTTTTTACCGGACGACAATTCAGGCATCTCTTCCCATTTCATCAAAATTTCAGATTTTGTATCGGAAAGGTTTGAATACGATGGAATCGCCGATGTTATATCGAAATTGAACCTCCCCGCTATGGCGCGTGGATTACCGGCAGCGTCCTTTACATTTATGTGCACATAATCGAGTTTCTCACCCTCGGCTACAGTACCAGACGCATCTATCTCTATCTTCAGCAATGAGAACAGGTGCGAAAAGGTGAACCTCGATGAAGAACCCACTTCCGGGACACCTACTTTATAGTCATCCGTAAGCACTCTGCTTATCAGGCTATAGGGTTGTTCCGAACGAACCTCACCGATGAGGTTCGCCGGACTCTTACCCGAATTTGCAGAATCATAAGGATAATAAGCGTAAAGAGGTGTATCCGACAGCTGTCCTACAAAATCCGTCTTCTTGACATTGGTTGAAGATGCATTTCTGAACATTACATTTGCGGATGTCCCGCTGTAGACCCCGATGCTGTCGCCGGGTGACCATATAATACCGGTGAAATCAGTGTTGTCATAAGTTGCGGCATCCACGCATGTGCGGGTGGAGGGCGAACGGTCATCTATGACAGCGGTGATTACCCGCTCGCCCCCAACCGCATCATTGAAAATTTCTTCACGACATCCTGACAACAGCATCAGGACTGATGATGAAAACAATATAATCGATTTGTTCATAAGCTGTCGGTGTTGGATCCGATTTTATGGAAAATTCGGTCAGGCCGTGAAATCCATGAAGACTTCACGACCTGATATCTGTAAATAGGTTATTTAAGCATCCATGCATCCCCTCCATAAACATGAGAGGCAGCATATTTATCCGGAGAATTTTGCTGACCGCTGTTCGGCCATGCCGGCTTATCCTTGTCGTAAGCCTTCTGGTA
The DNA here is from genome assembly GCA_910584055.1 of uncultured Muribaculaceae bacterium. Taxonomy (GTDB): domain Bacteria; phylum Bacteroidota; class Bacteroidia; order Bacteroidales; family Muribaculaceae; genus Lepagella. Next base: position 18,261 of record CAJTZS010000056.1, on the reverse strand, counting down.
ACGCGAGTTCAACAATAGGATTTCCTTCATGACTGGAGCTCCATAAGTCGTGTTTGTCACCATGTTCATCAACACAATACCTACAGGAAAGAAATTGGTTTGTGATCCCGTAGGAGTTGCAGACATATTGTTGACCCTACCTAAGATCCAGTTATTCATATTGTCAGCAACGGATCCATATGAATTGTCATTGCCGTTGAAGTAACCTCCAAGTCCCATATATATCCAATCGGAATGCTTATAATTTGTCTGCCCATAATTATCACAAGACCAGTCGAGAATTCCTTGCGCTACAAATTTACGTTCATTTAGAGTCGGTGCATAACCGCGATTGCTTGTATTTGACCCTGCATTACCATCAGTAGAAATCTGCGCCTGCGTATTAAAGAAAGAAATATTGGTTGACATTTGATTTGCATACAATTTATCACTATTGAAAGATGATGCGTTGGCAAACATTTCTTTACTTAATGTTAAAGGCGCATTTACGAAGAAACATTTACTATCTTTCGGTAAGGACGTGCCGGTAATGTTTCCTTCCATATTAACAATTACAATCACCTTGCCCAACATATCACCAACTGTTGAATTCTCTGAGAGGGTGCTTGCTTCAATAACCTTTTCATTGGAGGTACAAGCCATACTTACATCATTATACCATAAACGCCCACTGGGCACTCCACTATTTTGAGCAAAAGTACAAATCACTACCATGTATTCATCATCTTTCGCACAATTCGTAATATCACTCAACGCTTTGTTGAATGTCGGAGTAGCATCTGACGTCATGTATTTGTTTGTTGATCCCGCTGAGGTAGTACCTCCATCTGCAATACCAAGGTCATAAACATAATGTCCCGAAAGAATGCCTGTACTTTCCCATTTCCTCTTATAACGACAATCCAAATGGAAGGCCCGAGCGCCCTTTGAGTATTGGGCCGTTATCGATGGATTGGTGCCCTGAGCGTCCTTATTAAGAGAGTTCCATGATCCCGGGATGGAAATCTCTGAGATATAAGTATTGCGTGGAATATTTACCATCCAGTTGGAGACTTCCCATTCGCTTGTATTGTCAGCACTAAGAGCAGGGAAAGGTTTCATGCGATGAATCTGTCCGGGAACAAGAGTCATGTTCTTTCCATCAGCAGATGTGCCGGCAAGGCTCATCTTATACGTATGCATAAGAGTAACAACTTCAATCTCCCAATTTTTATCGATCGTAATTGGTTTATCGATCATAAAGAATGCATTGAGTTCTATAGATTCACCATTGTTCAGTGTAAGATAACCACCTCCTGACGCTCCCTGATACGATGAATAAATGTACACTACATTATATGAATTTTCTCCATCCGGTGTTTTGGAGATAATTGTCGGTCGGGAATCTTTATCGTTTCCAAAAGTTACGTCAACATCTCCTGCAAGTTGCACATTTTCAGGTGCTGTAATCTTTATATATTGAATCTGAACATCTTTACCATCAGCTGATGCCGGACCTTTCAAAGTGAAACGCAATGCTGTTGAAAAAGGTGTGTATCCAAGTTGCACTTCACTTCCGTTTTGAACACCATAATTCTGTGCATACAGAAACCCGCCTTCCATATCGGCAGTGGCAACATATTTAGGGCTTTCTGTTGTCCCGATATTCTTTATATAATCGTTCTGTATATGCGGCATCCTCATCGTAACCTTCCTATTGGCTGGATCCTGCGCTACAACCTTATTATAAGGATATACTGAGAAGAAATCCGCTGTTGCATCGCTACCCCATTGAACCCCTGCTTCACCTTGCTTTACCAGATTGCCTGCCGCTGACTGGGAGGTACCTGTAAATCCAACCTTATATTTACCGAATGCCGGTGAACATTGTGGAGACATCACCAACATCTCATCCGTGTTGACCCACTTTATAGGGAAAACATTATTTATCTTATCTTCCTCGCCATATTCGGTCCTTGTCTGAGGTGTCAACGATGCACCGAACACGACATCATGCCCCGGTGTCGGTTCAACCGGAGTCATCACTTTATCAGGTGTACAGCTGCCGGCAATCAGCATTGCAGCTGAAATTAATATTATATTAAAAATCTTCTTTTTCATAGTGCCTACTTTACTTCCTTCCACTCATCAGTCGGAGTGAAATCAAAATCCGTATTAACTTTTTGATCCTCAATCTCGCCATTCTGCTTCCCTTCAGGGTTAGTGATATCCACAGAGCCGGAGCAGATGGAGCTTTCAAGCTCCACTGACATCATCTCCAGATCCGGAGCCAAATAAATCTTTTTCTTTTCCATATTATATATTGAATGTTTTATATTTACCTGTCAGGAATGCATCTTTTCATCGACTACATTCCAAAATCTTAAGTATCTCTTGACAAGAGATACTTAAATGAAGGCAATTATCTAATATTCAATATATTATATTTTTCATAGCTATATATTTTAATAATATGCCCTTGCTATCCGTGCGACCGTTGCAAGCAACAATCGCTCCCCATCCGGCTGTAGGGATAGACGCAGAGTTTAAGATGGTTTTCAAAACAGGCTATATTCTCATGTAATTCAATAATTTTTTAGCTTATTTTTCGTGTATATAAAATATTTTTAGTAATTTTGCAATTAATAATTAAGTATCTCTTGTCAAGAGATACTTAATTATTAATTTTTATAGATATTTGCTAATCAACAATATAACTAAACTCATAATTTGAAACAACAATAAAGGACCCACGTTTAAGCCGCGTAAATATTTACGCGGCTTAAACGTGGGTCCTTTATTGTGTATGTAGAGGATTCGCGGTTGTCGCGGAGCGACATAACGGCGTATTAACCGCGTACACCCTCCTTTCGTCGGGTGTACGCGGTCAACCCCCTATAATAAAACCAACCCTGTTGCGTCAGCGGCGATGCCGCTGACGCAACAGGGTTGGGATAGTAGGAGATCATCTTCCGCGCACGGATTTCACTGCGTTCACTCTGTTCGCGGTTTATAGGCCGTAATGTCGCTCCACGACAGGCAGTCGGGAAGAAAAGAACTGACCGATAAACCGGAATTTGCATAGGATATAGACGGGAATAATTTTTGTAACACAGCCATACCTTAATTCTCAACCTTTCCAAGTGAGTAAATATATCTTAATATTTGTTAAATATTTTAACAGACGTTAGCGGTTTTTAATGTTAACAATTGTATAACCTGTAAAAGAAGTAACCTAAAAGTACAAATGTATGACTCTCTAAGAAATTTTAGACTCGTTCTAACTTTTCAAGAACTTTGCATTCATTATACTCGCTTATATGAGCCCTAAAAAAGAATACCATAAAACTCATGCTCACTCCAAATATTTAGAGCTTTTTGAGCCGATTTATGCTCAATATAGCGGGCGAATTTATAATTTCATTATGAAATTATCGCATGGAAACGACTATATTGCAGAAGAAATCACCCAAATAGTGTTTCTGAAATTATGGGAAAGAATAGACTCTATCCATGATAAAGGCACACTAAAGAACTATCTGATTTCTATGGCATACACCACTCTTCTGAATTATTTGAAACATGATACGACAGAATACATCTATCTCAACTATCTAAAGGGTGAATCAACGCTGGATTATACTACACAGGACGAGATCGACACGACATTCCTGAACACATATTTATCAACACTAATTTCCGAATTGCCGCCAATGCGGCAGAGGGTGTTTATAATGAGTCGTATGGAATGCATGCCAAACAAGCAGATAGCGCAATCCCTCGGCATCTCCCTCAGTACGGTGGAAACGCACCTGTCGTTGGCGCTGAAGTTTCTCAGGCAAGAGTTAAAACGGAGATACAACATCATTGGAAACTTTCCGGGCGACAAGCCATGAAAAAACAGCTAACAGCAATTAATTAAAGTCAAATCACAATCCTGAATGAAAGACAATAAAGAAATAAGGCAACTCATCAGAAAGTGTCTCGATAAAAGCGCCTCTTTCACAGAGCAGGCGCAGGTTGACATGTGGCTTGAAAACGACATGCAGGTTTATCATTGGATAAGCGAACAAATCGAGAATTGCAGCCCATATATTGAAACAAATGTCAGGCAAAGGTTTAACAGATATATTGCAGAAAATGGTATTGGAGTCACGTCAGAAAATGAATGTGTTCCTATTCCGATGGGCAAACATGCCGCTTCTACGGCAAACATTAAAATATGGAAATATGGTTTTGCCGCTTCAATAGTAGCCATGATGGCACTCTGCGGAATGTTTATCTACAACATTGTAGACCAATCAAGAGATTATAAGGAATTCAAGGTTGCCACCGATATCGGAGAGAGATCCACCGCTACCCTTCCCGACGGAAGCACCGTCAGGCTTAATCACCTCTCGGACATATCCTTCCGCTATGATCCTAAGAGTAAACAGCGTGTGCTTGACTTGAAAGGAGAAGCGATGTTTGATATCGAAACCGATCCCGAACACCCGTTCATTGTCAACTGTGACGGTTTGCAGGTTGAATGTCACGGCACAGCATTCAATGTTAAAGGGTATCCTGATGAAAATGAGATAACGGTCGTGCTGAGGGAAGGGTCAATCACTGCCACTACTTTGAAGCAGGCCGTTAAAATGAAACCCGGGACCAAGGTATCATACGACAAGAGATCAAAATATCTCCAATCCTCGATGGTGGATATAAGGGACTATGACGGCTGGGCAAACGGAGATGACCGCTTCGATAACGAGTGTTTTGACCGGATACTCAAGGCTGTGTCACGTCGATATGGCGTTAAGATCGACATCCTGTCGCCTTCCCTGCGCGATGTAAGACTCTCCGGAAGTATCGCAAAAAAGGATCTTGACGAGACTCTTCGGATTTTTTCACTGGCAACCGGTTCACGGTATGTAATAGAATCAGACTCTACGATTTCCTTCTTCAAGGAACCATGATATTCTCAATGCCTGTCAGAATGAGGCAATCCATCTTCTGACGTACACTTCTACATCAAAACACATATGAATATTCATTTAAAACTTAATATCATGCTTAAAAACTGTTTTTCCATTGTCCTCGTCGCGGCAATGCTTGTCTTGGGACTTGGTGGCTGTAAGGATGATCAGGAGGAATTCCCTTCCTTCGGACAGATAACCATTACTCCGGACAAAGAAATCTATCATGTCGGTGATGTCGTGATCTGCAGGATATCACGAATCTCTCCCGGAACCGGCGATCTGAGAAAGGCTTCCTATTGGTGGTACACCTCATGGTGGTTTACAGAATCCGATATGAAAGCTGATTTTCAGGATTTCGACGATTCCCAGGTCTGCGTTTCACAGGAAATCACACTCACAAAACCGGGAGAAGTGACCCTCTATTTCTTCGGACGACTCGAATATCCACATTATGACTTCCGGAAAATAGAAATCGGCCGTAAAATCAATGTGGTTGAATGACCTAAGAAGTCGTTAAAATCTTAAATTATTAACTTTCGAACTATCTAAAATGAATTTCACTATATTTCCTACATTAAAACGCTTCCAGGCGCTTGCCTGCATGATTACACTCTGTGCGGGGGTGCTTCTGGCGCAGACAACCGTGTCGTTCTCAAATATTCCGTTGAGACACGCGATGAAAGAGATTGAAAAAGTATCGGATCTACATTTTCTGTATAAATCCAATCTGCCGGAGCTGGACAAGAAGGTTTCTGTAAACGTACGTAATGCATCAAACAAGAGTATTCTGGATAAGCTGTTCTCAACAACCAATTTAGGATACCGGATCGAACATGGCAACTCCGTGATCGTTTATCATAAATCCAAACCGGTGAATCCGGGAGAGGTCGTATCTCCCGAGGAACACTCCTCGAAGCTGGAAATAAGCGGGATGGTATTCGATGACAACCATGAGCCTCTTATTGGAGCGACAGTGAAAGTCAAAGGCACAGCGAACGCAGTCGCCACCGATATTGACGGCCGATTCCTTCTTAAGAATGTCAAGAAGGGTTCTATAATAGAAATCACATATGTCGGATACCAGCCCAAGCTGCTGACAGTCACAAAGGCCGGAGAATACAATGTCAGCCTTAAAGAGTCCGCCACTTCGCTGAATGAGGTAGTGATAGTCGGATATGGCCAGCAGAAAAAGGTTAATCTCACCGGTGCGGTTTCAGTCGTTAAGGCGAAGGATCTAAACGGCCGTCCCACAGGAAATGCCGCCACTGCGTTGCAGGGTGCAGATCCATCACTTAACCTGAAAATGAATTCGGGAGGTCCGGATGCCGGAGCAAGTTTAAATATCCGTGGCGTCACATCAATCAACGGCGGGTCTCCTTTGGTTCTCGTTGACGGCGTGGAGATGAATCTTGCCAGAATCAATGCCAATGACATAGAGAGTGTATCAATACTTAAGGATGCGTCAGCTGCCGCGATATATGGTGCCAAGGCATCCGCCGGGGTCGTGCTCGTTACAACAAAAAACGGTCAGGAGGATGCCGCTCCCAAGGTTTCTTTCGATCTCAAGGCAGGCTGGATGCGCGAAACCACCTCGCGGGATTTCATAACATCAGGATATATGTCAACATTTATAAGCGACATGTTCTACAAGGCAAACAGCGGCCAACCTTATACTACATATGACGAATATGATTATGCCGAGCTCTGGATGCGTCAGGGTCAGGCATCGGAATCTCCGGAACGCCCCTGGGCGGTGGCGCAGCAAGACAACCACTGGCGCTATTACGCAAATTATAATTGGTATGATCATTATTACCGCAAGAACAGGCCCATGCAGGATTATAATGTTTCCATTACTGGAGGGTCAAAAAGGGTGAACTATTATGTTAGCGGCAGGGCGTATCTTCAGGATGGCATGCTGAATGTAGTGAAAGACAAATTCAAATCCTATTCTCTCCGTGCGAAACTTGACGTGAAGATCACCAACTGGCTGAAATACCGCCTCAATACTTCATTTTTCGAATCAACTTATGAAAGGACAGGATCAAGTGATCTAAATGATTTTTTCTATAGATCATGCAATCATGCACTCGCATCTTTCCCTTCCACGAATCCGGATGGCACCTCCCTATGGAACATATCGGATTTCATAACAGTCGGTACTGCTAAAGTCGGCGACGGCTATAACGCACTTTTCAATTATGGGAAACACAAGAACAAGATGCAGAACCGAGAATTTCTTGTGAAAAACCAAATTGAGATCACCCCTCTGAAGGATCTTTCTGTAATCGCTGACTATTCATATCTTTTCAGAAATATAAATAATGAGATGCGCAGGGTGAATGTCCCCTACAGCTCTACTGTCGGTGAGACAGGATGGATCACCGGATCCGATGACTCGATGTGCTGGGATATGTTCACCCGAGGCATGACCAACAATATAACCCAGACCATCAACGCGTATGCCACATATAATCCGAGGTTCGGGGATCATCACGTGACACTCACCGCAGGTTTCAACGGCGAGATCTACCGGCATCTCTATTTTAAGGGAGAGCGTCAGGACCTCATGAGTCCTGATGTGAATACATTGAACATAGCCACTGGCGAGGTGAAAGATTTCAAGGATGAGATACGCAACTCTGTGACTTATGGCTATTTCTTCCGCGTCAATTATGATTATGCAGGTAAATATCTTGTGGAATTGTCAGGCCGCTATGACGGCTCCTCCCGATTCGCCAAAGGGAGCAGATGGGGATTTTTCCCTTCTGCTTCCGTGGGATGGAGATTCACTGAGGAGAAGTTCATGCAGAATCTCGCATCATGGTGGACGAACGGCAAGATCCGTCTCTCGTTAGGGACACTGGGAAATCAGCAGGTCGGATATTACGATTATATCCAAAAGGTCTCCACAAACCAGCTGATGAGCAACCTTACATTTGACGGCTCAACCTATGTGCCCTATTCCTCCGTGTCCGCGCCGCCCTCAAGCGATCTGACATGGGAGAAAGTCACCACATACAATTTAGGTCTTGATCTCAGTTTCTTCAATTCCAGACTTAATTTCATGGGCGATGTCTATATCCGTGATACCAAGGACATGCTTACCAACGGTGTCCAGCTGCCTGCAACCTACGGTGCCAGCGTGCCGAAGGCCAATTGTGCAGACCTCCGCACAAAAGGTTTTGAACTAGGAGTGTCGTGGATAGACGACATAACCCTGCTTGGTTCCAATTTCCATTATACAATCGGGGCCGGTCTCGGCGACTATCAGTCCAAAATCATCAAGTTTGACAATCCCGGCAGACTTCTTAAAAACCATTATGTAGGTGAAGTGCTCGGCGAGATATGGGGATATGATGTGGACGGAATTTTCCAGACCGATGAGGAGGCTCTGGAGTATATGAGCCGGATAGATGGATCGGCATATGTCTATTCCGATAATTACAATCAGGGTCCTGACTCGTGGCGCGGCGTGCGTGCCGGAGATTTACGCTTTGTCGACAGGAACAATGATGGGATGATAAGTCCGGGAGAAAGCACTGTCGACAATCCCGGAGACCGCAGGATCATAGGCAATTCCACCCCGAGGTTCAATTATAATTTCCGTGGTGCAATTGAATGGAAAGGGATTGATATCTCCGCTTTCTTTCAGGGAATCGGTAAATGCGACTGGTATCCCGGAAATGAGGCGCGCACATTCTGGGGACCGTATTGCAGACCATATAACGCTTATATACCTGTAGACTTCCTTGATAACGTATGGAGCGATGATAACAGGGACGCATATTTCCCTCGCCCGCGTGCATATGCAGCCTATGGTTCGAAAAATCCTCTGGGAAATGTCAACAGCCGGTATCTGCAGGATGTGAGCTATCTGAGACTGAAGAACCTTACTGTGGGATACACCTTACCCGTCTTTAAGAAAGTGTTTAAGGAGCTGAGAGTATATTTTTCCGGTGAAAACCTGTTCTACTGGTCACCTTTTAAAAAGTATTGCAAAACCATCGATCCCGAAACGGCAACGAATTCCGGTAAAAAATCCAATGACGCACTTACCTACGGATTCTCCAAATCTTTCAGTTTCGGTATCACCGGCACATTCTAACAGCTTTAAAGCCAATAGCTCTAAAATTATTATCATGATGAAGACAATATATAGAATTTCAATAATTTCCATTATCATGTGCCCGACCTTTCTTTCGTGCACGGATATGAATCAATTCCCAGAGGACAGTATGTCGCCACAGACATATTTCATGTCGGAGGCGGAACTGGCGCAGTATACAAATTCGTTTTATTCCCTGGAACCCCAGGTCGGTGATTTCAGATGGTATGGAGAGCAAAGCGAGTTCATACAGAAAAGTGTCCTGCCCCGGGAAATCATGGGCACACGTCCCCTTCCGACAAACAGCGGTGACGTAGGCTGGACATGGAGTACCCTGCGTGATATCAATTATTACCTGCAGAACTCCGGAAACTGCACTGATCCGAAAATAAGAAACAGGTATGACGGGGTTGCGTATTTCTTTAGAGCATTCTTCTATTATAATATGCTAACCAAATTCGGTGAACTTCCATGGTATGACCAGCCATTGGGAAGTGCGGACATCGCATCCCTTAAGAAGCCGCGTGATAGCAGAGAGGTCATTATAAGACATATCATTGATGATTGCGACCGGGCTTTCGAACTTTTGCTCCCTTACGGCAAGAAGACCACAGAAGTCTGCTGCTGGACAGCGCTAGCCTTGAAATCGCGGGCAACGTTATTCGAGGGTACATTCCGTAAATACCACGCAGGTGATGCCTTTAACCCGGAATCACTTCCCGGGTGAAGAACTTCTCGAAATCTGTGCACAATCCTCCAGAAAACTTATGGACGAAGGTGGATACAGATTATATGAGAAAGGAGATCAGCCTTATAGAGACCTTTTCGCCACGCTTGTTCCCCGTTCGGAGGAAGTGATATGGGCCCGCATATACGGAGAGCAGATCGGTGGCAAACATAATGCCAACGACGAATCGAAAACCCGCAAGACTGCCATGACAAAACGGTTTGTAAATCTTTATCTTAATAAGGACGGCAGCAGGTTCACTGACAATCCCGACTGGACCACAATGCAATTTGTGGATGAATGTAAGGATCGTGATCCACGAATGGCTCAGACCGTGCTTTGCCCGGGATATATCCAGATAGGACAATCCAAGGTGCAGGCACCGAATGTCAATATCACGGAAGGATGCTATCAGTTTGTGAAATACGTGATGAGCGATGATTATGACGCTTATGATCAGAGTCGTGCTTCCATGCCGATATTCAGGCTGGCGGAAGTATACCTTAACTACGCTGAAGCTCTGGCTGAACTGGGAACCCTGTCTCAGAATGATCTGGACATATCTGTAAACCGTCTGCGCGACAGAGCCTGCATGCCGCATCTTGACATGGCATCCGCAAACGCCCATCCGGACTCATATCTTATGAGTGAGGAATGGGGATATCCTAATGTTACAAGATCATCATATACAGGAGCAATCCTCGAAATCCGGAGGGAGAGAATGATTGAGCTGGCTCTTGAACTTACCCACTATAATGACATTCTCCGCTGGCGTGAAGGGAAAGTCTATGAAAAGCCGTTTTACGGAATGTATTTTCCCGGCCCCGGCAGATATGACATGACTGGAGACGGAAAAGCGAATGTATGTCTGTATTCTGGAAAGAGACCCGGAGGTATCGGACTGAAATTCCTTGAAATTGGTAAAGAAATATTTCTTTCCGAAGGGGATCACGGTTTTGCCGTAAGATTCAGTAGCGACGCGTTCGTGCGCAACTGGCATGAAGACCGCGACTACCTATATGGCATTCCAACCAATGAACGGAGTCTGAGCGGAGGCACACTTACCCAGAATCCGGGTTGGAACGATGGTTTGAAATTTAATTCCTTATAAATCATTAAGTATCTTTTATAAATTAGTTATATTTTATCACCCATTATTTAATAATACGATGAAAAAGTTTACATTTATGGCAATTATTGCCTTGACAGCATCATTCAATATGAATGGTGGCGAGTATTACTGTTCTCCGCAAGGTTCCGGAGAAATGGATGGTTCCTCATGGGATAATGCCGTTCCGGCAGAAAATCTTACTGACGTGCTTGAGACCATTGAGACCGGAGATATCATCCATATGCTCGAAGGTACATATTTCGGCACCAATGTCAAACCGGTGCTCGGAATAACAGTAATCGGCGGATATCCTGCAACTGCCAAGGGCACTGACATTTCCGGATATAATCCCTGGGTCTACAGGACAGTATTCGATGCCAAAGGCAACAACGGTACTGAATCCCTCATTAAAGTATCGGGTATCGAAGGTGAGGAATGCCCGCTCACCACATTCAAAGGGATAACCATAACCGGATGCAAGGGGCAGCAGACCGACACATATTCGGGCACTGCGTTCAATTGTACGCGTGCGTATGTTCTCCTTGAAGACGTAACCTTTAAAGGCAATACCTCCTGGAAAGGAGGATGCGTAGTGCCTGCGAGCGGGTCAAGATTTCATGCACGCCATTGTGTATGGGAGGATAACAGGAACGTGAACACCACGATCGGAAGTTCTGACGGTGCCAACAACTGTTTCCAGCCAATCCTTAATGGCCGGGGAAGCTCCTCCAATGTCACGAATATAGTGTTGGAAGGCTGTGTGATGGTAAACAATACAATAGAAAGCGAAGAGGCAAGGAAAGTGGCTTGCTACGGTGGTGGCTTGAGCTTTCAGGACGGTTCATGCAACCTCATGATGATCAACTGTTTTGCTGATGGAGCAGGACAGACGATAAAGCAAAATGGAGGATTCATGCGCATGGGTAATAACAGTTCTCTGTTATTATTGGCTTTCAATACTTTTTTCAATTACAGCACATCGAGTTCTGAATCCAAAGGGAAGATCGTTTCCATTAATGGCAACATCCCCTATTATCTTCAAGGCAATATAATTGTTGACAACACTGCCGGCACAACGGTGACACCCGATTATTCATCAGGCACCGTAATAAATGGCAACAAGTCTGATATTGCCATCTTCACCCAGGGATTCAGCAGCAATCACGGAAAGAAAATCCCCAGCATCGCATCAGGAGGTGACAACACAATAGGCGGTATACTGGTGGCCACTATCCAGAAAGATCAGAACGGAGAAGAGGGCTCTCTGTATAAGACAACTTTCCTGACTGACTTCCAGAGCGACAATTGGTCAGCTCCGGCACAGAATGAAGTTTTTGCCGGCAATACCACTGCCAAGGACGGGCGCTATTATATCCTTCCCAAAGAGAGCTATCGCGATGTGAAACTTAGCGATGCACTGGAAATTTTCGATAGCTACAAGGCCGATCCGGCTTATGAGTGCTTCAAATGGGCGAACGTTGATCTGTCGCTTGATCTTTTCGGGAACAAAAGAGCTGCCACAACCTATCGTGGAGCATATGACGTAAACGCTTCTTCCATTCCAAGCGGTATAAATGAAATGACCGGCATATATTCCGGAAAACTTTCGTCTGTATCTCTCGGAAACGGTTCTTTCGCGATTTATGGCGCACAGGATCATTTGACAGTATTCAATATGTCAGGAGAAACAGTGCGGTCTATCAAGGCTGATGGCCGGACTGTCGTCTCTCTTGAGGATCTTCCTTCGGGAATTTATATCGCACGCTCCAACGGGGCCAGTGTGAAGATAATAAAATAAGAGTGTTTAAAAATTCTGTCGCAGGAGGACAATGCAAGTTGTCTCCTGCGACTATACTATCCTAATGAATATGAAAAGATTCGAATCCATTATACTTATCGGATCCTTGTTTGTGTCGTCTGCTATCGCTTCTACACATAAGCTTGCGACTTATAATATCAGGTTTAATTCCGATGCGGATACCGGAGGGAAAAACTGGGAGCATCGAGGCCCGATATGTCGCGATGTGGTGCTCAACTATGATTTGGATATCATAGGATTTCAAGAGGTGTGCGGCACAGGACGCGCATACCGCAATCCGGCCACAGGGCGCACACAGCTTCAGGATATTACGGCATGGCTTGAAGATTATACTCTGATTGAATGGGATCGGGACGGGAATGCCAGACGTGAGTATATGGTCACTGCTTTCAAGACATCCAGATACACCCTTCTCGACCAAGGCTCTTTTTTCATAAGCCCCACGCCCGACAAGTTCGCTTATGGGTGGGACACAACGGTGGAGAACCATCCGAGAGTGGTCGGGTGGTTAAAACTTCAGGATAAGATTTCGAATGAAACATTTATATTCGCCACCACACACACCAACGACGGCTGGAGTCTGGATGGCCCTTATGGATCGCAGCTCGTGTCAAACCGCTTGCTTGAGATTGCCGATGGTCTTCCGATAATGGTTGTGGCCGACTACAACACGGGCCGAACGGCTACAGACTCGCAGAAAGGACTTAAAGCATATCTTGCATCCTTCTATGACGCAGCTTTAGAAGTGGATGCTTCAAAAAACTACTCGCTGCCTGTTTCCAATCCGAATGTCAGCTGGACCTACAATGCCTATCATCCGGCATCAGATACAGGATACAAAGGCAGTGAGATCGACTATCAATTCTACAGAGGCATGAAAATTCTGGAACGCCATATTGTCACCGAAGAATTCAGCTATGAAGGACAGGCTTTCCCGTCAAGCGATCATTTCCCGGTTTATGTCGTAGCTGAGATTCAGCCAGAAAACGCCAGACAGATCTTCGTTGACTGCAATGCCCCTGAGGGCGGTGACGGAACGATCTTATCCCCTTTCAAGACTATCGGTCAGGCTATAGAGAAATCAGGTATAGATGATACGATAAATATAACCGCAGGTGTCTACAATGAATCAATTATACCGAGATATTCCGTAAAAATAATCGGTGGATATGACCCCTCTTTCTCACATGCGGACGGGAGCACGATTATTGAAGGTCAAGGGCTTCAGACTCCACCGGTTTTCGTATCCGCATATGTTTCCCTTAAACTGGAAAATCTGACCATCCGTAATTATGTCTCTCCTGAACCGGCAAAGGATGGCGCTATATTGTTTCGCGGCTGCACACTCGATATGGATAACATGATTATTGAAAACAACAGTGCTGTCGGCTATGGAGGCGGCCTGTCGGCAATAAATCCGAATAATCAGAAAAACTGTGAAAGCAACAACGTATTTTTAAGGAATTGTACCTTCCGCAACAACCGGTCGACCGACGGAGGTGCTGTCGCTGTAAGTGTTTATGGCACTTTTGACATTAACGGCTGCACATTCGATTCCAATTCATCGACAAAAGCCGGAGGAGCGGCATATCTGTCATTCGGAAATCCGGAAACTGGGAAGATATGGTTTACGGAAGCCAAGACACTCATAACTAACACATCGTTTGTAAACAATGTGTCCAAAACATCCGGGACCTTGATGATCAACGATGCAATGCCCAATGTTACCGTCACCATTGTCAATTCCACATTCGCATCCAACATAATAGATGCCAAGGGAGGCTTGCCCTCTGTTGTGAAGACATATGGAGGTGCGGCAATATATGCCAAGCTTGCGGACAGCCCAAGCGATTCGAAATTGTCGAAAGTCAAGAACTCACAACTTAATATCGGGCATGTTACAATTACTGGAAACCGGGCATCTTGTGTCGCTCCCGCCAATTTTAACGCTTCGGCACTAAATGCGTCATCAGGAACTGTAAGAATACTGAACAGCATCATTGCAGGCAATGCAACCAATGGAAGTGCCGCACATGCGGATATTACTCTTGGCGATCCTTCGATTCTGGCCGCGGAATCCTTCAACGTTTTCACATCTCCCTCAGAAGTGAATTTCACGATCAGCGATAAATCCTGGAAATCCGTTGATCGCCGGGAGGGGCTCAAACAAATTGAAGATCTTATGGAAGGGGCAATTGATAATGATTTGTTTATTCCCCGGATAATGGAGTCGGATATCAATTCAACTCATTTCATTCCATTGAGATCAACCCTGTTCGGAGATAATGATCTTGCATCCTTGACAATATTCAACCGCAATCTTGAAAAGAGTTTTTCTGTCGATATTGACAGAAACGGAATAATGTCCAATCAATTACAAATCGACCAGCTCGGCAATGAACGCAAAAGCAAATCTATGCCGGGCGCGATTGAATACTCTGAGGATTATTCCCTGATTGATGAAATCGCAGAAGAAGGTGGCGGCAACAATGCGGATGTCGTAATGGATGCCAATGGCTTTGTATATATAAACTCCCGTATTCCCCTGGGTTGCGTGACGCTTTATGATCTGGACGGCAGAAGCCTTATGAGCGTAAATTGCCATGATACATCTTTTGCTTTCGATCTTTCAACATTTATTCATGGATTCTATATATTAAAATACAATGATAATATCGTTAAGATATTAAAGTGATCCACATACTTATTTATTATTTACTTATATAAACACTGAATGCAAAAGATCAATGCTCTCGCGGCATCTGCGATTATGCTGGCTGCACCGATTTCGGCAACTGCCGATGTCGAGACATACAATCCTGTCGCCAATCCGAAAAGCGTGATAACGTGTGGAAACGCACGTTTCACGGTGCTCACTCCTGAAATGATCCGCATGGAATGGAGCGAGGACGGAAAATGGGAAGACGGGAAGACCCTGACCTTCGTGAACCGTAATCTTGAAGTCCCTTCTTTCAGATCAAAGGCTTCGGATAAGGGTGTGTCGATCGTAACGGACGCTCTGAAACTGTCATACAGGAATGACAACAGACCTTTCGATGCCAAGAATCTGAAAGTTTCTTTCAAGCTCAATGGCAGGAATGTGGACTGGACTCCGGGGATGGACGATCCACAGAACCTTATGGGCACAACCCGCACCCTCGACCGCTGTGACGGTAAAAAACTTGGAAGGGAACCAATGGAAAAAGGATTGTTGTCCAGAAGCGGCTGGGCACTGATCGACGACAGCAGAAACCTTCTCCTTCTTCCGACCGATTCTCATTGGAAGGAATGGGTCGAACCGAGAAACGACACCGCGCGTCAGGACTGGTACCTGATGGCGTATGGTCACGACTACAAGAAAGCTCTTGCAGACTATCAGAAAGTGGCGGGCAAGGCCATGATGCCTCCGAAGTATACCTTCGGCTACTGGTGGAGTCGGTATTGGCAGTATACTGACAATGAGCTGACTGATGTTGTGGATAAACTTCGTTCCATGGACATACCGGTTGATGTCCTAATCGTGGATATGGACTGGCACGATACATTCGGCATGACAAAAGTCAATCCTAAAAAGGATGAATATGGCCAACGCATAGGCTGGACAGGCTATACGTGGCAGAGACAGCTTTTCCCAAACCCTGCGAATTTCCTTGAATGGATCGAAAGGGCAAAGCTGAAAACCGCCTTGAACCTCCACCCCGCTTCCGGAATCCAGCCTTACGAAAGCTGCTATGAGGAGTTTGTGAAGGACTACGGCTGGGATCAGCCGGGTAAAAGCGTCCCATTCAGGATGGATGAACAAAGATGGGCCGATTCCTATTTCAAGACCGTGCTTGACCCCATGGAAGACATGGGGGTTGATTTCTGGTGGCTTGACTGGCAGCAATGGCTTGACTCAAAATATACCAAGGGACTCAGCAATACCTTCTGGCTCAATCATACATTCTACAACCATGCAAAGGAACGCAATTCAGCCTCCTCATCCCTGCATCAGCGCCCCTTCATATACCACCGCTGGGGAGGACTCGGCTCACACCGCTATCCGCTCGGATTCTCGGGTGACACCTATTCAACATGGGATGCCCTGGCTTTCCTGCCCTGGTTCACGGCCACTTCCTCCAACGTGAATTACGGATACTGGGGGCATGACATAGGAGGGCACATGTTTAAGGCAGATGTGAAGGAGACCGACCCTGAACTTTATCTCAGATGGCTGCAATACGGCGTCTTCACCCCCATCTTCAAGACGCACTCCACGAAAGACGGACGCATTGTCCGCTATCCCTGGGCTTTCCCCGACCACCAGTTCATGATGAGGGATGCCATCAGGCTCCGTTATGCCCTTGTCCCGTATATCTACAATGCGTCACGCTCCAATTACGACACGGGGGTGGCCATGACTCGTCCGATGTATTACGAATATCCGGAGCTGGACAGGGCCTACAACGTGCCGGAACAGTTCTTCTTCGGCGATGACATAATCGCCACCGCAATATGCAGTCCGGTTGATTCCGTGACAGGTCTCGCCCTACGCTCCATATGGCTGCCGGAGGGCAGATGGTACGATTTCGCATCCGGAAACATGTATGACGGCAATGCGGACTACAATCTTTCGTACACGCTTGAGGAGAATCCGTTCTTTGTGCGTGCCGGTGCCATAATCCCCATGAATCCTGACAATGTGAAGACGCTGCAGGATCGTGTTGATACCCTTGTCCTCACATTCATTCCGGGTGCTGACGGACATCTCAGGCATTACGAGGATGACGGGGATACGGATGAATACCAGGAAAGGTTTGCGACAACCGATATTGACAAGAGCATATCTGAGCATGCTATCAATGTCAGGATCTGCGCCCGGACAGGCGGCTATAACGGTGCTCCGGACCGCAGGGCATATGAGCTCCGTTTCCCGGCAACGATGCCTCCTGCATCAGTAAGTGTGAACGGACAGGAATACCGTTATTCCCGGTTTGCAGAGTCCGGAACCTGGACTTACGACGGTCTGGAGCTGCAGCCTGTCGTTTACATCAGAGAGCTTCCGGTGAATGAGGATGTGGATATAATACTGAATTATGCGGACGGCATGGAAGACAATACCCGTCTCTACGGCAAGAAGCAGATTTTCAAGCGCGGACGTGTCCTGACCCCGGAATTCAAGCAGGAGCAGTGTGACAACGGCGAAAGCTATGTCATGATTCCGGAGGGGTATCTGAAGGTGTCGCAGTGTGCAAATTTCATTCAGGAGAACCCGGCCAATATCAGCAGTTATCTCGATGATTTCGAAATAGCTTACAGGAAGCTGCCTGAACTTATCCGTAATCATAAATACTCCGGCGAGCGTTTCAAAAAACGTTTGGCGGCACAGTTCGCCTTAAACAAGCTCTAAGATATAATTCGCACTACACATAATAAAAATTCAGGAGGAGCGAACCTTGATCCGCTCCTCCTGAATTTTTTATTAATTATGTCAGATTATACTATATCCTCATATTGAATAGAGTATCCATCCGAAATAAGCCGACTTTTAAGTAGCGATTTTGATTGTGAACTTTG
>CAJTZS010000055.1 GCA_910584055.1 uncultured Muribaculaceae bacterium | reverse complement strand
TTCAAAGTGGTATGCGCAAAAACAGGAATCCGTAAAAAGTTCTGATAATGCGACTTATCGGAAATTTCCGATAAGAGCCATCAATTCAGGAACAGCCCCTATTTATGTTGTCGACGGTCTTGTGATGGGTAATGACTTCGGTTTCTACAATTCCATCAACGTAAATGACGTGGAATCAATCCAGATACTTAAGGATGCCTCAGCTACGGCTCTCTATGGTTCGCGCGGTGCGAATGGCGTTATTCTCGTTACCACCAAGAAAGGTAAGAAAGGAACCGCCGAGGTTTCCTACGACGGATGGGTAAGTTTTTCGAGAATGGGGCACCGACCGGAGACAATGAATGCACAGCAGCTTTTCGACTTGCGTACACAGTCGTTTGCAAATGGCTACATGTATAACAATCCTGAGGCAGACCGTCAGGCGTATATCGATGACGTGCTCATGAATTCAAATATCGCGTTCGAGAACCGTGAGTTTGAAACCTGGCGTGCGGGCAAGAGCTATGACTGGCTTAAGCAGGTGACGCGCACCGGGGTGCAGCACAACCACACGCTCGCATTCTCCAAAGCCACCGACGGTGTGAACTTTTATATGAGTCTCGGTATCAATCAGCTCGAGGGTATAATGAAGGGTACGGACCAAAACCGTTATACAGGCCGTATCAATGCTTCTGCGAATATAACAAAATGGCTGCAGGTCGGAACCAACACTTCCTTTACATATCAGAAAGACAATATGACCAGCGGAAGTGTGTATAACCAGGCGCGACAGAATGGAAACCCCCTTCTTGATTATGAACCTTTCATGAATGATGAAACACGCCACAACACGGAGAACCTTACATTGTTCTGGCGTGCACAATCTGGCGAGACCAACAACAATTTCAATCCTTTCAATTCGATGGAGATTGTGACAGACCGCTCCCGGTATCACCTGACATCTTCCAATTTCATCAATATCAACCCCATTGACGGCCTCAATATCCGATCCACCTTTGCAATCAACCATGGCGAACAGAGCTGGAATCAATTCGTTCCTACGGGCATTCAGGAATCGTACCGCAACTATAGCGAGGATGCCTACGCCACTCAGCAGCGTTTCAACGAGACTCAATGGCAATGGGACAACACTATCAGCTATGACAAGACATTCAATTATGTTCATCGTGTGAACGCTTTCTTCGGAACCTCGACGTCCCGAAAGACTTACAGCGATCTCAAGGGTGAGGGACGCAAGTTCGCTTCAAACGACCTCGGTTATCATGGCCTTTTCGGAGCATCTGTGCCGGATGAGCGAAAAATATATAACAGCTGCGTGGCAAATTCCCTTATGTCTTATGTGATACGCGGAAACTATTCTTATGATTCCCGTTATTACGCAACATTCACTGGAAGATGGGACGGCAGCTCAAAATTCGCCGAGGGTCACCGCTGGGGTTTCTTCCCCTCTTTCTCTTTGGCATGGGACATTACCAATGAGCATTTCTTCCCCAAGCTTCCTCAGGTTAATCAGATTAAACTGCGCGGAGGTTATGGCGTGGTCGGTAATCAGGACATAGGTGATTTCATGTATGCCACCCTGTATTCTCCTCCTGCCCCGTCTAACACCACACCCTCTTATGGGACCGATGGCCGCCGAGGAACTCCGGACATAACATGGGAGAAACAAAAACAGACCAACATCGCACTTGACATGAGCTTCTTCAACCATAAGCTGAATGTCACCGTGGAAGGATACTTCATCAATAACTCCAACTTGCTCCTTTCGCATTCATTGCCCAACACATCGGGATACACATATACGGTGGAGAATGTAGGTGAACTCCAGAATAAGGGTATGGATCTCACAATCGAGGCGACTCCGATACGCAATCAGGACTGGACATGGAATATCAGCGCCAACCTCGGTTTCGACCGCAATAAGGTTACAAAACTTTATGGCAATGTCGACCGCATATTGGGCAGTTGGCGATGGTACAATATTTTTGTCGGCGAGTCGCTCAACAATATCTATACCCTCCGCGCCGGCGGCATCGCCAACGAATGGAACCGCAGCGAATGGGAAGGCAAGGACTACAACGGACGCACCATCGGACTGGGTGATCTCTACGCACTTGACGTGACCGGACCCGACGGTAAGCCCGACGGTGTGGTGGATTCATATGACCGACAGGTCTTCGGCAAGCTCGATCCTAAATTTTACGGAGGTTTCTCCACGGATTTAACCTGGAAAGGGTTGTCGCTCAACGCGGTGTTCAATTATTCAGTGGGAGGCCACAAAATAAGTGAGTATTATGAGGGACTTGTAAGTTCTGTAGGAGAGAGCCATGCGTCAACCGACTTGCTTAACGTGTGGACACCGCAAAATACCGGTGGCTATTTCCCTCGCAGAATCCGTAATGCAAGCGGTTACAGCGCTTATGGTGCCGGAGATACCGACCGCTATATCCAGGACTCATCCTTCCTTCGTCTCTCCACCCTTTCACTCTCATATAGTTTCCCGAAAAGAATACTTGACAAGATACGTTTCAATAACCTGCGTCTATATTTCACGGCGAGCAATGTTTTCTGCGCCACCAAATATAAAGGTTTCGATCCAGAATACGGTGACGGCAGCGGTTATTTCCCCGCAGAGCGCACATATACGATAGGTTTGTCATTCAGCTTGTTCTAAACAGCTTCTTAACATCAGTAAAAATGAAATCATTAAAAATATTCAAATACGGTCTTCTGGCACTTATTGCCCTTCCGATGGTATCGTGCGATGACTTTCTCGATGAAAAGCCAAAGACTTCTCTCACCGAAGACCAGATATATTCATCTCCTGAATATGCGGAGACAAGTCTTCAAAACTGTTATAAAAAATGGCGTGAAGCGAGTTGCAACAACCTTCATCTCCTTCTTGTGGGCACCGATGAAATTCAATCCGGGGCTTATCAGGCACTGAAAGAGGATGGCATGAAACGCGGTTCATTGGACCGTTACGATGCGTTGCTGACTTCTGAACTTTCCTATGTGGAGAATCATTGGGGCAACCGCTGGCCGGCAGTGGGCGAAGCCGCCAAGCTTGTGAAGGCCCTCAAACCCTTGCGTGACAATTCCGAATTCGAAGGGCAGCTTTATGGTGAATCCTGTTTCATACGCGCGGGGCTCACAATGGAACTTGCCATGATTTATGGCAGGATACCGGTCCTTGATCTGGAACGTATCGACCAGCTCACTTATGCCCGTCAGCCTATGAAAGACGTTTGGTCTTTCATTATAAACGACCTTAAAGATGCAGAGAAATATCTTCCTGACACGAGCCAGCCGGAACGCGCCAACCGCTACGCCGCGCTCATGTTGCTCGGGTATGCGTATATGGCGGCTCCCGAAGAGACCGGCCTCCGAGATTTCACACTTGCATCCGAGGCTCTTGGAGATGTGGTCAATAGCGGCGTGTATAATCTGGTTGAATATTACGACCTGTGGGACTATAACATGAAAAACACACAGGAAGGGATATTCGAATGGCAGTTCGACAATGCGTGGCCGAACAACAATGCCGTTCAGTTCGCCGTTGGTTCCCGCGCTGTGCAGTCGTTCTTCGGAGACGCATGCTATATGTCGGGTTATGACCATGCCGTGCCGACAAAATGGGCTTACAGCGACATCGAGGACGGCGGTATATGGGAAGACGGCGACATCAGGCGCGACGAGAATATACGCTATGATTTCGAATATTACGGTGTCACTCCCGACCTTTCAAATATTTCTTGGGAAGATATAGGCGAGGATCATGACGAGCTGAAACCCCATATCAAGAAATATGAAGATTTCCGCACCGACACTCATTCCGGCATGGGATTCAACAATATGTGGAATTGCGGTAAGAACATTCCGTTCCTGCGTCTTGGAAATGCGATTCTCCTTTACGCTGAAGCTTTGAACGAGATCGGGCAGACTCCAGAAGCTGTGAAACAGGTGAACAGAATCCGCCGCCGCGCTTGGGAGAATTCCCTGCCTGCCGACAAGGCATGGAATGAGGGAATGTCGAAAGATAAGTTCCGCGAAGAAATAATGACCGAACGTGTCCGTGAATTATTCGGGGAGCGTTGGCGCAAGTTCGACCTCGTGCGCACCGGCCACTTCGTTGAATATGTCAAGACCAGAAACGAATGGGCCAAGCGTTCGGGAACTATTGCCGAATACAATAAGGTGTGGCCGATTCCATTGAAGGAACTTGACCAGAACGACGATATTGACTATTCCGACCAGAACGAAGGATACCGATAAAAAGTTTTTTAAACAATTGATAAGTAAACAATGAATAAGAATATAATAATCGCCGCTACGACAATAGCTGCGTCTGCATTTTCAGTTGGCGCTGTCACCAAGCCGGCTTTGTCGAAACTGAATATATCAAATATCTGCCCGACTGGAATGTTCCAGGGAAACATGGCATTTATTGATGTTAATAACGATGGCAATCTTGAACTGCTCGTGAAGGGTCGCGACGTTCCCAACGGATGGACGCCGACAATCAAGCTCCTGTCGGGCGATGGTTACGGCTATACGAAAGGGGATGCGATTCCCGATCCGGATGGTTGCTCATGGCATAGGGTGATTGTCCCTATCGACTATAATGCCGACGGCAACATCGATTTCATACTCGGCAGTTCGTGGAACGCCAAGCTGATGCAGGGAGACGGGACTGGCAATTTCACTATGGTCGACACTAATGTGTTCAAGCTGGATGGAGAAATCAGTATCGATGGCGACGACCAGGAAAAATGGTATTGCGGCCTTACGGCCGTGGCCGATTTCAACAGCGACGGCTATCCTGACATAATTACCTTCTGTGGAAATCCGCGAGAAGATGCCGGAGAACCGGTGCTGTTCGTAAATAAAGGAGGCACGGGAGAATTCGAAAAGATGTCGGGTGTCGGTCTCAATCCCCAACGTGGAGGCACGATGGCCGTAGGTGATTTCAATAAAGACGGTTTCCCGGATCTTGCCGTCTCGGGATGGATTGATAATGACCGTATCCGGCTTTATATAAATGACGGGAACGGATTCTTTGAAGAAAAGATGTCAACCGACTTCGACGCGCTCAATGCCGGAACGGAGAAGGGGAATATAATGGTTGTAGATGTTGACAATGACGGTTGGCCTGACCTTTTCGTCACAGGAGAGTCATGTCCCCAGGGATGGGCAAAACAGGCAGCCGTTTATAAGAACAATAATGGTGTCTCTTTTACAAAGATGGAGCTTGGCGCTCTCCCCGGCGTTAAGGTTTCCGGTGCTGACTGGGGTGACTTGAACGGTGACGGCCTTATTGATATCGTATATGCCGGTGAGGGCGACAACGGCCAGGTCAGCGTAGTGGCGTATGCCAACGGTGACGGCACTTTCACAGCCAATACTGATATAATGGCTGGCCATCGAGGCGGAGCCTCTGTAGCCATAGCCGATTTCAATAATAACTTAAAACCCGATGCGGCGGTGATGGGATATGGCGACGGCGACTTGTTCGAACTTTATAATAACGCTACATCCAGGGGGACGTTCTCAGCTCCGTCAGCCCCGGCTAAAGCTGTCTGCACGGAAAACGGAAACAAGACAGTGTTCACTTGGGAGGCAGGAAGCGACAAAGCTGCCCCGGTCGGTGCATTGCGCTATAATCTATATGTTAAGACCAAGGATGGCAAGGTCTTCAGCACAGTCCCGGCCAACTTTACCACCGGTAAATTGCTCCAGGGCGATGTAAATGCGGCTTCCACTGCATTGACGCGCACGCTGAACATAAAAAAGGATAATATCGCCGAATGGGGGGTACAGACAATTAATTCAGCAAAAATAGCAAGTGCGTTCGTGAAGGGTGGGGACGAGTCAGCCGTTACCGAGATTGAGAATGCACGCGGCGGCGTGAGATATCATGACGGTGTCGTAATTTCCGATTTGGCTGCAGAAATTGAAGTGTATGCAACGTCCGGAGCTAAAACAGCATCTTTCGTTGTTTCTGCAGGAGAAGGCGTGTCTCTGAATCTTGAACCCGGTGTATACATGCTTGTCGTTAAGGGTGATGATGCGGCTGAAGTTCTCAAAGTCGCAGTGAAATAAAACAGTGTAGGAAATGGTAAAAAAAGTTTAGGTCATCAGGAACCGACATCCGGGGAGCCAACCGGTGGCGCTCCCCGGATTTTTCAAATAAGGAAATTTTTATTAAATTTGAAAATCCTGAGAATCTAACATGAAGAAACGTAATATGAAATATAAAAAAATATCGGCACTATTAGCCGCTCTGACGATAGCCTCCACTGCAGCGGCCGGAGATCTTGATGTCTCCGACGGCATATGGAATATTGTGTTTGACAATTCCGGGAAAACAGTAAGTTATAACCGCGACAACAGCACATTGGTGAAGGGTGCGTACGTTACCGCCACATTACCTGACGGTAGCATCCTGGAATCCACTTCATATCCTGCAGTGAACCTTAAGCAGGAATCTGTCTCGGACGGTTTCGGCGAAGGAAAGAAGTATACGTATGTATACTCAGGCTTGTCTGGTAAAAACAATCTTGAACATTCGGTATATATTTATCAGAATCTTCCATATATTCTTATGGAAGCCACGGTGGTGGCTTCGTCCGGCACTACGTCGGCTGTGGAAATCTGTCCGATGGTTTCAAGGGTCACGACGACTCTCCCTCTTCCCGGTTCCGGTAACCGCATATATGACATGCCTTTTGCAAATGACAATTGGGCCACATTCTCCACTACGCCATGGTCTGTGTCTCAACCGTTGACTTCATGCGAAGCCACTGCGTTGTTCAATGTCGCCAGCCGTAATGGATTGGTTATAGGCTCTGTGGACCATTCTACCTGGAAATCGGCTGTTACAGTGACTCCCAGCGGCACAAACCGTGTCCGGAATCTTAAGGTACAGGCAGGATATATCAGCAAACGAACATGGGATATTGTTGACAATAAGGCTTCGAGCACCCGCCACGGAGAAGTGAAGGGGACACGTGTTAATTCTCCTAAATTCATGTTCGGTTGGTTTGACGACTGGCGCACAGGTCTCGAAACATATGGCGAGGCGAACACTGTCCTGTGTCCCAAATATGAATGGACGGAAGATGAATCCCTCTTCGGATGGCAGTCGTGGGGTGGTATGGAATGGGGCCTCAACTACAACTCCGCCATGAGTCTGCTTGATTTCTTTGAGAAAGAGCTTAAGCCCGTTGGCTTCTTTAATAAGAAGGGACGTTGTCATATTGTGCTCGATTCCGGATGGAACGCGCTCGATGACAATCAGCTCCGCAAATTCGCCAATAGATGCAAGGAACTCGGTTTTGTGGCGGGTATCTATGACACTCCCTTCTCTTACTGGGGAAGTGAGGATGACTGCAAGAACAATACTTATTGGAGTGAGGCTCAGGTTAATCTCGGAGAGGCTGTGATCAAGGCCAACGGCCGTTATCGCCAGATCAACGGTATGTCTCTCGATCCGACTCATCCGAAGGTGAAGGAATTCATACGCCAGAAATACCAGAAATTCCAGAATCTCGGCTTCGGTTTCCTTAAGATTGATTTTATGAACAATGGCTCGCAGGAGGCTGATGCATGGTATGACCCGGATGTCACAACGGGCATGATGGCTTATAATTATGGCATGGATTACATCAAGGAATATGCCGGCGATATGATGCTTGATTTCTCTATTGCACCCGTTTTCCCGGCGAAAGCTCATGTAAGGAGAATCGGTTGTGATGCTTGGGGAGACCTGCCTCAGTCCATGTATACGCTAAATTGTATCAATGGTTCGTGGTGGCTTGACAGGGTGTACGCTTTTAACGATCCAGACCATATGTGTCTGTCGAAAGTATCTTTTTCCGGCAAGGGTTCTAATGATGAGCAGGAGGCCCGTATCCGTTACAGCTGCGGCTTGCTCACCGGTATGACTCTTCTTGGAGGGACATACGCATATGAAGGGGATGTGGTGAATAATTATGGACATGTGGTTGGAAGCGATGCGGAGCGTGCCCGCGCTGTGAAGTTCGCGTCCAATAAAGACCTGACTCTTCTTGGCCGTCAGGGACGTTCGTTCCGTCCTGTGGAGGGGTCGTTCATCTATAGGAATACACTTTTCTCGAAAGACGATATATCTTGTGACAATGAGTTTGTGCTCGACACCCAGGATGCATTCTACTATGCGGTGTTCAATTACGGCACAGACGGCAGTGGGGTTCTTGATAAGGATGTGGATTTCGGACGTCTCGGCATAAAAGTCGGCGACTACGACAACGTAACGGAACTATGGACCGGGGCTACCTCCTCTCCGTCATCGCTCAGGGTCAACGTGCCGGTGAAAGATGTCAGGATCTACCGTTTCGAGAAGCCCGGTTTCGGTGGAAGCGGAGTGACGGAGGCTACCGGTGATGACGGCGGCGCCGGTGTCACGGTGAAGAAGGGTGGCAATAATATTGAAGTGAAAGCGCTTTCAGCTATAGATACCGTTGATGTGTATTCAATCGACGGGACTCATCTGAATTCAACAACTGCAGAGGGAACCTCCGGTTCTCTCTGCATTCCGTTGGATTCTGCATTCAAAATGTGCATAGTGAAGGTTGTGCTCTCAAATGGTAAAGTAAGAATATTCAAAGTGATTTGATACATGAACCGATTTATACTTATGCTGTTGTCTGTGCTGGCATTTATTATGTCGGCATATTCTGTTGATAAGAAATATACATTCAGGCATATCGATTCCTCCAACGGTCTCTCGGCAAGCAACGTCAAATGTATCTTGCGCGACTCCAAGGGATTCGTATGGTTCGGCACCAAGAACGGCCTTAATCTGTATGACGGAATCGATATCGACCGGTTGAAATGTTTC
This sequence comes from uncultured Muribaculaceae bacterium, assembly GCA_910584055.1. Taxonomy (GTDB): domain Bacteria; phylum Bacteroidota; class Bacteroidia; order Bacteroidales; family Muribaculaceae; genus Lepagella. Next base: position 13,905 of record CAJTZS010000055.1, on the reverse strand, counting down.
GACTTCGAGAAAAAGCACGGAAATGACAATATCGGGGCATTGTATGAGGATAAATCGGGAAAGATATGGATCGGAACCGACAGAGGAATCTTCCTTTTCGATCCTTCTGATATGAAGTTTCATTATGTTGACACGCAGTCGAGCGGAGGCGTATCTCCAAATAATTATGTGCTGCGTATCAGCGGGGATGACAAGGGTAACGTTTGGGCTTTGCTTCCCACTCAAGGCATATTCCGTTATAACGGAGGCAAGGTGGAGTTTTATCCAAACCCGGATAATCCCGATGCAGGGCAGAGCTTCTTCACTGACTTTGCCATTACACCGGCGGGCGATACATATGCGGTCAGCAATCTGTCGGATATTTATGTCTACAGACAGCGGGGGGAACGTTTCGAGAAGATTTTTGTCAATGACGGGTCAATCCGCCGGCCGAGCAGCCTTACCAAAATGATTTCGGATCCTTCGGGAGCGCTTTATTTTGCCACGCTTGACGGCCATCTGTATAAATATAATCCGGGAAAAGGGGAATCTCCTCAGCCGCTTGATTTCTCAAAAACCGGGAAATCATATATGCGCGATATCGCGCTTTTTGACGAAGATCTCTGGATTGGTACGCATAACGGGCTGTATGTCATGGATCTGGGCTCTGGGAAAGAGACAGAGGTAAAAGAGAATGCTCTTGACCCGTTCTCATTGTCCGACAACTCATTATATACGATATATCGCGATTACGAAGGACATGCGTGGATCGGCACCATGTTCGGAGGTGTGGATTTCATGTCGAGCAATCCATTCAGATTCAATGTGTTCGGCAGGGAAACCGGATTGTCGAGTATGCGAATCAGGGGGCTTGCGGTCGATAACGCAGGAAAGATATGGATAGGGACAGAAAACAACGGCCTGAACGTGCTTGATCCCCAGACAGGCTCGGTGACGCACCCTGTGGCCTCCCCTGCAGGCAGCAGCGGTGTGATGCATTTTGTGGAATCGTCAGGAGATGATGTATATATAGGTTATACCCACGCCGGAGTGTGGAATGTATCGGCAGCGGGAAAGACCGTTTCAGTAATGCCGATTGATGATATCGACGGCACCGATGACAGCGGATATTGCTATATGCGTGACTCTTCCGGCACGGAATGGATAGGTTTTGGCGGAGCGTTGACCAGGCGCGCACCCGGAGAAGGGAAGTTCGCAAAGGTTGAGGAAACAGGCTCCGACTGGATTTTCTCTCTGTTCGAGGATTCGAAACACAACATATGGATAGGGACGATGGGCAACGGATTATGGAAATATACACCGTCTACAAAAGAATTCAAGAATTACACCTACGATGACGGTGAGATAAAGCCTAACGGTTTACGCTCAAATTCAATATCCTCGCTCATGGAAGACAGCAAAGGGAATTTATGGATTTCCACCGACAGGGGAGGTTTGAGCCGTTATAACAGTGCAACGGATGATTTCACAACTTTCGGCATCGAGGAGGGCTTTCCGGATGATGTTGTCTATGACGTGCTGGAAGATTCAAAGGGCTTCCTTTGGTTCGGCACCAATAAAGGACTTGTCAAGTTCTGCCCGGACACAAGATTTATAAAGGTTTTCACGATGGCTGACGGCTTGCCCTTCAATGAGTTCAGTTATAATTCCGCAGCTTCTGACAAATCGGGGAAGTTCTATTTCGGAGGAAACAATGGTCTGGTCATGTTTGATCCCCTACTTGATTCTTCCGGTAAGCAACGGCATCCGGTGTATTTCAAGCAGGTGTCGCTCCTTGATGCTTCGGACGATAAGCTTGTGGAATCTCTCGGAGGATTTTCGGCCTCTCAGAGTGTCACGTTGCCGAGCGACTATGCGAGCTTCAGCGTCACTGTCGCCTCTCCTGAATATGGCATGACAGGTCAAAGATTTTTTTATTACCGCTTGTTGCCGGTGAATGAAGAATGGACGAGGATGGACGGTAACAAGATAACGTTTGCCAACCTGGCTTCCGGATCATACCGTCTGGAGGTGAGATATGGAGATGCGGAGGATGCGTCGGTAAGCGAATTGCGAATCTGTATCCTTCCCCCATGGTGGCGTTCGACGTGGGCGATTGTGGCTTACATTCTGGTGGCCTTGTTGGCGGTATTGGTGCTTGTGATGTGGCTGCAGCTTAAGAATAAAAAGAAAATAAGAGAACGCGAGAAAGCCTATGCGGCGGAAAAAGAGAGGGAACTTTATTGCGACAAGGTTCATTTTTTCACCACTATCGCTCATGAGATACGGACTCCGCTTTCGTTGATTGATATTCCTCTTGAGGCTATTGAGGAAAATGGAATTGATGATCCCAAGACTCCCGAATATCTTAAGGTGATGCGTCAGAATACACGCCGACTGTTGCATCTAAGCCGTGAGCTCCTTGATTTTGAGAAACTCGATTCTCATAGGTTGACCACGAAAAAAGAGGTTTTTGATATCGCTGCCCTTGTGCGGGAGACGGCCGAACGTTTCGGACCGGCCATGGAGCTTCAGGGGAAGAAGCTTGAAGCGGAAGTTGATAAAAAGCGGATTCAGGTGTTTACTGATAAGGAGGCAGTGACGAAGGTTATAAGCAATCTTTTCAACAACGCCCTCAAATATGCCAACTCCTATGTGCAGGTGATTCTTGCGGAATCCGACAATATGGTTTCCTTGAGTGTCTGCAGCGATGGCGCAAAGATTGCGGAGAAAGACAGGACGATGATTTTCGAACCGTTCTACCAAAGCTCCGAAAGCGCGGTAAAAAAGAATGGGGTGGGAATCGGATTGCCTCTTTCGCGCTCCCTGGCGGTAGTGCTTGGTGGAAACCTCGTGCTTGAAAACAATGACTCTCCCCTTAATATATTCACATTCACCTTCCCTGTTGGGAACCCGGATGATGAAGACAAGTCTGTTTCGGATGTGGAGAAGGCTAATTATGTTTTCGAAGAGGAATCGAATCAGACTAAACTCAGGGGCAACGGTTATCATTTGCTTGTTGTAGAGGATAACGAGTCAATCCGTCACCTTCTACGCGACCAACTGTCGAAAGAATTCATTATAGAAACGGCGTGTGACGGGGCAGTCGCGCTTGAGAAACTTAAGGAATCCCGGTTCGACTTGGTCATCACTGATATAATGATGCCGGTTATGGATGGTATGGAGCTCTGCAAGAGGGTTAAGGAGGATTCAGACCTGTCATCGATACCGATTGTGTTCATAACGGCTAAGAATGACCTCGACAGTAAAGTTAAAGGATTGCAGATGGGAGCGGAGGCATATATAGATAAGCCTTTTTCCATCAAGTATCTTACGCAGACTGTGAAATCACTGTTGGAAAACAGGCGTAGGGAAAGGGAATCTTTTTCCAAGAAGCCATTCTTCAATGTTGACAGCATTCAGACCAATAAGGCGGACGAAGAGTTTATCAAGAAATGTATGGATGCCATCAACGAACATCTTTCTGAGGAGGATTTCAATGTGGAGGGCCTATGTGAGGTGTTGGCTATGAGCCGTTCTAACCTTCTCCGCAAGATAAAGGCGATATTCAACATGTCGCCCAGTGAGCTGATACGTCTTGTAAAACTCAAGAAAGCGGCTGAGTTGATTCAAGACGGACGTTATCGTATTGGCGAGATATGCGAGATGATAGGTATGTCATCGCCGTCGTATTTCAGCAAATTGTTCTTTAAGCAGTTTGATATCACGCCCAAAGCATTTGAAAAGCAATGTCAGGAACGTCGGGCTTCCAAACACGGAGCCGATTCCTGATATGAGGCGTTGGAATAATATATAATAACGGGAATAATAAGTAGTTGATAAAAATTAATGAACAGATAAAACGCAGTTATTTTTGAGGCGATTTGGCTGCGGAATGAAGGAGAATATTAACATATTCGACTGAATGACAAAGCCTAAGCGGCCAAAAAGAACAAGTTTTTGCGTTCAAGATTTCAACTACTCATATATCGATTAATTTTTATCAACTACTTATATAATAATAAGCAACGACATAACAACAATGAATAAACTATCAGCGATATTACTTTTAGGCATTGCAATAGCAATCCCTGTAGATGCAGAGATAAAGCTTCCGGGCTACATTACGGACAATATGGTGGTGCAGCGGAACAGCGTTATGAAAATATCGGGTAGAGCCAGGGGGGATGTATCCGTTTCGGGGGCGTGGCTTGAATCTCCTGTTTATGTGGCCGCCGGTAAAGACGGCAAGTTTAGCGTGGACATTCCCACCCCATCGGCAGGAGGTCCATACATACTGACCATAAGCGATAAAGATGGCAGCAAAAAATTTCATAACGTATGGAGCGGAGAAGTCTGGCTCTGTTCGGGACAATCCAATATGGAGATGCCGGTAGGGGGCTGGGGTAAAGTCAAGGATTATGAAAAGGAGATTCAGAATGCCTCCAACCCTGCCGTGCATCTTCTTCAGGTAAAGAAAGCCACGGCTATAGCGCCCCAAGAAGACTTTGAAGTGAATATGGGAGGCTGGCGTTGCAGCTCTCCGGAAACGGTTGCCGAATTTTCCTCGATAGCTTATTTCTATGCAAGAGAATTAAGCCGGCAGTTGGGGGTGCATGTAGGAGTCATTGACGCCACATGGGGCGGCACGCCTGCTGAAGCGTGGACACCCCTGCAGGGCGTTGACGAAATTGCCGGCTTTGAAGAGGAATGCGGAATGCTGCATGATGCCGGCGGGTCTGTTAAAAAAATGAGCCATCTCCAGACAAAGCGTGTGAATGAATGGAACAAGATGATTTCCGGCAATAAGGGGAAGTTCAATCATTCAAAATATGTTGCGCAGGCCCGCAAGGTGAATGCCCCCGATTATATTGAGAAAAGCATCGAAGGGTTTGACGGGATGTTTGTGCTCCAGAAGGAATTTGAGGTTCCAGCATCCGCTGCCGGAAAAGAGCTGACCCTGCGCCTCGGTATGATAGATGACGAGGATATAACCTATTTCAACGGAGTTGAGGTGGGACGGACTTCAGGTTATTCAACTCCGCGTACGTACACTGTCCCTGGAAAGCTTGTCAAACCCGGAAAAAACCTCATCTCGATAGAGGTTATGGATTTCGCGGGAGAAGGGGGGCTTTATGGAAAACCTTCCGATGTATGGGCAGGCTCGGATAGCGACAGGATTTCGCTTGCCGGAGACTGGGGTTGCACGGTGCTCGCCGATTTCAGTAGTGTCCCCCCGCGTCCGATGTCATATGAAAGTTCAAGCTTCCCGACAGTGCTGTATAACGCAATGATCAGCCCTTTGAATGAATTCCCCGTTAAAGGCACTATCTGGTATCAGGGGTGTGCCAATGTCGGTCGCGACGCCCAGTATGGCGGGTTGATGAAGAGCCTGATAAGCAATTGGCGCAAGGCCCGCAATCAAGAGGATATGCCTTTCTATTTCATGCAGCTTGCCGGATATCTGACCCCTCGCGAAATACAGCCGGATTCGCAATGGGCGGCGTTGCGTCAGGCTCAGACGGCGGCATGCGAACTCGACGGTGTAAGATATGCAACAGCCATCGATATAGGCAATCCTGATGACATTCACCCTAAGAACAAGCAGGAAGCGGCAAGACGCTTCGCGCTTATTGCCCTTAACGATGCTTACGGGTTTAAAGATGTAACGGCTGCCGGACCCGCTTTCAAAGAGTGTTATTTCTCGAGCGGTGAAGCCGTGGTTGAATTTGATAGCCCTGTAACTGTTGACGGCGTTGCGCCTGCGGGATTCATAGCAAGGACCGAGACCGGGGAATGGGTGCGTCCGGAGATAAGTATGGAGGGATCGGGAAAAGTAATGCTGAAAGCGTTCTCACCGATAAAGGAGGTGAGATATAATTGGGCGGATTATCCCGACGGCAACCTCCGTGGTTTTACCGGTCTGCCCGTGGCTCCTTTCAAAGCCGAGGTAAGATGAATTGTTGCCCTTTACGGGCGTAAATGATCGCATATAAAAACTGCCGCTTCATGTAAGTCAATGAAGTGGCAGTTTTTTATTCCTGATATTCTGTTTCTAATTTCCTCCCAGAGGCCTGTATTCAACACTTTCAAGGCTGGTGTCGGAAGATTCCGCACCGGCTGCATGAACATCTCCCATTGATATGACTTTCAGTTGCTTGCGGAAGTCTGATTCCGAGAGGGGCGTGGAAACATGAATCTTGCGTGACTTGCCGGGCATGACGTTAAAATAGTTGTCGGAGAAGAAGTTGTTTATCCCGTCGAGTGAAAGGAACACTCCGCGCGCGAATACGTCCGAGCCTATGCTGACATCATAGCCGTCGTCGGCTTTGTCAATCTCAACCTTATATTCCGGAGCGGTGTAATTCATATATTTCTGTTTGGTTGAGAAGCCGATATTCTCATATATTTTGCCATCTGTATTGAATTCAGTATGGAAGATTATATCCCCGCGTTTGTGTCCGTTGAGCAGATTAGCCACGTTATCGGTAAAGACTGTTTTAGATGTCAGGGGTTTTGCCGTGTAGGCAATCTTCTTTGCGAATACCTGTTTGCCGTCGAGAGTCATGGCTGTGAGTGTGAATGTGCCCTTGGCCGGAGTGCGACGGTCGGTAACGATGTTGACGCTCAGTGTGTCTCCCATCACTACCGGTGAAACAAGGATGTCATCGTAAGCCGCTTTGGAATAATACTGTTGAGCTTTCCATCGGCCATACCAGTCTCGCCCCGCCCACGAAGCCACAGGCCAGCAGTCGTTGTGCTGCCATACGAGCGTACCCATGCAGTAAGGCATGTTACGGCGGTGCGACTCTATGGCTGTCTTTATTGCATCACCTTGGAGTACAGAGCCGACATAGAGGAAGGTGGGGAAATCTTTTGGCGTGCGGAATTCCTGATTCATATATTCGCGTATAAGGTTGTTGGCATATGAGCCTGCGCGCTGATGAGCCATCATCACCTCTGAATTTATATCCCAGTCGCGCTCTTGCGGAGCATATATCTTCACGGATTCGAATTCCGGGAAAGACTGGAATCCATATTCAGAGAAGAAACGCGCTTTCTCAACATTGTAGTGGCCTATGGAATCGCGCCCGTGCCATACTCCCCAGTAATGGGCGTCGCCGTTTATGCCGTCGCTCGGAGTGTCTTCGAATGCATACGGTGACGAAGGACGGTATGAGATTCCTCCTCCATATTCTTCCACAACTTCGGGGAGGGTGCGGAAATATATATCTTTGAACTGTTTCGTCGTGAGTTCTTCAACACCTTTCTCTTTATAGTAGTTATAGCGGTTTCCCCATCCGTAATACACGTCCTGACACTCGTTGTTCCCACACCAGAGTGCAATCGAACAGTGGTTGCGCAGCCGCTCCACGTTGTCGGTCGCTTCCTGACGGATGTTGGCGAGAAATTCCTCATCAGCAGGATATGTGGAGCAGGCGAACATGAAATCCTGCCACACGAGAATGCCGTTGCGGTCGCATAGTTCATAGAAATAGTCATCTTCGTATACTCCGCCTCCCCATACACGTATCATATTCATGTTTACATTCTTGGCATCGAGAACGTGTTTCTCGTATTTCTCTTTTGTGATGCGGGGAAGGAAATTGTCGAGCGGCACCATGTCCACACCTTTCATGAATACAGGTTTGCCGTTTAGCTCGAAGTAGAGGGAATGACCGTATTGGTCAGGTTCGTGGATGAGCTTGAGGGAGCGGAGTCCGATTGCATCGTTCCGGGCGACCTCGTCGTCGCCTGCTTTGACAGTTGTCTTGAAATCATACAGATATGGCTCGCCAAGTCCGTTGCTCCACCAGAGATGCGGTTTCTTCACCGTATAGTCAAGTGCTATAGTGTTCAATCCCTTCTTGAGCGATGTCTTTTTCGAAGCCACAGCCTTGCCGTCGGCAGAGATGGATACTATTGCATTATCAATAGCATTGTCGGAGTTTACACGGACAATAGTGGACAGGTTGGCACGTGAAGCATTGACATCTTTCTGGATATATTGCACATTGTCAATTTTTACCCCGTCCCATGTCACAAGTTCGATGTCGCGCCAGATTCCTGAAGTCACGAGCCGCGGACCCCAGTCCCAACCATAATGATATCCGGCCTTGCGTGCAAAAATACTCAGCGTTTTGTTGAAGATGCCGCCGTTTTGCGATTGATCCGGGCCTGTGTTGAATGTGTAATCGAACTTGTCATATTTGGGAAGGTCTACCTTTATGGGGGAATGGAAGTAAATCTCCAGCAGGTTGTCGCCCTCTTTCAGTTTCCCCTTCACGTCGCATGTCCATGTGCGGTGCATGTTGTTTGCATTGAGTATGCATTCGTGATTCAGATAAACATCCGCATAGGTGTCGAGTCCCTTGAATACTATCTGTTGGTTTTCTGCCTCAGTCTCGGAGGGGGAGACTTTGAATGTGGTCTCGTACATCCAGTCTTCCTTGTCTACCCATTGCACGCCCCTCTCATTGAGGCGGAAGAAAGGGTCTTCGATAATTTCGTTGGCCATAAGATCGGTGTGAACCGTGCCCGGCACTGTTGCCGGATACCAGATGTCAGCCCTGCCCTGACGGAACCGCCAGTTGTCGTGGAGCGTGCGGCAGTTTACCGTAGCATTAGCTGCAAAGCATCCTGCCGCTGCCAGAAATAATAACAGATTTCGTTTTATATTTTTCATGATTTTTAGGTTAAGGAGCTGCATGGGCAGCTTCCTGTTTATATCTGCAAAATTAATCCAATGGATGCTTAACCTCATAAATGAATGCTTCAAAAAGTATAAGAAATAAATCATGGCAGGAGGGATATGTATGAAATGTAGGTGTTTGCAGTTGAGGAATGTGTATATGTTGCAATTTTTGGCTTGATTTTTCAACAATGGGGAATGAATATTTTTTTAATTTTGTGGCATACAAAGCGACAGAGGTGACGACAATCTTCCGTATCTTCTGCATTCAGTAAAAATTGATACACAAAATAACTCATGAAACTCAAAAAATTTGTATTCCTATTGTCTTTGGCTGCAATCTCCGCGCAGGCCGAGGATATCGTGATTTCAACCGACAGCAATGCGCTTGTCTACAATGTGGCGGACAATGGCCGCGTCTACCAGAAATATTTCGGCAAGAAGCTTGCAAATCCTGCGGATTATGCGGCGATTCCAAACGGTCCGGAAATCTATATTACGAGCGGTATGGAAGATTATTATGAACCAGCGCTGCATATCGTGCATGCCGACGGAAATCCTTCCACCCTGCTGACATACACCGGCCATAAGACCTCGACTCTTGCTGACGGAGCGAAGCAGACTGTGATATCGATGACCGACAAGGCATATGGAGATATGGTGGATGTGTATTTCATCGCATATCCCGAACATGATATAATCAAGACTTATACGACTGTCACCAATGGTGAGAAGAAGCCTATCGAGCTTGAGAAATATGCATCGTCCATGCTGCATTTCGACAACGGTGACTATTATTTGACCCAGTTTAACGGAGACTGGGCCTCTGAAGCGAATGCCAAGGAGACAAAACTTGAATATGGCCGCAAGCAACTCGACACGAAACTCGGCGCGCGTGCCAATATGTTCTGTTCTCCATTCTTCCAGCTGGGCATAGACTCTCCCGCTGCTGAGAACTCCGGGAATCTTCTTGTCGGCACATTGGGCTGGACCGGCAACTACCGTTTCACTTTCGAGGTGGACCACAAAGGTGAGTTGCGGGTGATTTCCGGTATAAATCCTTATGCGTCCCGCCGCAAACTCGGAAAGGGAGAGACATTCACCACCCCTGAATTCATTTTCACCCTTTCTGATGCCGGTAGAGGCAAAGCCAGCCGTAATTTCCATGACTGGGCACGTGACCATCAGCTCTACAAGGGTAATGACACGCGAATGACACTGCTCAATAACTGGGAGGCGACATATTTTGATTTTGACGAGGATAAGCTTATAAAGCTTATCGGTGAGGCCAAAGATCTTGGTGTTGACATGTTCCTTCTCGATGACGGCTGGTTCGGCAATAAATATCCGCGTCATAGCGACACGCAGGGACTCGGCGACTGGGACGAGACAAAGAACAAGCTTCCCAACGGAATCGGCGCCCTCACGGCAGCTGCCAAGAAAAACGGTGTTAAATTCGGACTCTGGATCGAACCGGAAATGGTGAATCCCAAGAGTGAGCTGTATGAGCAGCATAAAGACTGGGTCATAACCCTCCCCAACCGAGACGAGTATTATTTCCGTAACCAGCTTGTGCTCGACCTAAGCAATCCGAAGGTGCAGGACTATGTTTTCGGTGTGGTTGACGGCCTTATGACCAAATATCCGGACATAGCATTCTTCAAATGGGACTGCAACTCCCCGATAACAAATATATATTCGAATTATGAGAAGATGGATCAGAACCATCTTTATGTGGATTATGTCAACGGACTCTATAATGTCCTTGAAAGAATCCAGAAGAAATATCCTGACCTGCTGATGATGATGTGTTCCGGAGGCGGCGGCCGTTCCGATTATGAGGGACTCAAATACTTTACAGAGTTCTGGCCGAGCGACAATACCGATCCAATCGAGCGCCTGTATATCCAGTGGGGATTCTCTCAGATCTTCCCAGCCAAGACACTCTGCGCTCACGTGACGACCTGGAACCGTTCGACTCCGGTCAAATTCCGCACGAATGTTGCCATGATGGGTAAGCTTGGCTTCGACCTGAAACTCGATGACCTGACAGAAGAGGAGGCCGACTATTGTCGCCGGGCCATCAAAAACTACAATGCATTGAAGCCGGTGATTCTCGAAGGAGACCAGTATAGACTCGTGTCTCCATATGAAGGGGAGCATGCAGCCACAATGTATGTGGGCAAGAAAGATGGCGACGCGGTGCTTTTCACATTCGATATTTATCCGCGTTATCGCCAGACGATTTCAAAAGCTGAATCAAATGTAAAACTTAACGGGCTTGTTCCGTCGGCGCGTTATGCCGTAACAGAGATCGACCGTGCCGATGGCAATGACAGCAAGGTGGGTGAATATTCCGGAGAATACCTTATGACGGTAGGCCTTCCTCTATTTACGCTGAACAAACTCAATTCTCGCGTCTTCTCCATAAAAAAGATGTGACACTTACACGAGGAAATAAACACCCTTTTAATTGCCGAACGTGAACCGTAATCCGATATTGAGATTGAAATCGAAAGGCCTGTCTTTATATATGGTCTGCAGTTCGGAACGTTTTTTGAAATGGTAAGCTAAACCAGGCTCAATATATATTCCTATCAATGATGTGGCATTGAACTGGATGCCTGCTGCAATATCGGCGGAAAACTGGAGTGGTTTTTCGCCGATATTTTCAGTTCCGGATTTTTCGATACGATTGTCAATTATATAATCGGTATTTTGCTTTGCGGCAATGCATTGCTCGGCGATGACACCCGCACTGCCATAGAAATCAAGTTTGTTCCAGCTTAGGAAATTATATCTGACATTTATTGGTATGCCGATATAATGAAGTGTCTGGTGTGTTTCAATGAAGTTTTTATCGGATCCTTCAGTGAAATCCGAGCTCAACAAGGAATATGACACCCCGCTTTCAATACTTATATTGTTGTTGATCCTATAGGCAAAAGTTATGCCTGCGCGGAAGGGAAGGTTATGGCGTACATTGCGTTTTGTGTTCTTCCCTTTGTTGAAAAGCATAATTCCGAGTTCGGTATCGTCAACCCAATTGGCATTGTCAGCCCCGAGGCTGGCCGCAAATGGGGTGGTCGAGGTCGTTGCCGATGAATGGTCGGGCATCGAGGATGCGAATATTCCCAAGGAAAAACGCTTCCTGTGGGTGTTGATACGTGGTGTATTCAGGGAGGTGTTGTCGGCAATGTTGTTATGGTATCTTTCAGAGTATTCGATAGGGGTGAGGGGTGATGTCTCTTTTGTTTCGGAGCTTTCTTGCGGCACCGTCTTTGAGGACGGGACAGAAGGGTGATTAATAATTGTGTCGGTTGGAATTTTGTCTATAATTGTTTTAGCTGCCGTTGATAAGATAAGTTTTTTTGTGCATGGCGTTGACTGCCCTTCGTGTTTGTTGTCTTTAAAAGAGGCGTGTCCCTCGTTTTTATTGACAGAAGAGGATTCTTTATGTGCAGCAGATGAGTCGGCAATGCCCGATTTATCCGGCATGTTCAAATCATGGTTGTTGATTAGGAAGATTGCGGAGGCGGAGGCAAGTAGCAACAGTATGGCTGCCGCTGTCTGTATTCTCCAGGAGCGGAACCAACTATGCTCTTTCTTCACAGTGGCTTCCCGGATCAGTTTGCTCTCGATATTTTCCCATAGCATGTCGGGGGCTTCCTGTTCATAGTCGGCCATCTTGTCGTGTAAATCCTTGAGCCATTTATCTTTCATCTTGTGAAGTCGTTTAGAAGTTGGAATTTTCTGATTTTGTCAGCCAGAATGGCCTTTGCCCGGTGCAGCTGCGAGGCGGAAGTGCTTTCTTTTATGTTGAGGATAGATGCAATCTCCTTATGGGATTTTTCTTCGAAAACATATAGATTGAAAATTGTGCGGTATCCTGAAGGGAGTTCTCGTATCATGTTCTGTATTGCTGACAGGGGAATACTGTCGATTTCCGGTTCTTCGTTTTCAATATCCTGGTTCTCGTTATCTATAGGTACGAACTCAAGCCTTCCGTTAATTTTTATGAATCTGAGCGTTTCGTTTACGGTAATTTTTGCAAGCCAATTCTTCATAGATCCCTTTCCATGGTAAACAAAATTTCCAATTGATGAGAATATTTTTATAAACGATTCCTGCAGTACATCTCTCACGTCCTCGTCATTGTTCAGGTAACGGGAACAAATAGCTGCAAGATATCTGACATATTTGTCATACAGCGCTTTCATAGCGGCATGATTATTCTGCCGTATCAATGCGGCAAAATCCTCTTCGCGTATTTCTTCGCTATATGAATTCATGGATATTTGAAGATGGTGTAATTTCTAAGCTGATAGCGCTGACCGTCACTTATACAACGGCAATGTGCCGGATTTTATTAATTCCGGCGCATTGCAATTGAAACTAAAGATATGTCAGGTCCTATTCTGTGTTGACGGTGTCATTCGACGCTGCCGGAATATCTGATGGCCTGTGCGTCATTGATTGCGCTGTTGCGCATTTCAAGGTCAAATTCGGTGTCTTTCGGCCCGCTGAAAGAATTCCATTTTATTTTAATCTTGACCGTGGGTTCGTCAGTGTCGATTATAGAATTGAGGTTGAATGCAATCAGGGCATCACCTGTCTCTCCATAAATATCACCTTTTGCATTGTGTCGCAGCTCGAATTCATATGGATCATCAGGATTCCCGCCCGCGAGGAGGTTCAATTCATGTTTTACTCCGGGTGAACCCCATTTGGTTCTTACTCTCAGTGTCAGATATCCGTCCTCGGCGATGGTTACCCAGTCTTTCACGATCTCTATGCAATCTTTGCCATAAAGGTCATCGTTTCCTTCCCCCTTGTCTAATACTGGCAATTTGGTGCGGATGCTGTCCATCCAGTTGATGGTGACATTGCGCAAAGAGGATTCGGTTTCGTCATCATAAGTATAGTTTACGAGAGCCCTTACTTCTTTATCCTTGAATGGGGAAGCTTTAATGTTTGAAGGAATGAGTTTGACAGAACTGGTAAGGTTCATCTCAAAACTGTTTTCCGATACCGGCACAACTGTCACAAGGGCAGTGTAGGAGTTCAAAGAGGAGTCGTCGTCTGAAGAGCAGGACTGAAAAGCGGTAGCGGCAGCTAACGCGAGTCCCATTAAATACAAATTTTTTAATTTCATTAATTAGGTTTTTTATTAGTGTTCAATAATAGAGATTAAATAAAGTTAGATGTTAAGCACGATGCAGAAATCTCCAGTT
>CAJTZS010000054.1 GCA_910584055.1 uncultured Muribaculaceae bacterium | reverse complement strand
TGGCTTGGCGACAGATGCAGCTTAGCCTATAATCAAATTTTTAACGAACTATTGTCTATAGTTTCACAACTTTTCTTTTGATGCAATTGCTCTTTTAAGCAGTTATCAATTTATATCTATTTAATCGTTTGCAAAAATAATGCAATTATTTTGAATATTTTTACTCATTCACCATTTTTAAATGTTATTAAATGTTAATTTTGCCATTATTTGTACACGTTCCAATTAAAAATGCCCCTTAACGGGGCATTTTACAATGATTTATGCAATGTTTTAACACTTAAGACACAAACAACGGCTTATCCAATCTTGCATTTTAGTTATGCTACTTTGTTGCCTGCAAAATCATCTACGATACAAGCCGGGCACGGGCACTTTCTCGGTAATGACCACCGCGCCGATATATATCCCGAGAAAGAGAGTCCGCACAGTGTACAGCAGCCAGGGGGCAAACACGGTGTCGATACTCGTGCCGGCATAATAGAGCACACCGGCAAGCAACAGGTACAGCGCCATCCTGCCTATCTGGTAAGGCAGCGGGTAATACCTGCGTCCAAGAAAATATGACACCGCCATCACCGTGAAGTAACTTATCAATGCCGCCCATGCCGAGCCCATATAGCCGTCGGGGATACCGATTGCAGGCACAAGCCAGAGGTTAAGCCCGAGCATAAGCGCGAAACAGAGCAGCGACAGGTACATTCCCCACTGCGTGCGGTCGGTGAGCTTATACCAGAGAGAAAGATTGAAGAACACCCCGAAGCAAAGCTCGGCAAGCATCATCACAGGAACGACCGCGAGCCCTTCCCAATAAGCCGGAGAGACGAAATGCTTCAGGACCGGAAGATAGAACATCACTCCGAGGAATATAAAAAGACCGAAAATCACGAAGAATTTCATCGCATCGCAATAAGCCCGCTTCTTTCCGTCTCCATCTTTTCCTTCACCTTTAGCCTGAGCGAAGATAAAAGGTTCGTAGGCATACCTGAAAGCCTGCGCGAACATCACCATCACTATCGCGATCTTGATGTTGGCCCCGTAAATACCCACCATCGAACGGGCGGCATCCTCGCTCCCCTTGAATATATATGGGATCAACATCTGTCCCATGTTCTGACTCATTATGCCGGCAACGCCGAGTATCAGCAGAGGCCAGCTATAGCCAAGCATCTTCCGTAGCAACGCGCCGTCGATGCCGAACCGATGGCCGCGCAATTCCGGCAACAGGCACGCAAGCACAGTCAAGGTAGATATGAGGTTGGCGACAAATATCCACCCGATACCGAAAGCCTCACCTCCCGCCGGTTCGTAAAACCAGCTTACGAGTCCGGGCGCATGCCGCATCAGCGCGGGGCATACGAGCAGGAAGAAGAGGTTGAGCGATATATTGACGGCGATATTAAGAAGCTTGATACCGGCGAAACGGTACGCCCTCTTCTTATATCGGAAATAGGCGAACGGGATATTGGAAAAAGCGTCGATAGCCACCGTGACGCCAAGAAGCCAGACATACAGCTGATGGCGGGGGAGCAACAGCAGACCCGACAGGGGGGAAATAAATACCGTAAGCAACAATACGAACAGCAACGATGTCGTTCCCACTGAAGAGAGCGACGTGGCATAGACCTTGCCGGGGTCAGGCTCCTTGTTGGCAAAACGGAAAAAACCGGTCTCCATGCCATAATTGAGTATCACAAGCACAACGGCCGTAAAACTATAGAGATAGCTCACGATACCATACTCTTCAGTCGGGAAAAGATATACGTACAGGGGGACAAGACACCAGTTCAGGAAGCGCCCCACTATACTGCTGAGACCATACACGGCGGTCTCCTTTGCCAATGATTTTATTCCGGACACGCTTTGATAATGTTTAATGTGGAATGTTTAATGTTTAATGGACAATCCTATTCGAACAGGGACGACTGCACGGGACCCTGCGTGCGGCCGAGATGCCGGTACGCAAGCTCTGTCACCTCGCGGCCACGGGGTGTGCGTTTAAGGAATCCCTCTTTGATGAGGAACGGCTCGTAGACTTCCTCTATCGTGCCGGCATCCTCACCGATGGCTGTGGCTATCGTGGTAAGGCCGACCGGCCCCCCCTTGAACTTGTCGATAATGGTGAGCAATATGCGGTTGTCGATTTCATCGAGACCATAGCGGTCGATGTTGAGGGCTTCCAACGCATGACGCGCTATAGAAAGGTCGATTCGCCCTGAACCGCGGACCATTGCGAAATCGCGCACACGCCGCAACAAGGAATTCGACACACGGGGCGTGCCCCGGCTGCGCAACGCGATCTCCATGGCAGCCTCCTCTTCAATACCGATGTTAAGCAGACGGGCCGACCTCTTTACAATACCTTTCAAAGTTTTATGGTCATAATACTCGAGATGGCAATTGATGCCGAAACGTGCGCGCAAGGGCGCCGTAAGGCTTCCGCTCCGGGTTGTAGCCCCGATAAGCGTGAAGGGGGAGATTGTGAGCTGCACGCTCTTCGCCCCGGGCCCCTTGTCAAGAAGAATGTCTATACGGAAATCCTCCATGGCGGAATAAAGGTATTCCTCCACCACGGGATGCAGCCTGTGAATCTCGTCTATGAAAAGCACATCGTGCTCTTCAAGGCTCATCAGAATGCCCGCAAGGTCGCCGGGCTTGTCGAGGACAGGGCCGGATGTCACCTTGAATCCCACTCCCAATTCATTTGCAACAATATTCGACAAAGTGGTCTTGCCGAGTCCGGGAGGGCCGTGAAGCAGCGTGTGGTCGAGAGCCTCCCCGCGCATACGTGCAGCCTCAACGAACACCCGCAGATTATCGATAATCTTTTCCTGGCCATTGAAATCATCGAAAGCCAACGGACGCAACGCCTTTTCTATATCGCGGTCGCTTCCGTCCGGGCGGCTCTGACGCTCCCTGATATCAAAATCTTCTTCCATTCCGCAAAATTAAGAATAAATTGTTAATTTTTATCTCCCCAAAAGTTAAAACATACAATTTACAAAACTATTCAAGCAGACGTGGAGTTATATTTACAAAAGTAAACAATCGTGGTTACGCGCCCTGGTGATAGCGCCCCCTCCGCAAGCGGGACAATACCGTCTACGCAAATTGGAGGATATCCGGCAAATATTACTCTAAGAAAACTACGAAAAAAAATCCGCGGAAAACCGGATTTCCACGGATAGCATAGTAAGGAATCACCTTTTCGTAACCTTGATGTTGCGGGAGCATCGGCAGAATATACCGGAGCTCCCGCTTTTTTTCATATAAGGCTTCTGCCCTTCTCTATCGCCTGCTCATTGAGGGGTATCAGCTTGTGATGGCGTTCGGGCAATGACTTCTTCAGTCCCTTTATCACGTTCTCCATCGGCAGCTTATAATCCATCGCTTCGAGCAACGCCCCCATCACCACCATATTGTAGGCTTTGGAGTTTCCTATCTCGAGGGTAGCCTCCATAGCATCGATCGGATAAACCTTTATGTCTTCACGTTCCGGATGCTTGTGGATACCGTTGGTGTCATAGATAAGGATACCGCCCGGCTTCACTTTCACGCCGAATTTGTCAAGACTCTGCTGGTTCAGGGCTATGACAATGTCGTAGCGGTCGAGAACCGGCGACGATATCTTGTCATCGGAAAGGATAACGGTCACGTTGGCCGTGCCTCCGCGTTGCTCCGGGCCATAAGAAGGCATCCATGTCACTTCCTTGTCGTCCATAAGGCCGGAATAGGCAAGGATCTTACCCATGGAGAGCACTCCCTGGCCTCCGAATCCGGCTATAATAATCTCTTCTTTCATCTTCAAATATTTTTAAGATCTCCGAGCGGATATTTCGGGAACATATTCTCCTCCATCCATTTGTTTGCCTTTTCCGGCGACATCTTCCAGCCCGAATTGCAGGTTGCCACAACTTCAACAACCGATGTGCCCTTCTTGGCTATGGCATTCTCGAAAGCTTTCTTGAGGCAAGCTTTAGTCTTGCGCACTGCCGCCGGCGTATGTACAGCCTGACGCGTCACGTAGCATGTCCCGTCAAGTATCGCCATGAGGTTGGTTATCTCCAGCGGATGCCCGTTGAGGTCAACACGGCGGCCGTAAGGAGTTGTGGCTGTCTTCTGGCCTACAAGCGTGGTCGGGGCCATCTGACCGCCGGTCATACCGTAGATGGCATTGTTGACGAATATCATCACAATGTTCTCACCGCGGTTGGCGGCATGGATCGACTCCGCCGTGCCGATGGCCGACATGTCGCCGTCGCCCTGATAGGTGAACACCACATTCTCTGGCCACAGCCGCGATATGGCCGTTGCAACGGCCGGCGCACGCCCGTGGGCGGCCTCAACCCAGTCTACATCCACATAATTATATGCGAACACGGCACAACCTACCGGCGAAATCCCGACAGTCTTCTCCGTGAGCCCCATTTCTTGAATAACTTCTGCGAGGAGCTTATGAATAACGCCATGGCTGCAGCCCGGACAGTAATGCATGTGAACCTCTTCAAGAAGCTCAGGTTTACTATAAACCTTGTTTTCTTCGCAAATGATATCTTCGATTTCCATTTTCGCTTTCTATTAGAGGTTATTACTTTCTGTTGATTATTTTATCTTCCATGGCCACAACCACCTCTTCCGGACTGGGAATGATTCCTCCCATCCTTCCGAAATGCTCCACGGGCAGACGGTCATGAACGGCAAGACGCACATCCTCGATCATTTGTCCGGCATTCAGCTCTACCACCAGGACACCTTTCTTCCCTTCCGCAGCGCGGTTTATGGCTTCTCCGGGGAAGGGCCAGAGGGTGATCGGACGCACGATCCCGATCTTTATACCTTTTTCGGCGGCTATCTCACGGGCTTTGTCACATATACGCGCTATCGAGCCGAACGCCACTATCAGATAATCGGCATCTTCCACGCCGATCTCCTCCCAACGGGTCTCGTTCTTCTCGATTTCGCGGTAACGGGCCTGCAACTGATGGTTGATCACCTCCATCTTCGAAGATTCGAGTTCAAGCGATGTCACCACATTACGCTTGCGACCGTCCTTACGGCCGTCGGCAGCCCATGGACACTGACGGCGAATCTCCTCCTCCGTGCGACGCGGACGCTGCTCGGGAAGCACCACCTTCTCCATCATCTGCCCCACGATACCGTCGGCCAGAATCATAGCGGGATTTGTATACTTGAATGCCAGGTCAAAACCGAGACCTACGAAATCCACCATCTCCTGCACCGTTGAAGGAGCCAGGACTATCAGATGATAATCGCCGTGGCCGCCGCCCTTCACAGCCTGGAAATAATCGGCCTGCGAGGGCTGGATGGTACCGAGGCCCGGTCCGCCGCGCATCACGTTCAGTATCAATGCCGGCAGCGAGGCTGCGGCGATATATGATATACCCTCCTGCTTGAGGCTGACGCCCGGCGAGGAGGATGAGGTCATCACTGCTTTGCCGCTCGATGCACCCCCGTACACCATATTGATGGCGGCGACTTCAGATTCCGCCTGAAGCACCACCATACCGGTGGTTTCCCAGGGCATCAGCTCCTCGAGGGTTTCGAGAACCTCCGACTGCGGAGTGATGGGATAGCCGAAATAGCCGTCGCATCCGTAACGGATAGCGGCATGGGCTATGGCCTCGTTCCCTTTCATTAGTCTCACTTCTTCTTTCATATTCCTTGTCGTTGTGTTTTCTTGGTTGGAATGGTTGGAACGTCTACACCCGCATATCAGTCGATACGCTTGCGGTAAACTTCGATACACGCGTCGGGACATACCCAAGCGCAGGAGCAGCAGCCTGTGCAGCTCTCCGGATTCGCCATGAAGGCATAATGATAGCCACGGTCGTTCACCTCGTTGGGCTGCAGCGACAGCGTATGCGTCGGACACGCCACTACGCACAGGTTGCAACCCTTGCACCTTTCGATGTTGACGGTGACCGCTCCTCTGATTTTTGCCATAGTTGTTATAGTGTTTTTTTGGTTAATTCGATTCAGGCAGGAGAGTTTTCAACAACTCCCGGATGTTGCATGAAGTTGTCGCAAAGATAGCGTTTTTTCCAATCCCCGGCATATTATTTCTTATGTTGTTCAACATAACCTGCAAGAATTTTCGTAAGCTCGCGCATCCCTTCGGTGGCAGTCTTCCTGATCACGGTGACATTTGCCACCCCGGCCGTAGACGCAGGGTTTGGATCTATATAATATATAGGAATGCCCGGACGCGTGCACTGAATCAGACCGGCAGCAGGATAAACCACCAGCGAGGTGCCTATCACGACGAATATGTCGGCCCGGCGCACAATCTCAACCGCCTTCTCGATATTGGGAACAGGCTCTTGGAAGAACACGATATGCGGCCGCATCGGATGGCCGTTCTTTCCACGCGTTGCCGGAGTGGTCTCCAGGTGCTCGATGTCAAGGCTCTCGACATAGTCGGGATCGATAACGGAGCGCACCTTCATCAATTCCCCGTGGAGATGGAGCACCTTCCCGGAACCGGCCCGTTCATGGAGGTCATCCACATTCTGGGTGATGACATACACGTCAAAATCTTTCTCCAGCGCAGCGAGCGCCTTGTGGGCATCGTTGGGAAGGGCCTTTATCAGCTGCTTGCGCCTTTCGTTATAGAAATGATGCACAAGCTCCGGGTCCCTGGCGAACCCATCGGCCGACGCCACCTGCATAACAGGATAGTTCTCCCACAACCCTCCCGCATCGCGAAACGTGGTGATTCCGCTTTCGGCACTGATTCCCGCGCCGGTGGAGACAACAAGAACTGGTTTTCGATTCATACTCTCAAATGGTTTGTTTCGTCTACAAATATTTGCAAATATACATAATTTACAAAACAATTCATCTATGACAGCATTAAAAAATGGCGAAAATGAGAACAGAGGGATAGTGTCGTTCACGCGCAAACTCATCGCAGACATGTCGGCAGCGGGGATGAGCACCTCCTCCCGGCGATACAGGATAGTGCTCAACAGTTTCCTGCGCTTCACCGGAGGAGCCGAAGTTGACTGGAAAGATTTCAGCTCCTCACTGCTTTCGGGATATGAGAACTTTTTGCGCAACCGCGGGCTTTGCCGCAATTCCACATCTTTTCACATGCGCAACCTCCGGTCGATAGCCAACCGCGCAATCGACCATGGCTTCGCCTTACCTCCCGCCCCGTTCAAATATGTATATACCGGTATCGACCGGACAGAAAAGAGAGCCGTAACCCTCAATACCATATGCAGAATCAGGGACATGGACCTTGCTGGCTGTCCCCATCTCGATTTCGCCCGCAACGTGTTCATGTTTGCGTTCTACACGCGGGGCATGTCGTTCGTGGACATCGCATACCTCAAGAAAAGCGATGTGACCGATGGTGTGATCACATACCAACGCCGCAAAACGCGACAGCGCATCCGCGTAAGGATAGAGCCGCAGACACTTGACGTAATAGCCAGATTCAAAACCGGGACGTCCGCGTATCTGCTTCCGCTGATAACGGATGACACCCCGGATCTCGAACGGCAATACCGCAATGCATACCACCGTATAAACGAAAACCTAAAGAAAATAGGAAGAATGCTGGGACTGGAAGCCAAACTGACGCTCTATGTGGCGCGTCATGCATGGGCGAGCATCGCACATCATAACAACGTGCCCCTCTCTACCATCAGCAAGGCCATGGGACATGATTCCGACAAAACCACCCTCATTTACCTTACTTCACTTGATTCAACAGCAGTCGACAACGCCAACAAAAATATAATGGCGCTCATGTCGCAAGGATAGCGATGCGAATATACAGAGGCAATGGATAAGTTTCTCCGCAAGAGACTGATGTTAGGATTCGCAAAATTATAAAATTTATCTGAATTATATACAGTACTTTATAAAAAAAACACCTGCAAACGTTATCATTTTTTGTGTTTTAACGTTTGAGATGTGAATATGACAATATCTTAAAGAAAAAATGCGCGGCTCTGGAGCGCTCGTTGCTTACAACGGGCGCATGTGGCGACAGGGGATAGCTTCCGATGCTGCCGTTGCAAGCAACAGCAGCTCCGATTTGCGTACGGATTCTTATAACATCAGTCTCTTGCGGAGAAACTGATTCCGACCTGCCTTTTTAGGTCAATCACCGGTAATTTTCCGGTAATTACATATGAAAACTTCCGAACGATTGCTAAAGGATTTTTTCTCAACTTTTTTCGACTTTGTTGTAACTACCTAATTCATAGGAAGCTATGCAATTAGGAAGGACTTGAAATTTTGCCTTAATACTTATATAACTAACTCATAGCGAGTGTTTAAAGATATGAGAGACACAAACGCGGTAAGATGGTTCGTGATGAGGGATCTCAAGAGACGCCACTCCTTGCGTCGTGCCTATCAGGAGCTCATGGAGAGAGGTTTTGAGGTTTTCACGCCGATGCGGGAGACCGTCACGGTAAAAAAGGGAGTGAAAGTGCGTAAGGAAGAACCGATAATCGCCGACCTCCTGTTCGTAAGATCCGCCAAAGGCCCGTTAGACAAGGTTGTGGCCAACATCAGCACCCTTCAATATCGCTACCGCCTGGGACACTCGGTCAACGATCCCACCGTAGTGAGGGATGATGACATGGAAAGGTTCATCAACGCCGTGCGCAATTCTAAAAATCCACGCTATTATCTTCCCGAGGAAATCCGTAGCGAAATGTATGGAAAGGAGATTCGCGTGGTAGGCGGTCCATTCGACGGCTACACGGGACGGCTCCTGTCGCTCCGCGGCTCCAAGACGAAGCGTCTGCTCGTCGAACTCCCCGGCTTCATCACCGCCGCCGTGGAGGTCTGCCCCGACTACATCCAGCTTGTAAGTTAAAAATTATATGATTTTCTGGCTAACCGTTGATTTATTAGTATTGTTGTGTGTGGTGCTCCTTACGGGCATTATCATACCGCAGATTCTGCTCATTGCGTTCCGTAAGAACCTTTTCGACGAGCCGGACCCGCGAAAGATTCACAAAACTGAAGTGCCGCGTCTCGGCGGCATAGCGTTTTTCCCGGCAATAATTCTGGCAGAGTTTCTGCTCTACGGCTTCGGCTCGATGTGGCCAGACCCTGCGGTCAAGGCATTGCTGCTTGTCAATGTCCGCCCCATCTGCTTCATAGGCGCAGGAGCGATTCTGCTGTACCTCACGGGCATGGCCGATGATCTTGTGGGTGTGCGCTACAAGGCTAAATTTATCATGCAGACAATATCGGCGGTACTGGTCATAACCGGCGGTCTGCAGTTCAATAATTTTCATGGTTTCCTCGGAATCGGGGAAATGCCGGATATCGTTTCTATTCTCCTTACAATCCTGTTGATGGTGTTCATTATTAATTCCATTAACCTGATTGACGGCATAGACGGGCTGGCATCCGGATTGAGCGCGATAGCCTGCGCCTTCTACTCCTTCGTTTTCTATCAGGCCGGTTTATATGTTTTCTCCGCCTTTGCCGTGGCAACATTCG
This sequence comes from uncultured Muribaculaceae bacterium, assembly GCA_910584055.1. GTDB lineage: Bacteria > Bacteroidota > Bacteroidia > Bacteroidales > Muribaculaceae > Lepagella. Next base: position 13,683 of record CAJTZS010000054.1, on the reverse strand, counting down.
GAGCGCTCGTACCTTTCTATATCTATAATGTGTTCGGCGATCCCGAAAAACACCGGAAGATATTCATGGGCGACACCGGGGCACTCACTATCGGTCTTTTTCTCAGCGTAATGAGTATACGCATATGCCGCATCGAAACGTTTACGGGCGCCAACCCTGCGGTTATTGCATTCGCGCCCTTACTCATTCCTTGCTTCGATGTTGTGCGTGTCTACCTTCACCGCATCAAGGCTCATCGCAACCCTTTCCTCCCCGACAAGACCCACATACATCATAAACTTCTCGCCATTGGCATGGGTCAACGCGTGGCCATGATGACTATCATCTGTAGCTCGGCGCTCCTGACGGGCTTCAACTACTGGCTGTCGGCATATGTCAACATAACACTACTTTTCGCCTGCGATATGGCGATATGGCTGACTGCCAACACTCTGCTCACACGCGCTATCCGGGCCCGCGAAAAAAGCACTTCCAGGATACTTTACGAATAACATCATCTATAGGAACATGAATTTAAAGAATATAACCGCCGCGGCAATATCGCTGATGCTGCTCGCATCATCCTGCTCAACGCCAAAGAACATCGCATATATGCAGAACGCCCGTTTCGGGGAAACCGAAGCGATCATCAACCTCAATGAAATCAAGGTGCAGCCGCATGACCAGATTTCAATAGTTGTTTCCTGCAAGGAACCTGAGCTCGCGCAGCTTTTCAACCTCGTGCAGGCGAACAAGAGAGTCGGGCAGACAGGTCAGGGAGGAGCGCAGTCACAAGGGAACGTGTCTGCATACACGGTCGACAACTATGGCGATATCAACTTCCCGGTTCTCGGCGACATTCATGTGGGGGGATTGACCCGGCAGCAGATCTGCGAGAAAATCGAGAAGGCCCTCATCAGCGGCAAATGGGTGAGCGACCCCGTGGTGTCGGTTGAATTCGCCAACCTCCATTACTCAGTGGTGGGGGAAGTCAAAACCCCGGGGACATACGCAATCTCCAACGACAAGGTAACCCTCTTCGAGGCTATATCGAATGCCGGAGACCTCACGGAATTCGGCGAACGCGAGATTATGGTGATACGCGAAAAAGACGGCAACCGCGAGAAATACCTTGTGGACCTGCGTGACGACAACCTTTTCCAGTCGCCGGCATATTACGTGCAGCAGAACGACATAATCTACGTGCAGCCCAACAAGGCCGTGGCAAGGAAAGCGGAAGACAACCCCAACAACCTCAAATCCATAAGCATGTGGATCTCCATCGCCTCTTTCCTCACCACAATAGCGGTGTTAATATTCAAATAATCTGAAATCCCCGACAATATGTCAGTCTCAAATACGAATAACGCCCCAAGAAAAACAACCGCAACACAGAGCAACGGCATCACGCTGAAAAGCATCGTGGCATTTGCCGTGTCGAAATGGTACTGGTTTGTAATTTCGCTCGCCGTGACGATGACCGTGGCAGTGGTTTACCTGATGAAGACCACCCCGGAATATACGCGCACCGCCTCCCTGCTGATAAAAAACGAAGACAAGGCCAGCAATTCCGGCACCTCTATTGATATGTCTGAAATCGGGCTTGTACAGAACAACACCAACCTTGAGAACGAAATCAGGATAGTGAAGTCTCCGGCCCTGATGAAGGAGGTGGTGTCGCGTCTTTGCCTCAACGACAGCTACACCCTCAAAGAGGGGCTGAGGAATGTCGTTCTCTACAAACAGTCGCCGGTACTTTTCTCCGAACAGGATTCAGCCGGATCATCGCATATCTCTTTTGACTTCCGGCTCATCGATGACAAGAAAGTGGAGATTTCCGATGTGACACTCAATAATGCCCCGGTAGATAAAACTTATACGGCAGCATTCGGCGACACTGTCAAGATAGGCAAGACTGCCCTGACGGTAATCAGGCCGGAGTGGGATGCCACAGGACTTGAGGGTAGACATATCAGGTACAGCCACGTGCCGGTGAAAGACGCGGCGGCCTCGCTTGCATACAAGATCACCGCTGTGCTGAGCAATGACAAGTCTTCTATCATAGACATATCCATAACCTCACCCTCCATCGATGAGGCTGACGATATACTGACCACCCTTATCCAGGTCTACAACGAACGCTGGATACGCGACAAGAACCAGATAGCGGTGTCCACCTCCCGCTTTATCGACGAACGTCTCGGAGTCATAGAGAAAGAGTTGGGCAACGTGGATTCAGACATATCCTCATATAAATCGGAGCATCTCCTCCCCGATGTCACTGCCGCGACAAGCATGTATATGGCGCAGTCATCGGAAGCGCAGTCGGCCATACTCGACCTCAACAACCAGATATCGGTAGCGGAGATGGTGCGCAGCCAGCTCTCCGGCGATTCTTTCGATCAGCCGCTACCCACCAATACCGGTATCGTGAACGCCGATATCGAAACTGCCATCGGCCAATATAACACCATCGTGATTGAACGCAACCGTCTGCTCGAATCCACAAGCGAGATCAACCCCGTAGTGAAAGACCGCACCCAGGCGCTCCGCACATTGAAAGGGAACATCATGGCGTCCATCAATTCGTACATAGCGACCCTCCGGGCGCAGATGACGAATGCCCGCCGTCAGGCATCAGCCACGACGAGCAAGATAGCCGCCAACCCGAACCAGGCCAAATACCTCCTTTCCGTTGAACGTCAGCAGAAAGTGAAGGAATCCCTGTATCTCTTCCTTCTCCAGAAACGCGAGGAGAACGAGCTCACACAGGCATTTACCGCCTACAACACCAGCATGGTAGAAGAGCCGCACGGCAGCGGTGTCCCCACCTTCCCGAAGAAGAGGAACGTGCTGATGATCGCCGCGCTGCTGGGCCTCGCGCTGCCTCTCGGCATCTTCGTGATGCGTGAATCGCTCGACACTAAAATACGCGGCAAGAAAGACCTCTCGTCGCTGAAGATACCCTACCTCGGCGAGATACCGTCCGCCGAGCGTAAACCGAGGGGCCTGCAACGTCTGAAGAAACATGTGAAGGAAGAGCGCAAGGTCGTAGTGACCGAGAAGAGCCGAGATGCCATCAACGAGGCGTTCCGCGTGCTGCGCACCAACCTCGAATACATGGGCATGGAAGACGGCAAAGGGGGCTGCAAAGTCATAGAAGTCACATCCGCGAACCCCGGCAGCGGCAAGACATTCGTTTCCATAAACCTTGCCAAGGTGCTCGCCATCAAAGGTAAGAGGGTGCTCATCATCGACCTTGACATCCGCAAAGGGTCACTCTCCAAGATTGTAGGCAAGCCGGAGAGCGGCATCACAGACTTCATCATCGGCAAGGTTGAAGAGAAAGACCTGATAGTCAAAGGGGTTGAGGGCACAGCCACACTCGATGCCATCGGCATCGGAGCCGTGCCGCCGAATCCCGCCGAGCTGCTTTCGAGCGAAAAGCTCGACGGGCTTGTAGCCCGGATGAGGGATGAATACGACTTTATCATCCTCGACTGCCCGCCCGCCGAGATAGTCACCGACGCCAAAGTCATCAACCGCCTCGCCGACATGACCCTCTTCATCATCCGCGCCGGACTCCTCGAAAAAGACGAGCTACCCGGCATCCAGGAATATTACGACCAGGCGCGCTACCGCAACCTCGCCGTCCTCCTCAACGGCACCGACATCCACTCCGGCTACGGCTACCACCGCTACGGCTACCACTACGGCTACGGCCACAACTACGGCTATGGCTACGGCTACGCCAACAATTGAATCGTAAGCGATTTACCGATAAAACAATTTTAAAATAATTGCGTTAATATATTGTATTAAATTTGGTCGTTTCTTTAATGATGTAAATTTAAGCATCCGTCTTACAAAATTTAAATTTTTTTTGTAACTTTGCACAATATCCGCGCAAATATGCATATGACAGCATCCACCCCACCATACATAACTCCGCTTCCTTCCGACAGGTTGTGGATTAAACACCTATGTGACCATGCGAAGGAAGCGGTCGGTCAAAAAAAACAAGTGATAATAATTGCCATCGCCCGCAAAATGGCGCGACTTCTGGAATATTACCAAAAAATTGATCGTCGTCTCCGTGAGTTAATCGAGGATAATGAGGGCAGCATTGCAGTTATAACCGAGCATGCCATCCCGATTGTGCTCTCAGGTAAAAAAAAGGAAGACACAGAAGTCATAATAGTGGATGACCTTATGGTTTATGGAGACACGGTTGAGACAGTGGCGGAGAATGTATATCACCTTACGGGCATTCGCCCCAAGGTAATAGCAATCGGAGCCTACCGCGAAGCAAACTTCGCAGCCCTATGGAGCGACATAGTGTTCCCGAATCCGAAATCCGATTTAGAAGAAGAGAGGAAGTGTGTCATAGGCAAGGAGCAAATTCCGGCATTTACAGCGCGTAACAGTTGGAATATTGTCTCTTTGAAGAAACCCATTGATCTGGAGCATACGATATTTGAAGTCAACCTTCCGGAAGGTCGGTCGAGAATTGTAACTCAAAAAATGGAAGAATGGGTTCAGCAGATATTCCCGGATTATCCTACATATACCATCCGGCATAAAATCCCCGGCTCCGACACAGAAGCAGTGAATGTCACGGTATGCATATCCCCCCGTAGCACTAAAGCTAAAAACAATGACTTTAACAAGTTCCGTTTCTTTATCGGCGATTCACGGCTGAGTATAGTCTCTTATTCCCCTAATATATGGGATCAGAGAGACCTCGTCAATGAAACCGACCTTTTTGTCTACTCGGAACTAAATGAAGCCTGGAGAATCTATCATAAAAAGACGGAAGAAACTCTTCAGACAAGGCAGCAGAAAGAACTTGAAATTTTCGAGGGTCTCCTCGAGCGTCAATTCAAATTACGTCGGGATCTCAGCCGAGTAGTTTGGGCGAATTATCTCAAATCTTTTGAGAACGCCCTGATATTTAGGGATGAGCTTGACAGATTGGTAACTCAAATCCTTAATCCGGAGACATCTGCCAAACCGGAAGTCTCCGCCTGGGAACAAGAGGAATTTAAAATAAATGAAAAAAACCTTATCTGGATTCTTGGAAAGGAATTGACGGAAACGATCTGTCCTTTGCTACGGTCATCATTGAGACATAAGGCTCCTGACACGAAAGTGATAATATCCAGTATTGCAGAATGGGACACATCTGCGCTTATTCCTGAGGAAGACATTGATGATTACAAATCGCAAAAGGGATTATATGTCTTGTCCTGTCCCAGCACTGATACTGCCCTCTCCATGATTTTCTATCACCTGTGGAAGAAATATGGACAGATAAGCAATCAGCAGAGAGAGGAGAGAGTGCGTATTGGCGAAACATTCCAGTCTCTTGGAAAATTTTTTAAAGCCGCATATAAATCGGACGATGTTGACAAACACATTAACAGGTGGATTGACGAAAGAATCGACCTCGGAATTGTTGTCCCCAAATATGAATACAAAGACATCACTCTCGGACGCCGCATATGGCGTCGGTATTTCCGTCCAGGAGAAAAGGAGGATGTATTGATAGACGCGGCTCAATTATGCAGCCTGATCACCGATGGTTTGAGGGGGACATCCTATTTCAGCAAAACCGTCTTTAATAAAGATATATTTACAGAGCTTCAAGATGAATGCGACCGTTCTGGCAACCAAGTCTCACTCCTGTATTTTTGTGAAGGTCTTTTTCAGGGGGATTCATGCCCTCGCGAGCCAGAAAGTGAGAGGGTGAATCGGGAAAAACTTGCCGTTATTATATGGGTTTTCATGATTCTTTTAGATGCATATTCATTGCAGACCATCACCTCTTGGGAAAATGCCAGCCTTGTGTTTGATACTGAAACCAAGAAGCCACTTTTCTCGGGTTCACCGATATATAGACTATCAGATCATTCCCTTGCCTGATAGTCAGCGTTTACTTTCCCGAAGTTCAGTTTCGGTAAAACTTATTTTATCATGGATTTTCCTGCCTGGGAAGTTTTGACATCATTGTCCGAAAAAGGCAATCTTGTGGCTAAAATGTTTCTCACAAGATGGGATTCAATTTTCACAAAAGATGATGAGCCTAAGGCAAAAGATGGAGGGAATGACCATATATTTAATGACGATGCGTGGACAGGTTTTATGACAAGGGTATCGGGGAATCCGATACAATCCACTGAACCACTGCCGCAGATTCCGGGATGGGACTACTGGCGCGATCGTGATCTTCGAATAAAACGCCTCATCTTATCGGGATATCGTGGAATACCTGCGGACTCTGAAAAATATTATGGACTAACGTTTACAGGTCCTCAGGATAACAATATTGACATTGAGACATGCGGAGAGGAACCGGAGTCATATATCATAGTGGGCAGCAATGGGTCAGGGAAAACCACTCTTTATAGTGCAATGGAACTCGCGCTCATCAACCAAACTGCCATTGAATCCAAGCATAAGATAAAAACTACTGAAAGGCAAAATGCGTTCAGACATCATTTCGGAGCCGTAAGCAACCCATTGTTTATTCAAGTGACGCTTGCAGACAACGGCATTATTCCGCGGATTGCAGTTAACCATCCGATATACAAACATGAATGTTCCATAAAAGAACATATCGACCTCTCTCCCTTTTTCTGTTCCGAAAGCGATCTATCGATCATAGAATGCGACGGCATCGGAATGAAAGAATATCTGGACAACGCAATTGGTCTCGGAGAATTGAATAAAATCGAGGCGAGACTTGAAGAGATAAGAACCTCTATGGTAGAAAAAACCGAAAAGAAGGCATTGAACGGACATACGAAAGCGAGCCTAACGGAGGATGATATCAAAGCATTAGAAAAATTTGCCACCTACTCTGAGGAACTAAAAGAAGCCATCGAGAATAAAATATCGGAAATCCGGTTAGACCTTCTCCCCCAAGCTCAACATATAATATCCACCCTTCTTAAAGATTATGAAAGCGATGAGGTAGAATTGTCATTCGATTCAGAAAACGGGAAAAAGATGTTTAACGGGATGCTACAGTTGAAGAACGATAAAAGCCAAAAAATAAGGCCTCGTTACTACTTCAACAACTTCCGGTTTAAGCTTTATTTGGTTTCCCTTAAGATTGCCATAGCTTTTTACATTATGAAATCCAGGAAGATCAGTTTTCCTCTTGTTTTTGACGACATATTCGACAGCAGTGACTTCACCAACAGGCTAAACAGTAAGAATTTTTTCAATAATATTTTCAAGGAGTATCACGATCTCGAAATAAACAATAATCCTCTTCAATTGATTTTCTTTACGCAAGACGATATAATAGCCGAAAGCATCTATGATGGAGTTTGCGACCTTAGGAGGGAAACAGACCCGTTCTGTGACAAGAATAATTACCCTCCCCGCAAAGTTAATCTGGTGCAGATCTTCAGCCCTTCGGAAATCAACGAGAAGGAGGATGGGAACAGGATATCAATATCATCCGGCGATAAGACTGGAAACATGGAGCTAATTTTCTATAACCTTTATGACCGGGTAAAATTCAATACCGATTTTAACGATGCGGTTAAAAAGAACTAAATTGAAGCTGCAGATAGCCGCTATCTTAAGCAACACGCTTGTGATAATATCAATAATGCTTGGTATCGGTCTGACAATGAGCACATGCCATGTTTACCATGCATCGTGCAGGATGGAGAAAGAGTCTGAGCTGAGACGATTGAAGTCCGACTCGCTCCGCTCGCTATTCTATGCGTCATGCAACGATTTTCTTTCAGACACAATAAGACACCAGAATCCACCCGACAAGTTAAAATCCCAGATCCGGGGAAAGGGAAACGCTGCGGAGGAAGAATACCGGGAAATTATTTATAGATTAAAATTGCTGACGTTAAGGGTGGCCGAAATTGAGGATAACGAGGAAAAGTTAATATCCGACACCCGGCAGGAAACCAACAATATCATCAATAAATTTAATGGATGGACAGGATTCTGGATAGCCGTGTTAGCAATTTTTGGCGGTGGTCTCCCCATAATAATACAATTTGTGTTAAGCCGCAAAACAAGGATGGAATATGAAAGCATGCTTGAAAACATACGGCTCAAATCAGCCAATAACAATATGCAGCTCCTGGTGTCGACACTATGGGTTGACTATAACTGTTCTGCCATATCGGAAGACCCAGACGGAAATATAACCTCTTTGATCAAGGTAGAAACGGTCAGATCTTTTCAAGAACTTATAGATATAATCGAGAGTCAGGACGTGCCGCTGTCCGATGACAATGTAGTCCATCTTATCAACGCACTGATACAATGCTTCAGGTTGATTGATGTCATAAAGTTGAAGAGTCGGAACCGGAGAGTGAGGAGACTGAACGCGATGCAATCGAAAATTCGGGAATTGATACACGACCTGTCGGACCGCACCCACAATTCGACCGATAAGATCCTGCGCCGCCTCCACGACCTCAGCCTTTCTTTATACAATTTAAACAACGACAGCAAATAAGACGGATCGCTATAAAACATTAAAGCTCAGACAGTCAAGATCGGCAAACCCAAACGCTGCAAGTAAATCTCAGAATTGTCCAATTGCTTCTTAGAGTATGTTTGGATTTAACTTTCCTTTGCATGAAGAGTTATTTTCGAGGGAATTTCACGAGTTGAAGAAGGAGCATAGCGGGCTATGCGACTGATGAGACTCGGTGAAATTCACCGGAAAGAACCGTCATGGAATGGAAAAGAATTTTTCAAATATACTCAAACATTAAATTCGTGTTAAATTCAAACATACTCTTAATGCATAAGGAAGTATAGATGGCAACTTAGTGTGCAATCAAGGCTTTAAATTTATTTCAAATGAATAAAAGAAAACAAGCACTTAAAATTGTCGAAGAATATGCGTGGTATCATGGTGGTACTTCAACAGTTTCTGGATTTCTCGGAGGTCAATTTGGTCTTGATCGATTTCCGTTAACGGCTCTCACTATCAAGATGATAAACGAGATATGTAGCTTGTATGCAATTAATGACACCGCGGCAAGAAATATTCATATAGCACGTGCAATTGGAAGATTAACCATAAATGGAACTGCCATAGGATCCACACTTCTGAATTGGCTTCCTTTAGGATCTTTTGCAAATGGATTAACAAGTTATTATTTGACACGAAATGCCGGAAAGAAATGCATTAATGAGATTGAACAAGAACAGATGAATGTATCTGGTCAGCTTACAAATGGTCTTATTGATGTAGCGATTACTGCAGCCTCCCAAATAGCAGCCCCTATGATTCTTGAAGAAACATCCGGAATCACTGAAAACATAGCGGAGAATGTAAAGAATGCACTTGAACTTAATTCATCTGATAGCGCGATTAATTCAGCTATAATAGACTTCATTAATAAAATTCCTTCCGAATTTAATGTCGGTATAGACACCGCTTTAGGAGCGACGATCAAAGAATCGCTAATATCTTGTGTTAAAAACAAAGGAGACATTAAACCCAAAACAATCATTCGAAATGTCTTTTTCTCATCCCTTATATCCACAATAGGGGAACATAATAAACTTTCAGATGCAGAATTAGAATTCAGACTTCTTCAAAAGGATAATTACTATAAAACATTCGAACCATTCTTTGAATCGACTTCTGATCATTTCGATAAAATTGCAAATGAAAGAGGAGCCTTAGAAGCTGTTAAGGGCCTTATGAGCTCTGTGTCAGCATTTATTCAACAGAATGTTGGATTGAAACCAGAAGCAATTATTAAGACTTTAATGGACAATCCTTACGACCGAGCTATTGCAAAAACCTATGAGACATACTTACCTTTAATACAATGTTCGGACAATGCCTCATCTGCTATTGCCAAGAGCGCTCTTCTTTACGTCCGGCTTAATTGCATTAACATTGAATTCAACTTACCTTGTATTTCAAAACATGGGAAAGACGATAAATTGATTTTCATGATTGCCGGAAGGCTAAAAGAGAATGTGCCTATCTTTATGAATGATGATGTGAATGTCATCGCGTATAGAATCTCTGAATTTATTGACCTGAACATGGAGTTTCTATTTCCTGAAATAGGCATATCCTTATGGGGATTGAATCGTCAGGAATGGAATAAACTATATGCAGACTTAAGAGGAGACATCCTGAGATTTTGGGGACTTATCATCGCACACGCTAAAGGAGAGGAGTGTGCGTGGAGTGATTGCGCTATTGCTGCGGCTCAGCTTCATTTAATCAACTCAGTGTTTTTTGATGGATTCAAAATCGAAGGAAAGTCTGATAAACTGATATATGAAGTCTCATCAACATTAAAAGAATCGTCATCGGTTATGTCTCATTTCTCTAATGAAGAAGTTGCCTACTATACATCACTTTATTTTGATAAATGGATTAGTAGATAACAATGGAAAATAGGACGGCATTCCAGACTATGAAAACTTCATCCAGCATCCATACTGTTGATTCAAACAATCGACGCATTGCCAGAAATACAGTATTCCTATATATTAGGATGCTTGTAACTCTGTTTATCGGTTTATACACATCCAGAATTGTTCTTAAGGCTTTAGGTGTAAATGACTATGGTATATATAGTCTGATTGCCGGAGTGGTCTCGTTATTGGCATATGTAAATTCCCTTTTAAATCAAGGCACGTCAAGGTTTCTGACAATAGAATTAGGCAAAGGGCTGGCAGGCAGACTACCTCAAATGTTTAGAACTTGCTTAACCTTACATATTTTTATATCTATTATTACATTAGTTGTCGGTGAAAGCATTGGATTATGGTTTGTTAACAATGAATTAAATATAGCATCTGACAGAATGTTTGCTGCGAACATTGTTTATCAATGCGCCGTGTTCAGTTCTGTAATATCGGTTATTCAGGCTCCGTTTCAAGCCAGCATCATCTCTCATGAGAAGATGAACATATATGCATATATGAGCATATATGATGTAATAATGAAATTACTTGTTGCATTGTGTCTCGTGTATTCCCACAACGACAATTTGATTTTGTATTCTATTATTATGTTTGCAGTTAGTCTAAGCAGTGCATTGATATATAATATATATTGTCGAAAAAATTTTGTAGAATGTCGCTTTTCCTTAGGTCTGGATAAAGGTGTTGTAAAAAACATATTTGGTTTTATGAGTTGGAATGCAGTCGAGTCATTCACTTGGATGTTGAATGCTCAAAGCTTCAATATACTTATGAATCGTTTTTTTTCAACGGTAGCGAATGCGGCGATAGGGTTGATACGTTATATTAGTGGTGCCATAACTATGTTTATAACCAACTTCCAGACATCGTCTCGACCACAAATATTTAAATATTTCGCGCAAGGAGAGGTTGATAAAATGAACAAGCTTATATTGAACGTTTGTCGCTTCTCTTCTTATATAATGATAATAATGACAGTGCCGGTAATCATAGAGACATCATTTATATATAAGATTTGGCTTGGATATGTTCCGAAATACACGGTTCCATTTTTGAGACTTACCATTATAGAAATGCTATTTTTTTCAATAAATTCACCATTAATTGATGGAATTAAGGCAGTCGGTAAATTAAAGTATATAAGTATTGTTTCTGCCTCGGTTTATATATCATTTATTTTGATGTGGTATAAAGGTCTCAAATACGGTCTTAACCCTGTCCAGACTTTTGCTGTATTTTGCGTTCAAACCCCAGTGATGTTAATCATTAATCTCTACTTCTTGTCTCGTTATAGCTCGTTTGGGAAAAGAGAATTTGTATTTAAAGTTGTATTGAGATCTTGTGCTATGTTTGCAGTTTCTATTTTCATACCCGCAATGATACATTTGACAATGCAGGAGGGTTGGATTAGATTTATTGCAGTCAGTATGGTCTCCTTGATAATTTCCACGTGTGTAGTCCTTTATATTGGACTTACCGGTTCTGACAGACATAGAGTATGGCATTATATAAAAATAAAATTCAATAAATAAAAATTAGGTTATCCAGATGAACGTATCGGTAATAATACCGGTTTGGGGGGTTGAAAAATATATCGAAAGATGCGCCCGATCCCTATTTGAGCAGAGCATGGATTCCATAGAATTTATATTCGTGGATGATTGCACACCTGACCGGTCAATTGATATTTTAAAGGAAGTGATAAAGGATTATCCGGCCCGACGTGACAATATTAAAATTTTGCATCATGATAAAAACAAGGGGCTTCCCGAAGCAAGACAGACTGGCATTAGGAATGCTGTCGGTGACTATATTATACATTGTGACAGCGATGATTGGGTAGATAAAGAGCTTTACGAAGAGATGTACCGTATGGCCATAAAGGACAATCTTGATGTCGTTGTATGCCAGATGAAGGAAACTGATGGGAATGTGATATACGACATAACGCTTTTCCCTGATGCCGATAGGCAACATATCACAAACAATATATCTGATTGGTTAAATGAGGGATCGCTTTGCAACAAGATGTTCAGAAAAACCATTTATAAGGATGATATAATGACACCAGTTGGAGCAATGGCCGAAGATAAATGTCTGGTTCTTCAATTAATTTACTATTGTAAGCGAATCGGTTTGGTGACAGACTATAACTATTATATCTGGAAAAATCCATCATCAATAATAAGGCTACGTACGGAAGAGCGCATATTTAAGAATTTCAAAGAAGGAATAGAAAATTTTAAGATTATAGCTTCTTTTTATAAAAAACATGATGCCTTGAATAATCAGTCTGAAGAGGCATTCTTTAAATTGAAATATATTCTTCGGGATAACCTTCGTCCTCTTATCGGCAATTCTAAATATTATAAAATTTGGATGTCTACCTTCCCGGAACTTAACAGGGCTGTCCTTTTCAATAAAAGACTTCCTTTAAAACAAAGGATACGATGTTCCCTTATAAAATATAGATTATTTCCGTTCCCCTTTACTCGCAATTGATGTGTAACATAGCATACCTTGTAGCGGCACATACAGATTTTGATCAATTGTTTAGATTATGTAATCAATTAGTAAGATCTGGAGATGTTTTTGTTCATGTTGACAAGAAAGTTGACCGGACTTGTTATAAGACACTTCTTGATCGGTTTGAAGGTCTTTATTCCTTAGGGGCAGGAAAAGTCTATTTTATTGAGGAACGTATCTCTGTTTATTGGGCTGGTTTTTCACAAGTAAGATTGCAACGATTATTTTTGAAATCTACATTAGAATTTAATGAGAAAGAATATTCAAGATTTGTATTCCTATCAGGCTTATGCTATCCAATAAAGTCCCCTCGGCATATCCTTAATGAATTTGAAAAAAACAGATCACGGGAATATATATGCGGAATGAATCTCTCCAATTATGACAATAAAGCTCAAAAAAAGCGATATGCTGGATACCATTTATTCCGTGATACAAATATTCGCCCCAACTTTCTTAAAAAGATTTTGGTTGCTTTATCCCGCAAGTTATTATGGACGCTTGGAATCAGGAAGCAAAAAACGATAAAAGGGGAGGATATATATTTCGGGGGATCTTGGATGGCATTGAGTCGCAAATGTGCGGAATATGTTTACGACAATCTGAACAATAATTCAGTCTATTATAAATATTTCAAAAATTCATATGCCTGTGACGAGTTATGCATACCTACAATTGAAGTTGTTTAAACTAATTTAATTTGTGAAATTTTTTAAGGAAAATAACGAT
>CAJTZS010000053.1 GCA_910584055.1 uncultured Muribaculaceae bacterium | reverse complement strand
TGAAAACGGATGTCATTCCGATTTTCTTTCCTAATAATCCTGGCATTTCTTTTTAACTGTTTGTGGTATATTGTTATACTTTGATTGATACGTCTACTCCACTCGGAAGCTCAAGCTTCATCAGGGCGTCAACTGTCTTCGAAGTGCTCGAATAGATATCGATCAGACGCTGGAAGGATGAAAGCTGGAACTGCTCACGGCTCTTCTTGTTGACGAAAGTAGAGCGGTTCACTGTGAAGATACGCTTGTGTGTGGGCAATGGAATCGGGCCGCTCACAACTGCGCCGGTCGATTTGACCGTCTTTACGATCTTCTCTGCAGACTTGTCTACGAGATTGTGGTCGTAAGATTTAAGTTTGATTCTGATTTTTTGGCTCATATTGTTGTTATGACTATTTTATTTAAGTAAGTCCACGCGGCCCTGACACTCTGTCAGAACGTTCTTCGCGATTGAATTGCTAACCTCTGCGTAATGGCTGAAGCTCATGGTCGAGGTGGCGCGGCCGGAAGTGATCGTACGGAGCGCGGTAACGTATCCGAACATCTCTGCCAGAGGTGCCTTTGCCTTCACGATGCGTGCACCGCTGCGGCTCGTCTCCATTCCTTCTACCTGACCGCGACGCTTGTTAAGGTCGCCGATCACGTCACCCATGGATTCCTCGGGAGTCACAACCTCTATCTTCATGATAGGCTCCATGAGCACAGGGCCTGCCTTCTCCGAACCTTTCTTGAATGCCTGGATGGCGCAAAGCTCGAACGAGAGCTGGTCGGAGTCAACGGGGTGGAAGCTACCGTCAAGAAGGGTAACCTTAAGACGCTCTACGGGATAGCCGGCAAGCACACCGTTCTTCATTGCAGTCTGGAAACCTTTCTGCACTGAAGGTATATACTCCTTAGGCACGTTACCACCCTTGACCTCGTCGACAAACTGGAGGTTGCCCTCGAAATCGTCATCGGCGGGTTCGATACGGACGATGATGTCGGCGAATTTACCGCGACCACCGGTCTGTTTCTTGAACACCTCGCGGAGTTCCACGGGTTTGGTGATAGCCTCTTTGTATGTTACCTGCGGACGGCCCTGGTTGCACTCAACCTTGAACTCGCGGCGCAGACGGTCGATGATGATGTCGAGGTGAAGCTCACCCATACCGCTGATCACTGTCTGACCTGTCTCCTCGTTGGTCTCCACGCGGAAGGTAGGATCCTCCTCGGCGAGTTTCTGAAGGCCGACACCGAGTTTGTCAAGGTCTTTCTGAGTCTTAGGCTCTACGGCGATACCGATCACAGGATCCGGGAATTCCATAGCCTCGAGCACGATAGGATGGTTCTCATCGCAAAGCGTGTCACCGGTGCGGATATCCTTGAAACCGACACCTGCGCCTATATCCCCGCAGCCGATAAACTCTTTCGGATTCTGCTTGTTGGAGTGCATCTGGAAGAGGCGTGAGATACGCTCCTTCTTGCCTGAACGGCTGTTGAGCACGTAGCTTCCTGCGGGAATCTCGCCTGAGTATACGCGGAAGAAGCAGAGACGGCCCACGTAAGGGTCTGTGGCGATCTTGAACGCCAAGGCTGCCATAGGAGCCTCGGGATCCGGCTCGCGGGTCTCGACTTCGTCGGTGCCGGGGAGCGTGCCTTCTACTGCGCCGGCATCAACCGGAGAGGGAAGATAAGCGCAGACCGCATCGAGAAGTGTCTGAACGCCCTTGTTCTTGAACGAAGAACCGCAGATCATCGGGTTGATCGCCATTGAAAGGGTGCCCTTACGGATGGCAGCCTTGATCTCCTCAACAGTGATGGTGGAAGGATCGTCGAAATATTTCTCCATGAGGTTCTCGTCGAGTTCGGCGAGAGTCTCGAGCATCTTGTCGCGATATTCCTCAGCCTCGGCCTGAAGGTTGGCGGGGATTTCCTCCACGCTGTATTCAGCGCCCATTGTCTCGTCATGCCAGAAGATGGCCTTCATCGTCACAAGGTCAACTACGCCCTTGAATGTCTCCTCCGCACCGATAGGTATCTGGATGGGGAGAGGGGTAGCGCCGAGCACTTCCTTCACCTGGCGTACAACCTCGAAGAAGTTGGCGCCAGAACGGTCCATCTTGTTCACATATCCGATACGGGGAACGTTATATTTGTCAGCCTGACGCCATACGGTCTCACTCTGAGGCTCAACACCACCTACTGCGCAGAAGGCAGCCACGGCGCCGTCGAGCACGCGGAGCGAACGTTCCACCTCCACGGTGAAGTCAACGTGTCCGGGAGTGTCGATCAGGTTGATTTTGAATTTGTCGTCGTTATATTTCCAGAAAGTTGTGGTAGCGGCGGAAGTGATTGTGATACCGCGCTCCTGCTCCTGCTCCATCCAGTCCATGGTGGCTGCGCCGTCATGCACCTCACCGATCTTGTGTGTCAGACCGGTATAGAAGAGGATACGCTCTGAAGTCGTGGTTTTACCGGCATCAATGTGGGCCATGATGCCGATGTTGCGGGTTAATCTAAGATCGTCGTGTTTTGCCATTTTCTCTTATCTCAATATTAAAACCTGAAATGTGCGAACGCGCGGTTAGCCTCTGCCATGCGGTGCATATCCTCTTTTCTCTTGTATGCGCCACCCTGGTCGTTGAAGGCGTCTACGATTTCGGCTGCGAGCTTGTCGGCCATCGTTTTGCCGCCGCGTTTGCGGGCGAAGATAATGAGATTTTTCATCGATATCGATTCCTTGCGGTCAGCACGGATCTCGGTAGGAACCTGGAAGGTTGCGCCACCTACACGGCGCGACTTAACCTCTACCTGGGGAGTCACGTTCTCGAGCGCTTTTTTCCAGATCTCGAGAGCTGTCTTCTCCTCGTTGGGCATTTTCGACTTCACAGTCTCCAATGCGCTATAGAAAATTGTGAAAGCTGTGTTCTTCTTTCCGTCATACATCAGATGGTTCACAAATTTTGTCACTTTGACATCGTGGAAAACGGGATCGGGAAGAACAACCCTTTTCTTTGGCTTTGCTTTTCTCATTTTTGTTTGTTTAGTGTTTTTGTTTTTGGCTGCTTTTGCAATCTTCAACACCGCTCTCTTGCGGAGTTTACTCAACCATAGCCATCCAATAAATCAAAAACCGTGGTTTGTTTTTGTTTTTGTCTTAGTTTCTTTTGCAGCTAAATAGCTTACCGTCAAAATCTAAAGCCTAAGGCCTAAGGCCTAAAGCCTTGATAGTTACTTCTTCGCTGCTTTAGGACGCTTTGCTCCGTATTTTGAGCGGCGCTGGGTGCGGCCCTGTACTCCTGCCGTGTCAAGTGTGCCACGCACGATATGATAGCGAACACCAGGAAGGTCTTTCACACGACCACCGCGAACCATCACGATTGAGTGCTCCTGGAGGTTATGACCCTCTCCCGGAATGTAGCTGTTCACTTCCTTGCCGTTCGTAAGGCGAACACGCGCCACCTTTCTCATAGCCGAGTTAGGCTTCTTGGGGGTGGTGGTGTACACACGCACACAAACACCGCGGCGCTGAGGACAGGAATCCAATGCGGGCGACTTGCTCTTGTCTTTGAGAACGCTGCGTCCTTTTCTTACTAATTGCTGAATTGTTGGCATTCTTAGTCTCTTTTTTGATTTATTTGGTTTGTAACTGTTTGTTCTTGCTAAAATTCCCGCAATTCCGGCACACATTAAATTGCGCACTAAATAATTGCCTTTCAATTATTTAGCCGCCAGATGCCGCAGAATTACTCTTAAAGCGATGCAAAGATACTAAAAATTAGTGGATTAGCCAAACTTTTATTCGTTTTTTGCCATTTTTGTTTCCGACAGTCTCATCGGCGACTATTTGAATCGCGCAGCCGAGCGGTAGATTGTATCGAAGATATGGCGGTCGATGTCGGTCAATACAAGCCCGCGGCGCTGCATCACCTTCCCTGCCGTCTCCATGAACTTGTCGATGCTCACGTTCTCGAAGCCGCCCTCAGGCGACCCCGTGGAGAAACTCGGGATAAACGTGCGCGGAAAACCGGCTCCGTGCATGTTGACACCCACCCCTACAACCGTGGCGGTGTTGAACATGGTGTTGATGCCGGCTTTCGAATGATCGCCCATTATAAGGCCGCAGAATTGAAGGTCGGTGCGCATGAAGCGCTGGGTGTGGTAATTCCAGATGCGGATTTTCGAATAGTCGTTTTTCAGGTTCGATGCATTGGCCCCGGCTCCGAGGTTGCACCATTCGCCGATCACGGCATTTCCGAGATAGCCGTCGTGCGCCTTGTTGCTGAACCCGAACATCACGGCGTTGTCGAGTTCTCCACCCACCTTGCAGAAAGGTCCTATTGTGGTGGAGCCGTAAACCTTCGCCCCCATCCTGACTGTGGCGTTGTCGCACACCGCCAACGGGCCGCGCAGGCACGCACCCTCCATCACCGTAGTGCCCTTTCCTATATATATGGGGCCCTCCTTCACGTTTAGCGTCGCCCCTTCCACTGTCGCCCCCTCCTCTATATATAAGGAGGGATATCCCACGGGAGTGGTCATAGGCCCTATTATTGTCACCGACCTGTCCGGTGCAACCTTGCTCTCCCCCTCTGCAAGAAGCGCATAATCGCGACGGATTTCATCGCCGTTCATACGGAACACATCGTATACATACCGTATCCTCCTCACTTCCGTCAGTTCACGCCCCGAAACTTCCTGCTCCTCCTGTCTCCCGCATTGGGCTTCCATTTCACGGAAAGCGGCAAGCGAACCGCAAAAAGCCACGATCCCGTCGGCATCTTTCAGAGCCTCCCCGACCGGAAGCGATTTAACCGCCTCCACAAGCGCGGCATCCGGCAATACATTGCCGGCGATAAAGAGCGCCGTCTCGTCGCCGTCAACCCCGACAGGAAATTTCTCACTTAGATACTCCGTAGTCAAAGATGAATAATTCGCCGGCATGAGATGCGTCCACTTCTCTTGGATAGTCATTATACCAACCCGGAAATTGCACACAGGCCTGGTATAAGACAGGGGCAGAAGATTCTCAAAAGCTTCAAGGGTGTCGAACAGCACCACATTCATATTTTTGTCCATTAGATTTCGGTTAATTCAATCGGTTAGTTCAATTAGAATAGCAAAAATAACGAATTTTCCCTAAACCTACAACACCGACAAAGAAAACTGCAACTATTAGAAGTTGTTTAAAAACAACAACGGCACGAAATTTCACAATTTCCTGCCGCTCTGTGATTTTTTAAACTTCGCCGGCTTTCCCAAGCAAACATCAGTCCTACTCAACCACTAACTTACAAATTTATATCACTATTACTTAAAAGATTTTTTGACTTGCCATCTTTATCACTTGCCGGAACTATCCGGCCTTTATTTGCAGTGCAAAGTTAATGTATATTTATGACACAGGCAACAATTTCAACTGCTATTTTTATAAATTTTTGTTAAAATTGTATTTTTTACACACATTAGTCCAAAATCATTCCAAATCGACCTCATGTCAGATTTTCAACACCCCGTCACACGCCGCCATAGTCTGCTCGCGGTGGGTCACTATAATCAGTGTTTTCCCTTTTGTCGCATCGCGCAAACGCCCCATCAACACTGATTCGGTTGCGGGGTCGAGCGCGGAAGTCGGTTCATCGAGAAGCATCACCTTCCCTTCTCCGAGAAGCCCACGGGCTATCGCAATCCGCTGTGCCTCCCCTTCACTGAATCCACCTCCCCTTTCGCCGCAACCGGTGTCAAGTCCTTCTGGCAGATCAAGCACAAAATCCGCACACGCGGCATGCAACGCCGCCCGCATCCGGGCGTCATCGGCATCCGGATCCCCCATCAGGAGATTCTCCCTTACCGTTCCGCTCATCAGGGAATTCCCTTGCGGCACAAACACCATGTCCCGCCCCGCACCGATGACCCTCCCTTTCGTAGGCTCAGCAAAACCGAGCATCAGCATCAGCAATGTCGTCTTCCCCGCACCTGTATCCCCCGCCACCGCAGTCATAGATCCTGCCTTGAAGACATAGCTCACCCCTGTGAATGCCTCATCGTTCCCATCCGGATAGACGAACCCCACATTTACCAGCCTCACCTCTCCCCGCGGCAGATCTTCCACCGTCCGATGGTTGAGTGAAGGCACCGGAAGTGCCGCGTCGCCGTCTTCCGCACCCTCCTCACGCGCCTCGTCTATCCTCTCTATCGCCACTCCGGCATTCACGAATGCAGGCACTCTCCCCGCCAGATCCACCACCGGCCGCTGCACCTGCGCCACAAGCTGCAGGAAAGCCGTCATCATACCGAAGGTCACCGTCCCCGTCATCAACCCGTTGGCACACCAGAGGAAAGCCACAGTATATCCGCCCATGAAACCGGCTGTCACTGCCGTCGAAGCAAAAAGCGAGATGTCGTTGCGCTTCATCACAAGAGCATAAAACCGCTCCTGAGCCCCCCGGAATTTCTCAACATATCCTTCTGGATTCTTCAGAGTGGCGATCAGCACCCTGTGCTGCAGGCCCTCCTGCGAAATGCGGTTGATTTCTGTCTCTTCAGCCCGGATCCGGCGCGTCAGGCGATGGCTGCGCTTCATGTAAAGCTTGCTGCACGCAAGCGCCATAGGCATGATCACCACAAGCACAGCCGCCATCTTAGCGTTCAGGCAAAGCAGGAAAACAAAAGCCGCAAGAAGCTGCACCAACGTCACTGCCACTCCGGGAATCGTCGCTCCAACCATCCCTGAGACGGTGGAAACATCGGTGAGAAGTCTTCCGATGACATCCGCTGAATGGAAACGTTCGCGACCGCGCCAGCGGCTGAAGAGCATCGTGCGGAAAAGATGTGCCCGAAGCCTGTTTGAGAAACGCGTGGTGCACACCACGCCGGCACGTTTGCCTAAAACATTGAAGAGCAACTGCCCCGCCAATGCCGACAGCATCATCGCCACGGCTGCTCCGAATGAGTCGTCAGACACGCCTGTAGCTATATCGATTACATGTTTCGTGGTCCACACGAAACAGAGGCTACAGGCGATACCGCCCATGCCGGCAAGCGACACGAGGACCGAATACACGCGCACGCCGCGCGATTCGCGACGAAGCCACCGCATCATATAAATGAACTTACCCATAGGAATATTCTTCTAAAAAAAGAAGATGCAGGCCAAGAGCGGAGTGCGAAACGCCAAAGCCGCGAATCAGCATCGACCCGGCGGCCGCCACGCTCCACCCGAATCACGCGCGCCGCAACATCCGCAACATTCGCCCTCTCGCGCCGATAAAGATTGGCGGCTCCCCTCAATATCAGCTCCTCCCCTTCCCGCCGCTCAACCGTGTGGAGCACGACAGTGCGACACCCAGCCTCATCGCCACATTTTGCCAGCACTATATCTCCTCGTCTATACGCAGTTGACGCCGACAGCGTCACGCGGTCGCCGGCATCCAGGAATGGACGCATGCTTCCGCTGTTCACTGTCAGCGTCACTGTTTCGCCATCGGCCGCAGCCCTGCGCACCGATTCGAATAATTCTTCCGCGGAGATGGTCACTTCACGGGGCTCAGTATTACAACGCGGCTGAGGGCCGGATCATCGTAGAACATGTTGTCCACGCCGCCTTTCCAACGCACGTCGAAACGGTCGGCGGAGATACCGAACTCGTTCACCAGACATGCACGCACTGACTCCGCGCGGGCGCGGCTGAGGATCTCGTTCACCTCCGGCGTACCGGTAGACTTGTCGGCATAACCCATGATGAGATACTTGGCACCTTTGGGTCCGTTCTTGATAGCGGTTGCACACTGCTCAAGCTGAGCGCGGTCTGCAAGGCTGAGTTCGCTCACGTTGATCGGGAAATAGATCAGGTAGTCGCCGCCGACATATTCCACTGTCTTGTGCGATACATTCTTGCCGGCCTTGGCTTCCTTCTCAAGTTTCTCGTTAGCGGCGACAAGGTTGGAAACCTGTTCGCGCAGGCGGTTCACAGCATCGTTGTCGTAGATTGTCACAATCTCCTTCTTCACTTTCCAGCCTCGTGGAGCGAAACGGTAGGAAATACCGGCCGTCAGCGAAACAAGGCCATCGAACGTAGCGTCTCCGTTGGCACCGTCGAAACCGTCATGGAAGCCGCTCAGGCGCATGTCCACGTTGATATCCCATGCGCTACCGAGATGGAACATGTGGAAAAGACCCACGTTAGCAGCGATGGCATCCTGATGCGGAGTGCTCCAGGTGTGTCCGTAGCCTGCGCCGGCGTAGAACGCGATACTGTAGACGCGTTTCGGATTGTAGCCGCCGATCCAGTTGCAGAGGTCGAAGAGCACATCAACGTGAAGGTCCATGAAATCGAATTTCGAATCCTCGAGCCAGTAACCGTGCCATGGCTTGCCGTCGATAGGATGACCGGTGGAGAAGATACCATTCTGAGTGGCGCCCTTGGCGTAGAGGCCGCTATACATCAAACGCATACCGACAACAGGAGTGATCCACTTGCCCACAGCGATATCGAGCGCGGGAGAGATACGCTGTCCGAACTTGCGCTGGCGGTCATGGTCGCCAAAGAAAACCTGCGGGCCCGCGCCTGCGCTGATAAACCAGTTACTCTTGAAATCCGAAGTCAACGAACTTCCTGACTTCGCGGGGGCCTCCTCAACCACTTCCACCACTTCCTCAGTCTGCGCGAAAGCAGGAATGGCGAAAGCGGCGACAAGCGCCCCAGCCGTTAAAAATTTCATCTTCATAATAAGATATAGTTTAAGTTGATGAATGTTTATCGTTTTCGTTATATCGCGGTTTTGTCGCAAGGATGCCGTTATTTCTCCCGCACGCAACGCACAGCGCAGGCATATACCGGCTGTAATGGATTCTGAGTCGTGACAGTGCCAACAACGCCGGCGCTTCCCTGTGGCAAACCCTTGTTGTCGCCAGTGTTATAAGAACTTGTACGCCATGCAAACTGCCCGAGGTATACACTCCCGCAGTCTATAGTATTCGGAACCGCGCCACAGCTCAGCCAGAGATATGAGCTGACTCCGTAGTCGTATCTGTCACCGGGAGAAGATCTGCGGCAACCGACCTGCCCGAAGAAATTACCCTCTTCATCCCGGGCATTTCTCTTGAAATAAATTCCATGCCCGAATATGTTCTTGCTTCCCGTGTAATCTTTACCGATCTTTGACATCCATATCCCTTTCGGCAGATATCTTTCAGTTGTTCCGTTCAATTGGGTGGATATTACACAATTGATATATTCGGCAAGCGAAGGTATATTCAGTGTCGAATTCACCGACATCACGCCTTTAAGTTGGTAAGTGTTACTGTTAGGCACTATAAGTTCAGTGAATGTATAGTAATTCGCAACCCGGTAACCTACCGGCGATGGATCATAAATAGTCTTCACACCAGTCCAACCTGCATCGTTATTTCCGCTGAATTTTTCGTCTCCCCAGAGCATTTCGTTATGGACATAAACCCAGTCGCTCTTTCCTGCCAGTTTATATAGGTCGATCATTTTATCCGGATTCCTCACAGAATTAAGAATCGTGGCCTCCTCGCCGCTCACCAAGGTCTGGAACGAATAACTGTCGGCTATATCCACTGCATTACCATCGACCCAATATTTATCGGAATTTGGAATCGGGTCTTTTCTACCCCACTGATAAAGCATACACCGGAGCACATTGTCTTCATTTTCCTGAGTGCGAGTAGTTTCGAGACGCTGTTCGTCGGTTGAGGGGAACGCTCCGAGGTTGCGGTCCATTACATTAAACAAGCTACCGCCCTTGGTGGATATCGTGCAGTCTTCCGGCAGCGTGTCGCCCACGCCCCAGATATGCCAGCTCCAGAGGATGTCGCCGGTAGCGTCCGCACCGCTGTAGACTGCGATCAGGGCGTTGCCCTTGTTGCCGGAGGCGGTGTAATGCACCCTGCCGTCGCGGAGCGTCACATCGGTAACAAAGCCTTGCGTGTCTTCCCAAAGCAATTTTGCCGACCGCGGATTGATATACGGATCTTCCGTATGGAAGCCGGCACCCGGTATGATACCTTTCTCACCGTTACCGATCACGGTAGCCTTGAAGTCATGTTCTCCGGCCGTGGTTATCATATAGCAGTTGGCGGTCTCTTCCTCAGGCTCGGCGGGCAATTCCTCCACCGCAAAACCGTAATCGCCACCTTTGAAGTCATTGAGTTTCAGATTGAAGGTATAGACCTCGTTGGCAACGAAATCATAAGCGACAGTCGCCGTAAACGATGCGGAATGCCTGTCGGTATTTACAGTCACCTTTATTTTGTCCTCCGCCTTCATGTCGGGAGCACATGTCATATAAGCCTGATACGTCTTGTTTCCCTCCAGGCGAGGAGAATCAGCCCAACGCATTGTCACAATATTCGATGTTTCTCCCATGAAATTATAGCTACCGTTGGTTATATCGAACGTGAAATCACCGGCGAGCTGACGCCCCGCGGGGAGTTCGAGAACGACGCTTTTCAGCGATTCACCGGCGAGGTCATCGATTCCGGTGATGTCGAGATTGAAACGCAGGAGCGAGAAAATATGTTTGAAATTGAACTCACCTTGCGCTGTAGCACTCGGTGTGCCGTATTTGTAATCCCCTTCGATTGCGCCCGTTGTTGAATCGTAAGTCTGTTCCGAAGCGAGATGTCCTTTCACCGCCTCCCTCGGAGAGCCATCGTTCTCCCGAAGCCAAGGATAATAGGCATATAGTGGAGAGGCACACTCGCCGGCAAACTGTGTGCGGCCGGCAGCCGTTTCCGACTGGTTGCGGAAAGGGATATTTTTATCGTCGGTGGAATAGACACCGACGATATCCTCTGGCGTCCAGAGGATGCCTACATGTCCTCCCGCATATTCCGTCGGGTCGATAGCCGAGCGGGTGGTAGTTTCTGCGTCACTGATGGTAGCGGTTATCAAGGTTAACTCTCCGGAAGGCATCGCTTCCGGGTCACGGTTCTCGCACGCAACGAGAACCGGCAGCGACAGCACTGCCGCCGCAATAAGATTTTTATTCATAAATAAAATTTAGGGTATTTCCAAATATACAATTAATTCGAGTTTTTGACGCAAAAGCAGCCGCAACGCCTGACGCCCTGCCATTACACCCTGCCGCCGTTGCGAGCAACAACGGCTCCCAAGACGCGACCCATTGGATAGAGAATGGGGAGATTGGTGCTACGCGCCGGGTTGAGGTGATTGGTCCAGCACGCGGGTTTCACCCCGCGTGTCGGTAAAATTTACCGTTTATTTCAACGGTTTTCCAGAAACCCTATTTCAAGGGATTCTTGGAATTGTTTGTGAACGAAGAATTGGTTTTGTCTGCTACGTTCTCCGGATTCGCTCGATTCAGATAGAAAGCCGCATTGTTGTTAATTATGGTACGGATAAGATCCGTACCATAATAGTCATTGGAACAAGCATAATTCATCATAATCATACCGTACGGACATGCCGGGCGCGACGGGTCAGTCAATGCCTGTATCATTTTCTGATTAAGATCTTTTGCTACTTTCTGACAATTTGCGGCGGTCAAGCCGTCCGACCCGAGATATCCGCCAGTGGAAAATTCATACCATGTATTGTGATTACCCTCCACATATCGCTCATAGCTTATATTTCCAATTTCTTTGAGTCGCGCCTCTCTGTTTGACAATGCAACAATAACGTCCTTGGTTGACCAAACAAGTTTTAAATCCGATGTAGCGGTAGGAGCGATAGGCGCTCCCCACTGCATGGAAGAAGTCAGAACTGGATTCCCGTCTAAGTTATACCATCGAGAGAAAAGACCAGGGAAGTCAGTGATATATCCCTTTTCATTATCTTTCCCCTCATTTGTATTGATCTTAAGTATTATTTTACTCCTTACATCCTTTATCGTAGTGTTTGGAGTAATTTCCTGAGTATAAATAATGTCCTTATATTTTTCCGCCACATTATTGAGCGCAGTCACAAAAAGGGGATCCATTGATTCAGATGCTCGCTTGAAATCTGAAAAAACAGGATCCGACCAGGTTACGGAAACCCCCGTCTGAGACAATGCTTTTTCTATTTCTGAAGACGTTGGTTTTGACCAACTTTGCCAAATAGATTTAGTCTGTGTTATTGTACAATTACCTGTTATTGCCCCTTCATATGTCGCCGTGCCACTCTGAATTTTTCCTCCGCTTTTTTTTGTCGGAGTCATATCCAATCTCCACCACACAGAAGGCATTGGCATTCATAACATCGTGCAATGCCTGTAACTGCACCTCCTTTCCTGTATCCCAATTCATAAGCATAACAGTCTGGTCAGTTGCCGAAGGTGTAAAGCTTCCCGACCTCTTAACAGAGGTGAGTGTCAGTGTCCTTGAAGTATTGGAAGTTTCAGTTAAAACATAGTCATCCTCATCACAAGTATATGTATAGTTTCCCGTTAGCGCTGGCGTTACGTTGTCATTCAGTTCATACGAGCCATATGAATGCAGCTCAAACGCACGAACGCCATGCTGATACTGAGTCACAAGGTTATTGTTGCCCACTCCTTGATATGCCTCTACAGTCGAATGCCATGTACCCGGTATAGACAACTCTGATATATAGATATTAGGATCAAGTTGTCCCATCCAAGCCGAATAATCAAACTCTGTGCCTCGGATGCGGAAATACCCAAGTTTCACGCGGTGAATGCGGCCGTTACCACCGAGTGCATCCGGGCGGAGAGGTTGGTCAAACTCTCCGCAATCAGTCTGCACATGTACTGTCAATTCGGAAAGGTCGCTGACAGAACCGGGGATAAGGAAACAACGGACTCGCAAATTATCTGTCTCTCCAGCAGGTGGAGGCGTTGAACTCTCTTTTCTTACATAGAGAGCCGGATTATAACGTATACCGTCAATAACCTCACCGGTTCGCATCTGAATAGTTGGAACACCATCTGAAATATCAGTTGCCAACCCAGTCTCCATATTCAAAGTAAAACTTCCTACAATAGGTTTGCCACTGTTATGGGTCACTGAAATGCTCTGGACACGTATGAAGTTCCTTTCTGCATTTGTATCCCCTATATTTCCTCCCAATGAATTAGGAGTTACAGGGCCATTAACCGTGAAATCAAGCACATCTGCCAGAACCCTAAAATTTAAAGGCACTTCCTGCCCCCAAGTGGAACCTTCTTCACTTGACGGACGCACCTCAGTATGAGCCACCATCACCGCTGCCGCCATGTCAGGTTTACCATATATCACCGTCTGATAATCGACGCTTTTCCAATTGGCTTCGTTTGCCAGATTGTCGTTATAATATTTCGTCTCTTCTGCAAGATTAGAATATTTCCCATCAGTTTTGCAGACCACACGGAATCCTACTGGATCCTGTCCCTGATCAATGGTTGCGCGGATAGTATTGTCCGAACCATTCAACAATTCGTTGCCTGCTTTGTCGGCAGGATAGAACGCATAGAATTGGTGCGCATTATAAGGTTCACCCCATTTTACTGTTGCTGTGCCTGCAGCTGCAATTCTCTGAGCATAGGGTGAATTGGTTCCAGACTGAGGGGTGATGGCATATGTTGCGACATTGCTGCCTGCCTCTGCATTTTTACAGAAAATCTTGACATTTTCTCCTTGATCAGCGAGATAATTACCCCAATACAGTTCCTGTGTATCCTCTTTATCCCAGTCATCTTCATACATTGTACGGGTTGTAGGCTCAGTTACAAGATTGAATACCACACCATCGCCTGATTCAAGTATAGGACCGGAGTCGAACGGCATGTCATCTTTACATGAAGTCAGAATCGGTATCAGAACCAACAATCCTAAAATACATTTTTTCATTGTCATTGCAGTTTTGAATGTTAGTTCTTACTTTAATTGACTTCTCCCCAGGTAATACCTGAAAAGTCATTGTTAGTCGCGTTCTCGATTCCTTGAGACTGCACAGAAACACTATTTTCTGCACCTCCAAATTTTACATCCTCTCCTTTTTGATCGGACCCTGTGCAGATCTGGCTCTCTATCTCCACCCGTTTCAGGGAGATGTCGGGAGCCTCGTAATCTTTCTTTTTTGTTTCCATTTCCAAATATACAATTATGTTATTATTTTGATTTATTCCCTATGTTTCATTTTCCAAAAAGACGTTTCCACTTGGGGCGATGCCGCCTCTTGCCGCCGTAGCCGTAGTGTCCGTAGCCGTATCCATAGCCATATCCGTAACCATACCCATAGCCGTAACCGTAGCCATAGCCGTAGGCTGAACCTCCGCGGACCCCGTTGAGCACGATGCCCATGTTGCCGAGCTTCCCTTCTTCATATAGCGTCTCAAGCTCGGGGAGCTGCCGCTTGTCGAGCTTGCCGGCACGCACCACGAAGGCGGTAAGGTCCGCAACGCGGCTCACCACCGTCGCGTCTGCCATGATGCCGACAGGCACGCTGTCGAGAATCACGAAGTCATAGATCTTGCGGAGATAGTTGATGAGACCGTCGAGACGGTTGTCCATCAACAGCTCCACGGGATTCGGGGGGACCGTGCCGGCAGGCACGAGATCCGGTCCCTGGTCGCCCGGAACAATGATATCCGAAATCAACACCTGAGGATCCGAAAGGTATTCGGTGACTCCGACGTGGCTACGGCTTACGCCGAAGCGTTTCGTCAGCGTGGCCTTGCGTATGTCGAGATCGACCACAGCAACCTGCTTTCCTGCGCCCATCAATACGTGGGCGAGATGAAGCGCGGTGAAGGTCTTGCCCGCCCCTTCGTTGAAGGAGGTGAGCATGATCACCTGCGATTTCTTGCCGTCGCGGCGGGTCATGAAGTCTATATTTGTACGGAGCACGCGCATCGCCTCTCCCGTGGGGGAATTGCGGTCGGCAGTAATCTCCGACAGCTTGACACCCTTCTTCAACTGCTCATCTATATCGCGGTCGAGGGGCAACTCGCCGAGGAACGGCACCGACACAGCATCGCGCACGTCGCGACGACCGCGAACCTTCGTGTCGAAGAAGAGCATCAGCAGGAACACCACCGTAGGAATGAAAAGACCGCCCGCCACTCCAAGAAGCATAATCTTCTTCTTATCGGGAGATATAAGGACGCCCGATTCCTGCGGATCGTCGATGATGCGGGCATTGTTGTCAGCCATCGCCTGGGTCAGGGCGTTCTCTTCGCGGCGGTTGAGGAGGAAGAGATAAAGCGATTCCTTGATTTTCTGCTGGCGCTCGATGGAGAGCATCTCGCGTTCCATGCGGGGAATCGAAGCCACGCGGCTCTCCGCCGCCATCTCGTACCCTTTGGCGTCGCGCCGCTTCACGTTGATGGAGAGGATTACGTTGTCGAGGGCGCGGACGATGTTGAGACGCAACACCTGCAGGGTGTTGTTGAGCTCTTCCACAACGGGGTTGTTGACCGATGACTCGTCGGCAAGCTTGTCGCGCTGCAGCTTCATCGCGTTGAATTGCGAGATCTGCGAGTCTATCGAAGAGTCGTTGATACCGAGGTTCGTGGGTATAAGGTCGAACTTGCGCGCCGGGTCGGTCAGGTATTCCTTGATATACATGGCGATACGCAGCTGCGTTTCATACTGCAGCGCGTCGGCGTTATAGCTCTGCGACTCCGACTGATAGCGGCCGGCGGTGCTGCCTATGTCCACTATCTTGTTGCGCACCTTATATGCCTGGATGTCATCCTCCACGCCGCCGAGCTCTTTCTCGATAATCTTCAACCGCTCGTTGATAAAGTCGGCGGTGTTGACCGCCACGCGGTTCTTATCGTTGATGGATTCCTCGTTGTAGATGTTGATGAGGGTGGTGATTATATCGGCCCCGAGCTGGGAATTGGGTGACTTCACGGCGAGGTTGAGGATCGTGGCCTCATCGTCTTCCTGACGGATACCGAGGTTCGCGAGCCAGCCGGCCACCACCCCGCTGATCGGGCGCTTCATCACATTGATGTCGCAACCTGCCCATTTAGGTGAATAGTTTCCGGTGCCGCTTACCATGAAGCGGAGCGCACCGGCCCTATATACTTTCCCCGTCTCCACCTTAATCTCATTTCCCGGTTTGCCATCCCTGACAACCCTTACGGTCACCTCTTTCTGCGAAACCGGAGTCAGCACAAGGCCGGCAGAGCCTTGCGGCTTCATATCGAGGAACGTGACGGTGAAGGGCGTTTCGCCATAGATGTTTACATCGCGGAGTCCGCGGCGCGTTGTATAGGAGACATCGGCGTTAAGACGCGCCACAACCTCCTGCATCAGCCGCTTGGAGCGGAACTGGAGGATCTCGTTGGCCACATTCACCTTGTTGATGGCGTTGGAATAGCGGTCGAGACCGGCGGCGGACGATTTGTTCGACGGGTCTTTGATTATGACCTTCGCCGATGAATAATACACCAACGGATCCGTGGCGCTCTTATACCACGCCAGCGAGCAGCAGATGGCGAGCGAAAGCAGATACCATGGCCACCGGCTTAGAAGGAATTTCAGAAGATCGAGGATATTGAGCCCCTTGTCGGCGCTCCCCCGTTTGTTGCTTGTTGTTGTCATTGATTGTTGTGTGTTCAGGACGGAAGTCCTGAAATCTTATTTCTTAAATGAATTTACGGCCCACATCACCGTGCTGATGGCCGAGACGGCGGAAAGGGTGATGGTCAACACCTGGAAAGTTGTCTGCTTGCCGTCGGTTTTCTTCTTCTTCGGGCGGGCGTAGATTATATCGTTCTGCGCCAAGTAGAAGGCCGGGGAGTTGAAGAGGTCCGTGCTGCGGATGTCCACGTTATAGAGCTGACGTTTGCCGTCGCTCTCGCGGATCACGGCGATGTTCTCGAGATCTGCGTTGGCATCGAGGTCTCCGGCCTTGGCTATAGCCTCAAGGATTGTCACCTTGTCGCCGTCAATAGTGTAAGTGCCGTTCCCGCCCACAGAGCCAAGCACAGTATAATGGAAGTTCTTGAATTCAATGCTTACGATAGGGTCCTTGATGTAGTTGCCTCCGATGATCCGGTTGCGGATAAGCTCCGAAGCTTCAATCAGCGACAGTCCGGCGAGGTGAAGCTCTCCAAGCACCGGAAAACTGATGTTCCCTTCGCGGTTCACGCGATATACGTTCTCATCCTGCGAGGCTGCCTGTACGGTGCCGTTGGCGGCGACCTTCACCGCCGACGAGCTGACATTGAAAGGAGCGGCAAGCTCGGGATTCTTGCAACTGACCGTGATACGCAGACGGTCGTCGTCCTGGATGCGGGTGGTGTGACGGTTGGCCACAACGTAGCCGGCATCGTCAACCATATCTGCAAGATAAAGATACTCCTGCTGCTTGCAGCTGCAAAGCGCCAGCAGCCCGAGGAGCATACAAATCGATAACGTTCTCATTTATATGAATGTGTAATGTTTAATGTGCAATGTTTAATGAACTGCGGCAGAGGCGCGCGGCGGCTGCATCTGGGAGACAGTCGAGGATGCCTACCGGCACCGCACCTACAGTTTCGATAACCGTGGCACATGCCGCGCCGTAGAGGCGGCGGCAGTGGTTGATCACCGATACGCCGGGAAGTATGGCGATGAAGGCGTCTACACCGTCAAGGTGTGTATATCCGTTTTGCGGAGCCTGCCTTAGCCGCACGAAACCTGCAGCCGGAGCCGACTCATTTTTATAGCAAGGGGTCTTCCCGCTCCAGGGGGATCCATAAATCATGACTTCTCCGGCATCGGAAATGCGGACCACTGGATTGTCATCGTTGAGGAGTGCTGTGTCTCCGAATGTTGATAGCCACAACCGCGAATGAGTGCTCTTGCCGGTGCCGCTCTTCCCCATGAAGACGCAGGCTTTACCGGAGGCTGTCACCACGGAGGCGTGAAGCAGGAAGGCGCGATGCGCCACGATAGCCTGCGAGAACCAGATGCGCAACATCGAATCGAGGATGAAAGCCAACCGTGAGTCGCCTTCGCGCATCCTCACTGTGGCGGCGGAGAAATCCTCCGACATCTCCATATAGCTCAGCCCGCTCTCGGGAAGGGGGGCGACACCAACCACATAACGGCTGCCATCGGTGAAGAGACGCGCCACTCCGAGGTCGTTGAAGGAGGATGTAACCTCCCGCATACCGGCTGTTGCAATCGCGGCCTCATCCTCTCTCCGGGCTTCCACCCGCATCTTGAAATCCGCCGCCACTGCATCAGTGGCAAGGAAAGGCTTCCAGGATTCCGGCATGCGGAATCCTTCGAATTCCGCACTCAGCTCCAGCCTCACCCTGAACCCCGCTATCGTCAAATCAACCATCAAGAATCAGAAACGGAGGTGGGCGGAGAGGCGCAGGATACCGAAGAAGCCTTCGGCCGGGGCGAGACGCAGCGCCAAGGGCGCGTTGCGCATAAATGCGCCGAGCGTAGAGACTTTCCTCTTCAGTTTGCCACTTTTTTTCCTTCTGCCGCTATGATGGAGACCGAAGTTTCCTCCTTCCATCACCATGGAGAATATCTTGCGTGTCAGCCGGCGCGGTCGGCGCATGTCGCCTCCGGGACGCTGACATAAATAATAATCGGTAAATTCATCGAGCACGCGGGTCCAGCGTGCGATCCCCAAAGCCCGGCATGCCTCTGCATACCTTTCCTCCCCTATCACAGGAAGCAGCGCCCGACGCGCAAGGGCATAGTCGCAGAAATGCCGCAGACCGATGCCGTGACCAAGAATATGCTTGAGTATATGCACATTGACCATCAGCAGCTCGGCAAGCGGTGCAGGAGCGTAAGCTTCGCAGTCTGCACCTATCTTTATCCTGACCGGCGGCTCGGCGATAATCTTCCGAAGCTCTTTGCCGCGGAAGGGATTGCCGAGTTCAATCAGCCGGCTGTGATGCTCTATCTCATAATTATGCCACTGGTAAACGCCCGAACTGTCGGAGGCACCCTGTATACGTGTGCCTTTGGCAGCTATAAGCGAGTCGGCGCGCCGGCGGTCGCCGGCTTCGAAACAGAGGTCCACGTCTCCGCTCGTGCGAAGCTGCGGAACGGGGTAAAAGCGTCCTACGGCATGCCCTTTCTGAAGCACCGGGCGGATACCTTTTTCCTCGAACAGCGGGAGGAGCGTCAGGATTGCGCGCTTCATGCCGTGCCAGCTGCGCTCGATGCGGTCGCCGCGCGCCACCCAACGGAGCAGCACTCCCTCCGGCGGCATCTTGGAGTCGGGAAGCATCGTCAGCGCATGCAGCGCGATACCCGACACCGTCTGGCGCTTCGATTCCTCGTAGAGCGCCTCCCATTCCCCCTCCGTCAGCACGGGTAAATCACTCAGATGCCCCGCATCTTCGTAGATTCCCGCACGGACAACGCTTAATAGTGTTGTCAATGTTGAATGTTGAATGTTGAATGTTGAATGTTGAATGTTGAATGTTGAATGCCTGTCTCTAACCATTAAACATTAAACATTTCACATTAAACATTATCCAAAACGATATTCGCGTTGCGCAGTTTTTCGATGAGGTGGCGAACATCTTCGCGGGCTTGCTCCTGAGCCACGTCATAATTGCAGCAGAGAAGATCCACCAACGTGTCTTCGGTGAAATCCATACCGGCCACAGCCTCCCACAGCCATGCTGCCGTGTCGTTGAGCACATAGACATTGGTGAGGTTCATATTGTCGCTGCAGACATCGACAACCATCGAATGTCGCCCGACCTTCCTCAGTTTCAGTTCCGGATTGAGACGCATCTTCCCGCTAAAATTTTTTACCGCAGATGATGGAGAGCGCCGTCTTGGTGATGATCTTCACGTCAAGTATGAGGGAACGGCGGTCGAGATAGTCAAGGTCCATGTCGAGACGCGTCAGCATCTTCTCGATGGTGTCGGTGTATCCGTTGTAGAGCGTAGCTTCGGAGAAAAGACCGGGACGCAACGCATAGAGACGCGCGTAGTCGGCGTTATGCTCCATTATCTTGTCGATGAAATAGCGGCGCTCCGGACGATAGCCCACAAAACTCATCTCCCCTTTGAGCACATTCCATAACTGCGGGAATTCATCGAGATGGTGCGAGCGGATAAAGACGCCGACGCGCGTGCAACGGTCATCATTGTCATGACAAAGCTCCGGATGGTTGTCGGTCTCGGCATCCATTCTCATGGAGCGGAACTTATAGAGCATGAACGGACGCCCGTGCAACCCTATCCTTTCCTGGCGGAAAATCGGGCTGTGCCGGTCTTCGAACCAGATGAACAAGGCTATGAATATACAGGGAATGATAAATATGGCGATTGCCACAATGGCAAACACGATATCTGCAAAGCGCTTTACAGCAAGGCTCAGCGAACGGGACCAATGATAGTCGCGCTTTACGCGCACAACGCGCTCCTGATCCAATTCATGCTCAATCGAGCCGTAAGAAGATAGAAAAGTATTATCCATTACTAAAATTATTGCCGGCAAATGTAGGGATGCACCCCGGTGCATCCGCTCCTACCGCATTTACTTAATTATCGAATCATATAGGGATTGCATGCCGTCGAGCATGCGGTCGATATGGAAGAGGGCATTGAAACGCGCCGAAGCACCGGCACCATAACGCGCTGCAGTTTCAGCGTCTTTCGTGATCTCGACGATTGCTTCCGCCAGCGCACGCGGATCGCGCGGCTCTACGTTGAGACCGCTGACGCCATGCTCGTTGACCCATGCCGTGCCGCTACCGTCGATACGCGTCGCCACCACCGGCGTGCCGAGCGACATAGCCTCGATCTGCACTATGCCGAACGCTTCGGTCTTCATCACCGACGGGAGGCAGAACACATCGCAAGCCGTATACCAAGCAGCTAAGTCTTCCTGCGGAATCTCTCCGAGAAGCCTCACCTTGTGACCGATCTGCTGCATGTCGATCTGCTGTTGCAGGCTGTCGTGCAGGATACCGGTGCCTCCGATGGCCACCACATAATCCTCCGGAAGATGTGCAGCCGCCCCTACGAGATATTCGAGACCTTTATAGGCTATAAGACGCCCGAGGAAGAAGACTATTTTCTTGTCCGGGAAAATCCGGCGTATCGCGGCAGCCCCTTCAATATCCGGAACCATCGGCACAATACCGATCGGCACGCATCGGCACTTCTGCCGCACGCCGTCGAGCCATGGAGAATGAGAAATGTATTCGGGGGATGTGCCGACAATCACGTCGGCACGGTTGATGAGCCAACGCTGCAGGGGCAGATATAGACGGAGAAACTTCTTTTGCTTTACGATGTCGCTGTGCCAATGAAGCACCACCCTCCCCTTGTAGCCGGAAAGGCGGAGAGCCAACGCCGCCATCGGGTCGGGATGATGAACATGGATGATGTCATAATCCTTGGCGATCTTGCGCAGCGTGAGGGTCATCGAGGGAGAGATTGTGGTGGAGGCTGCCTTTACCCAGGTGCGGCAGGTTATGAGTCGCGCATGGGATCCGATGCGCGTTGCCGCGCCGCGACCCTGAGACTCCGCGCAAAGCATGTCGCAGTCTATCCCGCGCTGACCGAGACCGGTCATGAGGTCATACATAACTTTCTCCACCCCGCCTTTAACAGGGTAGAATTTTCCAAGTTGAAGAATGCGCACGGGAAATTAGGCGTTAGCCTTTAGGAATTGGGCGTTAGCCTTGTTAGGCGTTAGGTTGAGGATTCGGTGTAGGTGTTAGGTTGAGGATTCGGTGTAGGTGTTAGGCGTTGCGCGTCAGACCTTCAGGTCTGAGAAATCAAGGCAAAGCCCTCTATTCCTGCCTTTCTTGATATAAATATGAATATAAGGCAGTTACAAAAAAAATCTACGTAAGTAATGTCTCGAATGACTGCTAACGTCATTGCTTCTGAAAAAAATTGTTTATAGTCTGTCCGGCAGACTTTGAACTACAAAATTAATAAAAATTTCCTACCGCCACAACAATTTGCCAATTTTCCTCTCCATTTTTAACATTAATGCCTATCATTAATGCCTATCGATTGAGAAGTTCTTCGTAAAGGCGAATGTAGTCGAGGTAACGGTCATGCTTGCTGAAGTTGGCTTCCGCAAAGGCGCGGCATTCAGCCGACTGCCTACCGGCGGAGCTGCCGTCGCCCGCAACGGCAGCAAAATCCCTGACAGCGGCAAGCAACCCCGCCACGTCTCCCTGCTCCACAATCCTGCCCGTGGCGGGAGTCACGGCCTCCACGCTGCCGCCGGTGCGGTATGTCACCACCGGCGTGCCACAGGCTATCGATTCAAGGTTGACCGTAGGATAATTGTCCTGCCATGTCGGATTTACAAAAGCCGTGGCGGCGGCGTAAAGCCGTGCCAGCTCCTCAACGTTGTCAGTGCGCCGTATTGCCGTGATATTCCCTGGCAAACGGCTTCCCGTTTTCTCGTCAACACCCACAAGGACAATACGTTCATCGGGAGCGGTGAACTGCGACATACGTATGAAATCATCAAGGCCTTTCTCCCGGCTCCAGATACTCGCAAGCCCGAGGATAATAGTCCTATATCCTGTCAGTCCGTATTTCTCTTTAACATCCGCCGTATCCGGCATCGGTCGGAACACATCGAGGTCAATGCCGTTGTGAATCACCCTGAAATCATAATCCTTAAGGAAAGAACGCGACATCTCTTCACGGATCCAGCGCGACACAGGCACTATCACGAAATTCTCCGGAAGCAGTGACGTGAAAGCCTTCCGCTTGTCGCTGAAATTCCTCGCCGAGCGGTCGCGCCACCAGCTTCGCGGGAACGCGCCGCGTTGCGGGCATCTGCCGCAACCTGTCTGCCAGCGGTCGCACCCCGCAAAGGAGTAATAGTAGCAATGACCCGTATAGAGCCAGCAATCGTGGACAGTCCATACCACTTTGCGGCGGCTCTCCGCTAAATATTTGAACAGCAAAGGATAATTAAGAAAATAGCCATGGA
Source organism: uncultured Muribaculaceae bacterium (assembly GCA_910584055.1). Lineage (GTDB taxonomy): Bacteria > Bacteroidota > Bacteroidia > Bacteroidales > Muribaculaceae > Lepagella. The sequence continues at coordinate 405 of CAJTZS010000053.1, read as the reverse complement.
TGTTATGGATATGCACTATATCGGGATTCAACACCTCTATCTGTCGGATGAAACGCCTTGTTGCCTGCACTGATGCCAGGCCATGGGCATCGGTGAGCCGGGTATAGAGACCGTGCCACGCCACATCGAGCTTATTCCCCACCGGAATTACACTCGAAGAGGATTCCATCACCCCGTCGCGTCCGCGACTATAGGCGATATAGCTCTCCCATCCGTGAGCCATCGCCGTCTCGCCAATCTCGCGCATAATCCGCCCCGTCGACGTAGACTGCCTCAGCACCGGATTTATCTGCAAAAGTTTCACAACAATATATTTAGAGTGTGTGAATGTAAAATGCCCCGATGACATATTGTCTTTTCCTGATTTAGGTTGACCGTCTGAAGGTCCTAACCCTGATAGAAGTT
>CAJTZS010000052.1 GCA_910584055.1 uncultured Muribaculaceae bacterium | reverse complement strand
AAAAGCTGCTCCAAGCTTGCGACCCCAAATTCACATTTATTTTTAAACAAGCTCTAAAACGGCAGGTCCGTATCGTCTCCATCGAAATCGTCAAAATCATCTTCATCTTCCTCGCTCCAGGAGTCGTCGGCATCACGTCCCTGATCCATCAGAGCCCCGAAATCCGGTAAGGGAAGGCTTGGCAAAGGTCTGTTCTGCATATTCTGACGCACGCGTGCCATAAGTTCTATCGACCTAAGGCAATCTTTGTAACTGTTGTTGGCGTTTGTCTTCTCGATAGAGAGGGCTGCATCGGAATTGCCCTCCCATCGGCGACAGAGATAGAGGGGTTCATAGATTCTGCCTATGCTGTATTCACGGCTTATCCTCAGTGCCATCGCATAATCCTCGCCATAGCTTACATTGGGGAAAAGGAAACGTCTGGCCACAAGTGTGAAAAACGCCCGCGGCGCCCCGAAGCCGTTTATGCGCAGTGCATTGTTGGGACCATTGGTGTCGGTCCATTCATCGTGGCTTATCAGTCCGGGAGGGATTGGGTTCCCGTTGAAATCAACCATCATGTAGCTTCCGACAACCATGCCGAAGTTGCCGGCGCGAAACTTGTTTACGATTGTTTTCAACACGTCTTCTGAGTTATAGAGGTCATCAGAGTCCAGCTGCACGGCAAAGCGTCCGCACCGGTCGGAAAGCAGCGCACGGTTCCAGCATCCGCCGATGCCGAGATTCTCTTCTGCACCCACCTTGATCAGCACAAGGCGCGGGTCTTTCACAGCTTCGAGCAGTTCGCGTGTTCCATCCGTCGAATCGTTGTCAACGACAATGACATTGAATGAGAAATCGCATTTCTGGTTCAATGCGGAATTGACGGCATCCATTACGGTGCGGGCACGGTTCTTTACCGGGATCACCACGGATGCCTCTACCGGGAACTCCTCGGCATCGTAGTCAACTGAGGCCGCTCCGGGGATTACGAGTCCGTCAATCTGGCGAAGATGGTCGGTCAGCGCTTTCTCCATCTGGAGCTGATATTCGCGGTTTTTCGGATCAACATAGTCATGCTGTTTCTCTCCGCTTTTACGGTAGTCAACGCGCGTAGCCGTGTAAAGGTATTCCGGAATCATCGCCATCATCTTGCCGATAGTGATCCGCAGCCGCAACGCATACCAACCGCCATCGAGCATGTCCGATTCCTCACGTGTGAAATCCTCGGTGGCGGAGAGGACATCGGCGGCATTGAGCAGTACGAGAGGCCCGAAATCGAAATCATCGCGCACGGATCCAGGCTGGTAATCGTTGACGGGATGAAGCATCAGGGTGCCATCTTCGTTGCGCTCGCGGAAGTAAGAATACGTCAAGGTTGAATCAATCTCGGATGCAATCTCCGTGAAGCGGTGGATGCAATGCGGGTCGAGCTCGATCTCCCTGTTGTCGAGCTGTACGAGCACGTATTGCTCCAACGGAGCGTGAAAGATCGCTTCGCGAAGGTCGTTGACGTTGGTGAATCTTATGATGGTCATATATTATATTCCTTTTATATTCTTTATTTGTTTTTGAGGAAATCGGATATAATGCGGTCGCGGTCGGAACTATCCGTGAATGTCTCCAAGGGGACGGAAAGGATTATGTTGCGGCTGCGTCCTCGGTCAATTACATATCCTGCAGGCAGGTTGGTGTCGGAGAATGTGAATATCTCCTCCGCCTTGGCTCCGGGAGCAGACGCAAGCACATCAGGGTTCTGAACGATGTAGCATTTGTCGTTCAAGGTGTTGGAATATCTGGCGGTGCGCCCGTCGGAGGTGCGGAGTTGTCCGGAACGTGTCTTGGTCGCGCCCTCTTCTGTCGTTTCGGCAGGTACGACTCCTAATACAACTTCGCCGAACTGGCGGTCATTGTCTCCGTATCTGTAACTGAATATGTCGGAAACCACATTCTCGCCGCTGATCAGCAGATTGCCTCCATGGTCGGAGAAAATTCGCAGTTCGCGCTCAAGTTCCGGGGTGAAAGTCCGGAAATTCACCCCGCTTTTGCCATTTCCTACAATGCCGGCTTTCTGCTTGCCGAGGATGAGGTCTATATTTTTGTAATTCGAAAGTTTCACGTTTCCCGCTTCCACTGCGCCTACGCTTGATGAAACGAATCCGTATCCGGCATTTGCGATGGACTCACCGTGAACGTAAGGATAGTCGAATGTGTTGCCCGCTATTATCTGTGTAGTATAATTCGATGCGCTTCTTCCGAATGATTCCCCGGCGTTACGGTTGAATTCCATCTGGTCTCCGGTAAAAGCGATATCCCTTATATAAGGGACTCCGAAATCATTTTCCGCGTCAAAACCCGCGCGATTGCCGTCTTTGAAACTTGCCGGACCGCTTACTCTGGTGAAACCGTTTATAATCAGTACCGGTTTTTTCTCTCCCGGAGCTTCGCGTAAAGCCAAGGTCTCGGAAGGGAAGGACTGGCCGCCTCTGTTCAATGCGATTATCCGGAAACTGTGAATCTCGTTGTCTGCCACCTTAAGGTCGTAATGGGTCTTGGACGTTTCACCTATTTTGTGAAATCCGAGTTCCCCTTGATTGCGGCCGAGAATCACGTACTTGTCGGGCATGGCCGTTTCTTCGAGGGGGTCGGGTGTGGGTTCCCAACTCAACCTGTAGTGATTCTTTTTTTCGCGGGTGATGGCAAAATTTTTTACGGGAAGAGGCTGGATCACAAGTTCCCTGTCCTTGCGTTCGGCAAGGAATTTCGCTATGCCTTTGTAAATCGCCCGGCCTACGGTGAATTTGAAGGTAGGGTCAAGGCCATACATCATATCCGCGAAATTCTGATGACTCATCAGCTCTATAAGGGTGGTCGGCACTTCCGGCACACGCGCTTCAACATATGATTTGTCCCACATGGAGCGGCGCGTCCACGAGGGTTCGTATTGCCGCCGGATGTCGTTGGAAATCTGCCGCATCACAATGTCGGTGAGCATACGGGAGTTGATGCGCGGAGTGCCGTCACGGTAAGAGTCGCCGTTCTGAGTGAAGTATATTCCGAGAGTTCCGACAAAGGAATCGTCGGCTCTTTTGCCGGCATCGCTGTGGAGGGCAAAAGCCATATCCACCGGGATGTTGAGGCCTTCGCGGTTAGGAAGCACGCGCGATCCCCCGGCGAGGTAATTAACCCACTGCCCCCGTGACGTATAATCGTCCTTGTAGTCGTCGGAACCGTGATAAGGAGCGTATACAGGTTCCGGGAATCCGGCCCATTGAAGCCAATAGCGCGCTCCTTCGAGGAAACGGGGCATCCCTGAAGTGCGGAATGTCGGGGCTTTTCCCGGTGCAAGAGGAGTCATAGGCTCGGCAGGTATCGAGGTGTCGGCAGGTTTCGCATCCGGGGTCTCTTCCGTCTCGTCTCCCTCGGTTACTTCCCCTTCAATTTCTTCCTCTGATTCCTCTTCCTCCGATTCCTCTTCTCCCTCTTCGTTTTCGGAGGACTCCGAAGAGGGGGTAATTACAGGCTCTTCCGGGGTGGAAGGATCGTAATATATGTCGGAACGGCTGTCGGAACGGGCTATATTGCCCATGCCCCCACCGATTTTCACAGCATCGGCGGTGATGATCATACCTTCCCCTTTGTCGGATATGTTGGTGAGGGTTACAATAGGCTCCGTGTCGCTGTATCCTTTTGTCAGCGGGAATGTGCCGAGATATATCCATGTGCCTCCCCCCATAGCCTGATTTACCCTGAATTCCTTGCTTCCTCCGGAATAATTGACTGTATAGTGGGCGTCTTCCGAAGAATTGGGGAACGACTTGTAGCTTACATACACGGCATACTCACCATCTTCAGGGATATCGGCATACCAGGCGGCAACCGACGGCTTGCCGGATGTCACGGTTGAAGTCTGCCTGTATGTGCCGTTTTCAAAAGGATTCTCAGTGTCTCGGAAATCCGGGAGGTCGTATATGAAGCCTTCGAGGTCGCCTGTGACCCATTGGCGGCTGCCTGTCATTTCTTTGTAATAAGGTTGCGAATATATCTGCCCTCCATCGTTAGTGTCGTTGTCAACGATCACCTCATGGCGGTTGATGTCACGTTCGCGTGGCAACATAACGTATGCACCCGCGTTTTCAAGCATGGGCACGACGTAAGGGAGGATATAGCTCATGGTGTAGGTGTCTTCCACCGACTGGAATAGGAACGGGCGTTGCCATGTCCATGCGCCTGACCCCGGCTTGAAATAGCGTCCGTGGGAATGCCACAGCGCCACGATGTCGTTCTCCATTCCTTTGTCGGTTTTCCCGTAGGGATGAGCCTCCACGACAAACGGAGGGTTCTTCCGAAATTTTTCCGGAAGTTTATCAACCTTGGTTATGTAATAGGCGAGTGCCCGCTGACCAACGGTGAGGTTGACGCGGTAATCCGATAATGAATCCGGGAGTGCTGTCTGTGCGTGAAAAGAGAGGGAGTCTATAAGTTCCCGCGTTACGGGGAGGTAAGTGAAATTCTCGTTCAGGCTTACTTTCGCCACTTTTGACATTTTGTCAGGTTTCACGCTGTTTACCCGTAGTCCACCGGGATTGAGGTTGGCGGGAATCCATTCGAGCAGCCGTTCGTTTACGGTGAGCGTCAGCGTGTCGTTCGACGGCTGTTCCGGTGGAGGTGTCACCGCCTTTACTGAACGCCTTGAATACTTCTTTGATCTTGTAGTTCTTTTCTTACGGGTCTTCCTTTTCTTACGGGTAGATCTCTTTTTGGAACTTTTCTTTGTCGATTTTTTTGAAGAAGTCTGGGTGGTTTTTGCCTTTGAGCGTTTTTTTGCGGCATACGATTCGGTTGTGTCAAAACCGGTAGTTGCCACAATTATTGCTATGAGTATATATAAGAATCTGCGAAATTTCATTTACTGTCGGTTTTATTGGAGAATGTGTTGCATAACTCGATTAATTGTGTCTCAAATTAAATGCGTCTCAAATTGTAGGGATGCACCATGGTGCATCCTCCAACAGTCAGATAACCAGAGGTCCGTCATCGGATGCTCCGGGGAGCATCCCTACATTTGAGAGTAATGCAACACTCTCCTGACTACAAAATTAATCAAAAATCGGCTGCAATGCAAGTGACAGCCATCTCTTATCATCATTTTGACTTTTATTGTAAAAATTTTGCAATCAAATTATAAAATGATTACCTTTGTCCCGATATGCTGTGAAATATAAGCCGGAAGTATTCGAAAAGCCATTGTCAAAAATTTTTAAATATTGAATCAAAATGAAACAATTTAAAGAAATTTTTAAAGAGTGGCATAAAGAATTCCCGGTGCTGTCAAAATATACGGATAGGACATTGTACATGAGAATAAATCCATTTATAATTGGATTGCGTTTCTCAAAACATTGGTTTGGTGGAGATGATTACCGGTTAAGTCTGGAATTTGTTCCTTTATGGGAGGCAAATCCAAAGCAATTCGGCAAAAGCACGCGTCATAGAGATTTAGAGGATAAAAAGGGAGGGCAATTTGACATTCGTTATGGAGTCCATGATTATTATTTTGCCGAAGCGTTGGCTTGCGCAAAAGTTCAATTCGGTAAAGTTTTGAAAGACGAAGTGCTCATAGGGGATTTAATGGAATCCATTGTAGAGACAATAAGGCCATGGGAAACCAAACACAATCCTGTTAATTGGATACCGGTATTTCACCTGCAATTGGCTTTGGGCATATATTTCAACAAGCAGGATTTTTTGGAAGAAATTAAAGGAGGTATCGAACGGGAGATCAAATATTGGACGCCAGAGGAACTCAGCTATTGGTGGGGGATAGTGTCGATTGATGAATGGAGGGAACGGATTTATGAACCTTTCAAGGACAGAGAGAAATTCATGGAGACAATCGAAATGAATTCACAGAGACCGAAGGTGAAGAAGCTCAATGTCGGTACTATCGTTGGAATTGACAATTATCACTATGATTCGAAAAAATCTAGGCTCGACAACCTCCGCTCTTTGTTCAATAAACGCTAAACTGATAAAATGATAAATTATGATATGGACTGTTGTCTGTTATTATAAAACCCTAAATAAGTATGAAATATGAAATCGTTTGAAGAAATATTCGCGGAATGGCATGATGAATTCCCGTTCCTCAAAAAATATTCACCATCCACTCTTTATCAGAAAGTAGGACCATTCTTGATGGGACTGCGAATTGGTAAGATAGGGGAAGAAAGCTATCGCATTTTTTTAGAAATGATACCTCTCTGGTATACGGAGCGTAGAACGTTTGGACAGCCATGTGTGTACGATGAATTAGATGATAAAAAAGGAGGTCAGGAAATAATCAGTTACAGGCATCACGACCTTGATTTTAGTGAGGCGTTGAAAGATGCAAAAAGGCAATATGGGTTAGTACTTACCCCTGAGATTCCTCTTAATGATTTAATAGAATATCTTGAATTGGAATCCGAGAGAGGGGCGTATGGCTCAAAATATGTAAGGCAGTTAAGCAGGTGTTCCATGTTTGAGACTCAACTCGCAATTGCTACATACCTAAATAAAAAAGAGCTATTCGATGACACTTGGAAACACATTATGACTGAATCTCCCAAATGGGATACTGAATATTTCAATCAGATTACGGGACGGACAGTAGAAGAAAGAATAGAAAATATGCATTCCAAATTCGCGAGCAGGGACAAATTCATGGACACGGTGGAATGGAATTACCAGAGACCTCGGGTGGCTCGACTCAATACCGGCCATATTATCAGGGTTGACGAATACACTGAGTATATACCAAAACTTTCCTGGCGTGAAAAAATACGTTCAATCTTCACAAAACGATAATAGACAATAAAACATGAAATGGAATATATTTATCCAACCACTTTCAACCATTGGACAACCACTTTCAAAACCGGGGACTTCTGTGTCAGACAGCGAGCGGAAGAGAGCAATGTCTTAAGGTTTAAATGGTTGATAAAAAACGCAACAAAAGTGGTTGTTTATGGTTGTTCGTGGTTGGAGGAATAAAATCAATGAATATTAATTTGTAAAAATAGTTTATATGGGATTAGACGTTTATGCGGGGACATTGACCCGGTATTACAGCCGCAACTGGAAAAACGCAGTTCAACAGGAGGCGGAAGCGAATGGTAAGAAATATGTGACCGTGAATCCGGGAGGTGGAGATACAGGTCCGATTACGAACCCTTCCGAAATCAAGGAAATCCGCGATTCAATTTACGAATGGCAGGACCATCTTGCAAAGGATGTATTCAAATCATGCACTCCTCCGCTATGGGATGAAAATATGGAATGTGATTACTTCACAGACCGGATCGGCTTCGAAGCAATGGGTGCATTGACGATGTTGGCGGCATGTAAGCATTACAACGCCACATTGCCGGAGTTCGTGGAGCCGGGGTGGTGTGCCTATGACGAACCAGTGGTCGAAAAAGGTATGTCGGAAAAGGTTCCGAACTCGTTGATTTTAGCTGCTGACATATGGCTACCGATGAAAGAAAAGCCTATTTTTTCCACCATGACACCCGTAGGGGACGAGATGGTGGTTTCTACCGTGGCGGAGTTAAAGCAGGAATTAGATGACCTTAATAGCCGGGTATGGAAAGATGATTTGGATACAATCCTTTCATGGCGCGACGACAAATACTATAACGCAATAACGACGGTTACGGAAGAGAAACGATTTTTCGGGTTGAAGAGCCGCAAACATGAGACAGTAAAATTCCGGACGGAGGAACTTGCGCAATGTGCCTTCTCCATAATGTATCAGGCCGTATTGTTTGCCCAGGAGCACAAGGTCTCTATAGTATTGGATTGTTAGGTTTGTAAAAGGCGCGGTGTAAAATTTGTTAAATCGCGATTATTGTGTTAACTTCGCGTAAATAAAATTAAAACTAAGATAATGGCAACAAAACCTTTTCATTACCAGGAAATGTTCCCGCTCGGTCCTGACACCACGGAGTATCAACTCGTGACAAAGGATCATGTGAAAGTAGAGAACTGGAACGGACACGAAATGCTCGTTGTTGAGCCTGAAGCTCTTACATTGTTGGCAAACGTGGCTTCTCATAATTGTTCGTTTATGCTGCGTCGCGAGCATAACGAAATGGTGGCCAAGATTCTACATGACCCCGAGGCTTCTGAAAACGATAAGTATGTGGCTCTTACTATGCTCCGCAATGCCGAAGTGGCAGCAAAGGGCGTTCTCCCGTTCTGTCAGGACACCGGTACGTCCATCTGCGCCGGCTATAAAGGTCAGCAGGTTTGGACAGGATGCGACGACGAGGAGAAAATTTCCGAAGGCGTATACAAGACATACACGGAAAACAATCTCCGATACTCCCAGAATGCTCCCCTCAACATGTATGACGAGGTCAACACCGGTTGTAACCTGCCCGCCCAGATAGAGATTCACGCTTGCGAGGGTATGGAATATAACTTCCTGTTCGTGGCGAAAGGTGGCGGATCCGCCAACAAGACATACCTCTATCAGGAGACAAAGGCTATCCTCAACAAGAAGACCCTCGTGCCTTTCCTTATCGAGAAGATGAAGACTCTCGGCACAGCCGCCTGTCCTCCATATCATATCGCATTCGTAATCGGAGGCACATCCGCTGAAGCGAACCTTGCCGCTGTCAAGAAGGCTTCTGTCAAATATTATGACAATCTCCCCACGAAGGGTAATGAATATGGTCATGCGTTCCGCGACGTGGAGCTTGAGAAGGAACTTCTCGAGGCGGCTCACTGCCTTGGTCTCGGTGCACAGTTTGGCGGTAAATATTTCGCGCACGATATCCGCGTGATCCGCATGCCGCGTCATGGCGCATCCTGCCCTGTGGGTATGGGTGTCAGCTGTTCCGCCGACCGCAATGTAAAGGCCAAGATCAACAAAGACGGTCTCTGGATCGAGAAACTTGACGAATTCCCCGGAGAACTGATTCCCGAAGAGATGCGCAATGCGGGAGAAGGAGAGGTTGTGAATGTAGACCTCAACCGTCCGATGCCGGAGATTCTCGCGCAGCTCGACAAATATCCTGTTTCCACCCGCCTTTCCCTCAAGGGCACTATTATCGTAGGTCGCGACATAGCGCATGCCAAGATAAAGGAACGTCTTGATGCAGGTGAGCCTATGCCTCAATATCTCAAGGATCATCCCATCTATTACGCCGGTCCGGCCAAGAAACCGGAAGGACTTCCCTCAGGCTCGTTCGGACCGACAACCGCAGGACGTATGGACCCGTATGTTGACCAGTTCCAAGCTGCGGGAGGTTCGATGGTGATGATAGCCAAGGGTAACCGTAGCCAGCAGGTGACAGACGCTTGCAAGAAGCACGGCGGTTTCTATCTCGGCTCTATTGGCGGTCCTGCAGCAATCCTTGCCAAGAACTCAATAAAGAGTGTGGAATGTCTCGAATATCCTGAACTCGGCATGGAAGCTATCTGGAAAATCGAGGTAGAGGATTTCCCCGCATTCATACTTGTTGACAACAAAGGCAACGACTTCTTCAAGCAGATTAAACCCCGTTGTCCGCTCAGCGACTGTAAATAATTCACAACACATATAAAAAATAGAGTCCGCTTCAAGCGGACTCTATTTTTTTGTATCTTTTGTTTTGGAGTTATTTCATTTCGAGATATTGGACCTTGTCCATATCGCCGTAGTCGAGGTTTTCACCTCCCATGCCCCATATAAACATATAGTTGCTGGTTCCGGCGGCGGCGTGGATGCTCCATTCCGGCGACATCACGGCCTGTTCGTTGTGAAGCCAGATGAGGCGGTTTTCCTGCGGTGCACCCATCAAGTGGCAGATGGCATTGCCTTCCGGTACGTTGAAATAATAATAAGCCTCTACGCGGCGGGAATGGGTGTGCGCCGGCATGGTGTTCCATACGGAACCCGGCTTAAGCTCTGTCAGACCCATCTGCAGCTGACAGGGTCCCTCCTGCAGCACGTTGTTGGTGATAAGCTGGTTGATAACGCGGTCGTTGCTCTCTTCCAGCGAACCGGCCTTGATGCAGTTTGCCTTGATTGAGCCTTTGCGCCCGTCGATAGTGATTAGCTGCGTCTTGTATTCCCTATGGGCGGTGGTGGAATTGATGTAGAACTTTGCGGGATTCGACGTATCCTTGCTGCGGAAAGTGACATTTCTTTTGCCGCGACCCACATAGAGGGCATCTTTGAAATTCAGTTCATAATCCTTGCCATCGACGCTCACTATGCCGGGACCGCCCGTGTTGATGACTCCAAGCTCACGGCGTTCCAAAAAATATTCGGCTTTCAGCGGATCGATTGTTTCGAGCACAACGGTTTTGGTTACAGGCACCACACCTCCATAGACCAGGCGATCATACATCGAATAGGTGAGGGTGATCTTGTCTTTTGTCATGACTTCCGGCATCATGAAATGTGAGCGCAGTTGCTCGGTGTCATAATGTTTCACATCGTCGGGATGACATGCCACAAGCATTTTGTAGGAGGTCTGAGAGCTCGCCGAAACGGCGGTTACAGCCGCCAAGGCTGAAGCAATAATAAATCTTTTCATTTTATTCTGTTGTCTGAATTATTCTGTTGTCTGTATTTTATCTGAATTTGCGGCAACCATCGCTTTGCGGTTGCGGATGATATGCACGCGGTTCCACCACATCATACCCATCGACAGGAGCACGAGCAGTCCTGTTCCTATCCATTTTAGGTTTTCGGTGCACTGGTAGATTATCCATGCAAGGGGAGAGGAGGCGAAATCGAGGCTTCCACCCTCAAATCCGGCGGGAATGTTCACCGCTCCGTCACCTGTTGTGGCATATACGTCTTTTGCTGCGAGAGTGAAAGCCGGGGCAAGGTTGGTCACCATGTATAGACCAGCCGCCAGCACTATCAGACCGATAATGAATGTCTTAAGCACGCTGCCCTTTGTGAATGGAAGCACAAGGGGGAATACATAAAACATTCCGGCTAACGAAGCGAGGGGGAGGAACTGGTTACCAGGTAGCACAACTGCGAGAACCAGCGTTACAGGGATAAGGAGCAGCGACACCACGAGAGTGGTGGGATGCCCGATCACGAGGGCCGGACTCATGCCAATGTTAAGGCCGTCGGCATTCTTGAATTTACGCGCGATGAGACTGCGGGTTGCATCGGAAATCGGTTTCAACCCTTCGATGAAAAGGACAGTGACGCGGGGAATCAACTCCATGACAGCACCCATCTTGATGCCGAGGCCAAGGATATATGGAATCTTATCCACAATCTCGTTCCATGATTTGCATGTCAGGCAACCGATACCGATACCGACGATCACACCTAAGAACAGTGGTTCGCCAAGAAGTCCGAATTTTTTCTTCAATCCTTCGGCATCGATTTCCAGACGGCCTATCCCCGGGATTTTATCAAGAGCCTTGTTTAGACCCCATGCGAACGGAGCGAATCCCGCGCAGAAAGGTTGAGGTATCGATATGCCGTCCATATCCTTGTAGAATCCCTGGAATTTTTTTGCCGTCATGTCGGCCAGTACGAGGGTGATGATGAAACATATTATCGCCCCGAAGAATCCCCATGCGAGGGAGTCGGACGCGAAATATATCACCGCGCCGATAAAGGCGAAATGCCAATAGTTCCAAAGGTCGATGTTGACAGTGCGCGTGGTCTGCGTAAGCAGCATGAGGATGTTTACGCCAAGGCATACGGGGATTATGAACGCTCCGACGGCGGTGTTGTAAGCCACGGCGGCGGCTGCCGGCCAGCCCATGTCGAATACCCGGAGCTGAAGGTCATAGATGTCAACGACGGTGTCGAGTGCCGGCCCGAGTGCCGATGTGAGCAAGGATGTCACTATGGAGAGTCCGATGAATCCGACACCGACCTTGAGGCCTGATTTCAGGGCATCGCCGAACTTGATACCGATACATACCCCGAGAATGGTGAATATCACCGGCATCATCACCGCAGCCCCGAGACTGATTATATATGAGAATACGCTTTGCATTTCGATGCTATTTTACTGTGACTTTGAGGGGTAAATTGAGATTTTCGGAGAAAGTTTTCAGGTAGTTGTTCCATGTGTCGGCATCGGGCATACCACCCTTGCTCCATCCTGAACCCCAATAATAGGTGAAAGTCTTGCCTGCCTCATAGCCGACAGGGGCGAGGATATGTCCGATTGCATCTCCCGCCGGTTCGGCGAGTTGCTGATACATATTCCCATCGCTTTCAGGCGACACTACCCCTACGAATATCACTCCGTTGCCGTTGTCAGCATTCTCCGTGGAGTCGGCATATGCCATATATCCTTCTCCCAATGTGTATCCCTGTGGATTCTGTCGGTGAACCACAATTCCCGGAGCGAGTTTTGCGGCTTTAGACAGACCGTCGTAGCTCACTTCCGTGCGGTTGAGCCATGATCCGCGGTCGAGTGATATCAGACGGTGCTCGATTACAGCTGTGTCGCCATTCACGGAAATTGGACCGTAATTCAGGCGCACGGTGAAGCGTAAGGGGCCGTTGTCAAGAATCTCATAATTCTTATAGCAATAGGGATACACTATATTGCCAAGTGAATCAAGCAGGGCGGCGGTGCCCCCTCCGAGGGTCGGACCAACCGCGTAGACATCCATTCCCTCGCCATGATCGACATGGAATGAGATTTTCTCTTCCCTGTCAAGTCGGAACCGTTTTTCCAAAACAGGTTTCGATACGCATTTTGTCCATATGTCGTAGCCGAATGCGCGTTCTCCCGATTGCTGCAAGGCTGGACCGTATGCGCGATATGCCGAGCGGTCGTTTTCCCATGCCATGTCGTCCTTGCGCTCAGGAAACTGGCGGCCATATACAAGGGTATCTATTGCGGCCGGAGAACCGGCCGTCACTGTGTAGGTGGCATTCGAGCCTGCTTTTACAGAGGCAGGGAAGATGATTTTCTTGTCGTAGGTCAGCTGATAGGGGAGTTCGTTGCCCTCTGCATCGAGGATTCGGAAAGCTCCCGGAGCTGCCACTGTCAGAGAGGCGGCATTGACGGCCACCATCTCTTCCGGGCGGTCGTGTGGCGAATCGTTGCTTACCACAATCTCCTGCTTGTTGCCCGAGCAGGCTACGAAGCAGAGACATGTGGCTGCAGCAAATAACATCTTTTCCATATTGGATTGATTCTTTTAGGGTTGTTTGCCGATATAAGCTAAAATGCCGCCATCGACATAAAGAACGTGTCCGTTCACAAAGTTAGAAGCTTCTGAGGCCAAGAACACAGCCGGTCCCATGAGGTCTTCCGGTGTCCCCCAGCGTGCGGCTGGAGTCTTTGAGATAATGAACCTGTCGAAGGGATGGCGGCTTCCGTCAGCCTGGCGTTCGCGAAGGGGAGCCGTCTGTTCCGTGGCAATGTAGCCCGGCCCGATACCGTTGCACTGGATGTTATGCTCTCCATATTCCGAGCAAATGTTGCGGGTAAGCATCTTGAGACCACCTTTTGCTGCCGCATATGCGCTTACAGTCTCTCGGCCAAGCTCGCTCATCATGGAGCAGATGTTGATGATTTTGCCGTGACCTTTCTTGATCATGCCGGGAATTACGGCCTTGGCACAGATGAAAGGACCGATAAGGTCCACATCCACGACCCTGCGGAAATCTTCCGCCGACATTTCCTCCATCGGGATGCGCTTGATTATACCGGCGTTATTAACCAGAATGTCGATAGAGCCTACGGTTTTCTCTATATCGGCTACCATTGCTTTCACCTCATCTTCGTTGGTGACATCGCAAAGATAACCCTTCGCTTCGATACCTAATTCCTTGTATGCCGCAAGACCGCGGTCGATGGTTTCCTGACGCGAGCAGTTGAACACAATCTTCGCGCCGGCCTCAGCAAAAGCCTGAGCTATTGCGAGGCCGATTCCATATGCGGCACCTGTGACCAGTGCCACCTTACCTTCGAGTGAAAATTGATTGAGAATCATATTGATTTGTATTTGGGTTTTATCTTATGCTGGTATTAGTGCTTTTATTATTGCACTACAAATATAATACGAATGAACATGTAAATCAACCTAACGCGGAAGAATGAATTAAATCTCCCTCCCAATAGGTCTGTAAGACCATTCCATTCTCCAAATTCCCATTTATCGATAAATGGGAATTTAACAACTTCTAAAGTTGCTATCATATAGGGATGGGTATGTGGAAATCCAGAATAGAAATATAAAATTGACGGAAATTGTTGTTAAAAATTGCTTTTGCTCTTGCATGATGCGGCGGAAATTGCTAAATTTGCGCACGAACTAATCACTATGCAGAAACGTAATCATGTATTGATAACGATTTTAGCTGTGATATGCGCAGCGTTTATTTTTCCGGGAACGATTGCATTCGGTGCATTCGGTCGCGGTGATTTGCGTGCCCTTACAGCGAAGGACGGGTTGAGCGATCTCCTTGTCAATGTAATATATAAGGATTCGGTTGGTTATGTATGGTTCGGCACGGAATCGGGGCTTGACCGTTTTGATGGCAACAGAATAAAATCTTTCAAACTTGATTCCGATTCACGCAATGTGTCGCGGCGCGTTAATGCTATAACATCCGGTAGCGACGGAAGTATATTCGCCGGTTCGAATATAGGTCTTTTCGAACTTGCCCCAGGTGCCTCTATTCCGGTGCGTATCCATAAGGAAAAGCTTAACGGCGCTGTCAGCAGTCTGGCTGATGACGGTAAGGGCAACCTTTATATAGGCACTAACAGTGGCCTTTATATATATAAGGAAAGAAGGAAGGAATTGAAACAGCATTTGATTGTGCCCGATATCATGTCTCCGTCGAACAAAATCAAGGCGTTGAGCCTTGAACCGGGGAAAGGGTTGTGGATACTGACACAACGGGAACTGCATCACTTCCTTTTCGACAACGAATCAGTCACTACTTATCCGATAGAAGTCGAGTCGGAGGGGTCGCATCTGAGTCGTATCGGGAATACGCTGTATGTCGGCACTTCCGGCACCGGGTTGCTGCCGTTCGATACAGAAACACTGCGTTTCCTCCCCGCCGTAGAAGTGGGAAACAATGTGGTCACATCAATATGCGCTACCGATAAGAACGATATTCTTGTAAGCACTGACGGTGAAGGGATATTCCTTTATTGTCCACCGGAGGGTAGGATCAAATCCCATATCTCAACATCCGAAACTTCACCCGGTGCGACAACGCTTCGTTCCAATTCAATATATTCGACACTCGTTGATGACCGGGGTAGACTGTGGGTCGGTTATTACCAGAGCGGTGTGGACTATACCCCGAGCAACAATGCTTCTTTCACATTATATTCCTTCCCCGGTTTGCCGGATCTAATCAAATCTGCGGTGAGGTCTCTTGCAATTACCGGTGACCGGCGTATAATCGGTACGCATGACGGCTTTTTCTTTGTGGATGAAAAGTCGGGAACTGTGCGCCATATCCACAAACCTGAAATTAGATCAAATCTTATATTTTGCGTAACTGACTGGGGGGGGCATTTTTACGTTGGGACATACCACGGTGGTATGTATGTGTTCGATCCGAAGACATATGCGCTTCGCCCGTTCGGACCCTCTGAAATGGCGGGGGAGAGCGTATTTGATGCGGAAGTGGATTCTCAAAACCGTCTATGGGTTGCAACATCTTCGGGTGTTTATCGATTCGATAGCAGTTCCGACAAGCCTACCGCCAAATACACTTCCGGCAATTCGCACCTTCCGGTTGGCAACGTGTATGAAATCTTTTTCGATACTATGGGGAGGGGATGGTTCTGCACCGAATCAGGCATGGCGATATGGAACGGCAGCACGGTCAGCGCTGCCGGATTCCCCAAAGGATTTCCAGCGAATGCGAAAATCCGCGCGGTATATGAGGATTCAAAAAAACGTCTCTATTTCGTGCCGGATCGCGGGGCTATCTATCAATCTAACATAGAGCTGTCAAAAATAACCTTTCTCGGTGATGGGTCTGACGACAGGTTCAAGATGCGCACTTTTGTTACCGAAGATCTTGACGGCGGTCTTTGGGTAGGCACTGACAAAGGTCTATGGCGTTATCGCGACGGACTGCAGCCAACTGTGATCAATAACCTTAACGGCATTCCGGCACCTGTTTTTACACTTTGTCCCCCATATCGTGAAAAAGACGGAGATATCTGGTTCGGCACTGTCAACGGTCTTTATAAGGTCAACTATGAGGATTTCAAGAAATCCGGCAAGAGCCTGATGTCGGAAGTGAGCATTGCGGATGTGAAAAGCAATGGCGAAAGCGTTGCCGTGAAAATGAAGTCAGACCGCTACAAGATAGAATTGTCCCTTAAGAATGATGAATCCGATCTTGAGGTGCATGTGGCCAACTTTAATTTCTGCAATCCGGAGTTTTTCGAGGTGGAATACTATTTAGAGGGGGTTGACAATGGCTGGCGAACGGCAAACGGCGCGATGCCTATTCATTATTTCAATATTCCTTCGGGCACAAGCAAACTGCATTTCCGTCTTCCGGGAGAGCCGGGCAGTGAAAAGATAATGACTATAAAACGTTCCTCCGGTGGAGGGATATGGCTTTGGGTGCTTGTTGGAATTCTCGTTGCTGTAGTGATATGGATGGGAATTGCGCAAAGTAAACGTCTGGGCATCAACGCTACCACGAATGAGGAAACAGATTTCAATCAGGAGAGTGTCGCCCCTGAAGAACCTCGCAGGGCGAGCTATAAGACCACGCGCCTTTCGGATGAGGAATGCGTAAGGCTCAATAAGAAGCTCGAGCATCTGATGAAGGACGAGCGCCCGTTCACAGATCCGGACCTTAAGATTTCCGATCTCGCGAAGATGATAGATTCTTCCGCCCACGCCCTCTCTTTCCTCTTCAACCAATATCTGAAAACAAGCTATTACGATTATATAAACGGTTACCGTGTGGCGGAATTCAAACGCATTGTAAAGGAACTCGACACATCGAAGTATACGTTGACAGCCTTGTCGCAAAAATGCGGCTTCTCATCGCGTGCCAGCTTCTTCCGCCATTTCAAAAGCATCACCGGCATCACTCCGGCGGAATTTCTTAAGAAAAATGTGTAATGTTAAATGTGCAATGTTCAATATAAATTTCCATTTATCTCACTGAACATTATTCCTCGCAGAGCCGCAGAGTGCGCAAAGAATCGATACACCTTGTTTTTAAGGGTCGTGAACTCCCGGCAGAGTTGCAGAGCTTGTCGCGGTGGTTTTAGCGGCAGGCTCTGCAACTCGGCAGGAGTGGAAACGACCTCTGATAACCGGATATGAGGACTCTCCCACTCTGCGGCTCTGCGAGGTAATAGACCCATTAAACATTACTCATTCAACATTAAACATTAACAGGAGTGCGTCTCAAATTATTGTGAAACTTAAAATCTCAATCTCTTAAACTTCTAATTCTCAATGCCTATGAAACAAATTCGTCTAACCTAATATTGCGAGATATAATCAACATCAAATTAGTTGGCATCTCGATTTTTTGAGAATAATTTTGCATCGTGACATTGTGAAAAACGATGTCTTTAAAGTCTGTTCTTAACCTTCGTAAATTAAGATTTGACAAGACAAGTTCAAAATTTAAAATTCGAACAAAACCGAATACCAACATGGAAAACTTAAACATTTCCAACCACACTCTCATTGACAGCCTCTATCGCAGGCACTCGAAAAAGATTCTCAACTATATCGCCGTGCGGGTGAATGACCGCACCGTCGTGGAGAATCTTGCGCAGGATGTATGGTTCAAGGCCTTGACCTGCGGTAAGCAAATCAATGAAGAGACCGCCCTTCCTTTCATATATAAGATAGCGGCCAATCAAGTGAAGGATTATCTGCGCAGTCTGTATGTCCGTCAGAGCCATGCCGACCTCAGTGACGTGGAGAACGAAGCTATGGACACTACTCCCGAAACGGAATTCTATGTCCGTCAGATTATGGAACTTGAGCAACGCCGCGTTGAGTGCCTGCCCCCGCAGCGCCGTATAATCTATATGAGAAGCCGGTTTGACGATATGGAGGTGTCTGATATATCCATTGAGCTCAATTTGTCTACACGCACAGTGGAGAACCACCTGCGTCTCGGACGTCGCGATGTTCGCGAATATCTTCGTGCCGTTGGATAACCGATGAATCAAGAAATCAATTAATATAATAATAACTAACCTTAATTTCATGCGAAAAAGAAGTAATAACTCGTTTGGTCGGTATCATATCCTCTTCGGAGGGCTTATGATGGCGGCATCGGTTGTTGCCTATCCGATTCCCGCTTATTCTGCTCCTGCGGCGCAGAAACAAGCCACAGCAGTGGTGACAGGCGAGATAGTAGACAATACCGGGGAGCCACTTATCGGCGCAACCGTGATGCTGAAAGGTGGAAGTGTCGGTGCATCAACCGATATTGACGGTAAATTCACGCTTAACGTGCCGGCAGGCAGTACTCTGGTGATAAGTTATGTGGGCTACCGTTCAAAAGAGGTAAAGGCTACCTCGGATCCAATGAAGATTATGCTCGAAGAAGACAGCGCTCTTCTTGATGAAGTGGTTGTTGTCGGCTATGGTACACAGAAGAAGGCAACCATGACCGGTGCCGTCACTGTTGTCGGAAGCCAGCAACTTGAAGACAAGGGCACACTCGCGAGCCCGGTTCAGGCGATGCAGGGTCAGGTGCCGGGTGTGATCGTGACACGTTCAAACTCCGCCCCCGGTGAGGAGGGTTGGAACATGAAGATTCGTGGCTCCGTTTCAAAAAACAATTCCGATCCGTTGGTGATTATTGACGGTGTGGAATATGAAGGTGTCGGAGCATTGAATCAGATCAACCCCTCCGATATTGAATCAATGAATATACTTAAGGACGCAGCTGCTTCCATCTATGGTTCGAAAGCTGCGGGTGGTGTTGTGCTTATCACTACTAAGAAGGGCGCATCCGACCGCGTGCGTGTAGACTATAACGGTTCATTCACCGGCAAATTCATCGGAAACCAACCAAGTCCGGCGAGTCTTGACCAATGGGCTATGGCACAGATAGAGGCATACAGAAACGACGGTTATGATGACACTTACGACAGAATCAGGTGGTGCAAGATGATGATGGAGTATAAGAATCAATATTTTGATTTCGATCACGTCAGCAATCCTATAGGTATGTTCGGTGACACTGCCGACCTCACATTCTTTGATACGGACTGGAATGATATACTCTGGGGCAACTCATGGTCTACGAGTCATGACCTTGCAGTGTCGGGCGGTAATGAGAAGGCTACATATCGCGTGTCTGCCGCTTATATGTACGACGACTCTAACTTGAAATGGGGTAAAAACCATAACAACCGTTTCAACATACGTTTGAACAACACGTTCAAGTTCCACGATAAATTCCAGCTCACGTCATCTATCGCCGTGAACCGTCAGGATCAGGTGGCGCCCTCGCGTATCGGGGCATGTCTCACCTCTTCTACAGCGCAACCCGGTTTCCCGTCATCTACCATAGACGGCAAGCCGTATGGATGGGGAGGCAACTGGAAAGCGCCCAACTGGGAAGCTGAACTTGGAGGCGAGAACAAATATAAAGCATTGTCGGTCAATGTCAGCGAGGCTTTCAAATATGATATAATAAACGGGTTGAGCCTTAACGCAGTGTTCGGTTATAACTACCGTGGAAACACCCGCGATAAGAAAAATCTCTCTGTAGACTATTATAACTATGCCGGTACGAAAGTATGGTTCACGGATCCCGTAGAAGAGAAGACTTCCTATGAGAAATGGTGGGACCGCCGCGAACTTTTCACCGTGCAGGCATATGCAGACTACACTAAAACCTTCCATGAAGACCACAACTTCAAGGCCATGCTCGGTGTACAGTATTCATATACCGATTATGAATCCAACACCAACAATGCCGAGGACATCATCCCTTCGCTTGAGATAATCAACGGACAGGGTCTCCACAGTGTCAAGGCATCGAAATGGCAGGAGGCGTTGCTTTCATATTATGGACGTGTGAATTATGATTTCCGTTCGAAATATCTTTTCGAAGCGCAGGCACGTTACGACGGTTCATCCAAGTTCCAGGCCGAGAACCGCTGGGCATTCTTCTGGGGTGTATCAGCCGGTTGGCGTATCACGGAGGAATCATTTATGGAGGGCACCCGTGAGTGGCTCAGCGAACTTAAGCTCCGTGCCTCTTATGGTAACGTAGGTAACCAGAGCGGTATCGACCGCTATTCAGGTGTGGGCCTATACAACTTTAATCCCAACAAGAACGTGATAATCGGCAACGGAAAGATTTCATGGATTGACACCAACGGGAAATTGGTGAGCCTTGACAGGACATGGGAGCGCGTTCATAACTATAACGTTGCATTGGACTTCGGATTCTTCAACGGTCGCCTTTCCGGAACATTCGAGGCTTACTGGAAGAAAGTCAACAATATGCTTATCGATGTGATTTATCCCGGCATACTTGGTGACAAAGCCCCCACTGCCAACAAAGGTAAGTTCAAAGCTTGGGGTTATGACCTCAATGCTACGTGGAACGACCGTATCGGTAACGTTGAATACCACGTAGGGGGGACATTCACATATGCCGACAACAAGCTTCTTGACAACGGTGGATCCGGTGCAATCGGTGCCGGTGTACGTTCCGATCAGGAAGGGTATCCTCTCAATTCCGTTTTTGGCCTCCGCTATTGCGGCAAGATCGAGAATGAGGAGATGTTGAAGAAATATAAGGATCGTTATCAGGCTACCTCCACAATGGGTAACATCTCGATGCTTCGTGTCGGCTCCAACATGTTTGAGGATGTAAATAAAGACGGAAAACTGACATATGAAGACCTCGTATATCTCGGGACGGATGATCCCAAGATTCAGTTCTCGTTCAATTTAGGCGCGAAATGGAAAGGTTTTGACCTTGACGTAGTGTTCCAAGGTGCAGGACGCCGCACGGTTTGGCGTCAGCAGGGAAACAGCGCCGATGCATGGCGTATACCATGCCGCACATGGTATCAGAATTTCTCCAACCATTTCATAGGCAATGTATGGAGTCAGACAAATCCCGATGGCTACTACACCCCACTGACGCATGAAAGTGATATCAACAACTATAACTATCAATGCTCGTCATGGTCGGTTGAAGACGGAAGCTACTTGCGTCTGAAAAATATCACCCTCGGATATTCGCTTCCCACTGAACTGCTTAAAAAGTATAACATACTTTCTCAGGTGCGTTTCTATGTTACGGGTACCGATCTATGGGAGACATCCAAAATCAAGGACGGCTGGGATCCTGAAGCTTCACGTAACGTGACGAATTCGAACCGCTATCCGTTCCTCCGCAACGTGACATTCGGTGTGCATCTCGCATTCTAACCTAAAATCTGAAACAACAATGAATAAGATATTATTGACAATCTCCGCCGCCGCGCTCGCATTCTTGAGTACTTCCTGCCTTGACCTGGAGCCTCAGGACCAGATGGCAGACCCCAATCTGTGGGAGACGGCAAAGGATTTCCAGTCGTTCGCAAATCAATTCTACGACTGGACTCCCAAAATGCAGGCCATAGCCAAAGACAACGACAAGAACAGTGACTTTATGGTTGACAAGGGTGCGATGAACACCATTTCCAACGGTTCGAACACTGTTCCGAACTCCGACGGCAACTATACAGGTGCTTACAGCCATATACGCCGTTGCAACATCCTTATAGGAAAGGCAGCCGGTTTCAAGAACCAGAAAGACATAGCCAAACCGCTCGGAGAAGCTTATTTTTTCAGGGCCTACAGCTACTTTACGCTCCTACGCCTTTACGGAGACGCCATCATTGTTACCGGGGTTCTTGATACCGACAGCCCGGAACTCTATGCATCGCGTAACCATCGCGACGAGGTGGCAGACCTTATTCTCAGTGATCTCGACAAAGCCATTGAGCTCTTGCCCGAAGTAAGCACTGTTGAAGCCGGGTATGTCGGCCGCGAGACTGCTCAGGCATTCAAGGCGCGTGTCGCCCTCTTCGAAGGAACATGGATGAAATTCCGTGGTTTTACCGACAGGGCTTCCGGACTTCTCGACCAGGCAGCCAAGGCAGCGAAGGCCGTTATCGATTCAAAACAGTTCGAGATATTCAAGTCTGAGGCTCTCGGCACGCAGTCTTATAAATACCTCTTCATCCTTGAGGATGTGAAAGGTAATCCTGCCGGCCTTACAAAAAGCTCTAACAAGGAATACATCTGGAGCCGTCGCTATAACGATGACGTAACAGTGGGCTTCAATATCACTACCGAGTGTCTTGCAAACGCACAGCTTGTGTCGCATAAAGTTGCAGACCTCTATCTTTGCTCGGACGGTCTTCCTATAAATGTGTCTCCGCTGTTCAAGGGATATGATACGATGGCATCCGAATGGCAGAACCGCGACAACCGCATGGCAAACGCCTTGATGCGTCCGGGCGATGATTTCTGGAAGGGTGACGACCCCAACGGAGGACGCGATTTCAGCGATGGCGATGCTGCCCGTAAATATCTTTCCAATTTCGCTCCCGGAAGCGGCACAGGTTATTTTGGTCAGAAATGGGCTTGCGAACGTATGGTGAAAACCGGTATGGAGACCTATGACCTCCCGCTGATACGTTATGCAGAGGTGCTTCTGACATATGCAGAAGCTGTATATGAGCGTGACGAAGCCATAAGCGACAACGACCTCAATATTTCGCTTAACCTTGTGCGTAAGCGTGTTAATCCCAATATGCCCAACCTTAGCAACAAGCTTGTTAATGAGAATGGTCTAAGCATGCGCGAAGAGATACGCCGCGAGCGCAGTGTTGAGTTCTATGGCGAAGGATTCCGTCTGGATGACCTGCGCCGTTGGAAAACCGCGCAGGATGAGATGCCTCAGGACTTCGTGGGAGTGCATGTCACCGGCACAGAGTATGAGCGCAGGAAATTCCCCGCATCGCGTGTAGATTCCAAAGGACGCGTAATATGGGAGAGCGGCCGCAAATGGGAAGAGAAGAATTATTTGTTCCCGCTGCCGGCCGAGCAGCTTCAGCTCAACAAGAACCTCCGTCAGAATCCGGGATGGGCAAGCTAATATGTAAGCAATAATAAAGGAAAACAATATGAATACTAAATATATTAAAAGTCTGGTTCCTGCCGCTCTCTTAGCCATGGCGATGGCATCGTGCGACGATGACAAGGTGCTGACAACATGGTATACCGAGGCTATGGTGCCCAGTGAGATCAAGTTCGAAGTGAGCGAGGTTCTTCCCCTTGCCGTTGGCATGGACTCTACATTGGTCTACAGCGTAGGTCCCGAGGAGGCTAAGGATTTGCCTATCGTGTTTTCTTCAACAGATGAAAAGGTTGCGACGGTGGATCAGGACGGTACGATACATGCCGTTTCAGTAGGTGAAGCTGTGATTTCAGCCGTACCTGAACGCCTCGGATTCGGGGCAACCGGGACAGTGACGGTAAAGGTCATCCCCCAGGTTATAAAAGTCGATGAGATAAAACTCGATAACGTCACTCCCGCAGGAGAGGACGGAAAGATATATGAAACCGATATCATAGAGCTTAAGCCAACCCTCCTGCCTGCGGACCACACTTATGACTATGTGACATGGAAATCCATGGACGAGAGCATAGCTACCGTTGACAATAACGGCAAAGTGGAATGCCTTAAGAGAGGGGATGTGGAAATCCGTTGCGTAGCGCATGACAAGAGCAAGGTCTATGGCTCGTATCGTCTCCATATCGACCCGTATATCGCGGTTGAGAAAGTTATTGTCAATTCCAACCTGAGCGGTCTTTCGCTTCCGGGTTATGAAGTGCCTGTTGACGTGACTTATGAACCTGCCGGAGCTACGCTCGGCTCGGTTGAGTGGAAAACCAACAACGACAAAGTCTGCACCGTATATCGCGGCAAGGTAACCGCAACAGGTTTCGGCTCCACTACCGTGATTGCCACCTGCAAGGCTACCGGCGAGACTGCCACTATAGAGGTGTCTGTGACTCCCGGACTCTGCTACTGGGGACCGGAAAACAAATGGAACGGCTGGATATGTTCCAATAATGCGGCTCCAGAAGACAGGGGTGATGAATTCTGGCGTATCAATTTCCCTGATGCCGGTTCCGGCAAATGGAGACGGGACATAAAGATCGATTGCGGCAACAACAATCTTTTTGAATGGTGGCATAGCGATTATCCGGTATACGCTATCAAGACAAACCTCCAGAAAGGTGGAGACAATACATTCGATGTCAGGGACGCGTCTATGCATGACAAGGCCGGCACGGATCTTTCCGATGGGAACCGTCTTCTCGTCTGGGATGCAGCGGTAGGCAAATGGCAAGGTTTCCACGGTTTCAATCTGTTCCAGGTAAAAGTTGCGGATATACCTAACGGAAACGTTGATAAGAACGCTGCATGGTATGACGTGTTCTGGATCCGCTCTTTCAAGAGTAAGGAAGATGCAATCAAGTTTGCTGAAGACGAAATAAAAGCAGGTAAATAATCTACACAGGATGTTCCGGGGGAATTCTGAATCCCCAAGATTCCCCCGGTACATCTAAATTTCCTCAAATTCAATCAAGAAAAATGAAAGCTAAAAAATATACATTGCTCGCTGCAGGGATGGTCGCCTTCTCAATGTCCTCGTGCTCGGAGATTAAGGATGGTGTGAATGACATGGATTCTTGGGAAACTTTCGAGAACAAGGAATATACTATTCAACATCCCGCAATGATGCATTCTCAGGCTGATATCAATTATGTGCGTCAGAACCTGGATCTTTCTCCATGGAAAGAGGCATATCAGAAAATGCTTGATAACCAGTATTCTTCGAATACGCGTCAGGCCACACCTACTAAACTGATATCCCGAACAAACGGAAATGCGGAATGCCCCAACAATGCAACCACTTTCGGCCGTGACTGTGCCACCATCTATCAGCAGGCCCTGCAATGGGTGCTGAAAGATGATGAAACGGCTGCCGCTACAGCTATTTCAAATGTCATGGCGTGGGTTAACAACTGCGACGGTATTCATCATAACGGTGACACCAACCAGCAACTGATCCTTTTCCAGATTCATCAGATCGCGAATGGAATGGAGTTATTGCGTAACTATAAAGACTGGGATAAGAGCGATGACTTCAAGAAAGCCTGCGAGTGGCTGAAAGAGAAATTCTATCCACAGGCTTCCGATTTCCTTGTTCGCCATAACAACACTTATGACCATTATTGGCTGAACTGGGATTTGGCATCCATGACATCGATTCTGTCGATGGGTATACTTATGGACGATCAGGAGATGATCAACGAGGCCATCATCTATTTCAAGAACGGAATCGGGTCGGGTAACTATCAGAAGGCAGCCAATTTCGTATATGACGATCCTGACGTTCCCGGTTTGAAGATTGCCCAGTGCAATGAATCCGGCCGTGACCAGGGTCACTGCACAATGTGCGCCGTCTTGATGGGCGCTTTCTGCCAGATGGCCCTAAACATCGGTGAAGACCTTTTCGCCTATGACAATCACCGTATGATCGCTATGGCGGAATATATTGCAAAATATAACACTCCGCGGATAGATAATCCGACAGGTGACGGAGATTTCCTGCATCCGACAAATTCTTTGCCATACACTATGTATATATGGTGTCCCGACAGTAATAACAAGACGGGAGAACGTACTGAACTTGGCGCAGGTGGTCGAGGCACAAAGCGTCCGGGATGGGAGATCTACCTGAACTATGCCAAAAAGAACGGTTTCAAGACTGTATATATCGACGAGATGGCCAATTATCTGCGTCCTGACGGCGGTGCCGGTGAATATGATAAAAACACGGGCGGTTTCGACCAGTTGGGTTGCTCCACGCTGATGTTCTACCGCCAGTAACTCCGAAACACGACAATACATATTATTTTATTGAAATTCACCGCTTCGGCGGTGAATTTTTTGTTTTTACAAAAAAAATTTATGGTTCGATTGAGTGTGACTGAATTCTCCGTATCCATCCGAAAAAAGCCGACTTGATTTTTGATTTTCAGGTCGGCTTTAGCT
>CAJTZS010000051.1 GCA_910584055.1 uncultured Muribaculaceae bacterium | reverse complement strand
TCCGGTTAATCAGTCTCGCTGCTTGTCTTGGTAGCATTATGTCATTGTTCGTTGCCTTCGTTCCCGAAAGCGAGTGCAAAGTTATATCAAATTTCTTTACCGTGCAAATATTTCAACAAAAAAATTTGAACTTTTTTTTTAACATCTGAAAGTTTAGACCTCTCATAACTCTTATTTTTAATGGCTTACAACAATTAAAAAAAATTTCAAAAAAATTAGCAGCCAATAAAGATTCATCGTCTTCTACGCCTCACCGACTTGGTAGCAGAAGAATTCGGCTGATTGGATGACGAGGATTTCACTTTGGGTGATTTCGATTTCTTAGCCGTGGACGTACGTTTCCGAGTCCGGGCACTCGATTTCTTCACAGTCTTACTTTCCGCCACCATAGTGCGCCCGGGGATAGTGTCGCCCGCTGCAATAGCTTTTGCCATTTCCTCTTCCCTCTCTTTCTGCGCGAGATATTCCTCGCGAGACGGCACCCAAAGATCCTTACCGTAATTCTTCAGTCGCTTGTCGATGCTGTCCTGCGCATGTTTACGGGTGTCTTCATCCGGATACATCTGTGCCATCGAAAGATTACGCAGATTGCGGGTCTTGTAGATTTCCCCGTCGTACATTCCGAGAGCAAAATAATCGTCAAGACTATATTGGGGTATATTGTTGTCGTCACTTACGAAGACATATTGATGCGCCAAAAACGGCCGTAGGGCATCAAACTTGACCCAAAACATCGGATATTTCGCCTCGCCTCCGAAATCGCCGGTACGGGTCATAACCGGACAGATCGCCTCAACCCGCGTTTTCATCCGGTTCGAACGGCGGTCAAATTCCCATTTCTCTATTATATAATAATTCAGCACCTGTCCGGTGGGCATATCAGCCTCCTCTATATGATACTTGGGATTCTTTGCGGTCGATCCTTTAGCTTCTGTATAATAAATGCCGAAACGATCGAGCATCTCCCCCACTTTCACTTTATATTGGTCAGTGAAGACTTCCCTGCCATCGAGGTATTCATATGCAGGGATGCGTCCGTCAATCACAGCGCCAAGAATCACCCGTAAAAGGTTTTCACGACCATCCACAACATCCTCGGGATAATAGAGAGGTGTGTTCTCTGCCTTTGTGAGGTCGAGTTCTCGATATATTTCCCGCATATACGAGAGATCGGCATCGTGTGTATTCTTCTTTTCAAAAAATGACTGCATACGGTCGGTAACGCCAACCGTTTTCTCCGTCTTTTTCTTGTCGCGTTCGGAGCGTTTGCGCACCACTCCTCCGGTTTCAACCTGAGCCACAGCACCGAATGCGATCGCACCCGAAAAGAGAAGGAAGAATATTTTTCTGTATAAATTCATCTTTATCATGTTCTTATATAAAGAATTCTGATTAATTAAGTGCCACCTGCATAGGTGAGATATCACGAGTGATCCCGTCAGGACCTTTCGCCTTCACGTCTGATATGAAGAACGTCTTGCCGGCCTTGAGACGACGGAACTGCTCCTTCTGGCGGGAGGAGAAACGCGCCCCGTCAGACAGTTCTGGAATGGCATTCCCCATCTGGTCGAAAAATACGGTCGAGAAAGACACCACAGAATATGTCACATTGAGTATGTCATCGTCAATTGCAGCGCCAAGTCCTTCGGCACTCATAAGAGCTCCCTTCGAAATCCTTTTGGGCGAGCCTTTATAGTGCACGATATTGCCATTACCATCCTTCACCGCAAGATACGGCGAGGGATCAGGCAATTTACGCACCCTGAAAGTCATGGAGCCCACGGTCTGAGTATGTCCGTCGAGATTAGCGGAAACAGATATCACCGCCTCGCTGCCTACTTTTCCGGGATGTGCCACCCAATGGTCGCCATTGCGTGTAAGAGTTCCGTTTGTCATGGTTGCCTGCACAGCCGTCATAGGGACACCCGGCACAGATATGCTTATGGGGTTGGCAATGCCGGCGTAGAGCACATTCATCATAGTAGGAGAGATAGTTGCCATCGGCTCCATCACAGTATATGAAGATTTGAACGGACGGCGGTCGGTAGTGCCGTCGGCACGCGGGACCTCAATATAGCCAGAGAAATCATGTGTGCCGACATTACCCGCTACGAATTCGTACAGCCCTTTCGGATTATTGAGTTTCGCACCGTTGATATAAATTTCAGGACGCTGTGTTGTGTCAATTGCCGCAAGCACTATATTCGCTGAATATTTTCCGCCGCGCATAATCATATTAGATGTCGGAATGACATACGCATTAAGCTCGTTGACGCGGACATCACCTATATCTACAGCCGTTATCAGACTTGACAGAGCCTCCGATTCAGCCTGACGGATATCGTTCTGCACCTTGGTCAGCAATGTCACGGCCGCAACCGCCGGCATATTCTCAAACATTTTCTGTTCCCATGAAGTCGGGCCTACAGTGCCCGGGCGGTTGGTGACCTTGGTAGAAAGCATCTCCTCCACTGCCTTCCGCTTATCGGGGTCAGGAATCATCTTCACAACATATTCTCGGTATTCATCAATGCCCTTGCGCAATGCCTGACCGCGATTCGTCGCAGGATTAAGCATTGTCACCGACGATGCCTCAAGGTCATCGTTATTGACAATATCGGTGTATTTACCGTCCGAGCCATCGGCGGCCTTTGCAATCGCGGTCTTGAGACCCTCAATATCGGCATACATCTTGTCTGACCGCTTATGAAGTTCGACACCCTGGTCATACCATTTTCCCGCCTTTTCAGGATTCTGCTGATACAGGCTCTCGAGATGCGCGAACTGAACTCCATTACGCGCCGTGATATTTAGATTCGTGCGATGAATGCCATCCTGCACCTGACTGAACCCGTTGAGCACATCGCTCGACACATTCAGGGCAAGCATGGCTGTAAGGACGATATACATCAGGTTTATCATCCTCTGCCTCGGCGACATTCTCGCCACATTGTTACCTCCACCTGCCATTTTGAGTAATTAGGAATTAAGAAGTGGTTAGGAATTGCTTGACTCCGGTTCTTCAGAAGTGAAAGGGTTGGCCGCAGGAGCGCCTCCCATCATCGGGTTCTGCATATTGATGGTCATCGCAGTGATCATCTTCTCGTATACGGCATTCAGTTGACGCATATAGCGCGCCATCTTCTCGGTCTCCTCACAATAGCGGGTCGATTCATTCGCCGATTTCTCATACATGTCCCTGATGTCTTTCAGCCCTCGGTTCACATGGTCGATGGTCTCGAGCTGTGAAGATATACTCTTGAGCTGAATTTCATATATCGTGTTGAGGCCCGCAACATTACGGTTTAGATCCTGCATATGCTCCGAATAGGTCTCGTTGAGTTTCGCCATCTGTTCGGCTATCGACTGCATCTGCGACACATATTCAGCCGACACCTCAGCAAAATCCGGCACTTTAGGCAATTCCGGCATTGCCTGGACAGCCTGGACCGGAGCGATCGCCACGCCGGCAGTCGATTCAGAATATTCCCCAGCTGGATAAGCGCCGCCGGCCATCACAACTTCCGGATGTGCCGAGAAGTCAGGACGATCCTCCTCATTCTTGGAATCCAACACAGGGAAAACCTCTTCCCACGCATATTCTTTCGGAGGACGGTCGAAAGCAGTCAGTATAAACATCGCGATCTCCGTGCCCATACCGATGCATAGCAGAAGGCTGCCGCCCGGAAGATGCAGAATCTTGAAAAGCGCACCCCAGATCACGATGGCTGCACCAATAGAATATGCGAAATTGAAAAATCGCTGCCCCTTTTCGCCGTGAAGAAAACGCTCTATCACATTGGCGTATTTGCGTATCTTAACCATTTATTTTTTCTTTTTCTGAGTACCTTTGGCAAAACCTATCTGCGAACGCACACACCGGAAACCGATATAGGAACGCTGCTCGTTCTGATATTCCCACATACGGAGGTCAGAACGGATGTTGCGAGCCACATCTTTCCAGCTGCCGCCACGCACTATCTTGCGCTTCATTTTATAAGGATCTTCCTTGGCTGCATCATAACGATATTCGGGATTGAGATCGGATGTCTGCCTGCCGACGCTTTCAGTATACGCGGTTGAAGTCCATTCCGACACATTTCCGGCCATATCGTACAATCCGAAATCATTGGGTTTGAAAGTACCTACAGCCGAAGTGATTACATGACCGTCTCGCACAAAGTCCCCATCCATAGGCTTGAAGTTGGCATAGAAGCATCCCCTTTCATCCATAGGCAATGTTTCTTCCCAGGGATATGGAGAGGCCGAATTCCCCGCACGTGCCGCATATTCCCATTCAGCTTCGGTTGGAAGGCGGTAAGGCTCTATATACACCCCTTCCTTTCCAAGCGAACGGCGCAGATAATCTGTGCGCCAATTGGCGAATGCCGTAGCCTGCTCCCAGCTCACTCCGACAACGGGATAGTCATTGTAGCCGGCATGAGAGAAATACATGCGTGTATAAGGCTCGTTGTAGGCATTCTCAAAATCATTGATCCATGCGGTAGTATCCGGATATACGTTTACTATGTAAGTATTCAGGAAATCATAATCCCCCGTAAGCGGACGAGTCACAGTCTCGCGGATAATATCCCCGTCTTCAGAGAAATAAGCGGTGTCTTTGGAGATAACGGGCAAATCGGTCGGCACCGGGATATCCGTATTATAGATCCGGCGAGCCGGATCAAGCCTGTTTTCGCGTTTGGCGGCCGCTGTATGGTTATAGACCTCATAGCGATAGTTAAGCTGCGTCGGGTCAAGTTCACGCTGCCCTGTTATGGGATTGGTGCGGTAAAGGCTTTCTATCGCGCGCGCTTCATCCTCGTTGGGATTGCGCCAGGGAATGGGTTTGTTCCAATTCAGATAAGGCTTGATGGGATTCCCCTCCTTATCCTCTTCGATTTTAAACACTTCATTGCCGCCATAAGCGGGGTCAGCGAGACGCTCACGGATTATGGAATCACGCACCCAGAACACGAACTGTTTGTATTTGGAATTTGTGATCTCAGTCTCGTCCATCCAGAAAGCATCTACGGAAATACCTTTCGGATCGGCTTTTATTCCTGCCACGGAATCATCCTGCGTCGGTCCCATGGCAATCGAGCCACGGTCTATCAGTACCATTCCATAAGGCACAGGTTCTGACAACGACGAGCCACCAACCCCGGTGACCTCTCCGCCGCTGCCCCCTCCTTTCATGCCCATACATGACACGAACAACGTTCCCGCCGTGATAGCGGCACATACCGCCATCGCCCCGCGAAGACCGCCGAAACCTGTAATTGAATATGTGGATTTCTTCATATTTATCATAGAAGCTTGATTATTTCTTACATTATCCTGATTGAGCGGTGTTTATTCTTGTTCTTTCCGCTGAAATCGAGTTTTACCCGATATCCCACAACCACTTCATGGCTTCCGGAAGAAGCTTTGGAGATGGCAGATGTAGGGTAATCGTAGGAATATCCTATAAAAAAATTCTTGAATTCGGCAGCTATCATCGCACTGACGGCATCCTTATAACGATATCCTATTCCGAACGAAAGGAATTTATTATACATCGCACGCATGGTCAGTTCGGCTGTAAAATTGTCGAAATCAGTCTTCACCATCATAGAGGGCTGCAATTCAAATAACGTGTTTTTGAGTCCGATATTGCCACTCGCGGTAAAATACAACGACCGCTTGAGTATCGTTTCATACTGCGAAGTCTCCGCAGTCTCTGTGCCTTCACTTTCAAGACGGACAGTCGGTTCAAGCAAATGAAGACCGGATACCCCGAGAGTGAAGTATTTGTGGGTATACCAAAGTCCCGCAGAAAGATCAAATGAGTTACCGGTGACATCTCTTGTCGGAATTGCCTCATCCACAGGCTGATGAAAGTCATCACCTTCAGGAATATACACTTCTGACCCCTTGAACTTTGTATTGTAATAACCGGCCTGGACACCAATTGACAGCACTCCTTTAAGGAATCTCATCTTAAAGCTCCCTTGGGCATTCACGAGCATATTGGAAAAAAGTCCGAGCGATTCCTGGCTCATGTTAACACCTACACCAATCCTTTTTTTCCCTATTTTAACCGGCATATCCGCTGCTGCAAGAAAACTCCGGGGAGCATTGTCAATACCAACCCATTGCATCCTGCCCCCACCTCGGATACGGACAAAATCAATGTCGCCGGTCGCAGCCGGGTTATAGTATGTGGGGACAGCCCAATATTGGGTAAACTGCACATCGTTTTGCGCCGCTGCCTCCAAATGAAAAGACAATATCGAAAGCGCGGAAACCGCAAGAGCAATAATATATCCTTTATTCAAATGCATTCCGCGATTATTCAAAATAAAATGTGAGTACAAACATCTTCGATTTAACTTTTGTCAGCGACTGGGTGATTTTCATCATATCCGGATTATCCACAAGGTCCGGCCGCTCATGACGCAAGATATCGGTAAGCCCGAAACAGAATTTGATTTCCGGATTCAACTTGAAGAAAGGAAGATAGAAATCACAACCGAGACCAACACTGAGATAAGCGTCAGCCGCATTAAACTGCAGATAATCGGAACGTTTTTTACCGACATCGAAGGCACCCATCGCCCCGAGTGTGACGTAAGGGCGCGAATTATGGTATCTTTCCCCTGAAATTTTCAAGTCGAGAGGCAGAACCACATAAGCGCTTTTGATTTCCTGACGCAACTTCGACTCGCTGCGGGAGTCTATCATCTCGACGCTCTTAGACCCGAAATACATCCCCGGGGAGAAACGAAGATTGAAATGTTTGTGAAGGCGCAGGTCCGCAAGCACATTGGCACATATACCTGGAGCGTATGATGGAATCTCCACAAACCATTGTCCATTCTCAGGGGCATCAGTTTCAAAACCGTTGTGAGTAAAACTCAAATCCTGAAACTGCGTGCCTACAGAGAAGCCGAAATGCCAACGTTTCTGATCGGCATAAGGACGGTTGAGAACCTTGTCGCCGGGTTTTCCAAAGAGCGGAGCTGGATAAGACAAGACGGCGACAGCCACAAACATTAGGATGCGGGTCTTCTTCAATAAGTCAATGATGTCAGGTCGAAACTGTTTCATTGATAAAATAACGCAACCTCTTCACCTATTATTGTCATAAATCAGACGCCGCTATTCAAGGATTGTCAACTATTTTGCGTAATTTTGCATTTAAGTAAGTGATCAGATTAAACACATATTATAAACGCAGGATTTTTCGCGGGATTTTCGCGAGTTGAAGAAGAAGCATAGCCAGCTATGCGACTGATGAAACTCGGCGGAAAGCACCGGAAAAGACAAGTTTATGATATGTGAGATATAATTTTTCATTTTTATCGGTTTAATTTGATCACTTACTTATTATAATATGTAGATGATATGATGAATTGGGATCAACTAATATGCGACAAGCGTCTTGGAATGGAAGAATTTCACGACAGCCGACACCATACCCGTTCCGATTTCCAGAGAGATTACGACCGCCTCATCTTTTCTTCTCCGTTCAGAAGGCTACAGAACAAGACACAGGTTTTTCCTCTCCCCGGAAGCATCTTCGTGCACAACCGGTTGACCCACAGCCTTGAAGTATCGTCCGTGGGAAGATCAATGGGCAATGAGGTTGCAATCAGGCTTCACGAAAAGTACAATGGGGAGCCATGGACTCATAAGCTTGACGGAATGCGCGATATCGTTGCGGCTGCATGCCTATGCCATGATCTGGGGAATCCACCGTTCGGACATTCGGGAGAAAAGACTATATCAACGTATTTCAGCGAAGGTAACGGCCAGATTCTCAAAGAACGTATCGGAGTAAGGGAATGGGCAGATATCATCCATTTCGAAGGGAACGCGAACTCTTTCCGCCTTCTTACCCATCAGTTCAAAGGACGTAGGAACGGAGGTATGGCGATGACATATTCCGCACTCGCTTCAATCGTGAAATACCCATACTCTTCACTGCTTGCCGGCAAGAAAGGGAAATTCGGCTTCTTCTCTTCGGAAGAGGATATATTCCGCAGAGTTGCCTCGCAGCTCGGCATCCCAGAGAAATCTCCGGGGAAATTCTGCCGTTATCCTCTCGTGTATATCACGGAAGCTGCCGATGACATATGCTATCAGATAATGGACCTCGAGGATGCCCATAAATTGAAAATCATCGGGATGCAAGAGGTGGTTGAACTATTGCTCGGTTTCTTCGAAGAAAAAGATAAAGACAGAATGAAACGCATGCTCGGACATCTCGATGACCCGAATGAAAAAATAGCTTACCTGAGATCCAACGCCATCGGTGCGATGGTGGTGGATTGCGCAGATGTATTCGCCCGCAATGAGAAAAAAATTCTCGAGGGGGAATTTCATGGCACCCTCATCGACAATATGAATCCACTCCTCAAGAATGCATATTCCGAATGCTCCGCGACTGCTTGGGAAAAGATATATTGCGCGCCGGAAGTTGTCGATATTGAACTTGCAGGCAATCGCATCCTTACGTATCTTCTCGACACGTTGATGGATGCAGTGCTCAACCCGGAGAAAAATTATTCCCGGCTGCTCCTTAACATCATACCTAAACAGTATGACACCACAGCCCCGACCCTGTATGAAAGAATACAAAGCGTCCTCGACCACGTTTCAGGCATGACCGATGTCTACGCACTCGATCTTTTCCGTAAATTAAACGGGCATAGCCTCCCTGCCGTATAATACAAATCCAATATTACTGACAATGAAAAATATTCTGATATACCTTACATTATTCATCGGTGTTCTTGCCGTAAAGGCAGAAGACTATACACCCGACATGATGCCGAATGTAAACATTGCAAACAGGTATGAATATGTATCTGACCCGGGCAATCTCCTGTCACAGGAAACTAAGGATGCCATTAACCGGAAGTTATGGGATCTGCGCCGGCAGACGTCTGTTGAAGCGGTGGTGGCAATTCCACCTTCTATCGGCGACACCCCTATCGAAGACTGGAGCGAACAGCTTTTCACCTTGTGGGGCATCGGCAAGGACGACCGTGACAATGGTGTGCTGATTGTCATTGCTCCCGAACAAAGGCGCGCCCGCATTGCAACCGGCTATGGAGTTGAAGGCGCACTGCCGGATATAGCCTGCAAAAACATCATAAATTCCGAAATAGTCCCCAATATGAAAATCGGAGACATCAATGCTGCCGCCCTGGGAGCCTCAACCCTTATGGCGCAGGCACTCTCCGATCCTGCGGTTGCAGATGAACTGAAATCCAGTAAGGAGGACAACTTTTCCGGAAATCTGAACACCCTGTCAGGAGACGTGATATGGAAATTTATAAAGATCATTGCGACCTGCGCATTCATTTTCGCTTTCGGGCTGTTTATTTTATACCTGGGGAAATCCCGTAAAAACAAGGACAACTACCACAAGGCGATAATGTGGCGCGATTCATTGATTACATTCGGCGTTGCTTCCGTCTTATCACTTGGAAGCGGCCTTATTTTCTTAGTAATAGCTTTGTTGCTTTATCGTTCTTATAGGACCCGCAAACTGAAATGTTCCACATGCGGTGCTAAAATGAATCGCCTCGGCGAGGATGAGGACAACGAGCTTTTATCGGCATCACAAGATTTTGAAGAAAAACTCGATACCATAGATTATGATGTATGGGAATGCCCTCAATGCGGCACTATCGAACGATATGCATTCAAGAAAAAACAGCAGAAATACACAGAGTGTCCGAACTGTCACACCGTAGCGATGTGCCTGATCGGAGAAAGGACACTTGTGCCGGCCACTACAACGCACCAAGGCAGAGGTGAAAAGATATATGAATGTCAGTTCTGCCACCATCAAAATCGCAAACCGTTTGTTATACCTAAGAAGGAATCTCTCGACCCATTGATTGCCGGCGCGGCGATAGGCGCGATGACAGGCCATCGCGGGGGAGGCGGCTTCGGCGGCGGCTTCGGCGGCGGTTTTGGAGGTGGTTTCGGAGGCGGCTCCACTGGTGGCGGTGGAGCATCAGGAGGCTGGTAGCATCTACTGAGATATGAAATAATAAAAATTGTCTAAAATAATCTAAAAACACATGTTATGAAAAATATAACATTTATGGTTCTCGCAGCTTTCATTGCATTGGCTGGAGGGAGCTGCAACTCAAGGAATAAGGATAATGATTCATCGGCCAAAGAATCGTCGAGTGATATCAAGTTCGAATCTTATACATATGATCTCATAAGTGAGTTTACCGGCAATGACACCATTGAGGCTCCGGGGGGTAAACTGGTGAGGTTCATCGGGCAGGGCGTCCTTCCCGAGGATATAGGCGACACAGATATCAAGACTTTGAGAGAAACCCTGATGAATATCGCAGGGATTCATTTTATAGACGACAATGCGGAGCCGGTGATGGCAGATTCCCTCAGGATAACTGATTTGGCCGCATCCGACACGGATGCCTGCGGCGAAGTGATCTCCACTTTGACTACCACCCTCGTGACCCCCAGGGCCGTGGTGTGGGAAAATATCAAATACATTTACCCATGCCTGGCTGCGCACGGAAACACAACCACAACATATGTCAATTTCTGTCTGACTGATGGGCAAATCATTTCTTTAGGCGACCTTTTCAAACCCGACTATCAGAAACCACTTATGGAAATGATCAGAACGAAACTTAAGGATTCCGGACAAGAACTGCTTGTTCCGCTGGATCAAGTCAGCTTTCCTTCTCAATTCGGACTCACTTCAAAGGGGATAATATTCAGTTACGACCCCTATCAGATAGCACCATACTCAGAAGGTACCATACAGATTGAGTTATCGGCAGGTGAGATGTCCGACATCCTGAGTCAACATGGATTATATGTTTTATTGGGTGTTAAGTAGGTAAGTAAGTGATCAAATTAAACATATGGTATGGACGCAGGATTTTTCGAGGGA
Source organism: uncultured Muribaculaceae bacterium (assembly GCA_910584055.1). Taxonomy (GTDB): domain Bacteria; phylum Bacteroidota; class Bacteroidia; order Bacteroidales; family Muribaculaceae; genus Lepagella. The sequence continues at coordinate 17,551 of CAJTZS010000051.1, read as the reverse complement.
TTTTTGCGAGTTGAAGAAGGAGCAATGCGGGCATTGTGACTGATGAAACTCGGCGGAAAGCACCGAAAAAGACAAGTTCAGACCATATGAGATATCAAAATCACTTACTATCGTTTTAATTTGATTACTTACTTAAAAAATTAATGCACAAATAAAACACGGTTATTGCGGATCTTACTAAGCCGAAGTTCGGATGAATGATCCGGAAAGACAATACGCAGCAATGGAGATTCAAACTGGGCTTTGGCGCCTTCTATGACATAACCCGACGAATCCACCCATTCCACATTATAGACATTCTCAAAAGGGGTGGCGACAAGCCGCCCTTTTTTCATGCCTTGCTTCCATTCGCCGGGGTTCTTCACAGCCCCGTCAATGTATATAATATCATATCCTGAGTCTGATTTAACAAAGGCAACGCGGTACTCTCCTCCGAGTCTCATATAATTCTCTTCAAGCATACGGTCATATACGCCCCAGATACCTTCCATTTCATCGGAAGAACGTTCCAGATGTTTCCATATGGACTCTTGCCCGGAATAAACATAATTCCCGGGAAACATGTGTTGACCTGCGATATCAACAGATATATAATCGGCACGGATACATCCGCCCGGCATTACCGCATAACCGATGCTGTCAACATGGAAATCGCGTATATCACATTCTGCCAAAGGCTTGTAAGTCCTGTTACCCCCTTTCAGTTTCCATCCCGTTTTATCTATGTATATGCGAAAGGCATTCTCTCCGTCATATAAATTGAAGTCGGAGAAAATATCTTTGCGAGTGCAAATATTTCCCCCGACCTTGACCGTCATCTCAACATGAGGAGAAGAATACGTCTCATCCAGTCTGTCATCTACTGTCCGAAAGAAAATCCCGCAGTTCTCACTCCCTTTCATGACTATTCCCCATCCGGGGTAAGACACGTCCTTAACGCCGCCTGAGCCATCTTCATATCTGTGTCCTTTCCCATTGGCGGCATGTAGGTTTGCCGTTCTGAATTGCCATACGATACGTTGGCATTTCCCCACACCTATCAAATCTTCTACCGTTTCATTCCGCCCATTATCAATAATCAGAGACGAATCTGTGGCATTGCGGAATGATCCGAACCCTCTCACGGAATTCATATTTACGACAGGACGCGCAGCCGAGGCCAAACCGGAAACAGCTGTTATTATACCGACTATGGCAAATAGGAATATCACAGATCCTATTATTTTATTTATCATCCACATGGAGCGCAGATTGAAATGAGCGCGGACCTTGTCGACAAAATATGTGACAAAATACCACCATAACAATGCCCCGAGGAAGATAAAGATGAACCCTATTATGTAATGATAAAACTTAATTTCCGGCATCAAGAAATTGAAGCGCGCGAACAGACCTATTATCAGGAATATAATCAGAGGGTTGGACACGGTAAACAAGAAACCGTTCAGTATATTCTTACCGGCCGGGATACGCTGTTCCGATGGTTTCTTCAGCTTGCGCGACGGATTGGATTTGAAAAGATATATGCCGAATCCAATAAGGACGACACTTCCTAAAAGCTGGATTATATTGCTGTTGCGTTCAAGGAACTCTTCAATGAAAGAGAGGCCGAAACCGGTGAGCAGACAATATAGAAGATCTGAGATTGCAGCACCGACACCGGTATAAAGGCCGGTCCTCCTCCCCTTGTCAAGAGTGCGCTGCACGCACAATATCCCGACAGGCCCCATCGGGGCTGAAATTATGATGCCGATGGCGAGTCCCCGCCACATCGTATAAAATATTCCTTCGAGAATTCCCATCGCACCTTTCTATTAATGTGTTATCATATAGCCACCACCGGTGGAGCGCAAACATTGATACCGGGTTAACCCGTATTTATGTTTCCCTTCGGAAGCTGGCCCCGACAATGGGGCGCCCCCTTGCATCGTGACATCATAATGCGAACCGCATTTGCCGCATACGGCCTCGAACGAAGTGGCGTCTATCGCCACCCTGACCTTGGGGTCACACTCCACAGGGCATGCAAGGTCATAGGCAAGGGGAACATTCGTCTCTGTTGTGAATGGATCCATCCCTCCGATCAGAAGAACGCCTCCGAACCCTGTCGCCGTATTGGCAGTGTAGCGATAGCCTGCCGGTTCATTCAACTGAGGGATAAAATAACGGAACAGACCGAACCCCGACACACCGTATGTGTTCCAGAGTCCGGCATCCGAAAGATTGATGCTAACAGGCATCGCGGGTATTCTCTCGTCATCTACTGAATGACAGCCTGACAACAATAGGACGGCCGAGGTATACACAGCCGCCAAGGCAGCGTTCAATATTCTCATTTATTCAAAAGGAATCGCCCTTAGCATATTGGCAAATTCCGAAGTCATTTTATTAAGAGGACCGTTAACCATTGGTTTCAGCATTGCCGGTATCTGGATATCTATCTCCACAGAGGCCGTGCTCGTCACGTCCCCCATCGGCACGATGTGGAGGCTTAACGACATGGGGACAGGAGTCCCCTCCCCTTCAAGGCGAATCAAGGAAGGGTTCACGCTACTGGTCTTCCGGAGAGTTATCGCCCCCATCGGACCGGCAGGAAAGGATATACGGTCGGCATTCACCTCTATCTTTTCGAGCATATCACGCTTGTCGGCAGGAATCTGATCCGCCGGGGCGTTCTTTATCATATCTCCAAGTCCCTGGAGATTATCAAGTTTGAGGAATACTGTTTCAGCAGGAGCGCCGAGAGTGACATCCTCGCTTCTGTATGTAGCCATGTTTCTTATTCTTTATTTCCCGGGACCCAGTTGGCCGGGTCTTTACGCCATTCCTGAAGAGTGGCGATATCATCGGGACGTATGTATTCTGTTTCAAGCGCAACCTCAAGCATCGACGAATAGTTCACAAGTGGAATCAACGTGATGTTTTCATCGCGCAGACGCTTCACCGCCATAGGGAACTCATAGTTGAATATAGCAGTGAGACCGAGCACATCTCCGCCAGCGAGACGTATCACCTCCGAAGCCTTCACGGAACTTGCACCGGTGGAAATCAAATCATCCACAAGCACCACTTTCTGACCTGGCTTAAGATTGCCTTCAATCAGGTTTTCCAGACCATGATCTTTCGGGGTGGACCGGACGAACAGGAACGGTATACCCAATGCATCTGCCACTATCGCCCCCATCGGGATGGCACCCGTAGACACACTTGCAATGGCATTGACATCCGGAAAATGCTCGATGATTTCCTTTGCCATCTCAATCTTGATAAGATTCCGGATATCAGGATATGAAAGCAGACGGGGATTCTCGATATATATAGGTGAATTCCAACCCGAACCCCACATGAACGGGATTTCAGGCTGTAATTTGATTGCACTAATCTGCAGCAACTTCTCTGCGAGTAAACGATCCGGCTTTTTCATAACAATTCAATTTAAGTCATCGACTATTTCGTCCGTAAATGCAAAATTACCAATATAACACTAATTTTGCAAATAAAAGTTCTCTAATTTTCCGACAAATCCCACGCGAGAGCTGAAGCTCCAAGCAAAGCCGCTTCCGCATCGCGCAACGAAGAGAACAATATCTCGACCCTGTCTTTATAAAGATGCAGCATGCTTTCCTCCATTGCAGCGCGCATAGGGACAGCGATCAAATCTCCGGCCTTAGAGACTCCGCCAAACAATATGAACGCCTCAGGATCGGTATAGGCGGCAAAATTCGCGCACGCGCGGCCGAGCATACGCCCGGTAAAGTCATACACTTCACCCGCTATTTTATCGCCCCTCCGGGCCGCCTCGCAAATAACCTTGGCGGTCAACGATTCGGTTGGGATATCACGCAGCTCAGATTCATCCCCGCTTGCCGAAAGCATTTCCAGAGCGGTTCGCACCACACCGCTTGCGGAGCAATACGTCTCCAGACACCCGCGCCGGCCGCATCCACAATCCCTTTCGCTTCCGGCATCAACGATGACATGCCCCAACTCTCCCGCGAAACCGCGAGTACCCGAAAGGAGATGGCCATCACACACGATACCGCTTCCGACACCAGTACCCAGAGTTATCATAATAAAATTCTTCATGCCGCGGGCACGCCCGTAAGCCATCTCCCCCGCTGCTGCTGCATTCGCATCATTGGTGATAGATGCCGGGAGGCTGAAAGCCTGCTCTAACAGCGAAGCCAACGGAATCGGGGAAGGCCACGGCAAATTCGTCGAAGCCTCTATACAACCCGTATACCTGTTGGCGCACGGAGCGCAGACCCCTATAGCGCGCACTCTCCCCTGAGTGTCCGTCCGCTTCAGAAGGGCATCCACACCATTCTTAAGGCGCGCTATATACTCATATATATCATTATGACCGGCAGTGGGTATGGAATCTCGACCCACAATCTCCCCACGGGCGTTCACCACGGCAAACTCACTATTGGTGCCACCCATATCGATTCCTATTACATAATTCCTTTCCTTAACATCCTTCATGGTTAATATGTATGTATGCATTTACACTGCTTCACAAAAAAATCAAGACAATTCATCTGATTAGAAGCGGTTTCAGACAACAAAATTAGAAATGTAATATTAAAAATCCAAAAAAATTTGGAAAATAGCGATAAACACATTAATTTTGCATCGCAAACGGGAACAGCACCCTCCTCTTCGAAGGAAAAAGCTGTGGACCGGTCCCATAGCTCAGTTGGTTAGAGCACCTGACTCATAATCAGGGAGTCCTTGGTTCAAGCCCAAGTGGGACCACCTTATTAAATCTCTATTTATCTGATATTTAGATAGATAGAGATTTTTATTTTGGAGTTTTGTCCGCAGGCTGTCCACAAAAATAGGTTTTGAGGCGCAGTGGACAAAAATTTTTCGATGTCGAGTGTTAAATTTTCTCAAACATTATGGGCGGCCTGCTTGTTTTGTTTTTCGGTGCGAATTTTTCGTGCTGCAACAACTATCCCCCCATTTATGAACAACGAGGAAAAAATTGAACACGCAAAAGGGCTTCTCCGCAAATGGAAAGCCACACACCACGAGGAATACTGCAACTTCACCGACTGGATGCACGACCGTGAAGGCCCCGGTTTCGTAGCAGTATTCAACCACGCAAAGGCATTCATGCCAAAGTTTGAGAAAGCCGTACTGCTACATCTTAAAGATGATAGTTCAAATGATGTGAGCCATCTGGAAAAGATGCTTGTTGACGGAGGCATGGAAAACCATCTCCTCGCAGGACTGAACGCGCCCCATGTTTCCGGCAATATGTTTCTGCCGATGATGTCATGGGTATTCTATGGCCGCAGCTTCGAGTGTATGGTGGAGTTCGGAGAGGAACTTGTAAGGAATCCAAAGACAAATTTCCTTTTACGCTGGGGCGCGAAACACCATATCAAATGGATTGTAAACCGCAGCCTCTCCATCGCAGCCCGAACCGATGAAGACTGGGCAAACTTTGTAGAGGAACAGCGCGAAATGGGTAGCGAGCCGAATGTGACTGCAAAAGCTATCGCCAAGTTGAAGACCGCCTCAGAAGAAGTGAGGGAGATTGTTAAGCCAATCGGCAAGAAAGGCACTCCGGGCAAAGCCGTCAAACGCCGCCCTTTAACGGAGCTTTTACCCAACGGCGACAGTTATCTTTTTGAATGTATCGATAACCATGTGAAGATACGCAACAGCGGTAGAGATTTCGCCATGCTCTTTATTGTTCTTCACGAAGGACAGGCTTTGGCAAGAACCAATATCGTGGAATTTCATTCTGCTCTCTCCGAAAGATACAAGGACAATCCGGGTGTTTCCATACCCACACCTCGCAGCATACAGGAGGGTCATAAAAGCTATATGGAGCTAACCGAATACAAAGGTAACAAAATCCGAATGTTCGAGCGACCCGAACATATCACCGAATACAACGACATCAGGGAGAAGTTGAGTGTCGCCGACTATATGTTTGCAGACTGACATAAATACACCCAACAACAATCATATACAAGAAGCCATCTGACAGTTTTGTCGGGTGGCTTTTGTCATATGTGGCAGTTTGGATCACCCTCGTTTCAGACAAATTTCTTCGTTTTATTTCGTTACGAATTAAAACGAATATAAAGCACTATGTATCAGTGTTATATATTTGCAAAGGCACGAGATTTGTGCTTTCTTTGCACCGCTGTAACGCTGAAAACGCATAGTGGCAACGAGGCTCAAAGGGGAAAATAGACCGGTCGCCCCCACCGCCTCAAACCTGTTGCCGATGCGTCGAGCCTATCAGCCTTTGACTGCATTTAACTGTTGTCGGTGCGGTCAATGCTTTAACCCAGACGACGCGAATAAAATCAACATGACAGGTTTATCCGAACTTTTGCAGGAGGGTGTCGCCGGGCTTACGCTGGCAATCCCCCTGTGCGACCTCAAGGAATTTGCCGACTATATAGTCGCAAAGACCAAGGAGGAACTGCTGCCTACGTTGAAGGCGGCGGATGCAGATCCGCTTATTCCCCGTTTGGAGGTGATGCGGATGCTTGGTGTATGCGCCAACACCCTTAGAAACTGGCGTAAGAGCAAATATCTTGAAGCCGTACATGTAGGCGCAAAAGTGTTCTACCGTACATCGGCTGTGAACAAAGTCCTTGATGAATATGGAAAAGAACGTGTCTGACAGTAAAGGTATCGACCCGATGCTTGTACTCGGCAAAGCCGTGGATATGGGCGTGAGCGTCAAGGGCGGCGATTTTCCGTTGGGTGCGTTGCCGATGAAGATGCAGAGGATTGTACGCGAGGCCAACGACTGCTACGGCTACCCGGTGGATTATCTCGCAGGGGCTATGCTTGTGGCTGTCGGGCTTGGCATCGGCAACACCCATTTCGCCCGGCTCAAAGGGAAATGGGATGAGAGCGCAATCCTGTTCATGGCTCTAGTGGGAAGACCCGGAGCGTGCAAGTCGCATCCGCTGAATTTCGCAATCCGACCCTTCACCGAATTGGACGGTAAGGCGACACGCGCTTATGTCAAGGCTTGCGAGGAATATGAGTGTCAGCGCGAACTGCCGATGAAGGAGCGCACCGAGCCTCACCCAGTTGCGCCGATATGCAAACGTTTTCTTATCTCTGACGCCACTCCCGAAGCCATGCTGCTTATCCACTCGCAGAATCTGCGGGGAATACTGATGTGGAACGACGAGCTTGCCGGGTGGTTCAAGAACTTCAACCGCTACAACAAAGGCTCTGATGAGGAATACTGGCTAAAACTGTTCAATGCCAATCCATCGTTCTCCGACCGCAAGGGCGTGAAAAACTCGGTATATATCAGCCGCCCTTTTATCTCGGTGGTAGGAACAATCCAGAACGGCATACTAAACGAGCTGGCACAAGGCAGCCGTACATCAAACGGATTTATTGACCGCCTGCTGTTCGTAATGCCCGGAAATCAGGACAAACAGCCGTGGAGCGACAAGGAACCGTCATTCGACATCGAGGCGGCATGGGCTGACATCATCGGTAAATTGGTGGCGATGCCATACGAAACCGACACAGACGGGAATATTGTCGCCAATATCCTGCCGTTTGCGCCGGAGGCGAAGGCGCGGCTATACGAATGGCAGCGCATGAACACCGAGGAATGTAACCGCGAGGAATGTGACGCACTGAAAGGTGTATATAACAAGTTCGATTTCCATGCCATACGTTTCTGCCTTATACTGCAAATGACACGCTGGGCGTGTGGCGAGGCCGACAAATCGGAAATAGATTTTGTGTCAGTTGAGAACGCCATATCGCTTGTGGATTATTTCAAGGCAACCGCCACAAGGGTACAGGGCTTTATCCGGGAATTGTCACTGTCGGAACTGCAACGCGCAGTGATGTCGGCTTTACCCGACGAGTTCACGACTGAGCAGGGAGTTGAGATTGCCGCCGACAACTCGATGCCGGAGCGCACCTTCAAGGATTTCATCAGGCGTTTCACCGGGATTCACTTTCAAAAAATCAGACATGGCGTTTATGGTAAAATTTGACCGTACACCTGCATTTTTCTGCACTTTCTGCATTTTCAGTCTCCAAAAATGCAGAAAATGCGAATAATGCAAGCCTAATCTTCGGGAATCTATGAACAGTACCCACCGATTCATACTCCAGCCCTATAAGGGAGTGGCGACCCGACACACCTGCCCATCATGCCACAAGAAGCGATGTTTCAGCAGATATATCGACACCGAGAAACAAATCTCGTTTCCTGATGATGTAGGCAGATGTGACCATGAGCAGAGCTGCGGCTATCACTTTACTCCAAAAGATTATTTTGAACGAAATCCGTTGGCGAAGCCTAAGCACTCCGATTCCTCCGCTCCGTCAGCATGGCGAGCCAAGCAGACCGAGCAGCGAAAGCCAACCTCCTTCATCGCGGCAGAGACTGTTGCACAGACTCTGCACGGATATGAGCAGAACAATCTCTATATGTTCCTCCGCTCCAAGTTCGGAGCCGAGGAAGCGGAGAGGCAGATGAAAACTTACCGTGTCGGCACATCGAAACATTGGCCGGGGTCATGCGTATTTTGGCAGACCGACATATGCTGCAATGTCCGCACCGGGAAAGTCATGCTCTATGATGCCGAAAGCGGCAAGCGCGTAAAGCAGCCGTTCAACCATGTCACATGGGTTCACTCGCTGTTGAAGTTGCCCGATTATAATCTGCGTCAATGCTTTTTCGGTGAACACCTGTTGCCGATGAACAGAGGCAAGCCGGTTGCCATTGTTGAGAGCGAGAAGACTGCAATCGTGGCATCATACTATTTGCCGGAATATGTTTGGTTAGCAACGGGCGGTAAACGCGGATGCTTTAATCCCGCTGCACTGCGTGTTCTTCGTGGCAGACAGATGACGCTGTTCCCCGACCTCGGAGCGACACAGCAATGGCAGGATAAACTGCCGATATTGAAATCACTCGGCATAGAGGCAAACATCTTCAACTTTCTTGAAGAATCAGCAAGCGATGATGAGCGGACATCCGGGCTTGACATCGCGGATTATCTCCTGCAAATTGAGCCTGACCAAGCCGTGCTGCAATCTATGATACGCCGTAACCCTTATTTGCAGACGCTCATTGATGAACTGCGACTCACTCTCGTATCAGTTGAACGATACAATCCCGATACTGATACATTCCCAAAATCCTCAAAAACTGAAAAATCATGACAACAAAGAAAAATATCTCAACCCCAGCATCCAAGTCAACCGAGTTGACCGATGCAACTGCAACCCAAGTATCAACACCTAAAAACAATAAAATTATGATAACCGATAATTCAAACAATCCAAATCTCGCGGTCAACAGCGTCAATGCTGATAACAGCACCACCGCCGACACTCTGTTCGCAGAGGAAACGGCATCACCTACACAGCCCAAGCAACAGCGCATAGGTAAGCAACAGCGCAAATCCGATTTCGCCGAGTTCAAGGCAACATACCTCACACCGACAAAGCTGGTGAAACGCCACCCCGTCAACATCGAGGAAGAAGTATGGGAACAGCTTGAACGCATCGCCAGAATCCTCGGCGACCGTGGTGCCAATGTCGGCAGCTATATCAATGCCGTGCTTGCCGAGCATCTGAATTTCTATGCCGACGACATCGAAATCTGGCGCAAACTCTGATAGATAATTGTCGGATTTAAGCGACTGACCGGGGCTGGCAACTCCTGCAAGGATAGGTTTGCAGTATATGCTGCGCAGCCATGAAAAAGTTGGTAGGGGCAAGATACCTTTCGGGTGTACCGAAAGGGGGCAACCCGACCGCCTTGCGGAGTATTGCCGGCCTCCCGGTGGTCGCATTAACCGGTATAACCATTACACTGACTATAATCATACGAATATGGGAAAACCCACAGGACGACCGCCACTCGGAGCGGCGAAACGTGACAGACAAATCAAGGTGAGTTTCAACGATACAGAATTTGACATCATCGACATCAAGGCATCCCGTGCCGGGCTTAGCCGCTCAGAATATGTGAGAGCCGGAGCGTTGAACGCCGAGGTCAGCGGAGTGCTGTCACATGAGGAAAAGATGCTGCTTTACGAGCTTAAAAAACTCGGTCCGAACCTCAATCAGATAGCGCACCATGCCAATGCCGGGGGATATTTGCCCGTGGCTGCAAAGGCTGAAAATATCGTTGACTGCATCGCTGGATTCATCCTAAAACTCAAGAACCGCATAAAAACATGATAGGAAAAATACTCAAATCGGGGTCGTTTGCCTCAAAAGTCGACTATGTTACCAGAGAGAAACATGACCACAAAATCTTTACTCCCGACACTTGGAGGATACTCGGCAGCAACGGTATCATGGGCGAAAAACGCAATCAGATTATCGCGAGTTTCGAGCTTCAGGCGATGAAAAATCCTCGCATAAGCAATCCGGCAGGACATATAACATTGTCTTTCGCCGCCGATGACAGGCGCAAATTAAGCGATGAGAGGATGTTGCGGATTGCCGAGAGTTATATCAAGTCTATGGGGCTTGACAAGACCCAATGGATTGTGGTTCGCCATTACGAAACAGACAAACCACACTGCCATATCGTGTTCAACATGGTCGGCGACAACGGCAGGCGCATGGAATCCGGGCGTAACCGATACAGGAACAAACGTGTCTGCGAGGCTCTGACAAAGCGTTTACGGCTCGCACTGCCCAAGAATGAAACACCCGCCTTTGACAAGTTACACGGCATCGAGAGAGCCAAAGCCGAGATAAGAATCGCGGCAACAGAGGCTCTGAAAGTGTCGCATGACTGGAACACTTTTGCCCGTGAACTGGCGAAAAAGAATATCCGACTTATCCCGAAATATCGCCGTGGCACCACCGAGATGCAGGGCGTGTCGTTCCAGATAGGCGACTACAAGCTGAAAGGCTCCGACATCGGGGAGGCTTTCAAGTACAGGAATCTTGAACGGTATTTCAGCCAATCCAACCGTCAGACCGCTCCAAAAAGGGCACGCGCTACCTACTCAAATTCTCCGCAATCCGGCACATCGTCAATCTCCGATGATGCGATAAGGACTGTAAAATCTACGGCAGCATCCGCCATCGACATGGCGGCGAATATCGGCGAGGGTGTCGGCCAATTCCTCGGTGGACTTATCCAACCGGGCAACGGTATAGACCCCGACGCGGAGCGTGAGGCATGGGAACTTTCACATCCCAGAAAGAAACAGAAACGCAAATCCCAAAGAATGTAATCATGGCAAAGAAAGAAGAACCGCAGGGTGTTCAATGCGAGAACACCGACATTGAGCTGTTGCGCCGCCAACTGGCGAGGCTCGAAAAGACGCTGACCGACAATTTCACAGAGGTCAGAAATCAGATAGACAACCTCAATATTCCTGCACAGCCTATGTTTCCGCCTCCGGCTGAACCGCAACAGCCACAGACGATAGAGGTCAACTTGCCGAAAAATATCGCCAAGAGCGAGGACATCAGAATCCTGTCGGGAATGGTGCAGACGCTCAACAGCACCGTGTCGCTCGTCATGAAAAGTCTGGGCGAGATGCAGAAGGCGTTTAATGCCATACCCGTGCCGGATGTTCAGGCGATTACGGAGAAAGCGGCAACAGACGCAGCCGAGAAAGCCTCCCTGAATGTCATCAACGAGCTGTCGCCGAAAATCGACAACTCCACTCGTGATGCCCTCCTTACAGGAGTAATCAAATCGCCCGGTATAACCCTTGATGATGCCGGTAGCATCCACCGTACATTGCGGCAGATAAACAAGGAGCTTGAAATCCGCAATCAAAACGACAAGGTACGCAAGACAAACCGCCGTTTGAGCATCGCGCTGATGATATTCTTCAATTTGTCGGCTCTATTCGGCTGGCTGTATTATGAACTGCGGCAGGAGCGAAACGAGCTGATCCGTGTAGAATGGCTCTATCGCGCAGTCCGCACAATGTTTAAGGATACCGCACCCATTGAGGAGATAGAGAAAGGATTCATCACCGGCACCGATGAACAGCGTGAAAGTTGGCAGACAACAATTGTGGAACGCGAAATGGACAAACAGCCATCGCCATATTTCAAGCCACATGACGATTGGAAACCCAAGCCTCCGAAGCCAAAGCCGGAGCAGAAAAAACCGAAAGATGTTGAGATTGACCGCTTTCCATTGCCCCATCAACGGAAATCCCGCCTTACACCCGGCGAAATCCAAGCCATAAAGGATATGCGGACAGACCCGAATATTCCCGATGACGCAAAGCCTCCTCTGCCCGAAGGCTACGAATAGCCTCCTGCACTATGAGACAGACAACCCCGACAATCGCAGCCGGGGTTGTCTGTCTGTATTCATATAATTGTACTATTTCCGAAGGATATTTTTATGGTGAAGCAGAAATGGTGTCGCATCGCCATTATAATTATTGTTGCTTTATTGAGGTTAGAGGGGAGAAATAGTTAAATCCCGGCGCGAATATGAGCGTCATATTTTCATAATCCCAAATCATACGGAAGCGTTTGAGTAAATCATAGCCTATCAATCCGTTAAATGTATCGCGCCATTCTGCCGGGTATGAGTTTTCTTCCAAAAGTATAGGAAGCAGCGGCATAGATTCATCGGCAAACTTAATACGTGGAGCAGTTACCATAACTGAATTGTTTTTTATCCCCGAGCCATCAGTAGATGATTCTCCTCCAAACTTTTTGAGTTTTGTGGGTAGTTTGTGATTTTCACTAAAATCCGAATTGACGCAGAGAGTACCAGTAAACCCCGTGTCAATCATAAATAGACCGCTGACCTCGCAAGAATCAGCTTTGATAGAAAGCTCAGTACCATATACACCTGCGCTTTTCACAAGCCGTTGTTCAACACCATCAGCAATTTTAAGTGGTTCTCCCTGTTCACAGAATATGATAACCTTAGAATCCGGGAATATACCGACTTTCGAGAAGCGTTCTAATAGGCGTTGTCCAATAATACCATCATAATCAGTTGACGGGTCATTGTCTGCGAATATTTGAATTGAATCTACTACTAATGACCCAAGCATTAGCGTGTTGTCAAACGCGGTTTTTCTAATAACTGCTGAAGAATGTGCATAATCAGCAGTATCAGTTTCACAAAGATTCAACAATTTTATAAGTCGGTCATTATTGGAATTTGCCATAACAACCGAGCAACCAGTGTCAAGAATAAAATTGAACGGCACGGGGTCATTATTGACATATATCTCTACCGTAGGCAGATTATTTTTTGAATCAACCTCAAAAGGGACAATATCCCGTGCGTTCAGCATTAAAGCTGAAAATAAAAAGATGAGTGAAAATATCTTCTTCATATAAGGTACACTTTTCAGTTGCAAAATTACTATGTATAGCAAACTACGCATTTCGACTGCAAAGTTATGAAATTATGGCGTAATATCACCCTATTCTATCTTCCAAAATGCGGATAATGCAGAAAATGCAGGGAATTTTATGCTGTTATCAATTTCAAATCAAAGAAGAAAATACGGCTTTTCAAAGCCTCATCTGCTGATATGCCAAACGCATCTTTCTCTCCCTGTTCTGTTTTATATAAAGGCTTGAATCCGTTTTTCAGATAGTAATGCAGGGTTGATTCAGTGTTATAGGCATCGACGAGCATATAACGGCAAGCTGCCTTATTGTTTTCATCTACAAACCAATATTTGAGGGCATCCATCAACTGTGTGCCAATATTCAGCCCTTTGCCTTGAAAATTTATATTGACACCGAGGCGACCAATCAACACAGCCGGATAACTCCGATGCCTTTTTTGCTGTGGTATCTTCCGTTGGAAAGCGTTTTTGGAAGGATTATCAAGTGTATATGTCTTGATACCATCATATGACAGTGTGGCAATAGCTACTATCTCGCATTGATTTGCCTTGTTTATCCAGCAGTATGTCTTACCGAGCAGTTCTTCCTCATAGAGAAACACATCATGGCTGAAAAAATCATCAAGGTCATCATCCCCACAAGAAAAGGGGTCACAGTAATCTGCGACCTCCTTGGTATAAGGCACCATAAAGGTGTTTTCTACGAAAATAAATTCAGCCATTGTCAGTTTTTCCGTGGAGGAAATATGATGTTCTTGGCACTCTCCAACATAGTGGAAAGCACCTTACGCTGTGATTCCGAGAGTTTTGGCGTAGGCAATTTGCCATTGCGCTCCGCTTCCTCGGTGAAGATTCTTGCATCTTCGCCCCAAAGTTCGGGGGATGTTTTAATTGTCATTGCCATAGTTTTTATCTCCTTTTTCTGATTCAATTACAAAGGTACAACAAATTTCTCACATAATCAGCTTGGTAGCCAAGTGATTTTTTAATCGAGCAGATTTACAAGCTCTTTTTTGATGTCCTCATCAATATCCCGGTATCGAGCGAAAGCCTTACTGCCCTCCTTATGCCCGGACAATGCACCCACAAGGCTGGGATCTTTGACTTTCTTGTAAAGATTGCCAACGAATGTGCGCCGTGCCATGTGGCTGCTTGCAATCTTGTTCAGAGGTTTGCGTTCCTCCTCACCGGTCTTTGGGTTCAGGACTGTCACCATACGGGTTATGCCGCAAAGAGTAAATATGCTTTTGATTGCGTCGTTATATTTCTGTGTGCTGATGAACGGGAACAACCGCCCGTCGATAACTTTGCCCTTGTATTTATCCACAAGTGCTTTGGCGCGAGAATTGAGAGGCACCCTCACCACTTCCGGGCGCTCATTCTTTGTCTTGTTGGGCAAATACTCAATGGCTCCGTCTATTATGTTGTCGGGTGTCATTTCCATCAAGTCCGACACCCTGCATCCGATAAGGCATTGAAAAATAAAAATATCTCTCTGTATTTCAAGTGACGGTTTGAATGAAAAATCGTGGTCGGCTATCTTATCCCGTTCTTCAATGGTGATGTAGTACGGTGTACCGTATTTTTCAGCCCCAATGCTTGTGCATGTCGCAAATGGAGTGCGGTCGATGTAACCGCGCTTGACACACCAATTAAAGAAAGCCCGGAGGCGTTTCATTATGGCGATTACTGCATTATGCCCCCTCTGTTCCGGTTTGCGAGGCTTGCGCTTAGATTTTACTACTTCGGAAACCTCCTTATATAAAGAAGGAAATCTCTCGTAAATTTTCGGTTCATCGATAACGAATTGTTTGAATGAATCTACCATTTCGCCGGTGAAATCTTCAAGCCTCAATGTAAATGGCTGATGTGTTATCTTCTGCCTATATTTCTCAAACCGTTCAAGCAATCGGGCCAAAACGCGGTAATGGCTTGAAAGTTTCGTACCGTCTTGAGTTGTGTCGAGGTATTCATTGAATGTAGAGAAAAAGTTTCTGCTTACAGGAACAGACTCGAACAATTCCGGATGATTGTGACGCATGACAGCATCCTCAAAAAACTCTTTTGTAAGAAGATTTGGAGGAGTATTCACACATAGGGAAATCAACCGGCTCTCCAATGAACCGAGACTATCACTTATTGTTTGTAATTCGGAGAGTGTTTTTCTGTCAGCACGAGGCATTATGAACTTGCCATCACGAAATCGGGATGCCTCAACGAATATCCCGCTCTTAAGCCTGAGCCGCAATTCGCGCGAGACCGACAAGCGGAGCATAATTTCCGATTCGCCGTTGCCGTTGACTTTAGAGGAGAGAGACCTTGTGATTGTAGCCATATTGAGAGAGGTTTAATGTTATGGTACAAAATTACAAAAATTTGTCCACGCTACAAAATTTCTGTCCACGTTTTGTCCACATCTTCTGATTTTACTTGCGCTCCCTTGATATTCACATGTCAACTGCCGATGTTTATAACCTTGATTATATTATTGTTATTCAATAATTTATAAAACAGATTCATTTGACTGTGATATTCATTGAAATTCATTACGATTCAATATTACAACTCCAAGTGGAACCACCTCTTAAACAATTGAAAATCAAGCGGTTAGATACAAGTCTAACCGCTTGATTTCTTTTAGACCGAATTCCTTGCACACAATTTGCACACACCTCCGCCCTTGCACATCCACGCACACCGGGCATTGTCTCTCCATATCCGAAGACCTGGGCATACCCCTTGGATTACGGAATATCGGGCTTCCAGATATTTTACGGAAAGAGCCATTGGCTTTAGGTAATATTTGAATCAAATAATTTTTGAGACATTCAACTGCTTATAATATGGTATTGTGTTTATTGCAAGTCTTACACTTTATTGCCATTATCCTCCTCAATAAACGAAACCAATTTATCAACCGGAGCTTCGTCATAAGGATTATCCATTGCATCTCGTAGGAAATCAGCAGAAGACGGTGTCAATGTCACCTCAGTTTCTTGTAAGACGGGTATGGTCATTAGCTTTTTACGGAATTTATCATATCTCGGGTTATTATTGGTCAATATGAAATTAATCGAGCTTGCGATTATGTCCGCAATCTGCACACCGATATATTCCGAAGAATCCACTAATTCCAATTGATCTATTGGCAGGGGATATTGATGTTCCATTCCTTTGGGTCCAATTGTAATTGAATCCTCTCTATATTTCATCAGTTGTCTGATAAACTCATCCTTTGTAGCTATAGGCTTCGATTCATCAAACTTGATGTCCAAACGTGTCGCGGTTTGTTTATACCACGCAAATACAAGACTGACAAACACTGTCAGAGTATTGTCAAGATAAAACTTATCATCAGTGAAAGCCTCTTTAGCAGTGAATCTGCTTGCCATAACGATTTCAAGCATTTCCCTAAATTCATTGGATGTATCACTACTATTGTAAATATCATCAGCTTTTTGATAAAAATCTGTTATGGATTGATTGTTTTGTTTCCTTATCATATCCACAAAAGCCTTTTCAAAGGTTTGCACCAAAGTTTGGTTTGAATGATTTACAGCAAACGTATAAAGAAGGTTTGCCATGATCAATGCACTTCTATTGGCATAAATATTTTCTCCAATAGAATGAGCCATTGTTTCTACCAGAACATCTACAATCTGCGCGTAAATACAATACCGTTTTTCAGCTATACCTATCTTTATATGTTTTTTGTCAATCAGAGGATTTGAAAGCAACGAAAGAATGCGCCGTTGTCCCGCAGGTGATTTGTATAGCTGCTTGAAATGTAGTTCGTTTTTGTCATTCAATGATAGGTCATTTTTGATTTGAAGAATTTCATCGTCTGTAAATTTTGCAGACCCAAGACTAAAATATGGCTGTTCTGCATTAGTAAGGTCTGAGCCAGTATATCCGGCTTCGTCAAAGTAGTATTTTGGTTTCATATTCATAAATTTTTCCAGTTTTTATCATAGCAAATATCATGCCATTTGTTTTTATCTAAACTGGAAAGATTATTGGGTGGTATTCTTTATACACTATTCGTCAAAGTGACCTCAACGCCGCCTGTGGCGGCCGAAATTTTGGGTAAATTGAAGGCGATAGAGCATCACGCTTCACCGCCTCCGTTGCTGATATGGCGTTGGTTACTTATTCCGTTTCATTAGTGTCCACTGAAAAATCATAAGAGTTCTTTGAAATTATTGATATTCAAT